>QFQX01000002.1 GCA_003248775.1 Shinella sp. | reverse complement strand
TTGCACATCGGATCTACGGCATCGTTCCGGTTTCGTTCGACCTTAGCGTACGATTTCGGACTGCTCTTGTTCCGACCCCTGTTCGCGGCCGTGCCGCCGCCCCCATGATAGATATCGACGGGAAAGTCCTCACGTCGGATCTCGGCAACGTATTCCGACGCTGCCATTTCGATTGCCTCGGCGATCGAAGGTTCCAGCCCGCCGGTGCGCAGGTTGGCGCGCGCCGCCGCCTGCTTGATTACGACGATCGCCGCGATGAAGCCCTCGATATCGGCTATGGTTCGCCCCGAGATCGAGAAATTGTCGACGGCGCGCGCCGTCTGAATTCCATAGGCGAGGTCATCGGGAAGAAGGCGTGTGCCGAGTGCGTCTTCTTCCAGGCGGGTGGCGATGGCGGACCGGTCCATGTCAGCGCCCCGGACGATCGAGTAAGTCGCGCAGGCGATACCAGCCGGTGAAGACAGGCAGGAACCACGGCTTGCCCGAATAGAAGGGAACGGGCGTGAACTTCTTGCGGTCGAAGGCCGACGGCATGTTCTGTTCGCCGAGAATCTTGCGGGCGGTCTGGTAGCCGAGATAGGTCATCAGAGCGACGCCGTTGCCGTTGCAGCCGACCGCGAAATCCGTGCCTTCACGCTCGCCGATATGGGCAAGCTTGTCTACGGTCATGGCAACGCTGCCGACCCATGCATGGGTGACCTTGACGCCGGCAAGCTGCGGCCAGATCGCCAGCATGCGGGCGTAGAGACGCTTTGCGGCCTGCTTTTCCGACATTTCGAAAACACCCGGGCGTGAGCCGAACAGAAGGCGTGTGCCATCCGGGGAGGGGCGGGTATAAATGAGGTCGCGCCGGGTATCGGAAACCATGCGTGCCTGCGGGATCAGCTCGGCCAGAAGATCGGCGGGAAGCGGTTCGGTCGCGATCTGGTAGCTCTTCACGGGAACGAGCCGCCGGGCGAGTTCCGGCGAGGTGTCGGCGGAGGTGTAGCCGTTGGTGGCGACGATCACATTGGCCGCACGGATGGTTCCGCGCGCCGTTGGCACGATCTTCTCACCGTTGGGGCCGTCCTTCACGACGCCGGCGCGCGCATGCGAGCGCAACTGAACGCCCGCGGCCTTTGCCCGCTCGCGTAGCGACTGGTGATAAAGGCCGGGATGCAGCCCGCCGTAATCGTCGATCACCATGCCGCCGTGATAATAGCTGGAGCCGATGGCGGCGCGCTGGTGCTCCCGATCATAGAAGTGCACCTTGACGCCGGTCCTTTCGGCCAGAAGCGCACCGTGGCGCTGCAGCGTTTCGTAATCCTTGGCCGCATGGGCGCCGAAGAAGCGGCCGGTGAGCTTCAGCCCGGCGTCCAGCTTCTCGGTCTCGACCAGCATTTTCAGGTATTCGAAGCTCTCATTGCTCTCACCGATGAGGCGGGAGACGAGTGCGGGATCGATGCCCTTGATGGCGCCGCCGACCACGAGCTTTTGTCCGCTCGAAACCATGCCGCCGGAGCGCGTTGAGCAGCCGGAGCCGATGCGGTCGCTGTCCAGCACGACGACGGAGCGACCCGCGCGCGCCATGTGGGTCGCGGCGTTCATTCCGGCGTAACCGGATCCGATCACCACGACGTCGGCGCGTTCGGGCAGCGGATCGAGATTGGTCTCCGGCTCGGCGCCTTCCCACCAGTAGGGCGCCTCCTTGAAGTCCTCTGCATAGATATCGTCAAAACGGGACATGATGCATCGAGCCGGAAGGCTCGCCTTTCATAGACGCGGGAAGGCTTGCGCCGCGCAGCGCACGGACCGCCCCTTAAAGTCGAATGCGCCGGGCCGATGCTGGAAGCGCCGGCCCGGTGGCGCGATCAGAGAACCTGACCGAGGAATTCGCGGGTGCGCGGATCCTGCGGATTGTCGAAGAGTTCGGCAGGCGGCGCGCTTTCAACGATCAGGCCGTGATCGGTGAAGCAGACGCGGTGCGAAACCTCGCGGGCGAACTTCATTTCGTGGGTCACGAGAATGCAGGTGAGGCCATCGTCCACCAGTTCGCGGATAGTGAAGAGCACTTCCTTGACCGTTTCCGGGTCGAGTGCCGCTGTCACCTCGTCGAAGAGGATGACTTCGGGCTGCATCGCGAGCGCGCGGGCAATCGCCACACGCTGCTGCTGGCCGCCGGAAAGCTGGCCCGGGTAGTTGTCAGCCTTTTCGGAGAGGCGAACTTTCTTCAGGAGCTTGCGGGCGCGGTCTTCCACTTCGGCACGGTCGTGACCAAGCACCTGGATCGGCGCCATCATGATGTTTTCAAGCGCGGTGCGGTGCGGGAAGAGATTGTACTGCTGGAAAACCATCGCCACCTGGTGGCGCAGCGGCCGCATGGCCTTTTCCGTCTTCATCTCGTGGACGCGGTGTTCGCCCACGCGGATGAAGCCTTCGTCGACGGGGATCAGCCCGTTGATGCAGCGCAGGATGGTCGACTTGCCGGAACCGGAGGGGCCGATGATGCACACGGCCTCGCCCTTCTGCACGGTCAGCGAGATACCCTTCAGAACCTGAAAGTCGCCGAAGGATTTGCGGATGTTGTCGATCTCGATCAGAGCGTCGGAACGGTTCATAGATTGTCTCCTTTGACTGCACGTTCCAGCCGGCGCGCGAAGACCGCGATCGGGTAGCAGTAGGCGAAGAACAGGAAGAGGATGGTGAGATAGAAGTAGACGATGACCCGTTCGCTCTCCATGGCGAGCGACGTGCTCAGGATGGTCAGTACATCCTGGATGCCGGTTACCGTTGCGAGCGCGGTCGCGATCATCAGAAGGGCATAGAGGTTCATCCAGCCGGGGATCATGCGGCGCAGCGCCTGCGGCATGATCACGTAACGGTAGATCTGGCCGGTGGTATAGCCGAGCGAACGCGCCGCCTCCCACTGGCCGCTATGGATGGACTGCACCGCGCCGCGGATGACTTCCGAGAGGTTCGCACCCGTCGGCAGCGCCAGACCGATCACGGCCTTGACGAAAGGCGGGAATGGTACCGCGAGGCCGAAGATCCGCATCTCGAAGGGCAGGATGTAAAGCATCGCGAACAGCAGCACGAGCCAGGGCGAGTTGCGCAGGAAGTTCATCACCGCGAGCGCCGGAAGCCGAATGATCGCAGACCGGGCGAGCGTCGAAAGACCGAGGATCAGGCCGATCAGCGTCGCCAGAGCCATGGAGGCGATGGAAAGGAGGATGTTGAGCGCGAAGCCGCCCTCGACAGGCCAGCCCGAACCGGAGCCGGTGAGCAGCAGCGGAAGACGGGCGAATACCCGCTGCCAGTGCTCGGCGCCGCCGGAGGCCGCGTCGATGCCGACCCAGGCCACCACAACAGCGACGATCAGCAGCAGGACGGCGCGTTTCTTGTCTTCGTAGGAAAGCGGGAAACTCATGTTCAGTGCCCCTTTCCGTAGCCGGGGAAGGCCATGAAGGCTTCAAGCCTTGCCATCGCGAAGGTGATGATCGAGACCAGCACCACGTAGATGAAGAGCAACAGGATCATCATCTCAAGTGTGCGGAAGGTGTCGTTGTAGATCTGTCCGGCGTAGTACATCAGTTCCGGCACGGTAATGACCGAGGCCTGCGACGTCGTCTTGAACAGGTTCGTCAGGATGTTCGTCAGGCCGGGCAGGCAGATGCGGGTGGCGATTGGCGCTTCGATGCGCCAGAACCGGGCCCAGCGGCCATAGCCGAGGGAACGGGCGGCCTCGATGATCGACCGGGGCATGCTTTCGATGCCCGAGCGGAAGGTCTCGATGGCCAGCGCTCCACCAAACAGGCTGAGCGAGATCGAGGCACAGGCGAAAGCGCTGAGCAACGGAACCGACAGGCCCGTCGACGGATCGGTCACCTTGAGGCCGAGCGTCGAGAGGGTGAAGTAGGCAAACAGCATCTGCAGAAGCGGCGGGGTGTTACGAAACACCTCGACGAAGAGCTCGATCAATGCGTCGAGCCAGAAGATCCGCAGCGTCAGGCCAAGGGCGCCGAGCAAGCCGATCAGGATCGCGGCGCTCGATGAGAGCGCCGCCAGTTTCAGTGTGTTGATGACACCGGTAAGCAGCCATTGCTGGTAGGCTGGGTCCGCGAGCCAGGAATAATCGAGACCAAACAAGGGCCGCTCCGTGTCCGTCAGTTCTTCTTTGCCGCGGCGGCCTTGGCGCGCTCGGCAATGTAGTCGGAGTGCGGCATGCCGAATTCGGTTTCCCACTCGATGAGCTTGCCTTCGCCTTCGGCCTTCTCGATGGCCTTGTCGATGGCAGCCTTGAATTCGGCGTCGCCTTCGCGGATGCCGCCGGCCATCGGTGTGAATTCATAGGGAGCGACGGCAATCTTGTAGTTCGACCAGTCGGCTTCCTTCAGCTTCTGCTGGAGGGTCATGTCGTCGAAGACGAAGCCGATGCAACGGTTGTCCTTCAGCGCGCGATAGGCTTCCGGCTGGCCCTTGAAGGCGACGAGGTTGATGCCGAATTCCTCGGTCATCTTCTTGTTGTAATAGGAACCCTGGATGCCGCAGACCGGCTTGCCCTTGAGTTCTTCCCACTTGGAGATGGTGGCTTCCTTGGCCATCAGCACCGACGGTCCGGCGGCGGATACGTATTCCGTCGTGAAGTCGATGACCTTGTCACGGTCGGCGTTCACGCCGAGGGTGGCGAAGATCGTGTCGACGCGGCCGGCGGTCAGGAATTCGATGCGGTTGGCGGCGACGACCGGAACGAGTTCGATCTTGTCTTCGGAACCGAGCAGTTCCTTGGCGACATACTTGGCAAGGGAAACTTCGAAGCCGACGATCTCGCCCTTGTCGTTGAGGAAGCCATAGGGCGGATAGTCGTTCTTCACACCGACGATCAGCTTGTCGCGGGACTTCACGTCCTCGAGCGTGCCGGCGACGGCAGCGCTACCGGCGAACACGGCGGCGAGCGCCGCAGCCGAAACGGTCAGTTTCTTGATTTTTGTCATTTAGTTCCCCTGAGTAAATATGCGCCTTCCGGCGCTGTTGCTAGAAGCAGCGCCGCTTCAGCCCTTGGCTTTCGCGGATGCGGAGATTGTCTCGCCTAGAAATTATGCATTTCCCTGTGGCGATCCAATTTTCATCATTGAAGACATATTTTTCTCATTGTACAAGTTATCCATTATTGTTTTTTCATAATGTGAGATTTCATGTCGGAGATCGTCGTGTCGCCCACAGGTGGAGCCCAGCTGCTCGACCGTGCCGTTATCCTCCTCGATCTCGTCGCGGATGGTGGTGTTGAGGGCATATCCCTGAAGGAACTGACAGCCCGTTCAGGGCTCAATACGGCGACCTGTCACCGTATCCTTAACACATTGGTCGGGCACAAGCTTTTGGCGCGGGACGACAAGAAGCGGCGCTATCGATTAGGTGCCCGGATGGCCATTTACGGGGTGCGCGCGGCGCGCGGTCCGGGCATCATCAGCCGGTGCGAAGTGGCGCTCTCAAGATTGCGCCGGCGCACCGGTGATACCACTCACCTGATGGCTCGATTCAACCATGATCTGGTCTGTCTGGACAGGCGCGATGGGGAATGCATCGTGCCGACTCTGACGGGTTCCATCGGCGGTTTCGTGCCGCTAGGGGCCGGGCCGGGCTCGATTTCGATGCTCGCCTTCCTCGATGAGGACGAGCAGGACTACATCATACGCGCCAATATCGAGCGTTACGGCGCCTATCGCAACCTGACGGAAGAGAAGGTCCGCCAGTTGATCGCCGACACGCGTACGCGTGGATATGCTGTGGATATCGGTGAACTCATCCCGGGCATCGCAGGCGTTGCGATGCCGATCATGCTTCCGGGAGAAAAGCCGGGCGCGGCTCTCAGCTTCACACTGCTCTGCGCAAAGCTGACGCCGGGTGTGATCGAGCACTATGCCGCTCTCCTCAAGGAGGAAATCGACGCGATCATCGGTCAGTAGGAATGGGCAATACGGCATGACTGATGCTGCGACGTCGAACTCCTTCGCAGTTCATCATCGCCAATGGACGGAAACGACATAGGGACCGGCATTACAGAAGGCTGGTTGAGAAGGTCAGCCAGCCGGAGGTCAACCCTGCCGCCATGTCAGTAGCGACGAAGTCGGGGCAGATTGCAGTGGCGCGCACGTCCTTTTCAAGGCCTGCCAGACGAACAGCGTCGGCAAACGCCTCAGGCGTTTGCCGTCACGCAGGAGAGGCTCCGGCGAAAGCCATTAGCGCAAGACGCCGGCAGCAGGACTACCGGCGTCTGTCTTCGGCTTGTTTACGCAAGCAGATCTTCTGAATGGGAGGAAAGCCTCAGACGATGCCGCCCGAACCACCCTTGACCGCCGGCCGTTCCGCGGCGACCTGCGCGCGGTAGCCGCTGGCGCGATAGGTGGCGACCGGATCGATGGCGCCGCCGGCGCGGCGACGGGCTTCCGCCAGGATCGCCTCGACATCCGTGCGATAGGCTCGCTTGAGCGTTTCCGTCGCCATCAACGCATCATTGTCGCCCTGGAAGCCTTCCAGTGCCGTGCGGTCGACCAGAAGCGCCTGGGCATAGGCACGGCGGATCTCGTTGGCGCTGGAAATCAGGCTCTCGATCGGATCCGTGACGTTGTGGCTCTGGTCGATCATGTGGGCCGGGTGGAAGCCCTTGACGCCACGATGCTCGGCATCGACCAGTTCGTTGAAGACGAGGAAGAGGCGGTAAGGCTCGACCGAGCCGGCGTCGAGGTCGTCGTCACCGTATTTCGAGTCGTTGAAATGGAAGCCGCCGAGCTTGCCGAACTGGATCAGGCGGGCAACGATCATCTCGATATTGGTGTTCGGAGCGTGATGACCTAGGTCGACGAGGCAGAAAGCCTTCGGGCCAAGCGTCTGGGCGATCAGGAAGTTGGTGCCCCAGTCCTGCACGACGGTCGAATAGAAGGCCGGTTCGTACATCTTATGTTCGGAAAACAGTCGCCAGTCGTCCGGCAGAGCCTTGTAGATATCGGCCATGGAGGCGAGGTAGCGTTCGAACTGGCGGGTGAAGTTCGACTGTCCCGGGAAGTTCGAACCATCGCCGATCCAGACGGTGAGCGCCTTCGAGCCGATGGCATTGCCAAGTTCGATGCATTCGATGTTGTGCTCGACGGCCTGCGCGCGGGTTGCCGCATCCACATGGCTGAGCGAGCCGTATTTATAGGAATGAGCCTGATCCAGCGCATCGGAGAAGGTGTTGGAGTTCATGGCGTCGAAGCTTAAGCCCAGCGCATCGCCCTTCGCCTTCAGGTCCTTCGGATCAGCCTTGTCCCACGGAATATGCAGCGAAACCGTCGGCGTGGCGCGGGTCAGTTCGTTGATAACCGAGCAGTCTTCCAGCTTGTCGAAGATATGGCGCGGCTCGCCGAGGCCGGGGAAGCGGGCAAAGCGCGTGCCGCCGGTGCCCACACCCCAGGAGGGAACGGCGACGAAGAACTCGGCGACCTGCTTCGTGACGGCGTCGATGTCGATATTGTTGCGGGCGAGCTTTTCGCCAAGGGCTGCATAGTCGGACTTGAGCGCGCCGGCGCGCTTGTCGTTCTCGGCCGAGATTACGTCGGCGGCGATCTTCTGTTCTGTCATGTCATCCTCCCTGCAACGCCGCGCGAGCATGAGGCCGCATCAAAGACGTCGCAACTTTCCAAACCGCGAAGGGGCCTGCCGCCGACCTTGGGAGCGCCGGCAGCAGGCAATTGCTGTCGATCAGCGCGGGAAGCTCTGGGCGTTACCGGCATCGACGTTGATGATGTTGCCGGTAGACTTGGCCGAGAGATCGGACGCGAGGAAGTAGATCGCTTCCGCAATGTCTTCCGGGAAGACATTGAGCTTCAGCATCGAACGCTTGCGGTAGTGCTCCTCCAGATCGGTGACCTCGATCTTCGAGGAAGCCGCACGCTGTTCGCGCCATTCGCCATTCCAGATCTTGGAGCCGCGCAGGACGGCGTCGGGATTGACGGTGTTGACGCGGATACCGGCGTCTGCCCCTTCCAGCGCCAGGCAACGGGCGAGATGGATCTCGGCCGCCTTGGCGGTGCAATAGGCGGAGGCGTTCGGCGAGGAGGCAAGGCCGTTCTTCGAAGCGACGAAGACGATGTTGCCGCCGAGCGCCTGACGGCGGAACAGGCGGAACGCTTCGCGGGAGACGAGGAAGTAACCGGTCGCCAGAATGTCGATATTCTTGTTCCACATCGCAAGCGTGGTGTCCTCGACCGGTGCCGAGGAGGCAATTCCGGCATTCGAAACGAGGATGTCGACACCGCCGAATTCGACGCAGGCTTCAGCGAAGGTCGAAGCGACGGCTTCTTCCTTCGTCACGTCGAGAATGACGGAGCGAACGGCATCCGCGCCGTAACGCTTGGAGAAGTCGGCAAGCGTGTCGGACAGTGCGTTGGCGTCGATATCGGCGAGCACCACGCAGGTGCCTTCGGACATCAGGCGTTCGGCGGTTGCCCGGCCGATGCCGCCGGCGCCGCCGGTGACGAAGGCCACGCGGCCGGCAAGCGACTTCGGCTTCGGCATGCGCTGGAGCTTGGCCTCCTCAAGCAGCCAGTATTCGATGTCGAAGGCTTCCTGTTCCGGCAGGCCCTGATACTCGGAGACCGTCGAGGCGCCACGCATGACGTTGATGGCGTTGACATAGAATTCGCCGGCGATGCGGGCGGTTGCCTTGTCCTTGGCGAAGGACAGCATGCCGACGCCCGGAACCAGGAAGATGACCGGGTTCGGATCGCGCATGGCAGGCGAATTGTCGTGCTTGCAGGTCTCGTAATAACGCGTGTAGTCGGCGCGGTAGTCTTCGAGAGCCTTGTCGAGGCCAGCGATAATCGCGTCGACATCCGGCTTGGCCGGGTCGAAGTCGACGATCAGCGGGCGGATCTTGGTGCGCAGGAAGTGGTCGGGGCAGGAGGTGCCGAGGCTGCCGAGCGGCTTCAGGTCCTTCGAATTGACGAATTCGAGAACAGCAGCCTGGTCGTCGAAATGACCGAGCTTGCGCTCAGCCTTGCCGATGCGGCCACGAATTTCCGGCATCAGCCGTGCACCGATGGCGCGACGCTCGGCTTCCGGCAGGCTCTTGGCGACTGCGCCGCCAAAGATCGTCTTGCCGTCCGTCTCCTTGGCGAACCATTCGATCGCCTTGTTGATGATTTCGAGCGTCAGCAGGTAACATTCCTTGGCGTCGTTCGCCCAGGTGAACAGGCCGTGGCTTTCGAGCACGACGCCCTTGGCCTTCGGATTGGCCTTGACGAAGGCTTCGAGGTCGAGACCAAGCTGGAAGCCCGGACGGCGCCAGGGCAGCCAGCCGATTTCCTCACCGAAGATCTTCTGGGTCAGTTCCTTCGAGTTCTTCGAAGCGGCGATCGCTATGATCGCGTCCGGATGCATGTGGTCAACATGCGTGAACGGCACGAAACCGTGCAGCGGCGTGTCGATCGAGGCTGCGCGCGGGTTGAGATTGAAGGTGCAATGGGGCAGGAAACCGACCATGCGGTCTTCGTCGTGAACGCCTTTGTAAATACCCTTTAGCGCTTCGAGCTTTTCCATATAGAGGGTAGCGAAGCCGTCGAGCTTGATGGTGCCGACGTCGCCGCCGGAGCCCTTCACCCACATGACGCTGACCTGATTGCCCGTGAGCGGATCGGTCTCGAGCACCTTCGCGGATGTGTTGCCGCCGCCGTAATTGGTGATGCGCTTGTCTGCGCCGAGCAGATTGGAGCGATAGAGCAGCTTGCCCGGTTCATCGAGCTTTGCAGCGTAAGCGTCGTCCCAACGGTTTTCGAGAAGGCGGGTTTGGCCCGTCATTGCTTCCTCCCTTGCGTGTCGATTCATGGACCGCTTCACTAAACGGACCATCTCCTTCTGGTCGATGGTATCGCGCATCGATCCGATAGTTGTCAATCAATTTCGATCATAAATATTCATTGTGCGGTGCAATATTATCTTTTTTGATCGTTTTTGATTGACAGCATAAAAGCAATGGGAATAAATCAAGCTCAGGAGGAGCCCATGCACGAACGCGAACGACATCGCATTATCTTAAGCGCGATCCAGGAAAAGCCGGTCATCACCGTGCAGGATATCGCTGAACTGACGGAGGCTTCCGAGGCCACGATCCGTAGGGATATTGCGTCGCTTCATGTACAGGGCAAACTGCGCCGGGTGCGCGGTGGCGCCGAGGCGGTACATCCTCCGCAGCTTGGAAATCTCGCGGCACGGCCGTTCCGGGTTTCAGAATCAGTCAACATCGATAAGAAGCGCGCAATTGCGCGCGCAGCCGTCGATCTCTGCGAAGAAGGCGATTCGATCATCATCAATGGCGGCACGACCACCTTCCAGATGGTGCACTTCATGTCTGCCCGCCGTCTGCAGGTCATGACCAATTCGTTCGCCATCGCCGAGCATCTGGTCAAGAATTCGAAATGCACGGTTTCGGTTCCCGGCGGCGCGATCTATCGCGACCAGAGCCTGATCCTTTCGCCTTTCGACAACGACGCGATCCGCAATTTCTATGCCCGCCGCATATTCATCGGCGCGCAGGGCATCAACGCGCTCGGCGTAATGGAATCGGATGCGCTGGTGATCCAGAGCGAGCAGAAGCTGGTCCGGCAGGCCGAGGAACTGATCGTCATGGTCGATTCCAGCAAGTTTTCACGGCGTTCAAGCCTGATCCTGTGTTCGCTCGAGAATGTCTCGACGATCATCACGGATGACAAGATCCCGGAGGAGGCGGCCGTAATGGTCACCAATGCCGGCATAAAGCTCATAACGGTCAAGCCGATGGCTTCGACCGAGAAGGAGGATACCACGTCGGTCGCATGAGAGCCGCGGCTGCGTGGGGAGTTCAAGCAGTCTATCAACCTGGGAGGAATATCAGATGAAATTTGCAAAGACACTGCTCGCGGGCGTCGCCCTTGCCGCCATGGCCATGGGTTCTGCCGCAAGCGCCGCCGACATGAAGATCGCGCTCGTGGTCAAGTCGCTCGGCAACGGCTTCTTCGAAGCCGCAAACAAGGGCGCACAGGAAGCCGCCAAGGAACTCGGCGGCGTCGAGATCATCTACACCGGTCCGACGTCCACGACGGCCGAAGGCCAGATCGAAGTCATCAACTCGCTGATCGCGCAGGGCGTCGATGCCATCGCGATTTCCGCCAACGACCCGGATGCGGTCGTTCCGGCGCTGAAGAAGGCTGCCCAGCGCGGCATCAAGGTCATCTCGTGGGACTCCGGCGTTGCTCCGGAAGGTCGCATCATGCACCTGAACCCGTCTTCCAACGAGCTGATCGGCAAGATGTGCCTCAAGCTTGCCGCCGACCACCTGCCGGAAGGCAAGGGTGACTTCGCCATCCTGTCGGCCACCACGACCTCGACCAACCAGAACATCTGGATCGAGGAAATGAAGAAGCAGCTGAAGGACTTCCCCGGCCTCAACCTGGTGACCACGGTCTACGGCGATGACCTCGCCGACAAGAGCTACCGCGAAGCCAACGGCCTGCTGTCGTCCTCGCCGAACGTGAAGGTCATCGTTGCTCCGACCACCGTCGGCGTTCTCGCGGCCTCCCAGGCGGTGAAGGATGCTGGCAAGATCGGCGACGTCTACGTGACGGGCCTCGGTCTTCCCTCTGAAATGGCAGGCGCCATCAAGTCCGGCGCGACCAAGGAATTCGCCATCTGGAACCCGATCGACCTCGGTTACTCGGCAACCCAGATCGCCTATCACCTGGTCAAGGGCGATACCGACGGCGCTCCGGGTTCGGAAATCGAAGCCGGCCGCATGGGCAAGATCAAGATCGGCGAAAACGGCGAAGCCGCAATGGCGGACCCCTTCGTCTACGACGCATCGAATATCGATCAGTTCTCGAAGATCTTCTGATCCTGCATCTCCGAACGCGAGGACCTCGTGCCCCTCACCCTAGCCCTCTCCCCGCAAGCGGGGAGAGGGGACGTGCCCCGACAACAGGATGACGCTGCGTGGCTTGCGTCCTTCTCCCCGCTTGCGGGGAGAAGGTGCCGGCAGGCGGATGAGGGGCTTATAGGAACCGAAAAGACCATGACCGTTCAAGCCAAGTCTCTCGATACTACGCCATCGCCCGCTGACACGCCCATCCTCGAGATGCGTGGCATTTCCCAGATCTTTCCCGGAGTGAAGGCGCTCGATGGCGTGAACATCGCGCTGTATCCCGGCAAGGTGACGGCGTTGATCGGCGAGAACGGCGCGGGCAAGTCGACGCTCGTGAAGATCCTGACCGGTATCTATCGCCCGAACGAGGGCGAAATCCTGATCGATGGTCAGGCGATGACCTTTGCCAGCGCGCAGGCCGCGATCGATGCGGGCGTGACCGCGATCCATCAGGAAACCGTGCTTTTCGACGAGCTGACTGTCGGCGAGAACATTTTCCTCGGCCATGCGCCCCGCACGCGTTTCGGCCTGATCGACTGGAAGACCATCAACCAGCGCGCTCGCGAACTGATGGCGGAGCTTGAAAGCAATATCGACCCGACGATCCGCCTGAAGGATCTTTCGATCGCGCAGCGTCATCTGGTGGCAATCGCTCGCGCACTCTCTGTCGAAGCGCGCATCGTCATCATGGACGAGCCGACGGCCGCTCTTTCGCGCAAGGAGATCGACGACCTTTTCCGCATCGTCGAGAGCCTGAAGCGGCAGGGCAAGGCGATCCTGTTCATCAGCCACAAGTTCGACGAGGTCTACGAGATTGCCGAGAACTATGCCGTTTTCCGTGATGGCAAGATGGTCGGCGCCGGCGTCCTCAAGGATACGCCGCAGGATGAAATCGTCCGCCTGATGGTCGGTCGCGACGTGCATGACGTCTTCCCCAAGGTGGAGGTTGCGATCGGCGGCACGGTGCTTGCCGTTGAGCGCTACTGCCATGAGACGGAATTCCGCGACATTTCCTTCGAGCTGAAGAAGGGCGAGATCCTCGGCGTTTACGGCCTGATCGGCGCGGGTCGTTCTGAGCTTTGTCAGTCGCTGTTCGGCATCACCGTGCCGGCGTCCGGGGCGTTGACGCTCGAGGGACGAGACGTCGTGATCCGCTCCCCTGCGGACGCCATCGCCGCCGGCATCGTCTATGTGCCGGAAGAGCGTGGTCGCCATGGTCTGGCGCTCGAAATGCCGATCTACCAGAACATGTCGCTGCCGTCGCTTGCCCGCACATCGGCAAGGGGCTTCCTGAAAGCGATCAACGAGTTCTCGCTTGCCCGCAAATATGCCGAACGGCTGGATCTTCGCGCCGCTGCCCTTTCCGTTCCGGTCGGAACGCTTTCGGGTGGCAACCAGCAGAAGGTGGTCATCGGCAAGTGGCTTGCCACCCAGCCGAAGGTCATCATCCTCGACGAACCGACCAAGGGCATCGACATCGGCTCCAAGGCCGCCGTCCACGGCTTCATCTCCGAACTCGCGAGCGAAGGCCTCTCGATCATCATGATCTCCTCCGAACTGCCCGAGATCCTCGGCATGTCGGATCGCGTCATGGTGATGCGCGAGGGCCTTCAGGCCGGCATCTACCCGCGTCAGGGCCTCACCGCCGAGACGCTGGTGCGCGCCGCGACCGGCAATGCGTAAGGACATTTCAATGCAACGTCTCCTGAAAAACCGCGAATTGTTGCTCGGCCTGATCATCATCATCATGATCGCCGGCTTCTCGACCCGGGCATCCAATTTCGCCACGCCCGGAAACCTCGCCAACATCTTCAACGACACGTCGATCCTGATCATTCTGGCGCTTGGCCAGATGACGGTCATCCTGACCAAGTCGATCGATCTCTCGGTTGCCGCCAATCTGGCGTTTACCGGCATGGCGGTCGCGATGCTCGATGCCGCTTATCCGGGCCTGCCGCTGGCGCTGCTGATCGTCCTGGCCGTCGTGATCGGCGCAGCCCTTGGCGCGATCAACGGCTTTCTCGTCTGGCTCCTGCAGATTCCGCCGATTGTGGTGACGCTCGGCACTCTGACGATCTATCGCGGCATGGCCTTCGTGCTTTCGGGCGGCAGCTGGGTCAATGCGCACCAGATGACCCCCGATTTCCTCAATCTGCCGCGTCTCGTTGTGCTCGGGCTGCCGATCCTGTCCTGGGTGGCAATCGCCATCGTTTTCCTGATCTGGTTCGTCCTGACCCGCACCCCCTTTGGTCGCTCGACCTATGCCGCTGGCGGCAACCCGACGGCTGCCGTCTATGCCGGCATCGATATCGGCCGGGCGCGTTTTCTCGCCTTCGTGGTCTCGGGTGCGCTTGCGGGGCTTGCCGGCTATCTCTGGGTTTCGCGCTATGCGGTTGCCTATGTCGATATCGCGGCCGGTTTCGAACTCGATAGCGTCGCGGCGAACGTGATCGGCGGCGTATCGATTGCCGGTGGTATCGGGACCGTGGTCGGAACCGTTCTCGGCGCGCTTTTCCTCGGCGTCATCAAGAATGCGTTGCCGGTGATCGGTATCTCGCCGTTTGCCCAGATGGCCATTTCCGGCATCGTGATCGTGCTGGCCGTCGTCTTCAATGCCCGCGCCGAGCGCAAGAAGGGCCGCATCATCCTGCGCGACCGCGCAGCCAAGGATACCCATGAGGTGACCGCATGACCGTCGCAGCTTCCGAAAACGTCGTGACACGCCGCCAGATTCCGGATCGGCTGGGCACACCCTTCAAGCGATTGATGGGAAGCTGGGAAGTCCTGCTGTTCGGCGTCGCCGTGGTGATCTTCATCGCCAATTCGCTGGCTTCGCCCTACTTCCTCGATGCCTGGAACCTGTCGGACGCGACTTTCAACTTCACCGAAAAGGCGATGATCGCCTTCGCCATGGCGCTGCTCATCATTGCCGGCGAAATCGATCTTTCGGTCGCCGCCATCATCGCGCTTGCATCGACCGCCATGGGCGCCGCCGTTCAGATGGGTGTCGGCACGCCCGGCCTCGTCGCCATCGGCATCGGCGTCGGCCTTGCCTGCGGCGCGTTCAACGGGCTGATGGTTGCGGGGCTGAAACTGCCGTCCATCGTCGTCACCATCGGCACGATGAGCCTTTTCCGCGGCATTTCCTATATTGTCCTCGGCGATCAGGCCTATGGCAAATATCCCGCGGATTTCGGCTATTTCGGCCAGGGCTATGTCTTCTGGGTCTTCTCCTTCGAATTCGTGCTCTTCCTCGTTCTCGCTGGTGTCTTCGCCATTCTTCTGCATGCGACGAATTTCGGCCGGCAGGTCTATGTGATCGGCAACAATCCGCTTGCAGCGCGTTTCTCCGGCATTCCGGTCGAGCGGGTAAAGTTCATCCTGTTCGTACTCACCGGCCTGATGAGCGGTATCGCGGCCGTCTGCCTCACCTCGCGCCTTGGCTCGACCCGTCCTTCGATCGCTCAAGGGTGGGAGCTTGAGGTCGTGACCATGGTGGTTCTCGGCGGAGTCTCGATCCTCGGCGGTGCGGGCACCATCGCGGGCGTCGTCATCGCCGCTTTCGTCATGGGTCTCGTTACCTTCGGCCTCGGCCTTCTGAACGTTCCGGGCATCGTCATGTCGATCTTCATCGGCCTGCTTCTGATCGTCACCATCGCGCTGCCCATCATCGGCCGCCGCATTCGCAACGCGAGGAAAAGCTGATGTCCGAGCTGGAAAAACACGCCTTCAAGATGAAGCTCAATCCCGGCATGGAGGCAGAATACAGGAAGCGCCATGACGAGATCTGGCCGGATCTCGTTGATCTTCTGCACGAGGCCGGCGTCAGCGATTATTCGATCCATCTGGACCGCGCGACCAACACGCTGTTCGGTGTCCTGACGCGCCCGAAGACCCATGGCATGGCGAGCCTTCCGGAGCATCCGGTGATGAAGCGCTGGTGGGCTCACATGGCCGATATCATGGCGAGCAATCCGGACAACTCACCGGTCGCCACCGATCTGGTCACGGTGTTCCACCTGCCATGACGGATACGAAATACGAGCGGGTCGCCGTCATCGATATCGGCAAGACCAATGCCAAGGTGGTGTTGCTGGATGGGAAGAGCGGTGCCGAAATCGCAGTGCGCAAGACGCCGAACACCGTCATCGCCGTGCCGCCCTATCCGCATTATGATATCGAGGCACTGTGGTCCTTCATTCAGGCAACACTTGCGGAATTCGCCCGGGCTCCGGGTTTCGACGCGATTTCCATCACCACTCACGGTGCGAGCGCGGTGCTGCTGGGCAAGGACGGAGAACTGGCGCTGCCGGTGCTCGATTACGAGTTCGAATACCCGCAGGCAATCCGCGAGAACTATGCAGGGCTCCGGCCGGAATTCTCCGAGACATGCTCGCCCGCCCTTTCCGCGGGCCTCAATCTCGGTGCGCAGCTACATTTCCAGAAGAGCGCCTTTCCGGAGGCGTTCGAACGCGTCTGGGCCATTCTCACCTATCCGCAATACTGGGCGTGGCGGCTGAGCGGGGTGGTGGCCAACGAGGCGACGTCGCTCGGGTGCCACACGGATCTCTGGAATCCGGCGAAAGGCGAATTCTCATCGCTGGTGGATCGTCTCGGCATCCGCGACCGCATGGCTCCGATCCGTTCGGCCTTCGACGCTCTGGGACCTGTACGGCCTGAGCTTTGCGCGGTGCTGGGGTTGGAACGTTCCGTGCCTGTCTATTGTGGCATTCACGATTCCAATGCGTCGCTGCTGCCTCATCTTGTTTCCTGCGAACCGCCCTTTTCCGTTGTCTCGACGGGAACCTGGGTGGTGTGTTTCGCGACACCGGGGAATCTTGATGCGTTGACGCCGGAACGCGACAGCCTCGCCAACGTCAATGCCTTCGGCAGGGCCACGCCTTCGGCACGCTTCATGGGCGGCCGCGAATTCGAAGTTCTGACGCAGGGACTCACTATGCCTGACGGTGATCTGGATGCAGTGGTCTATACGGTCATCGGCAAGTCGCTGATGATCCTGCCGAATGTCGTCGAGGGTTCCGGTCCATTTCCGGGACGCCGGATGCAATGGATCGGCTCGCCCGCTTCGGACGCTGAAAAGGTCGTTGCTGCCTCGCTCTATATGGCGCTGATGACCGAGGTCTGTCTCGATTTGATCGGCGCGGAGGGACAGATCGTTGTCGAGGGACCGATGAGCCGGAACGCGGTCTATCTGACGGCGCTGGCGTCGGCGACGGGCAGGGAGGTCGCCATACAGGCCGGCGATTCACTGAGCGGTACGGCGCTCGGGGCGGCCATGCTGACCGGAATGCGGCCGGAGGTCTCGGGAGCGATACGGCATGAGCCGTCGCTTGACCTTGGTGGCTATCGGGAGCAGTGGCGTCAGGCGGTGGAGATCGGCTGAGTTCCGTTTGAGGAACTCAGTGGCCGAACGAGCTCGGCTCATCGGCGGGAAGAGCCCCTTGAAGCAATATGTGGTTTGAAACAGCCAGCCCGGTTTTTCGGGCTGGCTGTTTCCTTTTTATCAGGCTGCGCGCTTCAGGGCGTCGGCAATCGTGGAAACGATCGTGTCGATCTGTTCCTTTTCGACGATCAGCGGCGGGGAGAGCGCGATGATGTCGCCGGTAACGCGGATCAGGGTGCCCTTCTTGAAGCAATCGACGAAGACGTCATAGGCACGGGTGCCCGGAGCGCCGTCGCGCGGTGCAAGTTCGATTGCGCCGACGAGACCGATGTTGCGGATGTCGATGATGTGCGGCTGGCCTTTCAGCGAATGCAGGGCTTCCTGCCAGTATTCCTCGAGGCCTGCGGCGCGCGTCAGCAGGCCTTCTTCCTCGTAGATTTCCATTGTGGCGAGACCGGCGGCGCAGGCGACCGGGTGACCGGAATAGGTGTAGCCATGGAACAGTTCGATGGCGTTCTCCGGGCCAACCATCAGGCCGTCATAGACCTTGCGGCTGGCGAATACGGCGCCCATCGGGATCGTACCGTTGGTGATGCCCTTTGCCGTCGTGACGAGATCCGGCGTCACACCGAAGTAGTCGGTAGCGAACGGCGTGCCGAGGCGGCCGAAGCCGGTGATGACTTCGTCGAAGATTACCAGGATGCCGTATTTGTCGGCAATGGCGCGAATGCGCTCCAGATAGCCCTTCGGCGGCAGGATGACGCCGGCCGAACCGGACATCGGCTCGACGATGACGGCAGCGATCGTTTCGGCGCCGTGAAGCGCGACCAGCCGTTCCAGATCTTCCGCCAGTTCGATGCCGTGCTGCGGCAGACCCTTGGAGAAGGCGTTGCGCTCGAGGTCCAGCGTGTGGCGCATGTGGTCGGTAGGGATCTGCGGGAACATACGACGGTTGTTGACGAGGCCGCCGACGGAAATGCCGCCGAAGCCGACGCCGTGATAGCCCTTCTCACGGCCGATGATGCGGGTGCGGGTGCCCTGGCCGATTGCGCGCTGGTAGGCGATGGCGATCTTGAGGGCGGTATCGACGGATTCGGAGCCGGAGCCGGTGAAGAATACTCGGTCGAGCTGAGCGGCAGCGCCACCCGGTGCGTGGGCCGCAAGCTTGGCGGCGAAATCGAAAGCGGCCGGATGGCCCATCTGGAAGGTCGGAGCGAAATCCAGCGTGCGGATCTGGCGTTCAACGGCTTCAACGATCTTCTTGCGGCCGTGGCCGGCGTTGCAACACCACAGGCCGGCGGTGCCGTCGAGCACCTTGTTGCCGTCTATGTCGGTGTAGTACATGCCTTCCGCTTCAGCCAGCAGCCGCGGCGTGGCCTTGAACTGCCGGTTCGCGGTGAAAGGCATCCAGAAATTGTCGAGGACGGGGGCGTTGGCTTTGCTGCGGTGGTCCATGCGGGTCTCCTTTAAGATGCGTTGAGTTCAGCGATTTTTGACCACCGAACAAGTCCTTTTCTTGGCTTTTTTAAGTTGTTGATATTTAACATTTCGGTATCGTGTGTTTCGATATTTCGAACACCTTGAACACCAGAGTGTCCCATGACGGTCGATATCGGCAACAGGCTTCGCCATTTGCGCATGGCGCATAATCTCTCGCAGCGCGAACTTGCCAAGCGGGCAGGGGTTACCAACTCGACGATCTCACTGATCGAGTCGAATGCGTCTAACCCCTCCGTCGGTGCATTGAAGCGTATTCTGGACGGTATTCCGATCGGTCTTGCGGAGTTTTTCGCCTTCGAGCCGGAAAAGCCGCGCAAGGCATTTTATGCGGCAGAGGAACTGGTGGAGATCGGCAAGGGCGCGATTTCCTATCGCCAGATCGGCGAGAGCCTTTTCGGTCGAAGCCTGCAGATCCTGAAGGAGTGCTACCAGCCGGGCGCCGATACCGGCAAGGTGCCGCTGGTGCATGAGGGGGAAGAGGGCGGCATCGTGCTTTCCGGCCGGCTGGAAGTGACCGTGGACGACGAAAGACGCATTCTCGGGGCGGGTGACGCCTATTATTTCGAAAGCCGCCGGCCGCATCGGTTCCGCTGTGTCGGACCGGTTCCCTGTGAGGTCATCAGCGCCTGCACGCCGCCGACTTTCTGAGAATAGGACAACCGCGCCTTGGCTTAGCTCGATTGGCGCACTACGAGACTGCAAGGCAGCTTACGCGTACCGCCGCTCATCGACTGCCCTTTGGAAAGGGTCAGCACGGCGAGCCCTGCCTGACGTCCCAGTTCCTTCATTCCCATGTCGATAGTCGTCAATGGCGGTCGGGTTTGTTCAGCGACGATCTCCCAGTTGTCGAAGCCGACGACGGAGACATCTTCGGGAATTGCGATGTTGCGATCACGTAGCGCATCGATCGCGCCGCGCGCGATCTGGTCGTTGCCGCAGAAGAGGGCGTCCGGCGGTGCCTGGTCGCGCGACCATAGAAGATCCACGGCCTGATGCCCCCAGCTTTCCTCCCATTCCCCGAACAGGACCGGCTCGTCTCCACCGCAGAGATCGCGATAGGCCTCCGCGCGGACCCTGACGGCGCGATAATCGTCGGGCCCGGTGATATGGGCGATCCGCTTGCGGCCCTTGTCGATCAGATGCTGAACGGCACTTCGGGCGCCCTGATAGTCGTCGGGAATGATAACCACGCTGCCGGGAGGCCCCTCCGCAAAGACATAGACCACCGGTATCGGCAGGCTCGAAAGGTCCATATGGGGGCGTCGGTCGAGGCGCGTGGCTGAAAAGACGATGCCATCGACTTGCTTGTCGAGCAGGGCCTCGATGTGCAGGTGCGTCAGGGCCGGATCGTCATTTGTGGCGCACAAAAAGACCGAAACGCCGTGGTCCACAAGCGCCTCCGAGACGCCGGCCATCATCGGCAGCGAGAAACGGCCATAGGCGTCGTTGGTGAGAAGGCCGACGGTGAAGCTGCGCTTGCTGAGCAGGCCGCGCGCCAGCGCGTTCGGCCGGAAACCCAGTTCTGCCGCCGCGCGCTTGATGCGATCCCGGGTTTCCGGCTGCATCCTGCCGTTGTTGTTCAGCGCTTTCGAGACGGTGGCTATGCTGACGCCGGCGGCTTTCGCCACGTCATGGATGGTCGTCCGCCTCGGCTGTTCGTTTTTCATGCGCTTGCGCTCCGAAATTTTGAGAAAACCTTTTATCAAATGATTTCAACAAAGGGAAAAGCTTTTCTCAATTTTCCCAATTTTCTCTGCCCACACACTGTCGACAACAGATTTTTTCTCGCCTACCGTAATTTTCAGGTCGCCCGTATTGCGGAGTGACTGCAACCAAAAGGGGAATTCGATGTACAAGGCGAAAATAATCCTCGCTACCCTGGCTCTTGCAGGGTCGACGTCTATTGCGAATGCCGAGGAGGTCAATCTCTGGGTCCGCACGTCTTCCGGCGCTGTCCTTCAGGCGCTTGCGGAACAGTACAATGCCAAGCATGAGGACAAGGTCACAGTCACCCAGATCACGGCCGAGCAGATGGTTCCGAAGCTCGGCGCGGCGATTGCCGGCGGTTCCCCGCCGGAAGGTGCAGTTCTCGACCTGATCTATCTTCCGACCTTTGCCGCCAATGACAGCCTGGAAGACATTACCGATTTCGTGAAGGGACTGCCTTACGCCGATGCGTTGAGCCCGTCGCATGTCCGCCTCGCCACTTATGACGGCAAGATCTATGGCGTGCCCGCCCTGCCGGATGCCTCGATCATCGCCTACAACACCGACCTTTTCGAAAAGGCCGGCCTCGACCCGAAGAAGGCTCCGGCTTCGCTGGAGGAAATCGCCGAGGACGCCAAGAAGATCCGTGCGCTCGGTGACGACACCTACGGCTTCTATTTCGTCGCCAATTCGGGAAGCTGGCTGATCTACGACTTCCTGCCGCACATCTGGGCCGCCGGCGCCGACATCCTCAGTGAGGATGGCCGTCAGGCAACCGTGGATACGCCTGCGCTGAAGGATACCTTCGCGGCCTATCGTGACATGTGGTCCGCCGGCGCGATCCATCCGACCTCGCGTTCGGGCAACGGCAACAATGCCGTCGAAGCCTTCGCCTCCGGCAAGGTCGGCGTGCTGATGACCGGCTCCTACATCGTCAATCTTCTGACCAGCAAATATCCGGACGTGAAGTTCGACGTTGCTCCGATCCCGGGTCCGAAGGGCGGCGCGTCGAGCTTCGCCGGGGGTGACTCGCTTGCCCTGATCAAGGGTGTCAGCGAAGAGAAGAAGAAGGTCCTTCTCGACTTCGTCGATTTCTATATGCAGCCGGAACAGCAGGTGTTCATCACCAAGGAATCCGGCATGCCGTCACGCACCGATCTTGCCGATCAGGCCTATGCCCAGTTCGATAAGCGCAACCTTGTTGCCTATGACATCCTGGCCAAGGCGCGCACGCCCTACACCTTCTCCTCGGATGAGCTGTTCGTCAGCCGTACCGGTCCGTTCCTGAACCTGATCCAGGGTGCGATCTTCGGTGACGATGTCGATGGCGCGGTGAAGAAGGCGCAGGACGAGTTCACCAAGATCCTCGACCGTACCAACCCTTGAGTTTGTCCCGAGGGGTGGGCATGTGCTGCCCCTCGGTCACACTGCCTGACGCGGCCTTGCCGCGAGGGCCGAAGGAATGCCGCAAGGCGGCCGATGTTCACACTGAAAGAAGGACTGTACTTTGGTGTCCACACCCAAGACAGGAGAGGTGCGCGAAGCCTCCGCCCCTGCCACGGCCCGAGAGCCGCATGGCTGGCTCGGCCTCGCCTTCATCGCACCGAGCATGGTTTTCATCATCGGATTGTTCGTCATTCCTCTGGCGATGACGATCTGGATGAGTTTCTATCACTGGCCGCTGCTTGGCCGCAGGAAGTTCATCGGCATCGAGAACTACGTAGAACTGCTGGGCGACACCCAGCTCTGGCATTCGCTCGGTTTTACGCTGCTTTACACGGTGCTGGTGACGGCCGCCATTCTCGCCGTTGCCTTTCCGCTGGCGCTGCTCGTAGACCGTCCCTTGAAAAGCGCCGGTTTCTTCCGCACCGTTTTCTTCATGCCGGTGGTGATTGGTTTCGGCGCGGCATCCACGCTTTGGATGTGGTTGCTTAATCCCGATAGCGGTGTCTTCTCCCGGCTTTTGCAGGGCCTCGGCCTTGTCGATGCCGCTCCCCGGCCGCTCGAAAGCTTCTGGCCGGCGCTCGCCGTCATCATCCTGATGGTGGTCTGGAAGACGGCCGGATTTACCATGGTGATCCTGCTCACCGGCCTGCAGAGCATCCCCGCGGAAGTCGTGGAAGCCGCAAAGATCGACGGTGCCGGTGTCTTCTCCCGCTTCCGCCGCATCACCCTGCCGCTGATGCGCAACTCGCTGCTGCTGGCGATGGTTCTCAACATCACCTCGTCGATGCTCGCCTTCGACCAGTTCTTCATCATCACCCAGGGTGGACCGGAAAACAGCACGATCTCGGCGGTGTTCTCCATCTATCTCGCATCCTTCTCGTCCTATCGCCTTGGTTATGGCTCCGCGCTCTCCTTCGCCCTGCTGGTCGTGCTGGTCGCCATCAGCTCCATTCAACTCAGCTTCATGCGCGAACGTCCGGAGGAAGGTCGATGAGCAGTTTCAGCCAGTCATCCGAACGGACTGCCGGAGAGCGGCTCGGCCACACCACCTTCATTCTGGTGTCGCTGCTCTTCGCCATCTTCTTCCTGATGCCGATTGTCTGGTCGGTCGCCAATTCCTTCAAGCCGGCGGCCGAAGCGCTCGCCAATCCGGTCGCCCTGTTCTCCAAGGCCTTCTCGCTGGAGAACTACCGACGGCTGGAGGATGTCGGCGCCGGCTGGTACGTCTATGCCACGAACTCGGTGCTGATTGCGCTTGGCACCATTGCCATTACGGTTCTGGTTTCTGTGCCGGCCGGTTACGGTTTCTCCAAGTTCCGCTTCCCCGGGCAGTCGCTGATCTTCGTGATCGTCATGGCGACGATGATGATCCCGTTCCAGTCGATCCTGACGCCACTCTTCCTGATCCTGAAGTTCCTCGGGCTGCAGAACAACCTGTTCGGGTTGGTGCTGGTCTACACGACGTTCCAGCTTCCCTTCTCGATCTTCATGATGCGCAACGCCTTCGACGCCATCCCCGGCGCGCTGATCGAGGCTGCCCGCATCGATGGTGCCTCGCAATGGACGCTGATGCGGCGCATCATGATGCCGCTGGCGCTGCCCGGTGTGGCGACGGTCGCGATGTTCGCCTTCCTCAATTCCTGGAACGAGTTCCTGGCCGCGCTGATTTTCCTGTCGGACCAGAACAAGTTCACGCTTCCGATCATGCTGGTGAACGTGTCCTCGGGCATCTACGGCATCATCGACTGGGGCGCTCTCCAGGCCGGGATCACGGTCACCATGGTGCCCTGCATCCTGCTTTTCCTCGCTCTTCAACGCTATTACGTGCGCGGCCTCACCGCCGGCGCCGTGAAATGACCCGCAGACATCTGCAGAAGGAGTTTTCATGTCTTCGTCCCTGAAGAAGGCGGCCGGCAGCGCGCCGCGTCTTTTCGAACGCTACGTTCCCGTCGACCACACCCGCGTTTCCTTCGATGCCGGCTTCTGGAAGAGCTGGTCGGATACCGTGCGTGACGTCACCATTCCGACCCAGCACATGCGCCTCGACGAGGAAGGCTTCCTCGAAGTGCTCGACTTCGACAAGCCGGCCGGGCCCCTGGCGCGGCCAATCCAGCCGAGCGGCCTGTCGATGCAGCATTTTTTCGATTCCGACTTCGGCAAGTGGATCGAGGCAGCCAGCTATACGCTGAAGAACAATCCCAACCCGGATGTCGAGGCAAAGATCGACGCGATCGTCGAGAAGCTCGAACACGGGCAGATGGCAGACGGCTACCTCAACAGCTGGTTCATCCGCCGCGAGCCGGAAAAGCGCTGGACCAATCTGCGCGACCTGCACGAGATGTACTCCATGGGCCATCTGCTGGAGGGTGCGGTTGCCTACTATCAGGCCACCGGCAAACGCCGTTTCCTCGATGTGATGATCCGCGCCATCGACCATATCATCGACACCTTCGGCACCGAGCCGGACAAGCTGCGCGGCTACGATGCCCATGAGGAGATCGAGCTTGCTCTGGTGAAGCTATACCGCGTTACCGGCGATCCGCGTCATCTGAAGCTCGCCACTTATTTCGTCGATGAGCGCGGCCGCATGCCGTCTTACTATGACGAGGAGGCCCGTCTTCGCGGCGAGGACCCCGCCGATTATGTCTACAAGACCTATTCCTACAGCCAGGCGCACATGCCGGTGCGGGAGCAGACGCAGGTGGTCGGCCATGCCGTCCGCGCCATGTATCTTTTCTCGGCCATGGCCGATCTCGCTTATGAGAACGACGATCCGACGCTGAAGTCCGCCTGCGATCAGCTGTTCGACAACCTCACCGGTCGCCAACTCTATGTGACCGGCGGTCTCGGGCCGTCGGCTTCCAACGAAGGCTTTACCCGCGAGTTCGACCTGCCGAACGAGACGGCCTATGCCGAGACCTGCGCCGCCGTGGCGCTCGGGTTCTGGAGCCATCGCATGGCCCAGATCGACCTCGACGGCAAGTTCACCGATGCGCTGGAAACCGTTCTGTTCAACGGCGCTCTTTCCGGTATTTCCCGCGACGGGGAGCACTATTTCTATGAAAACGTGCTCGAAAGCCATGGCCAGAACCGCCGCTGGAAGTGGCACTATTGCCCCTGCTGCCCGACCAATATCGCCCGCTTCATCACCTCGCTCGGCCAGTATTTCTACTCGGTGAAGAATGGCGAGGTCGCGGTGCACCTTTATGGCGCCAACACGGCCGAACTGGATGTCGATGGCACCTTCCTGCGGTTGAAACAGGATACCGCCTATCCGTGGGATGGTGATGTCCGCCTATCCGTGGGTCTTTCAGCCCCGGCTTCGCTCACCTTCCGGCTGCATATTCCGGGCTGGTGCCACAAGGCGCGGATCTCGGTGAAGGGCCAGGAAATCGACTTCGCCGCCTCCGTGGAAAAGGGCTACGCCGCGATCACGCTGGACTGGAAGGATGGGGACGAGATTCGCCTGTCCTTCGACATGCCGGTGGAGCGCGTTTACGCCCATCCCGCAGTGGGCGAGGATGCCAACCGCGTTGCCTTCAAGCGCGGGCCGGTGGTCTATTGCGTCGAGCAGGCGGATATCGGCACGGAGCCGCAGCGTCTGCGCATCATCCGTGATGCGGCGCTCAAGCCGCGTTTCGATGCGGACCTGCTTGGCGGTGCCGTAGTGCTGGAAGGCGATGCGCTGGAAGCCGATGCCGGCGACTGGAGCGGCAAGCTCTACCGCACGTCGCCGCCATCGCTGAAACCGAAGGCCTTCAAGGCCATTCCTTATCACCTCTGGGCCAATCGCGACGAAGGCGCGATGCAGGTCTGGCTCACGGAAGAATAGGAGGCGGGCATGGCTCGACTGGAACTCAGAAATATCGTCAAGTCCTACGGTATCTACGAGGCCGTGCGCGGTGTCAGCCTCGATATCGAGGACAAGGAGTTCGTCGTCTTCGTTGGCCCTTCGGGCTGCGGCAAGTCGACGACGCTCCGGATGATCGCCGGCCTTGAGCATATCTCGGGCGGCGAGATCATCATCGGTGATCAGGTGGTCAACCGTCTCGGTCCCGGCAAGCGTGACATTGCCATGGTGTTCCAGAACTATGCGCTTTATCCGCATATGACCGTACGTGAGAACATCGCTTTCTGCCTGGAGCAACAGAGCCTGCCGAAGGCGGAGATCGACAAGCGGATCGTAACGGCGGCCGAAACGCTGCACATCACCGAACTGCTGGAGCGTCGTCCAGGTCAGCTTTCCGGCGGCCAGCGCCAGCGTGTCGCGATGGGGCGTGCGATCGTCCGCAATCCGAAGGTCTTCTTGTTCGATGAACCACTGTCGAACCTTGACGCCAAGCTGCGCGTGAAGATGCGGACCGAGATCAAGCGTCTTCACCAGCTGTTGCCGACGACGACGGTCTACGTCACGCACGACCAGGTGGAAGCCATGACCATGGCGGATCGGGTGGTGGTGATGAACCAGGGCATCGTCGAGCAGATGGGCGAGCCGCAGGAACTCTACCTCAATCCCGCCAGCAAGTTTGTCGCGGGGTTCATCGGCTCGCCGTCGATGAATTTCCTGCCCGCACGGCTGGAGACGGAAGGCGATAGTCTTTCCGTCGTTCTCGAGGATGGCGTGCGCCTTGCGGTTCCACCGGAAAAGGCGAATGTCTTCCGCAGCCACGCGGGCAAGGCTGTCACCTTCGGTATCCGCCCGGAATCGATTTCCGCCCGGCAGGAACGTCAGGGCTGGGTTCCCTTCGACGCTCCGGTCGATCTGGTGGAACCGCTCGGCGCGACCACGATGATCTACTTCAACATCGCAGGCGCCGGCATCTGCGCCAGCATCGAGCCCGATGCAGGGCCGAAGGCCGGAACCACGGTGCCCTTGTCGATCAACATGAACCAGATGCACCTGTTCGACATCGACACCGAACGGTCGCTGGCGATCTGACATAAGGCTATGGCTTTTGGGGTCTTGGCGCGCTAGCGGTGGCGGTTAGAGTCACTAGAACCGGCAGGTCAATAGCCGCCGCTCCGGTGAATATCTCGGCTCGATAGCAGACAGTAAAGGACAGATATCATGGCGATTTCCGAATACACTATTCCAGGCATGCTCATTCGGGATCATCTGGTGTCCGTCCCGCTCGACTGGGCAAAGCCGGATGGCGAGGCGATCGAGGTTTTCGCGCGCGAAGTCTGCGATCCCGTTCGCAGACACGAAAAGCTGCCGCTACTTGCCTTTTTGCAGGGCGGGCCGGGTGGCAAGTCGCCGCGGCCCGCCAATGGCGGGCCTTCCTGGCTGGTGGAAGCGATCAAGACCCATCGCGTGGTGCTGCTCGACCAGCGCGGGACGGGTCGCAGCTCAAGGGTCGAAAGCGCCACCATGGAGCGCTTCGGCAGCGACGGGAAAGCGGCTGGTGATTACCTCGCTTGTTTCCGCGCCGACAGCATCGTGGCAGACTTCGAGCATATCAGGAAAACTGTGTTCGGTGGTGAGCGCTGGGCAACACTCGGACAAAGCTATGGCGGGTTCCTGACCCTCACTTATCTTTCCAGGGCGCCGGAAGGCCTGTCGGCCTGTTATGTCACCGGCGGTCTTGCCGGGCTCGATGCCACGGCGGACGATGTTTATCGCCGAACCTATCCCCGCGTAGCGGCGAAAACCAAACGCTACTACGAACGCTATCCGCTGGACCGCGAGCATATCGGCCGTATAGCGGATTTTCTCGCCGCCAACGACGTCCGCCTGCCGGATGGTGACCGTCTCTCGGTTCGTCGTTTCCAGACGATCGGCATCGATTTCGGCATGGCGCCGGGCTTCGAGAATATCCACTGGATGGTCGATGAAGCCTTTTCGTCTTCGGGCGCAGGCCGGCTTTCCGATGTCTTCCTCGCTTCGGTGATGAGCGCCACGTCCTATGACGGCAATCCGCTTTTCGCCGTGCTGCAGGAAAGCATCTATGGGCAGGGCCGTGGCGCGACCAACTGGGCGGCGGAGCGTATCCAGGCAGAATTTCCTCAGTTCGGCGAGGCGCAGCGGCCGCTGACCTTCACGGGCGAGATGATGTTTTCCTGGATGTTCGATGAGATCCGGTCGCTACGCCCCTTCCGCGCGGGTGCCTTGGCGCTCGCCGCGCGGGAGGAATATAGCAGCCTGTACGACCCGGCGCGTCTTGCCTCGAACGAGGTTCCCGTCGCCGCTGCCGTCTATTTCGACGACATGTATGTGGATGCGGGACTTTCTCTCGACACGGCCTCGCGCGTCGGCAATCTCGAAAGCTGGGTTACCAACGAGTTCGAGCATGACGGTGTGCGCCAGTCGCCGCGCGTGTTCCGCCGGCTTGTCGACATGGTGAAGGAGCGGGGCGGGCCTCGCTCCTGATAGAGCCGGATATCATCCTGACCGCCCTGGCGGTCAGGATGCCGGCAAGAAGCGGATCTCATGCCGCGGCGGGAAGCGCTTCCCGCGGAACCAGCGCTCCGTGATGGCCGATAACGGCTGCCGCGGCGCGGGCTGCAGCTGTTGCCGCTGCCCGCGCATCACCGTCCTGAACGTATCGGGCAAGGAAGGTGCCATTGAAACTGTCACCGGCGCTGGTGGTATCGACGACCTGCTCGACACGGATAGCGGTGATGAATTCGGCCGGCTTTCCGGCGAAACTGAGGGTAATGCCGTTGGCACCGTCCTTGACCACCACGTTCTCAGCGCCGAGCGCCCTGTAGCGTGCGATGGTCGCGGCCGGATCGGCATCGCCGAAATGGGTGGCTTCATCGTCGAAGCTCGGCATTACCAGATTTGCCACAGACGCACCTGCATTGATGGTGTCGAGCATGACCGTCCTGTCCTGCCAGAGATGCGGGCGAATGTTGGGATCGAAGACCACGGTCTTGCCGGCCGTTCTTGCGCGGCGCAGTTCCGAAAGCAGGGCCTCGACGGCCTCGGCGCTCAGGATTGCCAGTGTGATGCCCGAGAAGAAGACCACGTCCGATTGTTCGATTGCGGCACGCAGATGAACCGGATCGTCGGCGAGCGTCTTTGCGGCGGATGCCGAACGCCAGTAGGAGAAGCTGCGCTCGCCCTTGTCGAGATGGATCATGTAGAGGCCGGGTGTGCGTCCCTCGACGCGCCGCACGACACCGGTTTCGACGCCGGTGCTTTCCATGAAACCGAGCATTTCCTCGGAGACCTTGTCCGTGCCGACGGCGCTCAGATAACTCACGGCCCAGTCCGAAGGCGCGGCAAGGCGGGCGTAATAGGCGGTGTTGAACGTATCGCCCGCATATCCCTTGCGCAGAAGGCCTTCCTCCGCCTGCCGCAACTCCACCATGCACTCGCCGATCGACAGCATTCGTTTCATCATATTGCCGCTCTATTGCCTGCCGCGGTTCAGACAGTCCGGGATAATCGATGCTCGTCGTCGATCAGGATCAGTTTCGACGGCGCGGCATCTGCCCATTGCCATAACACGAGATTTAAATCGTCATCGCTTGCGCCGACTGCGAAGCTGCGGACGAGCAGGGCATGATAGCCGTCGGCCATTGCCTGCCGGGCGAATTCCTGGGTTCTGGCACTGCCCTTTGTTTTCATTTCGTCGCGCCAGGTGGAGGCGGCAAGCGTCGAGGCATCCATTCCGAACCTCGCCAGTTCGGCTACATCGCGGCCATCAAGAACCCGCTCGATTTCGGCGTCATAGGAAACGAGTGTTGTCGGCTGGAGATTGCCGACCTGGTTTGCTTCTCGCAGTGCCGTCATCACGGACAAGGATGCGTATAGTGCCGAGACGCCTTTCGGATTGAACCGGCCGCCATAAAGTTCCGCGCCGCGGCCGGAAAGCGGCTCACGGGCGTAAACGGGATTGAGCGCCCGGTAGAGCTTGCCGCGAAAGGAAATGGACATGGTCAGGCGTGAACGCCGGCGTCGACCGCGTCGATATAATCGAGCACATCCTCGGCCCGGCCGCTGCGGACGAGTTGCATGGCGGTCTGGCCGGAAAAGCCGGGGAGCGGTTCGGAGCGATACCAGGCATATGCCATCAGGGCCGAGCCGAACCGCGGCTCGACCTTGTTGAGGATCTCGACCATCTCGCGAAGACGGCGTTGCGTCCTGTCCGAACGCACCCGGTCCTTGCGCTGTACGGCGTCCTTGCCGAGCCCGGCCGTGCGGGCAACTTCCTCGCTGGTGGTGCGGAGCGTGTCGGCGATCTTGCGTGGAGCGAACATTCCGTCATCCGAATACTGGGCCAGTCCCATGATATTCACCTCGATAGTCTGCGCCATTCATTCTGACGCAATATAGCGTCAGGATGACAGTACTTCAATGATGGAAAAAAGGCGGAACGCTCGGGCAGGCTGTGTCCTCAGCCAGCGAAACCCGCAGTGAGCTTGTGATCCGCACCGAGTTTGATCGTCAGCAGGCCTGTCTTGGCAAGGGGAACCGCGCCGCAAAGGCTGCCGGTGGTAATGATCTCTCCCGCGGCAAGCGAATTTTCCGGCCGGTCTTCCCGATTGGCCCAATCCACGAGCCATGCAACCACGTCGCCTGCCGGATGCTTGGCGGCGTCGGCAAATATGATCTCGTCGCCCAGCCTGATTTCGAGGGGCGTGCCCGCCACATCATCGACAAGGGCCGCAGGCACTTCCGGTCCAAGTAGATAGCCGGCATTGCCGAGCTGGTCGGCGAGGAAAAGCAGGTAGGGAGACTTGCTGCCCTCCACGAGACGGCTGTCCAGAACTTCGAGGCCGAGATGCACGCTGCCAACGGCCTTCTTGACCTCGTCGCGGGTATAGCCACCGGCACGGGGCGGCAATGCCGTCGCAAGCCGGATCGCGATTTCCGCTTCGATGGCGACGCCCGCCCGCCACGGGAATGTTGCATCATCTGCAACATGGAGCGGCAGCAGCCGTCCCGTCACGGCAACACCTTCCGGAGAACGGGCAACCTTGTAGCCAAGCGGTTCGGCGGGCGCATCCGCCATCGTGATCGCCTGTACGGCGAAGGCTTCCGCGATCGTTAAAGGCGCGACAAGGGTGGCAGCGGGAACGCGTGCCTTGGCTTGCATCAGCGAGGTGGCAAGGATTGTCGGGTCGAACGTGGGGGACATGGGCATCATCCGGAATTGAAGGGGAATATCAGGTATCCCTTCACGGCGCCGCTGTCGAGCCGTGCCGCATCAGCTTGCGATGCCGCATCGTTTCTTGTTCAATTCCGGGGCGGTCCTTCCTGATGTAAAGGCAGGGCGAGTAGCCCTGCCTTTTGTCGCTCCAGTTACGCGTTGAGATAGGCGGAGATGACGGCTGCCACCTGATCGGAATTCAGGTTCCCCATGTGCGAGGACATCAGCGCATCAAGCTGAGCATTCGACAGTCCCGAAATATCCTGCGTGGAAAGCCCTGCAACGCCCGTGGAGCTGAAGGATGCGATGTCCTGGGTAGAGAAGGTGGCGAGATCCTCCATCTCCAGAGCCGCGACCTGCGTCGAGGTCAGGGAGCCGACCTGACCAGAAGTCAGCGCTTCGGCCTGCGCCGTGGTCAGGGCAGCGATGACCCCGGTGCTCAGTCCGGCGATTGCACTCGAGCTCAGCGCAGCAATCTCGTCGGTGGAGAACAGGGCGATGTCGTCGGTGCCTAGGGCTGCGGCCTGCACCGCGGTCAGGGCCGCGATCTGCGTGATCGACAGGGCGTCGATCTGGGCGGTGCTCATTGCCGCCACCTGATTGTATCCCAGCGAGGCGACCTGGCCTGTCGTCAGGACGGCGATCTGGCTGGAGGAAAGCCCTGCGATGATCGCCGTGGACAGCCCCTTGATCGCAGACGAACTGATCGCAGCGAGTTCCGCAGTCGAGAACGTTTCCATGTCCTGCGTGGTCAGGCCCGCAAGCCCGTCGGAGCTAAGCGCCGCGATCTGGTCGGTTGTCAGCGAGTCGAGTTGTTCCCTGCTGAGGGCGTCGACCTGACTGCTGCTCAGGCCGTGGACGCCTGCTGTACCGAGAGCCGCGATCTCGCCGGTGGAGAGCGACGCGATAATGGCTGTCGACAGACCCTTGATTGCGGAGGAGCTGATTGCCGCAAGTTCGGCGGTCGAGAAGGTCTCTATATCCTCGACCGTCAGGCCTGCCAGCGCATCCGAGCTGAGGGCGGCGATCTGGGCCGTCGACAGAGCTTCGATCTGGTCGGCGGTGAGCGTTGCAACCTGACCGCTGGTCAGGCCGGCAATACCTGCGGCGCTGAGGGCCGCAACCTGGCTGGTGGAGAGCGAGGCTATGTCGTCCGTTCCGAGAGCGGCAACCTGCTTCGACGTCAGAGCCGCAAGCTGGGCCGTCGATAGCGCCGCTATCTGGTCGGTACTCAGCATGTTGATCTGGGTGGTGGAAAGCCCGGGGATTCCCGCAGCGCCAAGTGCCGCGATCTGATCCGGCGTGAAGGCGGCGAGTGCGGCCGCCGACAAGCCAGATATGGCCGTTGAACTGATGGCGGCGATGTCCGCCGTCGAGAACATGTCGAGATCATCCGTGCCGAGCGCCGCGATCTGCTTCGATGTGAGGGCAGCGACCTGCGTGGAGGAAAGCGCCTCGACCTGTTCCGGGCTCAGCGCCACGATCTGGCTGGTCGAGAGCCCGGCAATGCCGGCGGTGCTCAGCGCAGCGATCTGATCGGTGGAAAGCGCTGCAATCGTCGCAGTAGAAAGGCCCGCAATGGCGGTCGAATTGATGGCGGCGATGTCGGCGGTCGAGAACATGTCCAGATCATCGCCGGTGAGTACGGCGATTTGGGTGGAGTTGAATGCCGCGATCTGCGCCGATGTCAGGGCCGCGACCTGCGCGCCGCTTAGCGCGCCGATCTGTGCGGTGGTGAGGCCGGTGATGCCGGCCGTGCCAAGCGCCGCAATTTGGGCCGTGGTCAGCGATGCGATGCTATCGGTACCGAGCGCTGCGACCTGCTTCGACGTCAAAGCAGCAAGCTGGGCGGTCGTCAGCGCGTCGATCTGCACGGCGTTGAGGGCGGCGATCTGGGCCGAGGACAGTCCTGCGATGCCTGCGGCACTCAGCGCTTCGACCTGATCGGGCGACAGCGATGCCAGGAGTTCCGTGGACAGGCCGACGATGGCGCTGGAGCTGATGGCGGCGATTTCCGCGGTCGAGAACGTATCGAGGTCATCGGTGCCGAAGGCAGCGATCTGCGTCGAACTCAGTACCGCGATCTGGGTCGCAGTCAGCGCCTCGACCTGCTCGGGGCTCAGCGCCACGATATCGTCGGTGGTCAATCCCTTGATGCCGGCGGTGCTGAAGGCCGCGACCTGACTGGTGGAGAGCGCCGCGATGTCGTCGGTTCCGAGTGCCGCGATCTGTTTGGAACTCAGCGTTGCAATCTGCGCGGTGGTGAGGGCCTTGACCTGTGTGAGGCTAAGGATCGCGATCTGGTCGGTCGAGAGCCCGGCAATGCCGGCTGTGCTCAGCGCCTCGATCTGATCTGCCGACAGTGACGCCAGAAGAGTGGAGGTCAGGCCAGCAATGGCGTTGGAGCTGATGGCTGCGATGTCGGCGGTCGAGAACACATCGAGGTCGTCGGTGCCGAGAGCCGCGATCTGTGCCGAGCTGAGAGCCGCGACCTGGGACGGCGTCAACGCCTCGACCTGATCGGTTCCGAGTGCCATGATCTGGCTGGTGGAAAGCCCTGCGATACCGGCCGTGCTCAGAGCCGAAATCTGGACGGTCGAGAGCGCGGCCAGCAACGTGGTCGACAATCCCGAAATCGTGCTCGAGGCAAGTGCAGCAATGTCCTTGGTGGAGAACATCACGATGTCATCCGTGCCAAGTGCCGCGATCTGCGTCGAAGTCAAGGCGGCGACCTGAAGGCTCGTCAGGGCCTCGACCTGATCGGGGCTCATGGCCTCGATATCGTCAGTGCCCAGAGCCTTGATGCCGGCGGTGCTGAGTGCTGCGATCTGGTCGGTCGAAAGCGCAGCGATGTCGTCGGTCCCCAGAGCCGCAACCTGACGCGAGGTCAGGGCCGCGATCTGCGCGGTCGATAGTGCGCGGACGCCGGCGGTGGTGAGCGCCGCGATCTGATCGGTAGAAAGACCGGAGACGCTGGTGGCGCTGAAGGCCGCGATCTGATCGCTGGAAAGGGTCGCGATGAGCTGCGACGACAGGCCGGCGATCGCGGTCGAGCTGATCGCGGCGATCTCCTTCGTGGAGAAGGTCGCGAGGTCTTCCGATCCAAGAGCGGCGATCTGAGCCGAGTTCAATGCGCTAATCTGCTTGGTGGAAAGCGCATCGACCTGTGCGGTCGTCAGAGCATCGATCTGGGCGGAGGTGAGGCCGGCAATTCCGGCAATGCCGATGGCGGCGACCTGCGTTGTTGAAAGTCCGGCGATGTCGTCGATGCCCAGTGCCGACACTTGTCTCGACGTCAGCGCTCCGATCTGGGCCGTGGTCATGGCCCTGACCTGATCGCTGCTGAGCGCATCGATCTGCTTTGTGGAGAGGGTGGCGATGCTGGCGGTGTTGAGCGCTGCGATCTGTGCGGTCGAAAGTGAGGCCAGCACGGAGGTTTGCAGGCCCGCAATGGCAGCCGAGCTTATGGCGGCGATATCGGCCGTGGAGAACGTGGCGATATCCGCCGCTGTGAGTGCCGCAATTTGCGCGGAGCTGAGTGCGCCTACCTGAGAAGAGCTCAGGGCTTCGGCCTGGCTGGTGCTGAGGACTGCGATCTGCCTGGTGGAGAGGGCGGCAATACTGGCCGTACTCAGGGCGTCGATCTGACTGGTCGAGAGCGCTGCGATCGCATCGGTGGACAGCCCCGCAATGGCGGACGAACTGATGGCTGCGATATCCTTGGTCGAGAACGTCGCGAGATCCTCGGCTTCGAGCGCCGCAAGCTGGGCGGAGCTTAAAACGCCAACCTGTGCGGAGGTCAGTGCCTCTGCCTGTGCCGTGCTCAAGGCGACGACCTGCTTGGTCGAAAGTCCGGTGATGGCCGAAGTTGCAAGCGCTGCGATCTGCATTGTCGATAGCGCTGCGATTTCGTCCGTGCTGAATGTCGCGATCTGGGCGGAGCTGAGGGCGGTGATCTGCCTGGTGGACAGCGTCGCAATCTGCGACGCGTTCAGGGCCTCGACCTGCTTGGTGGTCAGCCCGGCGATACCGGCCGTGCTGAGTGCTGCAATCTGTTCGGACGAAAGGGTAGCCAGTATGGCGGTGGACAATCCCGAGATGGCGTTTGCGTTGATGGCAGCGATGCCGGCCGTCGAGAAGGCCTGAATATCGCCCGTATCGAGGGCGGCGATCTGATCGGAACTGAGCGCCGCGATCTGCTTGGTCGAAAGCGCCGCAATCTGGTCGCTGCTGAGTGCATCGATCTGCTTGGTGGTCAGGCCTGAAACGCCGGAGGCGCTGAGCGCCGCAATCTGGGCGGTCGTCAGTACTGCGAGATCGTCGGTGCCGAGCGCTGCAATCTGGGTGGAACTCAGTGCCGCAAGCTGGGTCGTGCTCAGGATGGCTATCTGCTCCGGTTCCAGAGCAGCGATCTGCCGGGTACTCAATCCGGCGATGCCTGCGGTTCCGAGAGCGGCAAGCTGTTCGGTGGTCAATGCCGTGACATTACCGGTGTTTAGCGAAGCGACCTGTGCGGAGCTGAGTGCGGCCAATTGCTTGGTCGAAAGAACAGCCACCTGGCTGGAGCTCAGGGCGTCGATCTGCAGCGTGCTCAGACCCTTGATGCTGGTTGTGCTGAGGGCCGCAATCTGTTCGCTGGAAAGCGCCGCAATGATGCTCGTCGACAATCCAGAAATCGCCGTCGAGGTGATTGCTGCGATATCGGCGGTCGAGAACGTTGCGATGTCGGCCGTTTCCAGTGCGGCCAGTTGCAGCGAAGTGAGGGCGGCAACCTGGGTTGGAGAAAGGGCCTCGACCTGGGCAGTAGACAGCATGGCAACCTGATCGCTGCTCAGGCCTTTGATGGAAATCGCGCTGAGTGCTGCAATCTGCTGGGTGGAAAGCGCCTCGATAAGTTCCGACGACAGACCCGAAATGGCAGAGGAAGTGATTGCCGCGATATCGGCGGTCGAGAACGTCGCGATGTCGGCCGTTTCCAATGCTGAGAGCTGCAGCGAGGTGAGGGCCGCAACCTGCGTCGGGGAAAGACTTTCAACCTGGTTCGTGGATAATGCCTGAATCTGGTCTGAGCTCAGGCCTGCAACGGCCTTGGCGCTAAGGGCAGCGATCTGGCTTGTGGACAGGGATGCAATTCCGTCGGTGCCGAATGCAGCGATCTGCTTTGCGCTGAGTGTAGCGATCTGTGCTGTCGTCAGTGCCGCCAGTTGGGCGGTGGAAAGGGCGTCGATCTGGTCTGTCGTCAGGTTGGCGATCGTCGTAGTGCTCAGGGCGGCGATCTGGCTGGAGGTGAGGGCGGCAATGGCGTCCGTCACCAAACCTGCCGCGGACTTGTAGCTGATCGCGGCAATTTCCGCGGACGTAAACATTGCAAGATCGTCGGCACCCAATGCTGCAATCTGCAGGGAACTCAACGATCCTACCTGGCCCACCGTGAGCGCCTCGGCCTGTGCTGTTGTCAGAGCCGTGATCTGGTCGGTTGAAAGGCCCGTAATGGCGCTGGTGCTCAGCACGGCGATCTGGTTGGTGGAAAGCGAAGCCAGGACGTCGGTCGAAAGACCCGATATCGCCTTGCTCGTCAGTGTCGCGATTTCAGCGAGCGAGAAGGTTGCGAGATCATCGGCCCCCAGCGCGGAAAGCTGGACCGAACCAAGCGCTTTCACCTGATTGATCGTCAGGACTTCGACCTGGGCCGTCGAGAGCGCTGCAACCTGATTAGCCGAGAGGTTCGCAATCGCGCTGGTGCTGAGCGCTGCAATCTGCGCTGTGCTCATTGCGGCGATATCGTCTGCTTCGAGCGCAAGCATCTGCGAGGCCTTGAGCACACTGACCTGCGTCGGGGTGAGAGCCGCCAGTTGCTCCGTGGAGAGGGCCGCGATCTGCGTCACTTTCAGGTTCGCGACGGCGCTGGTGCTCAGCGCTGTGATCTGGCCGGAAGTCAGGGATGCAATGGCATCTTCCGAGAGGCCCGTTATGCCCTTATTGCTGATGGCCGCCATTTCAGCAGTCGAGAATGTCGCGAGATCGTCGGCTCCGAGTGCGGCGATCTGCCCCGAACTCAGCACTCTCACCTGCGAGGTGGTCAGCGCGTCAACCTGCGCGGTCGAAAGTGCCGCAATCTGGTCTGCCGACAGGCCTGCGGCCCCGCTGGTGCTCAGCGCGGCGATCTGGCTGGTGGAAAGGGACGCGATCTGATCGGTCGTCAGGCCGGCCAGGGCCTTGGCGGTGATGGCCGCCATGTCGGCCGTTGAAAATGTGGCCAGATCTTCCGTCCCCAGCGCGGCGAGATGGGTGGATGTCAGAGTTTTGACCTGCGCGGCCGTGAGCGCTTCCACCTGCGCCGTCGACATCGCTTCGACCTGCTCGATGAAAAGGGCAGGAAGGGCCTTCGTGCTGATCGCCGCGATCTGGGCGGTCGAGAGGGTAGCGATGTCGTTCGTGCCAAGAGCCTGAAGGTGGGCGGCTTTGAGGACCCCGATCTGGGCCGTCGTCAGGGCTGCCACCTGCTTCGTGGAGAGAGCCGCGATCTGGTCGGTGGTCAGGCTAGAGACGGCCCTCGTGCTCAATGCTGCGATCTGGGCAGTCGTCAACGATGCCAGCACGTCCGTGGAGAGGCCGAAGATCGCCTTCTGACTGATGGCGGCTATATCGGCAGTCGAGAATTCCGCGAGATCCTCCACGCCGAGTGCCGCGATCTGTGCCGAGCTGAGCGCTGAAACCTGCAGCGAGGTCAGGGCTTCGGCCTGGGCGGTCGTAAGGGCGTTGAGCTGGGCCGTGGTGAGGGCTGCGACCTGCTTGGAGGTCAGGCTTTCGACATCATACTTGTCGAGCACGGCCAGTTGCTCAAAGGTCAGCCCGACAATGGCGCTTTGCGAGATCGCGCTCAATTGCTGGGAGTTCAGGACGTCGACGTCCTCGGTGTCCAGTGCCGCGATCTGATCGGAGGAGAGTGCGCCGAGCTGTCGTGTCGACAGTAATGACACGTCTTCCGTGCTCCATGCCGCAACTGCGGCAGTAGAAAGAGACCTGATCTGAGTGACGCTGAGCGAGGGTATGGTCGAGGTCATGCGAGAAAACCTTTGGCGTTAGCCGATTGTCGAAATCAATAAAGTTTACGAACAGTCGTCCCGGAAGGGCCGCGGCCGGCGTCGCCGGTCTGGCTTGCGGAAAATGCCGCTGGCCGGACAAGACTCTACCTAGCTAAAGGAATTATAGGCGACAGGCTTGCCTGAACCTGTAGTTGGTCCGGCGCGATAATCCTGCACAATCTCCATGTTGCCGTTATGCGTGGATCGCGCGAGCTGGCAGAAAACGCTCAGGCGTCCGGAGCGGTCCAGAGGCGATTGTCGTACGGGATTGGCGAGAAATCGTGCCATTCCGACAGCTTGTCGCGATAGCGCTGCCTGTAGGCGTCATCATCCGTGAAGGACATGTTTTCCAGAACGAGTTCGGCGCCGATATCGTAGTAGACATCGAGATTGCGCAGGTCCGGCACCGGCGTTTCGCCGCACTCGCATTCCGCCTGCATCTGCCAGAAAAGCTCTTCCAGACGGCGGGCAAGGGCCGGGATGTCACGCAATACGCTGGTTTCGCGGGCATCCTTCAGGGCCTGCCTGAAGCGGCGGAGGCTTGAAGGATCCCTTGCAAAGCCAATTGCCTTTTCGACGTAGTTTTCCGGATCAGTGCAGATCAGATCCGGAATGCCGGCTGCCGCGACGATGCTGTGGCAGAAGCGTGCTGCAAAGCTCTTGCCGGGGAAGGTTAGCACAGGCAGGCCGACGGTCAGCGCGTCGGCCGCGGTCGAATGGGCGCCATAGGGGAAGGTGTCGAGGAACAGGTCGGCGACCGCAATGCGGGCGAGATGTCGGGCGTTCGGGGCCTTGGGCGCGAAGATGAGGCGTTCGGGTGCGACGCCGGCAGCCTCCGCGGACTTGCGCAGGCGCTGGTCGGCGCTGTCGTTGCCACTCAGGAGCCAGAGCACGCTGCCCGGCGTGGTGGAGAGGATCTTCATCCACTGGGCGAAGGTGTCTTCGGTAATTTTCTGCATACCGTTGAAGCAGGCGAAGACGAAGGCGTCCTCTGGCAGGCCTGCTTCGGCACGCGATGGCGTTTCCGCGATCACCCTCTGGCGATCGATGGGCTGGCAGCAGTCGATGCGCAGCACTTTTTCCGAGTAGTAGATCTCGTTTTCCGGCGGGACGATGTGGCCGTCGGTAATCATGTACTGGTGGAACGGACTGCCCATGGAGCCCGGATAGCCGCAGAAATTAACGATGACTGGCGCCGGGCGGTAGGCGAAGATCTTCGTTCGCGCACTCTTGGTGTAGCCGTTGACGTCGATGAGGATGTCGATGTCGTCGCTGGCGATCTGTCGTGCCGCTTCCGCATCGCCGAGCATGGCGATATCGCGCCAGCAATCGACTGCTTTCTTCATGCGGGCCTGCGTTGCGTCGTTCGGCGCGGGATCGCCGCAATAATAGGCGTAGATTTCGACGCTTTCCTTGTCGTGCAGTTCCAGCACCTCGCGCAGCGCAAAGCCGACAGCATGGTCTCTGAGATCGGACGATACGTAGCCGACGCGCAGGCGCTGGCCGGTACCGACTTTCCGCTGCGGAGCCTTGCGCGGGAAACCGCTGATATCAGGGCGTCCGACGAAGGACTTGTTGTAGCGATATGCGCGTGCGAGCTGGAACAGCGGATCGTCAGAGAAACAGGCAAGCGCCAGCGGCGACATGGAATCGATCTGCTGCCGCTTGGAAACATGGTCCGAGGAAGCCAGTATCGGCCACGTGCACAGGCGCTGCCTGACGGCGCTCCAGTGCTGGCCGGCTTCAGTCTTGTCGGGCCGCAGTTCCATGGCCTGCCAGAGGGCCGTCTCGGCTTCTTCCAGCAGGCCGGCATTTTCCATGACGCGGCCGATGTGCTGGAGAGCCATGAGGCGATGGGAAATCCGTTCCGCCGTGCTGTCGGAGGTGAGTTCCACCAGGGTGCGCCATTGCTGGATCGCCTGGGTGGCGATGCCGGCGTCCTCGAAGGCGCGCCCGAGGTTGATGTGTGCGGGGCCAAACTTTGGATCGATCTTCAGGCAGGCTCTGAGCGCATGGATGGAGCCCGGGATATCGCCGAGCTGGCGGAGCGTCACGGAGTAGTTGAAATAGACGAGATGGAGGAAGGGATGCCCCTCGTTGAAGGCGATCCAGCTCTTGTAGATCTCGGCTGCCTCGGCCTTCAGTCCCGCCGCGCTTCTGCTTTCGGCAAACTGGAAGAGATCGTTGAACGCCAGCTTCTGGGTGCGGGCAAGCTCCAGCATGCCGGCAAGCGCTGAAATGGATTTCGAGGCCGATAGATCATTCATGATCCTGAACATCCCGTATATGGCCGGCCCTGATGGCCGGCGTTGCCAACGACTCGATAAAAACTCCCCACCGTTAACCGACGAAGCTTGCCCTAGGCATGTCACAAGGTCTGGAAAACATCCTGGAAACCGGAAAATCCGCCTTTCCGGCAGAATGAACTTGTGTGATTTGTATAGACATATTCAGGGTGTCAAGCTGCGGGGTGGCGTCAGGGCATGCAGGTCGAGCGGTATTATCCGCGGATCGAAGGGTATGGCGGTGTGCGGACCGCAAGCCTTGCCATGTATGCCAGTCCGGCACCGATTGCCGAGGCAAACGGCGCGCTGTGGCGTTTCCTGCGCGACGGGCTTCGACAGCAGGGGATCGATGGCGCTCCCGACGCCCTGAACGCCGATCTCGCCTACAACGAAATCTGGTCTGATCCCTGCCTCCTGTTCGCCCAGACATGCGGTTACCCCTACATGCACAGCCTGCGCGGTCGTGTGCGCCTCGTCGCCACTCCGAGTTATGCCCTTCCCGGCTGCGATGGCCCCGATGCCTGCAGCTTCATCATCGTTCGCGCGGACGATCCCGTCGGTTCGCTGGAAAACCTCCGCGGTGCCACTGCCGCGATCAACAGCCGCGACAGCAATTCCGGCATGAACCTGTTTCGCCGGGCGGTCGCTCCTTTCGCTCAAGACGGGTGTTTTTTCTCCGCCGTGGTCGAAACCGGCGGGCACATTGCCAGCGTCGCGGCCGTTGCGGCGGGTGCTGCCGATGTCGCAGCGATCGATTGCGTTACCTATGGAAATCTCCAGCGGTTTGCTCCGGACCGGCTCGCAGGTGTTCGTGTTTTCGCACGCACCCCATCGGGGCCCAGCCTGCCGTTCATCACCAGGGCGAGCGCTTCTGATGAGGAGGTGGAGGCGATACGCCGGGTGTTGCGCGCAGCCCTTGTCGATCCGGCCATGGACGAAGTTCGCGAAACGCTTGCTCTGCGCGATATCGTGATCCTCTCCGATGCCGATTATGGCCGGCTGCTGGTGTTCGAAGAGGAGGCCCGCTCCATGGGATATCCTGAGCTTGGCTGACGGGCGTCCCTCAAGGAATGCTATATTTTCTGCAGAATATATATAAATTATCTTTCCGCCTGTCGCCTCGGCACATTTCTGGAGTTCTCCATGCCGGAAAATCGAACTTCGTCCGTTCAGTCTCTGCTGCCGGTTTCCCGTATCGAATGGCCAACAGTCCTGTTGGCGGTCGTTATCTATGGCGGGTTTCTGGCCGTGACATGGTGGTGGCAATCGCTGCCGATTCTGCTGGTTGCCGCAATCGGCGCCTGGCTGATTGCATGGCAGGGCTCATTGCAGCATGAGGTGATCCACGGACACCCGACGCGCAATCAACGGATCAACGATGCGATCGGCTGGCCACCGATCTCGCTATGGCTTCCCTATGCGATTTACAAGGAAAGCCATCTCGTCCATCACCGAGACGAGTATCTGACCGACCCTATAGAAGACCCGGAATCCTACTATTTCACCCAGGTCGCATGGAACGCGATGGGTTCGGTCGGGCAGACGCTTTCTCGCTGGAACACAACCCTTCTCGGGCGCATGACCATCGGACCGGCGGTCATGCTTTTCGTCTTCCTGACGCAGGAGGCGCTGATGATCCTTCGTGGCGACCGGCAGCGCGGGATGATCTGGCTCCGTCACGGGCTTGGCGTGGCGGCGGTGCTTTTCTGGGTTCTCTACATCTGTGGCATGCCGTTCTGGCTCTATTTTCTCGGCTTCGTCTATGCCGGTGCTGCCTTGAGCCGGCTGCGTTCCTATGCCGAGCATCGCTATGCCGACAGTTACGAAGAACGCACCGCAATTGTGGAGAACAGCCCGCTATTCGGCCTGCTGTTTCTCTACAACAACCTGCATGTGCTGCACCACGAACGCCCGGGCGTTCCGTGGTACCACATTCCGGCTCTCTATCGCCGCGACCGCGAGGCGCTGGTCGCGCTGAACGGCGGGCTGCTTTATGATGGTTATCTCGACGTTGCCCGCCGTTATCTGCTGACACCGCATCATGATCCGCGACATCCGCACCATCCCTGAACACCTGACACGCCGGGCTTATCTGGCGGTCGGTCACCTGCCTGTAAAAGGAACTCCCTGATGAGTGAGACCGTCATTCTCGATGGCCCCCTGACATGGCGGGAGATTGCGGCCGTTGCCGGTGGCGCGAACTTGCAGCTGTCCCATGCCGCATGGCGACGCATCGAGCATGCGCGGGAGATCACCGATGCGCTCGTGACAAACGGTATTCGCGGCTATGGCATCAATACCGGTGTGGGTGCCCTTTGCGATGTCGTTATCGATGAAAGCCAGCAGAAGGCGCTGTCGCGACACATCCTCCTCAGTCATGCGTGCGGCGTCGGCGATCCGCTCGGCAAGGCCGAGACCCGCGCTGTCATGGCCGCGCAGATCGCCAATTTCGCCCATGGCTATTCCGGCGTTCGCCGGGAGACGGTCGAGGCCCTACTGACCGTGCTGAACGGCGACATCCTGCCTGTTATCCCGGCTCGCGGTTCGGTCGGCTATCTTACCCACGCCGCTGCCATCGGCACGGTTTTGATCGGCGAAGGGGAGGCGCGGCATGGCGGCGTCACCATGACCGGGCGGGAAGCCCTTGTCCGCGCCGGACTGAAGCCGCTCGTGCCGCTGGCCAAGGAAGGGCTGAGCCTTGTCAACGGCACGCCTTGTGCGACCGGTCTTGCCTCGCTGGCGCTTGCCCGTATGGAAAGGCTTCTGGAATGGGCGGATGCGGCGGCAGCGCTGACCTATGAAAACCTCGGAGCGCAGGCGGACCCATTCGCGGCCATGCCCCTTGCTCTTCGCACTTCTCCGGGATTGCAGACGGTCGGTGTCAATCTGCGGCGCTGGCTCGACGGTAGCGAACGGTTGAAACAATCCGCCGGCAGCCGGACGCAGGATCCCTTGAGCCTGCGCGCGGTCCCGCAGATACACGGTGCCGTGCGAGATGCCTTCGCGCAGGTTGCGGAAGTCGTGGATCGGGAGCTTTCCAGCGTCACGGACAACCCGGTCGTCGCTGGAAGCGCTCCCGCGCCCGAGGTGCATTCGCAGGCCCATGCGGTGGGGGCAGCACTCGGTCTTGCCATGGATGCGCTCGCTGTCGCGGCTGCCGAACTCGCGGCAATCTCGGAACGACGGATCGACCGGCTGGTCAACCCGCTGGTCAGTGGCCTGCCGGCGTTTCTTGCGGCGGACAACGGCGTGTGCTCCGGCTTCATGATCATCCAGTATACGGCGGCGGCGCTGGTGGCGGAAAACCGCCGGCTTGCAGCACCGGCAAGCCTCGATGGCGGCATTACCTCCGCCTTGCAGGAGGATATCCTGACTCATGCGACACCGGCCGCGGACAAGTCTCTTGCCATCATTGCCAATCTTGAAACGGTGATCGCAATCGAACTGCTTGCGGCCGCACAGGCTTTCGATCTCCAGCCGCAGACGCCTCCGGCGGCCCCGGCGACGGCGGTTCTGCACGGGCGGATACGCGCCCGTGTGCCGTATTATCGTGACGACCGCCCCTTGAACGGGCTCGTGCGAGAGGTGCGGCGGTTTATCGGGGTGGCGCTCCCGATGCTGGACTGAGGACATCGATCCTCGCCGTTCATCTTCAAGCGTTCATTTTTTGACGACAGAATGGTTCTCCGTGGCAACTTGACGCAGGGGAAGGGCGCGATATTTTAGAGCTTGCGAGAGTGCGGAAATGCGCTGCTCGTTCCTCCCAAAAATAAGGATTGATGCACCCATGCTCAAATCCGTCCTTTCCGCAATCGTTGCCATCGCCATCGTTGTTCTGATCGGGTTCGGCATGTATGCCTATCACTCGCCGATCGCCGCGATGTCCGCGGACGAACGCCCGAAGTTCGATACCGCAACGATCGAAAAGGGACGTGTTCTCGCTGCAGCGGGATACTGTTCCACCTGTCATACCGCACAGGGCGGTGAGCCCTATGCCGGAAACTATCCGATCGAGACCGAATTCGGCACGATCTACGCCTCCAACATTACGCCCGATCCGGAGACGGGCATCGGCACCTGGTCGCCCGAGGCCTTCCGCCGCGCCATGCATGATGGCGTCAATCGCCAGGGTAGCCATCTCCTCCCGGCCTTCCCCTTCGATCACTTCACCAAGATGACCGACGAGGATGTCGACGCGATCTATGCTTATATCATGGCCGACATTGCGCCGGTGAAGGAAGAGACGAAGGAAAACTCCATTCCCTTCCCGCTCAACCAGCGTATCCTGCAGGCCGGCTGGAAGCTGCTCTTCGTCAATTTCGGCCGCTATGAGCATGATCCCGCCAAATCGGACCAGTGGAACCGCGGCGCCTATCTCGCCGAGGGTGTCTCTCACTGTGGAGCCTGTCATACGCCCCGCAACGCGGTGGGTGCTGAAATGAAGACGGCCGAATATGCCGGCGCTTCGATTGACAAGTGGCTTGCTCCGGCACTGACTGCCGCCAACCCCTCCGCCGTGCCGTGGAGTGCGGCAGAATTCACCCAATATCTTGAAACCGGTTCCGGCACCTATCACGGCATTGCCGCCGGACCGATGGGGCCCGTGGTGCATGCCGGTCTCAGGGAATTGCCGAAGAGCGATCTCGAAGCGATCGGTGCCTATCTTGGCGATGTTGTCGGCGCACCGGACAGCGATCCGGCCCAGAACCCGATTGTGCAGGCGAGCCTCGAGGCAGGGCGGCCTGATCCTACCTATCGCAAGGATCTCGGCGAACGCCTTTACGCGACCGCCTGTGCTTCCTGTCATTACAACGCCACCAGCGTGATCGAGGGCCGCCCCGATCTGGCGATCAATTCGGCCACCCGGCTCGGCGATCCGACCAACCTCATCCATGTCATCCTCGACGGCGTGAATGCCGTGAACGGGACCAAGGGTGTGGTGATGCCTGCCTTCCGCAATGCGCTCTCCGACGAGGAAATCGCGGCCATTGCCGGCTATCTGCGTGACAAGCGCACCGATCTCGCCCCGTGGCCGGATCTTGCGCGCAAGGTCGCCGATATCCGAGCCGAAGCTGTCACGAAATGACGAGGACATGACTATGATCGAGTTCACCATCAACGGCCGCGCCGTCAAGATCGACGTGGAACCTGATACTCCGCTGCTATGGGTCATTCGTGACGAAGCCGGCCTCACCGGCACCAAATACGGCTGCGGCATCGGCATGTGCGGTGCCTGTACCGTCCATGTCGGCGGGCGCGCCACGCGCTCCTGCATCACCGCTGTCCAGGACGTGGCCGGCGCGGATGTCACCACCATCGAAGGCCTCGACAAGGAGGGCAATCACCCCGTCCAGCAGGCCTGGCGTCACCTGCGGGTGCCGCAATGCGGCTACTGTCAGTCCGGCCAGATCATGCAGGCGGCTGCCTTTCTGAAGGATATTCCCAATCCCACCGACGATGACATCGATGCCGTCATGACCGGCAATCTCTGTCGTTGCATGACCTATGGTCGTATTCGCGAGGCCGTGCGCGAAGCTGCCGCCGCAATGAGAGGGGAGACCGTCAATGGCTGATACCGTCCGTTTCTCCCTTCCCAAGGGCAAGGGACCTCAACTCAACCGCCGCGGCTTCCTGATTTCCATGTGCGCGGCCGGCGCAGTGTTCGGCTTCCCGCGCGGAGGTCTTGCGGCCATGAACCCGCAGTCTGCGGATGGCCTGCCGATCGAGGCGGCCGGCGCGCGCTACGAACCTTCGATCTGGTATTGGATCGATGCCGGGGGCAAGGTCAACGTCAACATCATCCGCGCCGAGATGGGCCAGCATGTCGGGACCGCGATTGCCCGCATCCTCGCCGATGAACTCGGCGCGAAATGGGATGACGTGCATATCGAGCATGTCGATACTGATGCCAAGTGGGGTCTCATGGTTACGGGCGGCAGCTGGTCCGTCTGGCAGAGCTGGCCGGTATATCGACAGGCCGGTGCCGCAGGACGCGTGGCGCTATCTGAAAAGGCGGCGGAACTCTGGGGCATCCCCGCATCGGACATCAAGGTGGCTGATGGCGTTGTCTCCGGTGGCGGGAATTCCGCCGCGTTCGGAGAACTGGTGGCGCAGGGCATAACCCGGAGCTTCACCGAGGACGAACTCAAGGCTCTCCCGCTCAAGCCTCATTCCGAGCTGACCATGGTCGGCAAGGATGTGACGGCGCTCGACATCTCGGGCAAGACGACGGGCCAGGCGATCTTCGGCATCGATGCCAAGGTCGAGGGCATGGTCTATGCCGCGCCGCTCCTGCCGCCGACACGCTACGGTTCGGAAATCGTCAGCATCGATGACAGCGCCGCGAAAGCTGTCAAGGGCTACCAGCAGACGATCAGGCTCGAGGATCCCTCGGGAACCGTTCCGGGCTGGGCCATGGTGATTGCGGCCAGCTATTGGGCCGCCTGTAAGGCGTCCGAACTTGTGAAGGTCGAGTGGAAGGCAGGCGAAACCGCCAAGGTAAGAGAGGCCGATATTCAGGACCACGCCCGCAAGCTGATCGCGGATGAAAGCAAGGGGGCAATCCTCGATACAGGCGACACCAATGTCGATCCGGTCTTCGCCAAGGCTGCCGATACGATCGAGGCCGAATATACCACGGCCACGGTGCTGCACTTCCAGCTCGAACCGCTTAACGCTCTGGCCTTCCAGAACCCGGAGGGCGTATGGGAAATCCACACCGGCAACCAATGGCAGTCGCTTGCGCTGCCCTGGCTGCAGAAAGCTCTCGGCGTGGACGAAAACGGTGTCATCATGCGCAGTTATCTGCTCGGCGGCGGCTTCGGTCGACGGCTGAACGGGGACTATGCGGTGCCCGTGGCTCTTGCCTCCAAGGCGCTCGGCGGCAAACCGGTGAAGATGGTGATGATGCGGCCGCAGGACGCGTTGTTCGACAGCCCTCGTTCGCCGTCGGTGCAGAGACTGCGCATGGCATTCGACGAGAGCAAGAACGTCATTGCCATGGATACGGCAGTCGCGGCGGGATGGCCGACCAAGGTGATGATCCCGGTCTTCATGCCGAAAGGCGTCAACGGAGAGGCCTATGATCCGTTCGCCAGCGACGGCGGCGACCATTGGTATTCGGTGGGCGCGCAGCGGCTGCGGGCGATTTCCAACGATCTGGCGGAAAGCACGTTCCGTCCGGGCTGGCTGCGTTCGGTGTCCCCGGGCTGGATCAACTGGTCGGTGGAAAGCTTCATGCACGAGGCTGCGGTAAAGGCAGGCAAGGACCCGCTGCAGTTCCGCCTCGACCTCCTGAAGGCCGAGGGACGCAACGCCGGCACCTCGCCGGATTCTGTCGGTGGCGCTTCACGGCAGGCACATGTGCTTTCCCGCGTTGCCGAACTTTCAGGCTATGGCAAGACCACGCTTCCGGCCGACACCGCAATCGGGCTTGCCACGACTTACGGGCAGGCACGTACCATGCCGACATGGGTCGGCGGAGCCGTGCAGGTCCATGTCGATCGCAAGACCGGTCACATCGACGTGCAGAAGATCTGGCTGGTGGTGGATTGCGGCATTGCCGTCGATCCCGATGGCGCCCGCGCCCAGTGTGAGGGCTCGGCTCTCTGGGGCCTTTCCATGGCGCTCTACGAGGGCACGGAATTCGAGAACGGGCAGGTGCGTGACAGCAATCTCGATACCTACACGCCGCTTCGCATGATCGATACGCCGGAACTGGTGGTGGAGATCGTCGAAAGCACGGAGGTGCCGGTTGGTCTCGGCGAACCGGGAACGACGGTCGTGGCGCCAGCGATCGGCAATGCGATCTTCGAGGCGGTCGGCGTGCGCCTGCGACATCTGCCGATCACTCCCGACGCAGTGCTTGCGGCACTGAAGGGTTAGGTTGGATCGACATTCATGATCCATGTCATCACCTCGAGGAGATGAATGAAGCTCGGAGGTAAGCAGCTATGCGGTTCCAGCGGGCCGCGAAGCGACGGATGTGCTCCATTCGACCGAAGTCGTTCGATGTGGTCGCCCGGTTTTAATGGGACACAGCCTCGGTTCTCATCCCTGCAGTGATTTCCCGCAATCCGATCACATCATGGTTTCCATGGGAACGCCCGGCCGAACTCGGCCGGGCGTTCATGCTTTTCCGGCCGGGTCGGACCAATGTCGGAAGGCATTTGATAAAGCGTCGTTCCGCCCGGTCAATTTCCATCCGGGTGATTGACGCACATTCCAAAAAATGGAATAAATAGTTTGCGAGATGACAAATACGGTTTCTTTATTCCGTTTTTCTCATCGAGCGAAGGAGGATACGCAACCGGTCGGGGAGGCTGGTTTCCGGCATGAACGAGTGGCGCCGGACACACTGGGAGGAGAAGATCATGATGAAGAAGCTCGTAATGGGTGCGGCTGTTTCCGTGCTCCTGAGCACCGCTGCGCATGCGGAAACCGTCGGCGTTTCCATGGCGTTGTTCGACGATAACTTTCTGACCGTTCTGCGCAACGGCATGCAGGACTATGCCAAGGACATGAGCGGCGTTTCGCTGCAGGTCGAGGACGCGCAGAACGACGTAGCCAAGCAGCAGAGCCAGATCCAGAACTTCATCGCTGCAGGCGTCGATGCCATCATCGTCAATCCGGTTGATACCGACGCGACGGTTGCCATGTCGAAGCTCGCTGCCGATGCCGGCATTCCGCTTGTCTACGTCAACCGCGAACCCGTCAACGTCAACGAACTGCCGGACAAGCAATCCTTCGTCGCATCCGAAGAAATCGTGGCCGGCACCCTGGAAGCCAAAGAAGTTTGCCGTCTTCTCGGTGGCAAGGGCAAGGCCGTCGTCATGATGGGCGAGCTTTCCAACCAGGGCGCCCGCATGCGCACCCAGGCCGTTCGCGATGTCGTCGCGACCGACGAGTGCAAGGGCATCGAGATCGTCGAAGAGCAGACCGCCAACTGGCAGCGCACGCAGGGTTCCGACCTCGTGACCAACTGGCTGTCGAGTGGTCTCGAATTCAACGCCGTCATCGCCAACAACGATGAAATGGCAATCGGCGCAATCCAGGCTCTGAAGGCTGCCGGCAAGGACATGAAGGAATATGTCGTCGCCGGCGTTGACGCGACCCAGGACGCTCTGGCTGCCATGGAAGCCGGCGACCTCGACGTCACCGTGTTCCAGAACGCTGCCGGACAGGGCAAGGGCGCTCTCGATGCGGCCCTGAAGCTCGCCAAGGGCGAGGCCGTCGACAAGAAGGTCTACATTCCCTTCGAACTCGTGACGCCGGAAAACCTCAAGGACTATCAGGCCAAGAACTGATCTTTCTCTCAGGAAAGACCGAAAGGAGTGCGGGCCATCGCCCGCACTCCACCCCGGATGATGAGCGAGGAGACTTTGCTATGGTCAGCCCGACAACGATGGCTGCTGTCCGCAAGAGCGGCGCGATCCCGAATGCCGAATTTCTTCTGGTCGCGGAAGGCATCCGCAAGGAGTTTCCCGGTGTGGTGGCGCTCGACGACGTCAGCTTCCAGCTGAAGCGCGGCAGCGTGCACGCCCTGATGGGAGAAAACGGCGCCGGCAAATCCACGCTGATGAAGATCCTTGCCGGCATCTACCAGCCCGATCAGGGCAGCGTGCTGATGAAGGGCGTCGAGATCCAGCTTCAATCGCCTCTCGATGCGCTCGAAAACGGTATTGCCATGATCCATCAGGAGCTCAACCTGATGTCCTACATGACTGTCGCGGAAAACATCTGGATCCGCCGCGAGCCGCTGAACCGTTTCGGCCTTGTGGACCACAAGGAGATGAACCGGAAGACGGCCGCTCTCTTCAATCGCCTGAACATCGCGATCCATCCGGAAACCAAGGTCGGTGACCTCTCTGTTGCCAACCGGCAGATGGTCGAGATCGCCAAGGCGGTGTCCTACGAGTCCGATGTCCTGATCATGGACGAACCGACCTCGGCTCTGACCGAGCGCGAGGTGGAACATCTGTTTCGTATCATTCGCGATCTTCGCGAACAGGGGATCGGCATCGTCTACATCACCCACAAGATGAACGAGCTTTTCGAGATCGCCGACGAATTCTCGGTGTTCCGCGACGGCAAGTATATCGGCACCCATGCGTCGAGCGACGTCACCCGTGACGACATCATCCGCATGATGGTCGGCCGCGAGATTACCCAGATGTTTCCCAAGGAGGATGTTCCGCTCGGGGATGTCATTCTGTCCGTGAAGAACCTGACGCTCGACGGCGTTTTCCGCGATGTTTCCTTCGATGTGCGCGCCGGAGAAATCCTCGGCGTGGCCGGCCTTGTCGGGTCCGGTCGGTCGAATGTCGCAGAAACCATCTTCGGCGTCACGCCGGCTTCCTCCGGCTCCATCGAGATCGACGGCAAGCCCGTCGCGATCGACAGCCCGACCGAGGCGATCCGCAACCGCATGGCGTTTCTCACCGAGGACCGTAAGGATACCGGCTGCCTGCTGATCCTCTCGGTGCTTGAAAACATGCAGCTCGCCGTGCTGCAGGATCGCTACGTCGACAAGGGTTTCGTCGAGCAGAAGAGCCTCAATATGGCCTGCGAGGACATGTGCCGCAAGTTGCGCGTGAAAACACCTAACCTCAACGAACGCATCGAGAATCTTTCCGGCGGCAACCAGCAGAAGGTGCTGATCGGTCGTTGGATGCTGACCAATCCGAGGATCCTCATCCTCGACGAACCGACCCGCGGCATCGATGTCGGCGCCAAGGCGGAAATCCATCGGCTGGTCACCGAAATGACCAGGAACGGCGTCGCCGTCATCATGATCTCGTCCGAAATGCCGGAAGTTCTCGGCATGAGCGATCGCGTCATGGTCATGCACGAGGGACGCGTTACCGGCTTCCTCGACCGTTCGGAAGCCACACAGATCAAGGTCATGGACCTCGCGTCGCGCTGACGCCGTCCCGATGATCGAAAGGGAGGAGATGATGAACCATCCAACTGCCACGAAGGCCGATGTCGATCTGAAGACAGGCCGGCCCAACAGCCACCGAATTCCGCCGGAAGCCAACATCCTGCTGGTGCTGATCGGCATTGCCCTGATCTTCGAACTGCTCGGCTGGGTATTCGTCGGCCAGAGCTTCCTCATGAACCCGCAGCGCCTGACGATCATGATCCTGCAGGTCGCGGTGATCGGCATCATCTCGGTCGGAGTGACACAGGTCATCATCACCGGCGGCATCGATCTGTCTTCCGGTTCCGTCGTCGGCATGACGGCGATGATTTCGGCGAGTTTCGCCCAGTCCTCGACCTGGTCGCGCGCGCTTTACCCGGGCCTGACGGACATGCCGTTCTTCGTCCCGATTGCCGTCGGCATTCTGATCGGCCTGCTCGCCGGTTACATCAACGGCCAGCTGATCGCCAGAACTAAGATCCCGCCCTTCATCGCCACGCTGGGCATGATGGTAACGGCGCGCGGTATTTCCAAGTGGTACACAAAGGGCCAGCCGGTCTCCGGTTTGACCGAGCAGTTCACCTTCATCGGTACCGGAATCTGGCCCGTGGTGGTGTTCCTTCTCGTCGCGATCATCTTCCATATCGCGCTGCGCTATACTCGCTACGGCAAGTTCACCTATGCGATCGGCGCCAACGTTCAGGCGGCCCGGGTTTCCGGTATCAATGTCGAAAAGCACCTGATCAAGGTCTATGCCATCGCCGGCATGCTGGCCGGTCTTGCAGGCATCGTCACGGCAGCCCGCGCACAGACCGCGCAGGCCGGCATGGGCGTGATGTACGAACTCGATGCGATTGCCGCAGCCGTCATCGGCGGGACGTCGCTTGCGGGAGGTGCGGGCCGTATCACCGGCACGGTGATCGGCACGATCATCCTCGGCGTCATGGCCTCCGGATTCACCTTCCTGCGCGTCGATGCCTATTACCAGGAAATCATCAAGGGCATGATTATCGTGGCCGCCGTGGTTGCGGACGTCTACCGCCAGAAGAAGCGCGCGAAACGCTGATCTCCTCCTCAACCTCAGGGCCGGCTTCGCCGGCCCTTTTTCCATCCGGAGCAGGAATTTCCATGACCGATATCTCCTTTGCGCTGAACCACATGTCTGCGCCGCAACTGCCACTGCCGGCTTTCTTCGATCTTGCGAAGAAGCTCGGAACCAGGGCTGTGGAAATCCGCAACGATCTTGCAGGCAATGCCATCCTCGACGGAACGCCGGCCGCCGAAATCAGAAAGCTGGCGGAAGACCGGGAGCTCACGATCTTCTCGATCAACGCGCTGCAGCGGTTCAACGAATGGACACCGGAATGCGAGGAGGAAGCGAAAGCGCTTGCCGGCTACGCTCGCGATTGCGGCGCGCGTGCCCTCGTCCTGGTGCCGGTCAATGACGGCAGCGGCCGTGCCGATGGCGAACGGCAGGCGAATTTGCGCAAGGCCCTGAAAGGCCTGCAACCCATTCTCGCCGATGCCGGGATCGGCGGGTTAGTCGAGCCGCTGGGCTTTCCGATCTGCTCGCTCCGCTCCAAGAGGGAGGCCGTCGAGGCGATCAACGAACTCGGCTTTGGCGCGAGCTTCCGCCTCGTCCACGATACCTTCCATCATCATCTCGCCGGCGAGCTTGAATTTTATCCGGCGCAAACCGGGCTCGTGCATATTTCCGGTGTCACCGACAACTCCGTTGGTGTCAATGACATGCTCGACGCCCATCGCGTGCTGATCGACGGCGAAGACCGGCTCGGCAATATCGGCCAGATCCGGACACTGCGCGAGCAAGGCTATTCCGGCTTCTTCTCGTTTGAACCTTTTGCGTCTTCCGTACATGAAGCGTCGGACCCGGCTGAGGCCTTGGCGCAGTCGATCGCGTTCATCAGAGCTGGAATTTAGGGGACATTACGTATCGTGCGGCGGCCACTGCTGGGCGCCGTGCAACACGCGTAGAATTGAGATGGTTGTATCGTTTTCGGTGTAGATAACGATGTAGTTGGCGTGAACGACCATTTCTCGCGTTCCGGAGACCCGTCCCGTCCGATGCAGTTGTGGATATTCCGTCAGTCTCAACACCTTGGAAAGGATCTCGTCCTTGAGCCGTTGAGCGGCGCCGGGATTGTGATCCGTAATGAAGCCGATGATGGCAAGAAGGTCCTCGCGGGCCGTCTGACGCCACTCAATCTTGAGTACGGCGCTTCCTGTCGATCAGTGCCTGAACTTCATCCATGACGACATCGTGTGAGACCGGCGGGCGGTCGTCAGCCAAGGCTTCGCGTACCTTTTCACGAAACCAGGCATCGTGGGCCTCGGGATCGACAGTGAGGCCGGCTGGAAGCCCGCCTTCACGTGTAATGCGAGTCAGAAGAATTCTCACTGCGTCGGAGACCGTCAGGCCGACCGTGGCAAGGGTCTCGGAGGCTTCGCTTTTCAGCTTTTCATCGATACGGATATGAAGCATCGAGGTCTTGGACATAATTCGCTCCTGAGTACTCAAGTGCGAATTATGTCTCTCAATTGAGATGCAGGCAAGGAAATTAGTCCCAAGCTCTGTTTAATAGGCTCGACAGTTTACGCTTCGTCGGTACCTACCCACCGCTTCTCGGCGAAGGCCCGGGCCATGGCGTGCACGGAGCGCTCGATCTTCAGCCCTTCCTCGAAATCGATGACATGCGCCTTTTGGCCGCCGATCGCGGCGATCAGTTCGCGGCATTCGATGATCTTCAGGTCGTTGAAGCCGAGGCCGTGGCCGGGAGCAGGAATGAAGCGGTCGTAGGGCTTGTGATGAGGGGCGGCGAGGATCGTGCGGAAGCCCTGTTCCTCCGGCCGGCCGGAGGCCTGATAGAGCTGGAACTCGTTCATCCGTTCCTGATCGTAGAGGATGGAGCCCCGCGAGCCGAAGATCTGCACGGCGATGCGGCCCTTGCGTCCCCAGGCGGAGCGGTTGGCCAGCAGCACGGCGGAAATGCCACCTTCCAGTTTCATCAATACGCTTGCGATGTCGTGGTTCTCGACCTCGCGGTCGCCGCCATCTTTCAGCGGTCTCGTCGGGTAGGGTTTCACCATGTCGGTGACCACGTTTTCCACATGGCCGAAAAGCGTGAAGAGCAGGGATAGCGGATGAACGGCGAAGTCGTCGAGCGCGCCATAGCCGGACGTGATCTCGCTCTTCCAGTAGAAGGGCGTTTCGGGATCGGCCATGAAGTCCTCGTCCATCTCGACGCGAACGTGGTTGACGCTTCCGATCGCGCCTTCATCGATCAGACGGCGGATGTGGCGGATCATCGGGTTCTGGATGTAGTTGTAGCCCATCACGGCAGCGCGGCCGGATTTCTTTGCCGCATCGCGCATGCGTATTGCGTCCTGAAGGGCTGGCGCCATGGGCTTTTCGCACCAGACATGCTTGCCTGCCTCAAGGGCGGCGATTGCCATTTCGGGATGGAAGGCATTGGGTGTCGTCACCGAGATGACGTCGATTTCCGGATCGGAGAGCAGGTCACGCCAGTTGCCGGTTGAGCGGGCGAACCCGAGCTCCGCCGCTTTCTTCGATGCCAGGTCGGCATTCACTTCCGCCAGCGTCACGAGGCGAGGCCGCGCCACGTCGCCGAAGACGCTGGCGACGCTGTTCCATGCCAGTGCATGGCATTTGCCCATATAACCCGTGCCGATCAGGCCGATACCGAGACCGCTCATGTTCTCCTCCCGGGAGCTTCGTTGAAATGATGATGTGGAAACGGCGCGTCAGGGATTGTCGCGCCGGAAGATCCAGTCGTGGTCCGGATGGTTCTTGAAGCGCCACTTGCGCAGCGGGCCAGCCATGACGTTGAGGTAGTACATTTCGTAGCCGTAAGGCGCGCCGCAGGGGTGATGCCCCTTGGGCACGAGCACGACATCTCCATCGGAAACCGCCATCGTCTCGTCCAGCGAACCGTCCTCGGTGAAGACGCGCTGGAAGCCGAAACCCTGCGCCGGGTTCAGCCGGTGGTAATAGGTCTCCTCGAGATAGGTCATGTCAGGATAGTTGTCCTGATCATGCCGGTGCGGCGGGTAGGACGACCAGTTGCCCTGGGGTGTAAAGACCTCGGTCACCAGCAATGCGTCCGCGACGTCGCGGTCCTCCATGGCGATGGCATAGACGTAACGTGTGTTGGCGCCCTTGCCGCGCTCGCTGAGAGAAATGCCGGCGGGGCCGATCACCTGTGCCTCGCGACCAGCCGTTGCGGGAGCAGTGCAGATGGCCAGCGTGCAGTCCGTCGTGGCGACCGCCGACCACTCGTTTTCAGCGGGAACATAGACGCAGTGCGGCGGAGTGCGCTCGAAGACGTTCATGCGGTCTCCGAGCTCTCCGAAAGCCTTGCCGCCGCCGGTGATTTCCGCCCTGCCTTCGACAAGGACGAGAATGACTTCCGTATCGCCGGTCTGCTCGGCGGCCCTTTCGCCGGCCTTCAGCCGGTAGAGACCGAAGCCGACATAACCCCAGCCGGCGTTGGCCGGGGTAATGTCATGAACCTTGCCGGACGTTCCCGACGGTTTGCGCAAGAGGGAACTCATCTGTCATCTCCTTGCCGATCCATGATTTTCGGGACCGGGCGTATCGAAGGGTTCATAAGGGGCGCGGAGACGGTCAGGCCGCCGCTGCCTTGTCCAGTCCGGCTTCCCGGGCCATGGCCTTCAGCGATTTCAGGCCGAGGCTCTGGTACTGGAAGGGATTGCGGACATCTGGATCCTGTTCGGCCTCGATGACCAGCCAGCCCTGATAGCTGTGCTCGGCTGCAACCGCGAGAACCGACGGGAAGTCGACGCCGCCTTCGGTGTCGCCCGGCACGGTAAAGACGCCGCGACGCACGCCTTCGAGGAAGGACAGGTTCTCCTCACGCACCTGCCTGGCGATGACCGGGCGGACGTTCTTTGCATGGATATGGCCAACCCGGTTCATGTACTTGCGGGCGACCCGTTCCGGATCGCCGCCGCCGAACAGGCAATGGCCTGTGTCGAGCAGCAGCTTGGCATGCGGACCGGTATTTTCCATCAGCAGGTCGATCTCGTCCTCACTCTCGACGATGGTGCCCATGTGATGGTGGTAGACGAGCGCAATCCCCTGTGTCGCGGCATATTCTGCGAGTGCTTCGACGCCTGCGCCGAATTTCGCCCAGTCTCCCTCGGAAAGCTTCGGGCGTGCGTTGACCGCGACGGCATCATTGCCGTGAATGGCGTTGGAGGTCTCGCAGACGATGATGACCTTGGAGCCCATGGCCTTCAGGAGGTCGAGCGCTGGCTGAATGGCCTTCTTCTCGTCCTCGATCGAATGGGTGAGCAGGTTCAGCGAATGCCAGCCGGATACATAACGCAGGCCGCGGGGTTCCAGCACGGCCTTGAGGCCGGCCGGATTTTCCGGGAACTTGTGGCCCTTCTCGATGCCGTCGAAGCCGATCTTCGCTGTTTCGTCGAGGCACTGGTCAAGGCTGATATGGGCTCCGAGCGTGCGGTCGTCGTCATTGGACCAGGCAATCGGATTTGTGCCGTAGAGGATCATGGTCAGTGTCTTTCCTTGAGTGCGGCCTCGTAGCGGGCGCGGGCTTGATTGACTTCTGCGCGGGGCGAGACTTCGGGAACCGCTACGTCCCAGAAATGACCGCCGGCATCGGGCGTGGGATACGGATCGGTGTCGATCACGATCACTGTCGTCACGGTCGATTCACGGGCGGCGGCGAGAGCCGTTTCCAGTTCCGCGATGCTTGCGACCTTGCTGGCGACCGCGCCCATCGATGCCGCGTGGGCGGCAAAATCTATGGCGATCGGATTGACGTTGGTATGGGCGTAGAGATTGTTGAACTCGGCTCCGCCGGTGCCCATCTGCAGCCGGTTGATGCAGCCGTAGCCGCGATTGTCGGTGATCACGAGGGTGATCTTCACGCCCATGCCGACGGCGGTCGCAAGCTCCGAGTTCATCATCATGTAGGAGCCGTCGCCGACCATGACGATGACGTCGCGGTCGGGTTCCGCCATCTTGATGCCGAGGCCGCCCGCGACCTCGTAGCCCATGCAGGAAAAGCCGTATTCCATGTGATAGGAGAGCGGCAGCTTCGACTTCCAGAGCTGGTGCAGTTCGCCCGGCATGGTGCCGGCAGCGCACATGACGACGGTGTTGTCGCGCGATGACCGCTGCACGGCGCCGATCACCTGCATATCGGTCGGCAGGCTGTTGCTGTCCCTGGGCGCGTTCGTCACCGCATCCGCCTTGGCGAACCAGCCGTTTTTGATTGCCGGATCCGGTGCCTGGAATGTCTTGTCGCCAAGAGCGGCGGAGAGCTGTTCAAGTCCGATCTTCGCATCCGCCGTCAGCGGGATCGCGTCGTGCTTTGCGCTGTCATAGGCCTGAACGTTCAGCGCGAGGATCTTGCGCGTCGGGTTCTTGAACAGCGCCCAGGAGCCGGTGGTGAAATCCTGGAAGCGCGTGCCGACCCCGAATACGAGATCGGCCTTTTCGGAAACGATATTCGCGCATTCCGTTCCAGTGACGCCCACCGCGCCGAAATTCAGCGGGTGATCCCAGGCCATGACGGACTTGCCGGCCTGTGTTTCGACAACAGGGATCTTGTGCTTTTCGGCGAAGGCCTTGAGCGTTTCGGTAGCGCCCGAGAAATGCACGCCGCCGCCGGCGACGATCACCGGATTCTTTGCAGACTTGAGCGCTGCAACTGCGGCTTCGAATTCAGCCCTGTCCGGCTCCGGACGGCGCATGCGCCAGACGCGCTTTTCGAAGAAGATCTCCGGATAGTCATAGGCTTCGGCCTGAACGTCCTGGCAGAAGGCGAGGGTGACGGGTCCGCAATCGGCGGGGTCCGTCATGGTGCGCATGGCGCGGGGCAGAGCCGTCAGCAGTTGCTCGGGTCGCATGATCCGGTCGAAATAGCGGCTGACCGGGCGGAAGCAGTCGTTGACCGAAACCGTGCCGTCGCCAAAATCCTCGATCTGTTGCAAAACCGGGTCCGGGCCGCGATTGGCAAAGACATCTCCGGGAATGAAGAGCACCGGCAGGCGGTTCACATGGGCAAGGGCTGCCGCCGTCACCATGTTGAGCGCACCGGGACCGATCGACGAGGTCACCGCCATCGCGCGGCGGCGGCGAAGCTGCTTGGTATAGGCAATCGCGGCATGGGCCATCGATTGCTCGTTCTGTCCGCGCAGTGTCGGCAGTTCATCGCGAATGCCATGCAGGGCTTCGCCGATGCCGGCCACGTTACCATGGCCGAAGATTGCCCAGACGCCGGCGATATAGGGTTCGCCGTGCTCGTTCATCTGGTTCGCCAGATAGCGCACCATTGCCTGGGCGGCTGTCAGTCTGATCGTTTTCACGCCGCTTCTCCTCTCGGTCGGTTCGATCTCGTTGTGGTGGACGAACCGCCTTACCTTGCCTGTGTTGCCGCGATTGCGGGTGAACCCTGCGCGATGGCCGTACTGGACGCGCGCGCGTCATCCCAGATGCGGCAGAGATTGCTGAAGCGCTGCGTCATGTCCTCCACCGCCTCGCTGTCGCTGATCGTGCCGGCCAGCCATTTGCGCGCCGCTTCTCCGAAGATGGTTCTGCCGACGGCAAACCCCTTGACCAGATCGAAGCCGGCCGCCAGTCGGAAGCTTTCGGCAAGCTCCGCCTCCGGTGCGTCGAGGCCGAGCACGACGATGCCGCGTGTATAGGGATCGTGGCGGGATACGGCTTCGCAGGCATTCTTCCACGATGAATGGGTGCGCATCGGCTCCAGTTTCCACCAATCGGGATAGACGCCGATCTCGTAGAAACGGTCGATGATGCGGGCGGCCGTCAGGTCGTCCGTCGGGGCGACCTTGGAGGGAATGACCTCCAGAAGCATTTCGAGACGGTTGCGGCGGGCGGCATGGAACAGACGGATGACGGTCGCTTCCTGTTCGGCCCGCATCTCCGGCGGATCGTCAGGATGGTAGAAGCAGAGGACCTTCACCACGTTTTCCAGTGGCCATTCGCCAAGTCCGCCGTAATCGGGGCCGATCTCCGCTTCCAGCGTTAACGGACGGGAACCCGGCCATTCGACCGGCCGGCCGATCCAGAGACCCGAGCCGCTGGCCGCATAGAGCGCGTCGCGCCCCAGCCGTCCGTCGCAGAGAATGCCGTAGCCGGTGTCTTCTCCGGCGACATCGAGAGCGGCCTTGAGGCAAAGCTGCTTGAAAGAACCGATCTTGCCAAGGTCGGTTCCGGTTTCCTTCGCCATGGCTTCAAGCTGCATGCGATGGTCGAAAGCGAAGACCCTCATGGTCGACCGGTCGATCTTGCGGTTGGTCGACCAGTGGACCTGTTCCAGCGCCTCGTCCTTGCGCAGCGCCTTGTCGCGAATGCCGGTGCGGAAGAAATACTGCAGTTCCTCCAGGCTCGGATAGGCGGGCGTGCAGCCATGCCGTGACACCGCGAAAGCGCCACAGGCATTGGCGAATTTGAGCGACGTCGGCCAGTCCTCTCCGGTCAGCCAGCCCTTGAGCAGGCCGGACATGAAGCCGTCGCCAGCGCCCAGCACGTTGAAGACCTCGATCGGGAAGCCCTGGCCCGTTTGGCCGTCGTCCAGACTATCGGGAATGTCTCCGGCGAAGACGACCGCGCCAAGCGGTCCGCGCTTGCACACAAGTGCGGCCTTCGAGATGCGGCGAACTGCCTTCAGCGCCTCGATCGTATCGGTGGAGCCGCCGGCGATATGGAATTCTTCTTCCGTCCCGACGATGAGATCGAACAGATGCAGCGTCGATTGCAGCTTGGCCGTCACTGCATCGGAGCCGATGTAGCGGCTTTCACCGGCGCCGTGGCCTGCGAGGCCCCAGAGGTTCGGGCGGTAATCGATATCGAGCGCTGTTCTGGCGCCGCTTTCCCGGGCGAGGTTTAGCGCCTTCAGGACCGCGGCTACGGTGCGCGGATGAGAGAGATGCGTTCCGGTCGCGCAGACGCAGGCCGCTTCCGCGATGAAGGCCGGATCGATATCCTCTTCCGACAGGGCCATGTCGGCACAGTTTTCGCGGTAGAAGATCAGCGGGAACTGGTGTTCGTCGCGGATGCCAAGCAGCACAAGCGCAGTCAGTCTCTCCGGATCGGTTTTCACGCCGCGCACATCGACGCCCTCGCGCTCCAGCTGCTCGCGGATGAAGCGGCCCATATGCTCGTCGCCGACGCGGGTAATCAGCGCCGACTTCAGTCCCAGGCGGGCGGTGCCAGCTGCGATGTTTGTTGGGGAACCGCCGATATACTTGTTGAAGGAGGCCATGTCTTCGAGCCTGCCTCCGACCTGTACGCCGTAGAGGTCGACAGACGATCGGCCGATCGTGATGAGATCGAGTGTTTTCACGAGCCTCCTCCCTGGCTGCATGCCCTTGTCCGCGAGGCGGTGGGCCCTTGTTCGTGTCGCTTGCCGGCAGCCCGAAACCTTCCTCAGGTCTCGCGATGTATCCGGCATTTTCGGGCGAGCGCACTCCCGGGCGTCGTCCCATTCTCAATTTGGATTTTAAATTCCATTTTTTGGAATTTCAACAAAAATATTCAGTCTCGTTGTGTTCCAACCGCGACTGCCAGCGTGATCGCCACGCAGAGCGTTGCGGAGAGCGAGCGAAAGGCTCCGAAATCGACTTCCGTGACTGTGATCAGCTTGGCGCCCGACTTGCGGAGTGAACTGACGGCGGTATCGGTAAGGGCGACAACCGGGATGTCACGGCTTCGCGCGGTGGTAACGAGATCGACCGTTTCGGTGGTGTAGGGGGAGAAGGTGATGGCGAGCACGGCATCGCCGGGCCTTATGGCGCTCTGGTTGTCGAGCTTGCCCACGGCGCTGTGCAGCATGGCCGGAACCTTCATCTTCTCGAAGGCATAGGCGAGGTAGCTCGCGACAGGGAAGGAGCGCCGCAGGCCGATGATATGGATGATATCGGCCTTGGCGAGAATGGAGACGGCTTCGTCGAGATCGTGCGGATCGACGGTTTTCAGCAGGCTTTCCAGCGATGCGCGGCCGGCTTCCACGAATTCGGCGAGTAGGCCGCCGCCGCTTTCTTTCCCCTTTTCGCGCAGGTGGTCGAGGCGTGTCGCATAGTCCGGCCAGCCGCCGACATAGGAATCGCGAAACAGCCGCTGCATCTCGGAAAAGCCGGAAAAGCCCATGATCTGACAGAAGCGCATGAACGCCGAAGGCTGCACGCCGGCCCCTTCCGCCATCTCTGCAACAGTGGAGACGGCGATGCGGTCCTGATTGGCCGCGACATAGTCGGCGCATTGCCGAAGCCGCTTGGGCAGGCTGGAGGAAACTTCCAGCAGGCGCTCCTCGAAGGCCTTCACCGTGGCGGGCACTGCGCTTTCATTCATGTGGTTTCCTTTCCTGCTTGACAGTCATCTGTCCACACTCTAGCAAAATAGAATATATATTCCAAACGCGTTTTGCGCCGATATTTATGCTCCCCCTGATCGATGAATGAAGGGGAAGCCCGGCGCAGGGCGGCAACACCCAAGGGAGGAGATATCATGGTAACGAAGCTTGCGCTTCTGGGTGCCGGTCGCATCGGCAAGGTTCATGCACAGGCAATCGCCAGCGACAGCCGCGCCAAACTCGTGGCGGTGGTGGATGCCGTTGCCGAGGCGGCCCAGGCCATTGCCGATCAGGCCGGCTGCAAGGTCAGCACGATCGATGCGGTTCTCGCCGATCCCGAAATCGATGCCGTCGTCATCTGCACGCCGACCAATACCCATGCCGACCTGATCGAACGTTTCGCCAAGGCCGGCAAGGCCATTTTCTGTGAAAAGCCGATCGACCTGGACGTGGCGCGTGCAAAGGCCTGCCTCGAGGTCGTTCGCCAGACCGGCGCGCGCGTCATGCTCGGCTTCAATCGTCGCTTCGACCCGCATTTCCGCGCGGTACGAAAGGCCATCGAAGACGGCACGATCGGCAAGGTGGAGATGGTGACGATCACCAGCCGCGATCCCGGCCCGCCGCCGGCTTCCTACATCAAGGTTTCCGGCGGTATTTTCCGCGACATGACCATCCATGACTTCGACATGGCTCGCTTCCTCCTCGGTGAGGAAATCGTCAGCGTCACCGCATTCGGCTCGGTGCTGGTCGATCCGGAAATCGGCAAGCTCGGCGACTATGACAGCGCCAGCATCATCCTGACGACGGCAAGCGGCCGGCAGGCGATGATTTCCAATTCGCGCCGCGCCTCCTATGGCTATGACCAGCGCATCGAGGTTCATGGGTCGCTTGGTGCTGTCTCCGCCGAAAACCAGCGGCCGGTGTCGATCGAAATCGCAACAGGAAACGGCTATACCCGCCCGCCATTGCACGACTTCTTCATGACGCGCTATACGGCTGCCTACGCGGCGGAAATCTCCGCCTTCATCGATTCGATCGTTGAGGGAACCGCGCCGTCGCCTTCGGCGGAAGATGGGCTGATTGCCCTTCAGCTTGCCGATGCGGCGCTCAGATCCGCCTCCGAGCATGTGACGATATCACTTGTTTAAGGCAGTGAGATGGTAGCAGGTTGATTGTGAACGAGGGGCAGGGCCGTTGATCGAACATACGCCACTCATCCTGGTGATCGCTGTCGTCTCGGCCTTTGTGGTCGGTCTTTCCAAGGGCGGATTGCCTTCGGTCGGCACGCTGGCCGTGCCGCTCCTTGCCCTCGTCATTTCGCCGGTTACGGCAGCGGCGTTGCTGCTGCCGATCTTCGTCGCCAGCGATATGGTTGGTCTCTACCTCTACCGGCGTGATTATTCTGCCCGCAATCTCGCCATCCTGACGCCCGCGGCAATCGCGGGCATTGCTATCGGCTGGTATTTCAGCGCTTCGCTTTCGAGCGTCTTCATCGGCATGCTGGTCGGGGTTGTCGGTGTGCTCTTCTGCCTGAACGCCTGGTTCGGCGAGCGTTATCGCGCGGCGCGTGTGCGCTCCGCCGACGTGCCGGGCGGGGTCTTCTGGGGTGTGCTGACGGGGCTCGCGAGCTTCGTTTCCCATTCCGGCGCGCCGCCGTTCCAGATGTACGTGCTGCCGCAGCGTCTGGAAAAGATGACCTTTGCCGGGACCTCGACGGTCCTCTTTGCTATCATCAATGCGGTGAAGCTCGTTCCCTACTGGCAGCTCAACCAGTTCTCGCATTTCGACGTGCCGCTCGTTCTCGGCCTTGCCGTACCTGCGATCATCGGCACCATCGCCGGGCGGCAGCTCACCCGGATGATTCCGGATGGGCTGTTCTTCAGATTGATCCAGATAACCCTGCTCCTGCTCTCGCTGAAGCTCATCTGGGATTACGTTGCATCGCTGATCTGACCAACGGGCCTTATGCGATGCACGGAATTCGTCATCGGCCGTTGCGGGCGGATGTGGCGAACTCGGCAAAGCCCGCAAGGAAACCTTTCAACTGCTCTTCGATCTTGGCGTCCGCAAGATTACCATCGGCATCGAAGACGCCCGAAGCGCGCGACACCAGCAGGCGACCTTCCGACCAGAAATCCACCCCGAGCGTGCGAAGGATCGGCAGCCAGGCATTTTGCGAAAGGATCGTGCCGAAACCGCCCGGCGAGGCTCCCATCAGCGCGACGGGCTTGCCGCCGAAGACCCGCTTGATGTCGTTCGAAGGACGTGAAAGCCAGTCGATGGCGTTCTTGAAAACACCGGGAATGGAGTTGTTGTATTCCGGCGTCACGAGGATCAGGCCATCGGCCGCCGCAATCGCGTCTTTCAGCGTCTGCACCGCTTCCGGAATGCCTTGTTCCGTCTCCAGATCGCCGTCATAGAGCGGGATGCCGTGAATTGTTCCGATGGAAAGCTCCGAGCCTGTCGGCGCAAGTTTCGCGGCGGCGCGCAGCAAGGCGCTGTTGTAGGAGCCGCGTCTCAGGCTTCCCGAGATACCGATCAGTTTCGCCATATCCTCATTCCTCTTGGTTCGGGCTTCATGGTTTCGGATTGCCAACGCGGCAATCCGGTAAGGACAAGAAAGGCAGCGCGTCCCGGCGTCAAGCTGTTATCCGCTGGCGGTAGGATAGGCGGAAAGGCGTCCGATGCTGGAGAGTGAAAACAATCAGGCGGCTGAAGCCGCCTGATATCCGTATTCTTTTCCGTGTGTTGATGGGCTCAGCCAGCGACCTGCGCCAACTTGAGCCGTGCCTTGCGGCGCTCGGCCTGAACATCCGGATCGGGGTCGAGGCCGGCGGCCAGCAGGGCCTGCGTATAAGGCATTTTCGGTGCCTCGAAGATCTGGCGAACCGTACCGAGTTCAACCACCTTGCCTTTCTGCATCACCATCACGTGATCGGCGAAATCGCGCACTACCGGCAGGTCGTGGGCGATGAAGATGAAGGCGATGCCCATCTCCTTTCGCAGCTTGTCGAGAAGGTCGATGACCTGCGCCTGAACCGAGACGTCGAGTGCTGACACGGCCTCATCGCAGACGATCAGTTGCGGTTCGAGCGCAAGCGCCCGGGCGATGGCGATACGCTGGCGCTGCCCGCCGGAAAACTGATGCGGGTAACGCACCGCATGCTCGGGCCGCAGGCCGACCTGCACCAGCAGTTCGGCAACGCGGCTGCGCCACTGTTTCTTCGGCAGGATCTCGGGGTGGATGACCCATGCCTCGGAGACCAGATCGTAGACCGTCATGCGTGGATTGAGCGACTGGGTCGGGTCCTGGAAGACCATTTGCAGGTCGCGGCGAAGCTTGAAGAGTTCGGCCGGCGAAAGGGTGAAGAGATCCCGCCCTTTCCAGAAGGCCTGCCCGCCGCTCGGTTCGTCGAGGCGCAGCAGGATGCGGGCAAGCGTCGACTTGCCGGAGCCGCTTTCGCCGACGACAGCCAGCGTCTCGCCCGGCATGAGATCGAAGGAAACGCCGTCCAACGCGTGAAAAGCGCTGTAGTATTTCTGCAGATCCCTGACCTTCAGCACCGGTTCACGAGCTTCCAGCGGCGGATGCATCTCGCCGCGTCCGGGGGCAGCGCCGATCAGCTTGCGCGTATAGGGATGCTGCGGGTTCTTGTAGACCTCGCGCGTGCTGCCGGTTTCCACGATTTCGCCAGCATTCATCACCACGACCCTGTCGGCGATTTCGGCGACGACGCCAAGGTCGTGGGTGATGATGAGCACACCCATGCCTGTTTCCTGCTGCAACTCGTCGAGCAGCCGCAGCACTTCGGCCTGCACGGTCACGTCGAGCGCCGTTGTCGGTTCGTCGGCAATGATGACATCGGGTTTCATTGCGAGCGCCATGGCGATCATTAGGCGCTGGCGCTGGCCGCCGGAAAACTGGTGCGGATATTTCTTCAGCGCGTTTTCAGGTTCGGGAATTCCTACACGGGTCACGAGCCTGAGTGCTTCGGCATGGGCAGCCGCCCGGTCGACGCCATGGGTGGTGAGCGCCTCGACGATCTGCCAGCCGACCGGGTAAACCGGGTTGAGATGGCTGAGCGGATCCTGGAAGATCATGGCGATCTTCCGGCCGTTGATGTCCCGGCGCTGGGAAGCGGAGAGCTTCAGCAGGTCCTTGCCGTCAAACCGGATCTCGCCGCTGGTGATGCGGCCCGGAGGCATGTCGATCAGGTCGAGGACCGCCGAGGCGGAGACCGACTTGCCCGATCCCGATTCACCGAGAATGGCAAGCGTTTCGCCACGGTCGAGATACCAGGAGATATCCTTGACCGCCTTGACCACGCCGGCCGCGGTGTGGAACTCGACCGAGAGGTTCCTGACTTCGAGAAGATGCTCAGCCATTCTTGTGACCTCTCATTTCCAGACGCCAGCGCTGCACGGGATCGAGTGCGATGCGCAGCCAGTTCGACAGAAGGTTCAGGGACAGGGTGGTGAGAATGATGGCGAGACCTGGCCAGAAGGAGAGCCACCATGCATTCGTAAGGTACTGCCGCCCCTGTGCGATCATCAGCCCCCAGGTGATTTCCGGCGGCTGGATGCCGATGCCGAGGAAGGAAAGCGAGCTTTCCGCCAGCATGACATAGGCGAAATCGAGGGTAGCGATGGTGGTCAGGGTCGGCAGGACGACCGGCAGGATGTGGCGGAAGATGATCCGCTTCTGCGAGGCGCCCATCACCCGTGCCGCCGAGACGAACATGCGTTCGCGGATTTCCAGCACTTCGGCCCGCGTCGTGCGCAGATAGACGGGAATGCGCGTGATCGAGAGAATGATGATCAGGTTGGTGACCGACGGGCCGAACACATAGAGCACGATGACGGCGATCAGCAGCGAGGGGAAGGACATGATAACGTCGGCGATGCGCATGATGACCTGGCTCACCTTGTTGCCGGCATAGCCAGCGATCAGGCCGAGCATGGAGCCGGCGATGGCCGAGACCAGCACGGCGCCGGCGGCGACCATCATGGTGTTCTGCGTCGCGACGATGATGCGGGCAAGAAGCGGCCGACCGAGCGCGTCGGCGCCGAGGAACCAGAGCCAGCCGAGATCGGGATGGAAGGGCGGCGCATTGCGTCCGCGCAGGTTCTGCTTCTGCGCGGCGGCGTCCAGCCAGGCGGGGCCGATCAGCGCCATCACCAGCACGATGAGAAGGAAGATCGCAGCGGTAAGCGCGAACTTGTCCGCCCACAGCATGCGGGCGAAGCGGGCGATTGGTCCGGGCGTTTCGGGCATGGCTTCGTTGTGTGTCATGATGCCCTCAGTAGCGGATGCGGGGGTCGAGTACGGCATAGGCGAGATCGATCAGCAGGTTCATGAGGAAGATCGCGAGCGCGGTCACGAGGATCGCGGCCAGCACCACGTTGAAGTCGCGCTGCAGGATCGAGTCGATCATCAGCTTACCCACGCCGGGGAAGCCGAAGATGGTCTCGATCACCACCGCGCCGTTCAGCAGGGAAGCGGCCTGATCGCCGATGACGGTGATCACGGGCAACATGGCGTTGCGAAGCGCGTGCACGAAGATGATCGGGCGGGAGCGGACGCCCTTTGCGCGCGCCGTCTTAACATAGGCGGAAGAGAGCGCCGAGATCATCGATCCGCGCACCACCTGAACGATGAGGCCGAAGGGGCGGATGAAGAGAACACCGATCGGCAGGATCCAGTGCAGGATAGTGCCCGTGCCGGATGTCGGTACCCAGCCAAGGCTGATCGAAAATACGACGATCGCGACGATGGCGATCCAGAAGTCGGGCGCGGAGGCGCCGATCAACGAAACGAGCGAGGCGATGCGGTCGAAGAAACCGCCGGCGCGGAATGCGGCGAGCGAGCCGACGACGATGGCCGCGGCCGTAACCAGCACCATGGTGATGATGGCAAGCTGCAGCGTCCAGGTGAAGGCTTCGAGCACGACGTCGATAGCGGGACGTGCCTTGCGGATCGAGTCACCGAAATCGAGATGGAAAAGGTCCCAGACATAGCGGCCGAACTGAACGAGCACGGGATCGTTCAGGCCGTGAAGTTCACGGAACTGCACCCGCATCGCCTCGGTCGCATCTTCCGGCAGGAAAAGAGCCGCCGGGTCACCGGTCAGGCGCGACAGGAAGAAGACCAGCACGACGAGGCCGACCAGCGATATCAGCGAGGCAAGCGCGCGTTTGCGGATAAAGGTTAGCATGGCAGTTCGCTTTCATTGCGAGGGTGGTAAGGGCGGGGCATTCTCCCCGCCCGCCCGGTTTCACTTGAAGCCGATTTCAGAGAGCTGGAGCTGCGAGTTCGTCGCCATGGTCGGCTTGAAGTCGACCCGCTCGGAAACGCGGCTGTAGCCAACCATATGGAACAGCAGGATATCGGCGGCCAGATCGTCATGGAGATAGGCGACGGTTTCAGACCAGAGCTTGGCGCGTTCCTCACCGGTTGCCGCGGATGCACGCTTGATCAGGTCGTCGACCTTGGGATCGCTGATGCCCGACTGGCGACCGTCGCTGGCATATTTGAAGAACATCGAGAAGACGGGATCGCCCTTCGAGTTGTCATGCATGGCGGTAACCAGCATCGGGCCGCGATCCGTCGGATAGGGCTTCGAGTAGAGTTTCTCGAATTCCGCGACTTCGTAGAACTTCAGGTCGACATTGAAGCCGACTTCCTGCAGCTGCTGCTGGATGGCTTCCATGATTTCAGTGACGTTCGGGAAGTTCGCCGTACGGGCGATCAGCGTAAGCTTGGTATCGACCGGAACGCCATCAGCCTTGGCTTCCTCAAGGAGCTTCTTGGCACCCTCTGGATCGTAAGCCGGAACTTTCACGTCCTTGTTCCAGCCGAGCGTCGGCGGAGGGAAGACGGAGGTCGCGAGCAGCGTGCCCTTCGGCACCAGCGTGCCGACGAAGGCTTCGCGATCGATCGCCATGTTCAGCGCCTTGCGGACGCGCAGGTCGTTGATCGGAGCCATGGAGTGGTCGAGGCGGATATAGACCGTCTCGGAGTCGAGATAGGAGAAGTCGGTTGCCGGATTGGTGGCGTCGAGCTGAGAGATTGACGGAGCGATGTCGGCTTCACCCGTCTGTACCATGGCGGCGCGCACGGCCGGATCCGAACGGAAGAGATAGGTGGCCTTGGTGACGGCCGGCTTGTTGCCCCAGTAGTCGCTGCGCTCTTCGAGAACGATCTGCTGGCCGGGGGTCCATTCCGTGAGCTTGTAAGGACCGGTGCCGACCGGTTCGCGGATAAAGGAGATCGGCGTACCTTCCGGCACGATGGTTACCAGCGAGAGCAGAAGCGGGAGGATCGGCTGGACCGGATCGGCGGAGAAGTCGATCGTCTGATCGTCGACCACCTTTGCCGTCACCGTCATGCCGCCGAAATAGCGCGGCGTTTCGCAGGTGATCGACTTGTCCATGGCGCGGTCGAAGGAGAATTTCACATCCTTGGCATCGAAATCCGAGCCGTCGGAGAACTTCACGCCCTTGCGAAGCGTGAAGCGCCAGCTGCCGTCAGGCTGCTGTGCCCAGCTTTCGGCGAGACGCGGCTGCAGGCCCTTGCCGCCGCGAACGTCAAGTTCCGTCAGCGTTTCGCTGATGTTCCCGAGAATGATGCGGCCGATATTGGAGCGCGTCGCCATGCAGGGTTCGAGCAGGTCGGCTTCCTCGTTGAGTACGATCTTCACGCTGGTATCGGCAGCAAGCACCGGTGCAACGCTGGCGGCAAGCAGAAGCCCGCCGGCAAGCAATGTCTTTCTGATCATTTTCTTCCTCCCAGAATACGGCCACGAACCATTCATGGCTGCTCAGTTGTCCGCCGCAGCGGACGCGCGGCAAGTAGCACCGCGAAACAGATCATCACGCCGCCGATCCAGGTGGCAGCACCTGCCACTTCCCCGAACAGCGCATAGGCGAACACGGCGACCATCGGCAGCCGGGCAAAGTCGACAGGCGCCACGACGGAAGCATCCGCGAGGCTGAAGGCGTGGGTCATCGCCGACATGCAGATGGCGCCAAGCACACCTTGAAGTGCGAGAAGGCCGAATTGGTGCCAGGTCGGCGTGGTCCAGACGAGCGCCGCGAGCACGGCGGCCATCGGCACGGTCAAAAGCAGGTTGAGGCAGACCAGCGTATCGGTGCGGTCGCCCGAGGACATCGATTTCAGCATGAGCTGGATCAGCGCCTGCAGTAATGCGCCGGCAAAGGCGAAGCCGATCGCAAGCGTCAGGCCGGAACCAGCGGGGCTCACGACCAGCATGGCGCCGCCGAAGCCGAAAAGCAGTGCCGCAATCCGCACCGGACCGAGCCGCTCGCCGAATGTCATGGCCGCGCCGATCAGCACGAAGATCGGCGAGGTGAAGGCAACCGCGGTGACATCCGTCAGCGGTCCTGTGGAGAAGGCTGCGAAAAAAGCTACCAGCGTCAGGAGCTTGAGGCCCGCCCGCACCGTGTGCTGACGCAGCGGATAGACCGAAACCAGCACCCGAGGATTTCTCGCCACGATAGGCAAAATGGCGAGCGCCCCGAATGCCGCACGAAAGAAGGCGATGATAAAGGGATGAACCTCACCATTGAGGCTGCGCACCAGCACGGCGTCCGCGGCCGACAGGCATGCGCCTGTTGCGGCAAGGGCCACAGCGAGACCTGTGGACCGTTTTCTGGCGACGGGGCCGGTCATTCTTTCCTCCGTTACAGACATCCTCCATGTCATGCCTAAACCATGATGGGCGATGTCTTTTTTGTCAACATTTCTCACAAAACTCCCTGAAAGAATTTTTTTACGAGTTCATATCTAAATGATTTTATTGAAATAATTGTTTATGTCTGCATCGATTTTGCCAATGAACAAATTTCGATCAACTTGACAACAGATGATTTGAGGCCGATTTTCACGGCAGTTTCGATCCGGGAGGAGACCATGCATCCGGAAACTATTGCCGCCGCTATGACGGGCGTGCTGTCACAGGCAGCGCCCGGTCGGGCGGAGGCGTTTCTGCCATCGCCGAAAATCCAGAACCATGCCGCCTTTCTGTCGAGGTTGCCGGATGGCGCGCTGATCTGCGCGTGGTTCGGCGGCACGCTGGAAGGTAAGTCGGACATTTCCATTCACGCCTCTATTCTGCTGCCCGGTGCTTCCGTCTGGGGCGCGGCGCGGGCGCTGAGCGGCGACCCTGCCCATTCTGAGCAGAATCCGGTGATCTTCACCGCGCCGGATGGCCAACTCTGGCTGTTTCACACGGCGCAGCCATCCGGCAATCAGGACGAGTGCCGCATCCGCATGGCGCCGCTTTCCCGGGATGCGGCCGATCCGACGATGATATCGAGTGGCGATGGACGGTTTCTGGATCTGCCGCGCGGATGCTTCATCCGCGCACCCCTTGTCGTTCGTGACGATGGTGCGTGGGTTCTGCCGATCTTTCGCTGCGTTCAGCGGCCGGGTCAGAAGTGGAATGGCAGCCATGACGTCGCGGCAATCGGCGTCTCGTCGGATGCCGGCGCGACATGGCGGCTTGAAGAGGTGCCGGGTTCCATCGGATCAGTGCATATGAGCCCGGTTGCGCTGGGTGACAACCGTTTCGCGGCCTTCTATCGTCGTCGCCAGGCTGATTTCGTCCATCGTTCGGAAAGCACGGATGGCGGACGCTCATGGTCGGCGCCGCGGGCGACGGATGTTCCCAATAACAACTCCTCGATTGCGGCTATCCGCCTTGTCGATGGTCGGGTGGCGGTGATCGGCAATCCCGTGAATGCCGCCATGTCCAGCGACCGGCGCGCTTCCCTTTATGACGAACTCGGCGAGGATGATGCCCGCCCCGATGCCGACCCTTCCGGTGGTTGCGTGCCTGTCTGGGGTGTTCCGCGCGCGCCTGTCGCCGTCTGCTTCTCTGAGGATGGCGGCTTGACCTTCCCGAAACGGATCGTCATCGAGGATGGCCCCGGCACCTGCACGTCGAACGATTCCACCTACGGCCGCAACAAGGAAATGTCCTATCCGTGGATCCTTCAGGACCCGGATGGAACCCTGCATATCGCCTACACCTATCATCGCCGGGCGATCAAATATGTCCGGCTTGCCCCCGAGGCGCTGGCGAAACTCGAAGCGGAGAATTGAGGATGAGCGACATCATCGGCATTACCATGGGCGACCCGGCAGGCGTTGGTCCGGAAATCAGCCTCAAGGCACTGGCGGAGATGAGCGAGGCCGACCGCGTCCGCACGCTGATCTACGGTAACCTCGCGACGCTGGAGGCGGCGAAGGCTGCCATCGGCATCGACGTGGACCTGACGGGCCGAGTCGTCGACCTTCCGATCGAAGGCGCTCCGCTTCCTTTCGGCAAGCTGTCGGCGGTTGCCGGGGACGCAGCCTTCCGCTTCATCGAAAAGGCCGTTCGGGACGCCGAAGCCGGCAAGATCGGCTGCATCGTCACCGCGCCGATCAACAAGGAAGCCCTGAACGCCGCCGGTCACCATTATGACGGCCATACCGGCATGCTGCGCCATCTCACCGGCTCCAAGGCCGCCTACATGCTGCTGGCTTCCGACCGGTTGAAGGTCATCCATGTGTCGACCCACGTCGCGCTACAGGAAGCGATCCGCCGCTCCACCACGGAGCGCGTGCTTGCGACCATCCGAGCCGGCGACGCGCATCTGAAACGTATCGGCATCGAGAAGCCGCGCATTGCCGTGGCCGGCCTCAACCCGCATTGCGGCGAAAACGGCCTGTTCGGCACCGAGGACGACGAGCAGATCGCGCCGGCAGTCGCTGCCGCCCGCGCCGAGGGTATCGATGCCTATGGCCCGATCTCGGCCGATACGGTGTTCTACCGGGCCTATAGCGGCGCGTTCGATCTTGTGGTCGCCCAGTATCATGACCAGGGTCACATCCCGATCAAGCTGGTGGCCTTCGACACGGCGGTCAACGTTTCCGTCGAGCTGCCGATCGACCGCACCTCGGTCGACCACGGAACGGCTTTCGACATCGCCGGCAAGGGTATCGCCAATCACGGCAACATGAATGCGGCCATCGCCTATGCGCGCAAGCTGGTCGCGGGAGGACGCAAATGAGTTTCGCTATCGAGGGTGTCTATTGTGCTGCGGCGACCCCGCTGAAATCCGACGGAACGCCCAATCTCGAACTGTTCGGTGCGCACGCCCGCGCGCTGCTCGACGAAGGTTGCCATGGCGTCGCCATGCTAGGTTCCACCGGCGAGGCAAACAGCTTCGGCGTGCGCGAGCGAATGGATCTGGTCGAGGCCGCCCTGAAGGCCGGCGTGCCTGCCTATGGCCTGCTTCCCGGCACGTCCTCCTGCGCGGTGACGGATGCCGTGGAAATGACGCGCCACGCGGTTCAGGCCGGCGTGCGCGGTGTCGTCCTGCTGCCGCCATTCTATTACACCGCGTTTTCCGACGAGAGCCTGTTCCGCTTCTACGCCAGTATCATCGAGCGGGTGGCGGACGACCGGTTGAAGGTCATCCTCTACCATATCCCCATGCTGACTGGCGTTCCGATCTCCCACACGCTGATTGCCATGCTGCGCGATGCCTTTCCCGATACCGTCGTTGGTATCAAGGACAGCGACGGCAAGATCGAGAACATGCATGCGATCTCGGAGAAATTTCCCGGTTTCGGCGTGCTGGCAGGCGCGGACCCGTTGCTGCTGCCGGTTCTTGAGGGCGGTGGCGCCGGCTGCATCACGGCGTCCTCCAACCTGGTCGCCAGGGAACTGCGCATCGTCTACGACCACTGGAACGATCCGGCCAAGGCTGACGAGGTGAAGGCCGCGCAGGACATCATCGTCGCCTGGCGCACGCTCACCAATGCCTATGTCCAGCTTCCCACGGTGAAGACCATGATCGCCCGCCGGCGCAACGATCTGGGCTGGCTGAATGTCCATCCGCCCTTCTCGCCGCTTTCCGAAGACGAGCAGCAGAAGGTATGGGCCGAAATGGCTCGCCTCGAAGCACTCTGAGGGAGGAGTTCGCCATGACGGCAAACCGGATCATTACATTGCACCAGCCACGCCGGCTGGAAATCGGCGCGGGATCTGCTGCCCGCGTCGGCACCTGGGCGAGCGATGCCGCCCGCATCTTTGTGCTTGCGACGCCACATACGGCGGGTTTCGTCAGTCGTCTCGGTCTCAATGGCACGATCACCGTTTTCGACGCCATTCCCGGCGAGCCTGATACCGCGACTTTCGATGCGGCGATGGAAGCGGCTCGCCGCGCCAGCCCCGATCTGGTCATCGGTCTTGGTGGCGGTTCAGTCATGGATGTGGCCAAGCTTGTGGCAGCGCTTTGGGATGGAAGCCAGACGCTTCTCGATGTCGCCGGACCGGACAAGGTCGAGGGCCGGCGTACCCGCCTCGTACAGATCGCCACGACCGCCGGCACCGGCTCGGAAGCGGGCATCCGCGCATTGATCACCGATCCGGGCAAGGGCAACAAGATCGCGGTCGAGAGCCCGCACCTGATCGCCGATCTTGCCGTCCTCGATCCGGAACTCACCTACAGCGTGCCGGCAGCGGTTACCGCCGCGACCGGTGTCGACGCCATGGCCCATTGCGTCGAAGCCTTCACCAACCGCAAGGCTCATCCGGTGATCGACTATTACGCAAGGATCGGCATCGATCTCGTTGGTCGCTATCTGGCCCGCGCCGTGAAGGACGGTGCGGATACCGAAGCGCGGGAAGGCATGATGATCGCTTCCTTCTACGGCGGTATCTGCCTCGGGCCGGTCAACACCGCAGCTGGCCACGCGCTCGCCTATCCGCTCGGCACGCTGCTGCACCTGCCGCACGGGCTCGCCAACGCTATCATCTTCCCGCATGTGCTGGCTTATAACGAGGAAGTGGCTCCGGCGAAGACGGCGGAAGTCGTGGCGGCGCTCGGTATTGCAGAGCAGGCGAAGGCGGAAGGTCTTCTGGCTGCGGCGCACGGCTTCTGTGCCGGCCTCGGCCTGGAGATGCAGCTTTCCCGCCATGGTGCCCGTGAAGAGGACCTGCAGCGCTTTGCCGAGGATGCCCACGCCATCCGTCGCCTGATGGACAACAACCCGCGCGACATGAGCGTCGAAGATGTGCTCGGGATCTACCGCGCCGCTTTCTAGAGCATTCGCGGCGAAAGCGAAATCGCCCTGAATGCTCTATCTCATTGTTTTCATGCAATTCCGGATGCAAAATCGGTTCCCGCTTTTGCTGGAATTGCTCCGAAACGGCGCTCGGAACTTCTCCTCCACCCAGCCTCCGGCGTTCCCAACGGGACGCCGGTTTTTTCATTTCGGAGAGGTTGCGGGTGTCAGGCCACGCTTTCCTGATCGGGACGGCGGCGTTCGAACAGGCGTTCGCGGGATCCGAGAAGGTGGTGGCGCATCAGGTCGCGCGCCTTATCGGTGTCGCGATTGCGGATCGCGTCGAAGATGGCGGCATGCTCGCCAAAGACCCGGGTGAGGCCGGAGGCTTCGCGTTTCACCGAGACGCCGTGGAAGCGCATGCCTGCGGCGATGTGATCCTTTAGCGCTTCCATCGCGGTGGAAAAATACGGGTTCTCGGATGCCTTGGCGATTGCGAGGTGAAACTGGAAATCCGCGTCTTCGCGGTGAGACAGGCGGTTTGTCGCGTCCCGCATCAGTTCCAGCGCATTGGCAATCGAGGCAAGTGTTTCCGGTCCGTGACGCTCGGCAGCGCATGCGGCGGCCTCCGGCTCCATCGTCAGGCGGAATTCATAGCAGTTGAGCAGATCCGACACGTTCTGCAGCTGGCCGAAACCGAGTGGCTCCTTTAGTCCGACGGAGCGAACGAAACTGCCTGCACCCTGACGCGAATAGATCAATCCCTGGTCACGCAGACGTTTGAGCGCTTCGCGAACCACGGGACGCGACACCTCGAACTCGGCGGCCAGATCATGTTCTGTCGGCAGGCGCTCGTCGGATCGATAGGCGCCTGATTTGATCGCCTTCTGCATTCGCTCGAAGACAACATCGGCAAGGCTTTTACGTCCCGTTTCTCCCACCATCCGTTTCCCTCAATCCGCCTTTTTTTCGCCCAGTCCCGCCAGGACCGCAAGCGTATTACTATCACCAAATCCGCCCGATTTGGCGATGATCGTCAAGCCTCCTGCACGGGCGAGTGGCAGGCCGGGCAGGCATTCCCCCAACAGTATTGCTGAACGGATGCCCATCTGCGCCAGAATGGCTTCCGCCGTCGCGCCTCCGGTCATGAACAGCAGGTCACAGCCGGCGGTCAGGCCGGGATGAATGCTGCGGGCAAGATTTGCCGACACGTCCGCGCCGGAAATCTCAGTTTCTCCCGGCAGTGCCTGCACCAGCGTCAGTCCGGCGCTTGTGCCGTTCTCGCAAAGAACCCCGTTCGGGGCGCCATAGCACAAAACGTCTTTCGTGCGCTTTAATGCGTCGATCTGCGCCAGCGTGATCGGATCGCGAGAGCCTACGACGAAGAGTGCGCGGCCGGTGGGTGGCTTCGGGGCATTCGCTTCCGCTCGACCGGTCATCATTTCGGCCATGGCCTCTGCCAATCCGCGTGCGCCGACCGGCAGGGCATCGGGAGCGGTCGTGAGTGCTTGCTTAAGGTCGTCAAGGCTGTCCGTATCGGGAATGACGGCGCGATCCGCAAGTGCGCCAAGGCGGGGTCGGACTGCAATCGGGTCTGCCACGCCGAAGCCGGTCACGGCACCTGCCCGCACGTTGCGGCGGAATTCGGGAATGGCCGGCGCGACCAGCATTACCGACGGGTTCAGGGCAGAGAGTTCCTCTGCGATATGCCCCTTCAGCCTGGAATCGATCTTCTTGAAGAGGCGCGTTCCATGGGGAAGCTGCTTCAGCACCATACGCACGGCGGCTGCGGCCTTTTCAGGCTCGATTTCACGCGAACGGGTGCTGACGGCAATGATTTCCGCACCCGTAGCCAGCGCTTCGCCGACAGCTTCCGGTTCGAAGGCCACAGCCGTTGACATTCCTCTCCCTGCAAACGGAGCAGCGCTGTCGAAGGCCCCCGTCAGGTCGTCGGCAATGATACAGAGCTTCGGCGTTTCGGCAGGCTCCAAGGCTGGCATGTCGTAAACTTATTCTCCTGCATAATTGCTTATTCTGAATGATATATTTTAGGTTGGCAAACAAATTTTATGGCGAATTTACATATCGGGAAAACATGAGGTTTTCTCATCCGATTCGACCGGAGGCGCTTCCGGATATAGGGTACTGATGATTTTGTGGTCTCGAGCGGTAGAAGCAGTTTGCCGCCAGAAACCCAGATCGACCAACAAAAGGCGCAGCTCTTTGGCAAATGGAATGGCGCTCCTATTTGTGGGCAATGCTATAAATCCGCATTCGCCCCAGCTGCCGATATGAGCAAAGGCTTGCGTGGTGGCGCTATGATCGATAACGACGACCGTGTCGTATCAAATGAAAGAGGACATCATGGCAACTGGTACCGTCAAGTTTTTCGCACAGGACAAGGGCTTCGGCTTTATCACCCCGGACAATGGTGGCCCGGATGTATTTGTCCATATCTCGGCCGTGGGCTTCGGTGGCGCCCTGCAGGATGGCCAGAAGGTCAGCTATGACGTGGGACAAGACCGCAAGACCGGAAAGTCGAAGGCAGAAAACGTAAGCGTTCTCTAAGTCGCCTTGTTGGGCTTCATCTATCTGGTGTAGCCCAAACGCGAACCCGCACGTTGATCTCTGGCCCGCTGCCGGTTTCCTGGACGTCGAGTTAAGGCGATCCCAATGAAACCGGAGGTCATGACTGCGCCGACGAAAGTTCGGCGACAAATAAAAGTCCAAGGCGGTGAAGTTGTCGCGAAAGCGCGGAGTGAGTGTTGCGAGAACAGCCAGCGTTCCGAATAGAAGAGGCTCGATATACGATATCGCTCGGACCGCATCTGTTGAACGCCTGTCCTTGTTGCGATCATTCCACGCATCATAGAACAATTGAAAGGCCGGGAGCAATGCCCCCGGCCTTCCTTGCCGCGTATTGAAAAGTCTTAGAATTCCTGCCAGTCAGCTTTGGTGTCAATTGCGGCATTTCCATTGAATGCGGAGGCGATTTCTTGACCCTAAAGCGCGTCGCGATCTTTCAGATTCGCTCGTCGCGCTTTATTTCATCGTTTTTCCGCATGTCTTCATCGCAAAACCGCCGCACACTTTTGCGCGACATGCTGTAGCGGGAGAGGCGGGCGGGACGGTCGCTGCTGTTGGCTGCCTGCACCGGCGCGGTGGAGTGGCCAGATCCGCGTTGTTCGGCCAGACGGAACTGCGCCAGGGGCTGATTGAGGGATGCGACCTCACGCGCCAGACTGTGCTGGCGGCGGTGGTCTCCTCCACCATGGCGGCGCTCTTCTGGATGTCCCGGTCCATCTGGTTGACCGCCGTGTTGATCTACTGGAAACTCGATGACTGCTCCCGTGCCGATTCCGCGATAGCGCTCACATGCCGGTTGATCTCCTGCACCTCGGAAACGATCATGTGTAACGCGCGGCCGGTATCGCCGACCAGCTGTACGCCTTCCTGAACCTGAGCGTTTGATGTCGTGATTAGCGCCTTGGTCTCCTTGGCAGCTTTCACCGACCGCTGTGCCAACTCGCGATCTTTCAGATTCGCTCCGTACGCTTTAAGCCTTTGTTTTGTAAAATGTCGTTGCCGCAAAACCGCTGCGCACTTTCGCGCGACATGCTTTAGGCTTCGACCGCTTCCCTGACCTGTTGTGCAATAGCCTCGGGAAGATTGATTTCAACTCGGGCACCGCGTCTGTCGTCGCGGTCGTTGATTGAAATGGTGCCGTTATGCGCCGTGACGATTGATCTGCACATGGCGAGACCAAGTCCCATGCCGTCGGGCTTGGTGGTTGCGAAGGCCTTGAAGAGGGCTTCTTCCGTCTGTTTCAGTCCATGGCCCGTGTCGCTGAAGCGAATGGTGAGGTTGTCACCATCGCCCCTCGTCTCGATTGCGAGCATGCGTTCGCAGGGTTGTGTCTCGTCCATCGCCTGCATGGCGTTGACGATGATGTTGACGAAGGCCTGCTGCAGCAGGATGCGATCTCCGTGGATGGTTCGCATACCTGCGTCCAGGCTGAGCGAAACGCGGATGTCCCTAACGGAAAGTTCCTTTTGCTTCAGGCGGATTGCGTTGGTGATGAGGACGTCGATGGCAACGTCGCCGCTGTCAGATTTCGCCTTGCCGAGCAGCATGCGTACGCGTTTCACAACGGCGGCGGCCTGTTCCGTAGAGATAATCGCGTCCTCGAGCGCAACCCGTGCCTCTTCAATGTCCGGTTCGGGCCGATCCAGCCATCTCTGGGCGGCCTGGACGAAGGTCATGATGGCCGAAAGCGGTTGGCTCACCTCATGGGCAATCGATGCGGAGATTTCTCCGATCATCGCTGCCTGTGCGGCATGTTCCAGCTCGCGGCGGGATTTCTCCAGTGCTTCCTGAAACGCCAGCCGTTCCGTGATGTCAACGATACTGGCCTGGATACGCTCTAGCCGCTCGTCATTCGGAGGGAAGCTCAGGACCACGATGATCGGTATGAGGCGACCGGTGCGGCTGCGCACCACCGTCTCCTCCTGAAAGACCGGGTGCCCTTCGGCAATGGCGATCAGGCAATGGGCGAAGCTTGCGTCGTTTTCCGGAAGGAAGCCGTCGAGATGGCTGAAGAACTCGTCCTTCGTCGGGACTTCCATGAGGCGGAGCGCAGTCTGGTTGACATCGGTAATGCGCACCAGCCTGCGCATCCTGATGACGAAGTCGGGGTGTTCGGCGATGTGACGCCTGATGTCGGTGACGCCCCGCGCACGCAATGCGTCGAGTTCCCGCTTTACGTCGCGAAAATCATGTTCCCAGATCGCCACTGCCAATGTCTCGAAAATCGTCCGGTAGCGGTGTTCGCTTGCCCTGAGGGCTGCTTCCGCCTCCTTCTGTTGCGAGATGTCGATTCCCGTCTCCATGATGGTGCGCACCATGCCTTGCCGGTCTTTCTCGAAGCGCCATTGGCTGAATATGGCGATCTCCCGCCCGCCCCTGGTTTTCGCGGTCATCTCGCCGCTCCAGTAGCCGGTTTCGGTAAGCTGTTGTTCGGCAAAGGCGCGAGGATGCCTGAGGTTGCCGCCGAGGAGTTCATGCACCAGACGGCCGCGCGCCTCGGCGCTTGTCCAGCCGTACAGGGCTTCGGCACCTTTGTTCCAGTAGGTGATACGGCCGTTACTGTCGCGCAGCAGGATGGCGTCGCTGGTCAGTTCCAGCAACCGGGCCTGTGCCTCCAGGACCTGTCTGTCATTGCTGCGACGGATCAGGAGAATGCATGTCACAAAGTTCGCGGCCAGCGAAAAGATGAGCCTCAAGACGGTGTGGGATTCGGCTGAAAAGCCATGAACATAGAAAAAACTTGCAAGCGTGAGGCCGGCGCACAGGATCGATGTTTTCCAGATTGTCTGCCTGTTGCCGCTCTCTCCCGTGAGCGTCTGGACCAGTACGTAAAGCACGGCAATCGCGCTGCCGATCGTGGTAAATGTATCGACGAGGAAGATGCCGCAGACGAGAACGGCAGCGCCGGCCCATCGGTACATGCCCGATGTCCTTTCGGGCAAGGCATCCGTTTTCGCGCCCTCCTGCCGCCTCACCAACTCGATATTCACTTGTCGCTCCTTTGCCGACGTTGCAGGTATCAGGGCCCTTGCAGCATCCAGTAGGATAGTGACGGAGTTCTTCCGGCGGTTATAGAAAGTTGGTCTCGTTTTTTGCACATTTCTGACAGTTGAATGATCGAACTGTCTGCCGGCGCGGATAGGGATCGGATCGTACAATAACCTTGGTGGGACAACTGTTAGTGATGTTACCGTCAACATGGTTTCAGTGGCGTGGTTTTCCGTGTCCGATGGCAAGAAGCACGTTGCGCCTGTTTTTCGGCTCGGTTACCGTTTTCGTCCGGTCTGGCCGGGGAAAATGACTGCAGCGATACACGCGACCCGCCAGCCGGGGAAAGGGTCTTGAATTTGAGCGGCCGGGAAATGGCAAGCATCGGTATCTGCTTCGGTATTCCCGATGCGCCGTGCCTTGTCACCGTTCCCGTGAAATCCGCGCCCTTCTCCGTGACAAGGATTGATCGTGATTTCATCGCGGGCGATGTGAGCAGGATCAAGCTTCCTGCGGACGATGCCTATTTTCTGATGCTCTATCTGGATGACGCCGTGCATTGCGACGTCCTGTCGGATGGCTCGTGCTCGCCCCTTTGCCGCTATGAGCGCGGTTCGCTTTGTCTGGTGGATTTGCGCAAAGGTGCGTCGATCGAACTGCACAGCGAGCTTCATGCGCTGGCTTTCATGCTGCCGCAGAGCCTGTTCGACGAGATTGCCGATAATTCCCCGACCACACGACGCCGTCGGTTGCGTTGCCGGCGTGGCGAGCAGGATGCTGTCATCCGCAATCTGGGCGTTGCCTTGCTTGCGATGTTCGAAGGCGGTGCAGCTTCGCCACCGGCCTTGCTGCAGCATCTGGCGACGGCGATCTGCGCCCATCTACTGCAGGATTACAGCGATGCGACGCTTCGCAACGGAATGTCGGAGAGCGCCCTTTCGCTCTGGCAGGAGAAGGCCGCGAAGGACCTGATGCTCGAAAACCTCGCCGAGGATCTGCCCCTTTCCGCAATCGCGGAGGCGACGGGCCTGTCGACGGGGCATTTCGCGCAGGAGTTCAAAAAGGCGACCGGTTCCACGCCCCATCAGTGGCTTACCCTGCAGCGGGTGGAACAGGCCAAGGATTTGCTCATGCAGGACAGTTTTTCGCTGAAGGACATCGCCGGCCACTGCGGCTTCACCGATCAGAGCCACTTTACCAAGGTTTTTTCCCGCTCGACCGGTATGACGCCGGCCGTCTGGCGCAAGGCTCTCTTTCATTAGAAGGGAGCTTGAGAACTTTTGTAAAAAACCCAGATGTTTTTTACCATGGCGACGATATGATATCATGAAGTTGAGATCTTCGGGAGACAGGTTTGCAGGGGCAATTGGACGACGAGACGGGCAATCCGGCTGCCTCCGCCGTTCGCAGTGCGGCGGTCAGGATTGCGGAGATGCCCGTGGCGCGCTTCCGTGGAACCGGGAGCGATCCGTCACCGGTATCGCTCGGCAAACGGGCGGATGCCTTCTGCGTCATCGTGCAGAGGCTTGGGGCCGACCGGTCTATTCTCCGAAAAGACGATGAAGTCTTTTTCGAAGGTCCCACGCCGCGGGGACATCTCGGTATCTTCGACATGCGCGAGGATTGGTGCTGTCACCATCTTTCCGATTTCGACAGCGTGTGTTTCCAGATTCCCTTTGCTCGTCTCCGCGTGTTTGCTGAAAAGGCCGGACGGCCAGAATTGATCGGGCTTTCCTGCGCCGAGGGCACGACGGATGACGTCGTTCTGGGGCTTGCCCAGGCCCTGCTTCCCGCGCTTGACGATCCGAAACAGGCAAGCCAACTCTTTCTCGATCAGATCGGGCTGGCACTTCTGGCCCATCTCACCCAGACCTATGGCGGCCTGCATTTTCCCGTTCGCAGGAAGGGAACGCTTGCGCCATGGCAGGAGAAGAGAGCGGCAGATTTCCTCTCCGCCCATGTCAGCGCGTCGTTCTCGATTGCGGATCTGGCCGAGGCCTGCAACCTGTCACGTAGCTATTTCATCAAGGCTTTCAAGGAAACATTCGGCAAGACGCCGTATCGCTGGTTGATGGATTTTCGCCTGTCCAAGGCCAAGGAAATGCTGTGTTCGGATGCCCCGATCGCCGATATCGCGATTGCCTGCGGCTTTTCCGACCAGAGCCATTTCACCAGGGTTTTCTCTGAAACGACCGGCAATCCGCCAGGAAACTGGCGCCGTCACAATCGGCCGGGCTATGAGCCGGCAACCCGGCTCTGAACGCGAGTCTTACAAAAGTATCCGGCGTTTCCACTGTCCGGGAGCAAGGCCCGTGATCCCGGAAAATACGCGGGTAAAGTGGGCCTGGTCGGAAAAACCGCAGGCATAGGCAATCTCCCCGAGCGAAAACGTGGTGTTGCGCATGAGGTCCATCGCCTTGTCGATGCGCCGCCGCGTCATCCAGCGATAGGGCGGCAAGCCGGTCGATTGCTTGAACGCGCGGGTGAAATAGGCGGGCGAGAGGCCGCAGGCCTGCGCGATAGCCGCAACGGGCAGGTCGCCGCTCAGATGCGCATCCATCATCTCCATCGCCCGGTTCAACTGACAGGGGGCGAGACCTCCAGTGTGTATGGGCGTCAGCGCCCTTGCGCCGCCATAGGTCACGGCAAGATGCACCGACAGCGCAAGGCAGACATGGTCGACAAAGATGCCGCTTGCGTTCTCGGGGGTGTTGACTGCAGGCAACAGCGCTTCCGCGATGCCGCGGACCGTCGCATCGTCCATGTCCGCTCCCGGCAGGATGTCGAGCGTTTCGATCCGGCCGGGTCCGAGATCGGCTTCCAGTGCGGTGATGGCGGCGCGTGGGATGTGGAAGTTGAGGCAGTCGAATGCCGATTTCATGTCGGCCTGCCAGATGCGGTTGTAGTCGTAGAAGGTGAAGTTGCCCCGGCGGCTGGTCGGAAACACCACGTTGCGTCCATCGACCCAGAGATCGCCGTGATAATCCTTCAACTGCACGGAAAGCAGGAATGCATCTTCCGTGACATGCTGGTCGACATAGCCATGGTTCGGCGCGTCCTTTGAAAGGTGCGTCGCGGTGATCACGCTCTTGGAGAGCGTCGAGGTCCTGACCGTCTTTGCCGACTCCACCCGCAGATAGTCCATGTACTGGTTACTGGCGGTGGTTCGTTCCGGCATGCCTTGCTGCATTGAGCCTCTCTTTCCCGGTCATCATAGGACGCGGCATCGTCGCAGGATTGAAGGATAGTCGGCAGTCTCGCGCTTTCCGGGCGACGCATGTTCAAGTCCGCGAACCGTTCCGGCATGGCACCGTCGGAATATCCAAATTTCCACCGTTCGAAACAAGAAAGCTGCGGACGGCTCGGCCATGCTGCCACCGCAAGTCCCAATCGGACGCCCCCATTTTAAGGAAAACGACCATGACCGTGAACGCCACGCCCACGCCCGGCAACCTGCTCATCTCGCCCAAGGATCACACGCTGATCATGATCGACTTCCAGTCGCAGATGTCATTTGCGACGAAGTCCATCGATGCCGTCCTCCTGCGCAACAATGCTGCGCTGGTCGCCAATGCGGCCAAGGGCTTCGGCGTTTCGACGATCCTCACCACCGTGGCCGAGAAGACCTTCTCCGGCCCGATGTTCTCCGAAATCACCGATGCATTCCCGGGCCAGCCGCTGCTCGACCGTACCTCGATGAACACCTGGGAAGACGCGGCCGTCATCGACGAGGTCAACCGCATCGGCAAGAAGCGGCTGGTATTCTGCGGCCTGTGGACCAGCGTCTGCATCGTCGGCCCGACCCTTTCGGCGCTCGATCAGGGCTTCGACGTCTATGTCATCGCCGATGCCTGTGGCGACGTGTCCGACGAGGCTCATGAACGTGCGATGGAACGCATGATCCAGGTCGGCGTGCGCCCGATGACCTCGCTGCAATACATGCTCGAACTGCAGCGCGACTGGGCACGCACCGAGACCTACGAGATGACCACCGGCATCGCGAAGAAGTTCGGCGGTTCCTATGGTCTCGGCATCATCTATGCCAAGTCGATGTTCGGTGCTTCCGAGGGCCATTGATCCCTGCGACCGCTTCGACCTTTCCGCGTCTCTAGCGGAAGGGCCAGTCATCCATGACCCAAGGAAGCCGTGATGAAAGTCTACCTTCTCTCGCTCGGTGCCGGCCTTCTCGTCGGCGTGATCTACAGTCTGCTCAATGTGCGCTCACCCGCGCCGCCGGTGGTGGCGCTGATCGGTCTTCTGGGCATTCTGGTGGGTGAGCAACTTGTTCCGCTCGCCAGATCGTTCTGGTCGCGGGAACCGGCGACGCATTCATGGCTTCATCAGGTCAAGCCACATGTGTTCGGCCATTTGCCGAAGGGTGAAAAGCCTTCCGACCGGACGCCGGTGTAATGCCGACGCGCCGCAATTTTCTTGGTGGAACGGCCGCTGCCCTGGCGCTGGCCGGCGGAACCGCTGCACAAGCCCAACAGAATACGGAGCCTCGTCCGATGACTGTCGATCTCATTCTTCACAATGGGCGTTTCACCACGCTCGACCGCAGCAATCCGTCCGCGACCGCCGTCGCCATTCAGGATGGCAGGTTCGTCGCCGTGGGCGATGATCGTGAGGTTCTGGCGCTTGCCGGTCCTGATACACGGATCGTCGACATCAAGGGACGACGCGTACTGCCGGGCCTGATCGACAATCATACGCATGTTGTTCGCGGCGGCCTGAACTTCAACATGGAACTGCGCTGGGACGGTGTGCGCTCGCTTGCCGACGCTATGGACATGCTGAAGCGGCAGGTGGCGATCACACCCGCGCCCCAATGGGTGCGCGTCGTCGGCGGTTTCACCGAGCACCAGTTCGCCGAAAAACGTCTGCCGACACTGGACGAGATCAATGCCATTGCCCCGGATACCCCGGTCTTCCTGCTGCACCTCTATGATCGCGCGCTTCTGAACGGTGCCGCGCTAAGGGCTGTCGGCTATACGAAGGACACGCCGAACCCGTCCGGCGGCGAGATCTTCCGGGATGCCAACGGCAACCCGACCGGGCTTCTGCTTGCCAAGCCGAATGCGGGCATCCTTTACGCGACGCTCGCGAAGGGACCGAAGCTGCCCTTCGACTATCAGGTCAATTCGACCCGCCATTTCATGCGCGAGCTGAACCGCCTGGGCGTCACCGGCGTGATCGATGCAGGCGGTGGTTTCCAGAATTATCCCGATGATTACGAGGTCATCCAGAAGCTTTCCGACGAAGGTAACATGACCGTTCGTCTCGCCTACAATCTATTCACGCAGAAGCCGAAGCAGGAGAAGGACGATTTCCTGAAATGGACGTCGTCGGTGAAATACAAGCAGGGTGACGACTATTTCCGGCATAACGGCGCCGGCGAAATGCTGGTCTTCTCCGCGGCCGATTTCGAGGATTTCCGCGAACCACGCCCGGAAATGGCCCCGGAGATGGAAGGCGAACTCGAAGAGGTCGTGCGCATCCTTGCCCAGAACCGTTGGCCCTGGCGTCTGCACGCCACCTATGACGAGACCATCTCCCGCGCGCTCGATGTTTTCGAGAAGGTCAACAAGGACGTGCCGCTGGAGGGTCTTAACTGGTTCTTCGACCACGCCGAGACGATTTCCGAGCGTTCGATCGATCGTATCGCCGCGCTTGGCGGAGGGGTCGCCGTCCAGCACCGTATGGCCTATCAGGGCGAATATTTCGTGGAGCGCTATGGCAACCGCGCGGCGGAGGCAACGCCGCCGGTCGCCCGGATGCTGGAGAAGGGGTTGAAGGTTTCCGCCGGAACCGATGCCACCCGCGTCGCCTCCTACAATCCTTGGGTCTCGCTCTCGTGGATGGTGACCGGCAAGACGGTTGGCGGCCTGCAACTTTATCCGCGCGCCAACTGCCTCGACCGCGAAACGGCGCTGCGCATGTGGACGGAAAACGTCACATGGTTCTCCAACGAGGAGGGCAAGAAGGGCCGCATCGAGAAGGGCCAGTTCGCCGATCTCGTGGTGCCGGACAAGGACTTCTTCTCCTGCGCGGAAGACGAGATTTCCTTCCTCACCTCGGATCTCACCATGGTTGGCGGTAGGATCGTCTACGGTGCCGGTGCTTTCGCCGATCTCGACGAGAACGACGTACCGCCGGCGATGCCCGACTGGTCGCCGGTTCGCATCTTCAAGGGCTATGCCGCCTGGGGCGAGCCGGAAGGTGCGGGAAAGAACTCCCTGCGACGTATGGCGATCTCGACCTGCGGCTGCGCCAATAATTGCAACGTCCATGGTCACGACCATGCGCGTGCCTGGGCATCGAACTCGCCGGCCTCCGATCTTCGCGGCTTCTTCGGTGCGCTCGGCTGCGCCTGCTGGGCCGTATGACGGGAGGGCAGACTATGGATTTTTCTCGTTCCGAAACGGGGATCGCCAGCAAGGTGCGGTCCATCATAGTCACGGCGCCTGTCGAATTTCTGGCTTTGCTGGCGCTCTGCTCGGCCTATATCCAGGGGGCGCTCGTGAAGATCTTCGATTTTCCGGGCGCCTTGGCCGAGATGGAGCATTTCGGGCTTCTGCCCGCACCATTGTTTGCCGTTGCCGTAATCATTTTCGAGCTTTCCATGTCAGCACTCATCCTTTCCGGCTTCTTTCGCTGGGCGGCGGCACTCGCGCTTGCGGTCTTTACGGTGATGGCCACGTTCCTTGCGTTCCGGTTCTGGGAGTTGCCCCCGGGCATGGAGCGTTCGATGGCGATGAACGGCTTCTTCGAGCATCTCGGTCTTACCGGTGCCTTCGTGCTTGTGGCCTGGCATGATCTTGCCCGTCGCAAGTGAGCCAACAATGCAAGCCGTTTCGGCAACATTCGGACCCTGATGACGTTCAGCCTTCGTAGGAGATAAATCATGACCGGGCACCCAACGCCTCCCGCCGAACAGGGCGGCAGTTTCGCACCGCTGCGGCAGACCGTCTTTGCCGTCCTCTGGGGAGCCACGGTTCTCGGCAATACCGGCAGTTTCATGCGCGATGTGGCGAGCGGCTGGCTGGTTACGGACCTTTCCGCCGCACCCGCCGCCGTCGCCATGATCCAGGCTGCTGGAACGCTGCCGATTTTCCTGCTGGCGATCCCGGCCGGGGTTCTCTCCGATATCCTCGACCGGCGCAAGCTGCTGATTTCGGTTCAGCTCCTGCTCGCTGCCGTCAGTACAACGCTGATGGTGCTCTCCCACTTCAAGCTTCTGACCATCGAGGCATTGGTCGGCCTGACCTTCCTCGGCGGTGTGGGGGCGGCTCTCGTTGCCCCCGTCTGGCAGGCGGTCGTGCCCGAGTTGGTGGACCGCAAGGATTTGAAGAGCGCGATTGCGCTCAATTCGCTCGGTATCAACATTGCGCGCGCCATCGGTCCAGCCGCCGGCGGCCTTCTGCTGGCAGCGGTCGGTGCGGCCTTCACCTATGGCGCGGATGTCCTCAGCTATGTCTTCGTCATCGCAGCGCTTGTCTGGTGGAAACGCCCGGCGCAGAACCGCGACGAGCTGTCGGAACATTTCGCAGGCGCTTTCCGCGCCGGGTTGCGCTATGCGCGGTCAAGCCGCGAACTGCATGTGGTGCTGCTGCGCGCGGCGATCTTCTTTGCTTTTGCCAGTGCCGTCTGGGCGCTCCTGCCTCTCGTGGCGAGGAATTTGCTGAACGGCACCGCCGGCTTCTATGGCGTGATGCTCGGAGCGGTGGGTGCTGGTGCGATCTGCGGTGCCTTTCTGCTGCCGCGCCTGCGCCAGCGTCTCGATTCCGACGGGCTGATCCTGCTTTCGGTGCTGGTGACGGCGGCCGTCATGACCGCGCTCTTCTTCGCGCCGCCGAAATGGCTTGCAATCGTTCTTCTTCTGCTGCTTGGCAGCGCCTGGATCGTTGCGCTGACGACGCTGAATGGGGTTGCGCAGTCGATCCTGCCAAACTGGGTCCGGGGCCGCGCCCTCGCCATCTATCTGACGGTGTTCAACGGGGCCATGGCTGCCGGCAGCCTGCTATGGGGCGTCGTCGCCGAAGCCATCGGCGTGCCGCAGACCCTGCTGGTGGCGGCGGTCGCGCTGGTCATCGCCGGCATCGTCATGCACCGGGTCAAGCTGCCGCGCGGCGAATCCGATCTCGTGCCATCCAATCATTGGCCGGAACCGTTGATTGCCGCCCCTGTCGAGCAGGATCGTGGACCGGTTCTGATCCTCATCGAATACCGTATCGATCCCGCCGAGCTCGAACCGTTCCTGCATGCGCTGACCCGCTTCTCACACCAGCGGCGACGGGATGGGGCATATAACTGGGGTATTACTGAGGATGTGGCCGATCCTGCGTCAATTATCGAGTGGTTCTTCGTGGAATCCTGGGCCGAGCATCTGCGACAGCACAAGCGGGTTTCCCACAGCGATGCCGATCTGCAGAGCAAGGTGGTGCGCTATCATGTCGGCCCCGATAAGCCGCAGGTCAGGCATTTGCTCACAGCAAGACCGATGGTTCATGGCGTAAAGCACGAAGATGGCGTGACAAGTCCCGAGACTTGAGGTCGTGCGCGAGTGGCGCTCGCGCCATTGCTCTCAGGAGCGCGTGGCACGACGCCATGCGGCGGGCGATGTGCCCTTCGCTGCGGTGAAGACACGCATGAAATGCGTGAGATCCGCAAAGCCGCAGGCGGCGGATATTTCGATTAGTGACAGGGATGACGAGCGGAGCAGATCGCATGCCTGAACGAGGCGCTGTTCGGCGAGCCATTCACTTGGCGTTGCCCCGGTTGTTTCCCTGAAGGCTCGGATGAAGGCGAGGCGCGAGAGATTGCAACGGGCCGCGATGTCATCGAGCGAGATATCGCCGTCGAGCCGGCTCAATATCATGTCCTTTGCCATGTTTGCGGCTACGGAGGAAAGCGCCTCGCGCTTGTCGGTGCGGCGGATACGGCCGTTGCCGTAACGCGTGATCAGGTGCAGGCCGATGGCGGAAGAGATCTGCTCCACGAAGAGCGGGCTCGGATGCGGCTGGGCATCGGCGAAGGAAAACAGAGCCTGTGTCATGCCGCCGAGAATGGGATCGTGTTCCGCGACAACTTGCGACAGTTCCGACACACCACTGGCATCGGCTCCATCGGCCATCATCTCCAGATCGCCGCCCGAAACCTCCATCAGGATGAAGCCGAATGCGCCGGAAAGATCAGCCTTGTAGGAGTCGGCGAAATTGCGCAGGTAGATCGAGTTCTGGCCGAACTCGTAAAGTGTCGAATGATGCTCGCTGAAAATGCGACGCCGATGACCGGCCTTCAGCGAAATCCCGATAAGATAGCCGCGATCACTGGCGGGAGTCGAAACCTGGCCGGGTGCGGCACTGGTCGAGGACTTGCGAAAATAAGCGAGATTGCGGCCGATGATCTGCCGATCGTCCTCGATCTTGCCTAGCTGGCAGCCAAACGTGTCCACTTTTCCGGGACGGGGCGAACCGGCGCCGTGTGATCCGAGATCCATCGTTTTGTCTTTCGAAGGGGGACAGCAATATTGATGCGTGACGGCGCGTATTAAATTCACACCGGGACGGATTTGTCAAAACGCAAGTCCGGCACCTTGTCGAGCCACGTCTGCTCTGCCGCCGCGGTCATTGGGGCCTCTGGCCGTCGTGTGAAGATATACCAAGATTTTCGGCCATCTTCACCAGGTCGGCAAAGGTCTTGGCCATCATCTTGCGGGTGATCTTGCCGCGATGGATCTTCACCGTGATCTCGCTCAGGCCGAGCTGTCCTGCGATCTGCTTGTTCATAAGGCCCGCCGTCGCCATTGCCATGATTTCCTTTTCGCGGGCGGAAAGGGCATTGTAGCGATTGCGCAGTTCGAGTTCCGAGCGGTTCAGGTCGCGCGACTGGCGGCTTTTCTCGACCGCCGCGCCGACCGAGTCGAGCAGATCCTGATCGCGAAACGGCTTGGCGAGGAAGTCTGCGGCACCGGCCTTCATCGCGCGCACCGTCATCGGAATATCTCCGTGACCGGTGACGAAGATGACCGGAATATCGACACCTTTTTCGGCGAGCTTCTGCTGAAAGTCGAGACCACTGGTGAAGGGAAGCCGGACGTCGAGGATGAGGCAGTCAGCTTCAGAAAGGCTTGGGTCGTCGTAGAGTTCCTGCGTGGTGGCGAAGGTTTTTACGGAATATCCGACCGAGCGCAGGAGCGTGTCGAGCGCCTGACGCACCAGTTTCTCGTCATCGACAACAAGTACGAGGGGGCCCTCAGACATGATTTTCTTTTCAACTCGTTTCAGTGTGACGAAAGTTTCAAACACAACTGATGGAAATAGCAATGCTTGGGCGGCGCGGATTCGCAGCCTAGGCGGTTCGATCCGGCAACCGCAATCATACCGAGGTATGTCCCGGTAAAACCGACGTCTATCGGCGCGGACCGACAGTAGGATTTCGAAATGGGGTCTCTTTGTTTCAGAATGCGCCCCGTAAACATGGACCGCTAATCCAGGGAGACGGATGATGAACGCCAATGCTGTGCTTCTTGACCGAGAGTTCTCCGCAATCGGCATTGAGTTAGGGGAGGCTGCCGGTGCCAATGCCGCCTCGGGTCTTTTATTGCGCGCCATCACCTGGATGGAGCGGGATGAGGCGGTTGCCACCGACCTTGTGAAGAAGGCGCTGACCGTTCTGGAAGCGCCAGCGCCGGGCGAACGCCCTGTCGGCGAAAAAGCCGTAGCCGGTGGCCTTGCCCCCTGGCAGGTCAGCCGCCTCAGAACTCACATCGATATGCGCATCGCATATTCGATCTCGCTGGAAGAGCTTGCCCGGCTGGTGAAGCTCTCGACGAGCCATTTCTCCGCCGCCTTCAAGGTGAGCTTCGGCACGTCCCCGCACAATTACGTTCTCTCGCGCCGCGTCGATCACGCCAAAACCCGCATGCTGAGCAGCGATGCCCCGCTTTGTGAGATCGCGCTGGATTGCGGGCTCGCCGATCAGGCGCATCTCTCGCGTGTTTTCCGGCGAATGACGGGTACGACGCCCAGCATGTGGCGGCGCGAACAGTTTCTGCCGGAAGACGCCGCCTCGGCAGCGTAGCCTTGCAGGCCCCTTCGGGGTTCAGATTTTTCGATACAGATAATAACGACCCGGTTCGAGATGATCCGGTATGGGCAGCATCTCAAGCTGCGGATGGTCGAGCGCAAGCCCGCTGACGGCATAGCCGCCGGAGCGTAACATTCCAGCCGCCAGTTCAGGAAGCCAGGACATCACGATTGCATCCTTTTCCGGATAGCCGGTGCCGATGTCGGCGTGCACGAGCGCTGCCTCGCTGCCGATGTAGTTGCGCGCCGTTTCGCGGATTTCTCCGATGACAAGATCTTTTTCCTGCGGAATGGATGTCTTGTGGGCGGCGACGTGCCGGTCGAACACGACGAAGCGTCGGCCCGGAAAGGTCTCGATCATGTGGCTGTAGGTGCGCCCGTTGCCGAGACCGACTTCCATGATGGGACCTTCCGGCAGAAGGTTTTGGTCGCGGAGCAGATTGAGCAGATCGCGCTGGGCGGTCATGCGGTTGATGAAGATGTCGAGACGGGTCATGCTCAGGCCTTTACGATGACGCTGCCCTCGACCTTGCGGCGGGCGAGCGCGTTGCGGGTATCGACAATCAGCGGGCACCAGTCGGCCAGCGCCTGATAGTCGATGGAATCGTGATCGGTGGAGATCAGGACCACGTCGAAACCTTCGAGCGTTTCCCGGTTCCAGTCGACGCTGCGGCGGCCCATCAGGTCGGCATATTCGCGTGTCTTCGGTACTTCCGGAATGAAGGGATCGTGATAGGCGACGTCCGCGCCACGTTCGACCAGCAGTTCCATCAGCCGAAGCGAGGGGCTTTCGCGAATATCGGGCACGTTCTTCTTGTAGGCGAGGCCGATGACGAGAACGCGCGAGCGGCTGAGCGCCTTGCCGGCCTTGCGGTCGAGGGCTTCTGCCACCTTTTCTACCACGTGATGCGGCATGGCCGTGTTGACCTCGCCGGCAAGCTCGATGAAGCGGGTCGGCGTATCGTATTCCCGTGATTTCCATGTGAGGTAGAAGGGGTCGATGGGGATGCAGTGGCCTCCAAGCCCCGGACCCGGATAGAAGGGCATGTAGCCGAAGGGCTTCGTCTTCGCGGCGTCAATGACTTCCCAGACGTCGATGCCCATGGCGTCGTAGACCAGCTTCAGCTCGTTGACGAGGGCGATGTTGACGGCGCGGAAGATGTTTTCGGTGAGCTTGACTGCCTCGGCCGTGGCCGTCGTAGACACTGGTACGATCGTCTTGACCACCGCTCCGTAGAAAGCCGTCATCAGCTCGCGTGCGTCCTCGCCGTCGCCGGCGACCACTTTCGGAATGGTCGATGTGTCGAAGTCGCGGTTGCCCGGGTCTTCCCGCTCGGGTGAAAAGCCGAGGAAGAAATCGGTGCCAGCCTGGAGGCCGGTCGCCTCAAGAATGGGCTTCACGACCTCTTCGGTGGTGCCGGGATAGGTGGTCGATTCCAGCGAAATCAGCTGGCCGGGCCTGAGTGTGGCGGCGATCTGTCGGCAGGTGTTCTCGATGAAGGAGAGATCGGGATCGCGATGACGCGTGAGAGGTGTCGGCACACAGATCGCGATCACGTCGCAATCGGCCAGGCGGGAGAACTCGCAGGTCGCGGAAAACCGGCCTTCGGCGCATTCCTTCTGCAGAATATGGTCCGGCACGGCCTCGATATAGCTCCTGCCGGCCTCGATTTCCGTCATCTTGCCCGGATCGATGTCAAAGCCCGTGACTGAAAAGCCCGCTCGCGCCATGCTGATTGCCAGCGGCAGGCCGACATAGCCGAGACCGATGACGGCGGCTTTGGCGCGTCGTGACTGGATAGCCTGGAGAAGTTCGGTCGCAACGGGAGAGGTGGACATCGGTGGGAAGAACTCCGTGGGAGGAATGTCAGCAAGTCACTTGCGTCCCCGGTGTCCCCCTGTCAAGGGCGTGCTTTTCTCACCGGCATTCGCAATTGCGTGATGCGGCGGTGTGACGCCTGAAAGCATGCGGGTTCTCGCCGCCGCCTCTTGCGTCAGACGTCCGGTCAGGCTCTATGGCAGGCATGAGGATTGCTTTCTATGCCCCCTTGAAATCACCCAGCCATCCCGTTCCCTCGGGCGACCGGCTGATGGCGCGCCAGCTCGTGCGCGCGCTGGAGGAGGGTGGAAAAGAAGTCACGCTCGCCTCGGAATTGCGGACATTCCACGCAACGCCGGAAACGATGATCCCGGGGCTGGAGGATGCAGTGCAGGCGGAAAGGGAGCGCCTTTCAAGGCTATGGGAACAAGACGGGCCGCCCGATCTGTGGTTCTGCTACCATCCCTATTACAAGGCGCCGGATCTCATTGGACCCGATCTCTGCCGGTGCTTCGGCCTGCCCTATGTCACCGCAGAGGCATCCTATTCCCACCGTCGGAACCTTGGTTGCTGGGCGCGGCATCAGGAGATGTTGAAGGAGATGGTCGGTTTGGCCGGGGTCAACCTCTGCTTTACCGAACGTGATCGGGCGGGTCTGGCAGAGGCGGTGCCGGCTGCAAGGCTGGCGCGTATCGCTCCCTTCATCGATGCTTCGCCCTTCCTCGCACGGCCTACCACTTCACTGCCGGGCCGCCTCGTCACAGTCGCCATGATGCGTCCCGGCGACAAGATGAGCAGTTACACGGCGCTCGCCGAGGCGCTGGCCCTGATTGCGGATCTGGACTGGAGCCTCGCCATCGTTGGCGACGGTCCCGAGCGGGCAGCCGTGGAGGCCCTGTTCGCGGGCTTTGCGCGCGGGCGGATCGAATGGCTCGGAGAGCTTTCGCACAATGAGGTGGCGGAGGTCTTGTCGGATGGTTCGGTGTTCGTATGGCCGGGCCATGGCGAGGCCTATGGCCTTGCTTATCTCGAAGCGCAGGCGGCGGGTCTTCCGGTGGTCGCGGAACGAGTGGCCGGTGTGCCGGAAGTCGTGGAGCATGGCTGCACCGGCCTGCTCGTGCCGCCCGGCGATCCGCAGGCATTCGCCGATGCGATCGCCTCTCTTCTTGCCGATGAACCTCGACGCCTGTTTCTGTCCGAAGCCGCCCGCCGTTTCGTATCCGAGGAACGTTCCCTGCCGGTCATGGCTCGCCGCCTGTCGGAAGCGCTCGTTCCAGCGCTGGAGTATCCGCTATGACGAAAGCCCGTTTGCTCGATGCTCTGAACAAGGCCGCGACTGCGGGAGAAAGGGTGCAGCTCTGGCTGCGTGACGATGATGCCGTCGAGCCGACCCCTGCGCTCGACCGCCTGCTTGCTCTGACGAAAGCATATTCCGTTCCGTTGACGCTTGCCGTTATTCCGGAAAATACAGGAGCGCCACTGTCCGAAAGGCTTTCGGCAGAGCCGCATGCTCTCGTGGCCGTTCATGGCTGGTCCCATCGCAACCATGCTCCGGCAGGGGAGAAGAAGCAGGAGCTTGGACGGCATCGACCGATAGGGACGGTGCTTGCTGAACTGCAGGCAGGTTTCGACAAGCTGACCGAGTTGCATGGACCGTGCTTCAGGCCGATGCTCGTGCCACCATGGAACCGCATCAGCGATGACCTGCTGCCCTCCCTCGCATCGCTTGGCTTTGCGACGCTATCGGTCTTCGGCAAGGAGCGTTTGTCGTTTCCGATCCATCTGCTCAACACCCATGTCGACGTGATGGATTGGCATGGAACGCGTGGCGGACGTCCGGCCGCGGTTCTGTTCGGAGAACTGGCCGACTGGATCGATCGTGACGACCGGCCATCTGTCATCGGGGTTCTCACGCATCATCTCGTGCATGACGAAGCCGTGTGGTCTTTTCTCGAAGAGCTTTTCGAGATAACGAGCCGGCATCCGGGCTGCGTCTGGATCGATCCCGCTGCTGCCAGGTAGTTCCTACCAGGACTTCCAGGCAATCAGCAGGCCGCCATCCCGGTCCGATGCGCTTTGGCGGGCCGCTTCGACCGCTTCGAAAGGCGCTTGCCGCGGAAGGTTCGCCACGACGAAACCGGTTTCGGCGACGCAGATGCTCGTACTGCGGCTGGCAAGTGTGAAGATCAGCGGTCCCGTCGACCACCATGCCGGTGCCCTTGGCAGCCGTTCCATCACGCAGGGCATGGCTTCGACGATTCGTGAGAAAACCGGGTGCCCTGCAGGTGCTGCGATGAAGGAATTGGCCAGAAGCAGGCTGCCGGTGCTGGTCTTGCGCGGGATATCCTCGGCCAGCACGGATATGCCGACAAGCGGCAGGTAATCGGCAAAGCTCTGATCGTCACGGGCGGGATACCAGTCGCAGTCGAGATAGATGCCTCCGAATTTCTCGAGGATCATATAGCGCGCGACATCGACTGCGCCGGGATAGTCGCTCCGCGCCAGCATGCCATGAAAGCTCGGATGATCGTCGAATCCTGCTGCAGCAAGGTCCGCCTCTCGCCACAGGCGATATTCCATACCATGGCTCTTGCAATGCTGCCGCCATGCCTCCGTTGCCGGTGGCAAGGGCAGGGTCCCGAGCCATATCTGGTGCAGTACCAGTGGCACTTTATCCCCGCTCAGCCGTGTCATCCGTCGGCGGTTGTCACCGTCGAAGGTGAAGAGGTCGGAGAGCAGGTCAGTCGGTGGCGCAAGCGTCACCTGCAGGCCGGCGACCCGGACGGGGTCGTTCGTAATCTTGGCAAGCTTCAGATAGGCCGAATGCAGCTTGCGCGGCAGGCCGAGCATGGTGGACGGACCGAGTTCGGCAGCCTCCAGCAAAACACGGTTGCCGGCCAGAGTGTCGAGCGCAAGGCGGGCGCGTTCCAATTCGCCGCTGCGAGCCAGTTTCAGGCTCTCGGCGATGGCCTCGCGGGCAAGGCTTCTGGCGTCTTGTTCGCTGCTCACTGATTATCTCCGGACGGTCTTCTTCGCCGCTGGTCTATCGGGAAAACAGATGGAGCTGCAAGCCTTTCAAAGCGGTTGCTGCGCTTGCATCTTCGTGATGGACAGGGGGGCGGCGCGTGGGCTACGGTAAACTCAACAATATCAATCTTCGTCAGCTTGTGATGGGTAGCGTATCCGGGGGCTCTATAGATCGCATGGTCGTCGGCGCTGATCTGCTTTCAGTAGAAAAGCTCAGTGTGTCCTTTCCGCTGCTGCATGGCAGTGTGGAGGCCGTTCGCTCGTTCTCCATGAACATCCGGCCGGGGCGGGTAACGGCGCTCGTCGGCGAATCCGGTTCGGGAAAGTCCGCGCTTGGCCGGGCCATCATGGGCATCGAGGCACCCAGTGCGCGGATCTCCGGGCGCGTGTTGTTCGACGATCCCGAAGGCGAGGGACCGGTGGATCTCATCGGCCTGCCGCGTGACGGCCGCCGGATCCGCAATATTCGCGGCAACCGCATCGGCATGATCTTTCAGGAGCCGATGACCTCCTTTTCTGCCGTTCATACGATCGGTAACCAGATCGAGGAAGTCCTGCGCATCCATACGGTGCTGTCGCCGAAGGAACGGCGCGAGCGTTCGGAGGAAATGCTCGGCCTCGTAGGATTCGACAAGCCTGATCATGTCTTCGACATGTATCCATTCGAATTGTCGGGGGGCATGCGGCAGCGTGCGATGATTGCCATGGCGCTGGTGGGGCGTCCGTCGCTTCTCATCGCTGATGAACCGACGACGGCGCTCGATGTCACGATCCAGGCGCAGATCCTCAAGCTGCTCAAGGACATGCAGGTCCGGCTCGGCATGGCGGTTCTGCTGATTACCCACGATCTCGGCGTGGTCGCGAGCATGGCGGATGAAGTGGTGGTGATGTATCGCGGCGAGGTGATGGAAGCGGGAAGCGTTGGGGATATCTTCCTCAATCCGCAGCACGCCTATACCAAGGGGCTGATGGCCGCGGTGCCGACCTTCGAGATGGCGCGAGACGAGCGGCTGAAGCCCTTGCGGGAAATCCGTGTCGATACGGCAGGTCTCCTCGGCAGTTGCGCGCTTCCGACCACGGGGGAGGATGATGTCCTCCTCTCCGTGCGTAATGTGACCAAGACTTTCCGGCCGAAACGGTCTTCCGGCTTCTTTACCAAGCCTTCCCCGCCGACCCGCGCGGTGACCGATGTGTCCTTCGATATCAGGCGCGGCGAGACGTTGGGGCTGGTCGGTGAAAGCGGCTGCGGCAAGACCACGCTCAGCAAGATACTTATGCGGGGCCTGCGGGCGGATAGCGGCACTGTCGTCTATAATGGCGCTGATGAGCCGATTGACGTTCTCTCGGCGGAGGGCGATGATCTCCGGCATCTCAGGTCGTCCATCCAGATGGTCTTTCAGGATCCGGTATCGTCGCTTTCCCCGCGCATGACGGTGCGCGGCATCATCAGCGAGCCCCTGGAAATTCACGACAAAGGAGATGCAGTCAGCCGGATCGAGCTGGTCAAGCGTCTCCTCCACGCCGTTGGGCTGCCCTCGTCTGCCGGCGGGCGTTATCCGCACAGTTTTTCGGGCGGGCAACGCCAGCGTATCGGTATTGCGCGCGCTCTGGCTCTTGGCCCCGGCCTCGTCATCTGCGACGAACCGGTGTCCGCTCTCGACGTCTCGGTTCAGGCGCAGGTGCTGAACCTGATGAAGGACCTGAAGGCCGAGCTCTGTCTCACCTACCTCTTCATTTCCCACAATCTCGCCGTGGTGAACTACATGGCAGATCGTGTGGCGGTGATGTATGCGGGCCGGATCGTGGAAATCGCCCCGTGCGACATCATCATGAACCAGCCGGTTCATCCCTATACACGCAAGCTGATTGCCGCCGTTCCCGCGCCCGATCTCGATTGCCGTATCGACCTCACTCAGGCGGGTGAATCTTCTCTCGTCGCCCGCCGGGCATGGAAGAAGCACTTTCTCGATGAGGGCGATCCCGACAATCTCGCGCATGTCGATCTCGGCAATGGCCATTGGGTGCTTGCCCGACGTGGCGTCGATGCGAGGGATCTGAAGGCATGATCACCCGGCGCGCCATTTTGGCCTTGATGGGCTCCACCATGCTGCCGCGGCTCTCGGCGGCGGAGGTGGTCGATCAGGATCCGTTGAAGGTCAAGGTTGCCGAAGGTGCCTTGCCGTCTCTCGCCGATCGCTTGCCGAAAGTGCCGCGTATCGTGCCGCTCGACGGCACGGATGGTGGCGTTGCGGGGCGCCATGGCGGCACGATCAAGATGCTGATCGCCAGCCAGCGCGATATCCGCTACATGCCGATCAACGGCTATAGCCGCCTCATCGGCTTCGACCGGCATTTCAATTTTCATCCCGATATTCTCGAACGCTATGAGGTCGAGGGAGAACGGATCTTCACCTTTCATCTGCGTCCCGGCCATCGCTGGTCTGACGGCAGCCCCTTCACGACGGAAGATTTCCGCTATGTGTGGGACGATATGTTCCATGACAAGGAACTCCACAAGGGCGGCATTCCGACCGTCCTGAGGGTGCAGGACAAGGAACCCGTCTTCGAGGTGATCGACGAACTCACGGTGCGCTACAGCTGGGAGGATCCGAACCCGGATTTTCTTGCGGAGCTGGCGTCGCCGGTGGCAACCCGCCTGATGCTGCCCGCTGCTTACCTCAAGCAGTTTCATCGCAAATACCAGACGCCGGAACGGATTGCCGAACTGGTCAAGCAGCAGCGCGTCGATGATTGGGTCTCCCTGCACCAGAAGATGTCGCGCACCGCCCGCCCGGAAAACCCTGATTTGCCGACGCTCGATCCCTGGCGCGGCATTACGGCGCCGCCCGCCGGGCAGTTCGTCTTCGAGCGAAACGCCTATTTCCACCGGGTTGATGGCAACGGGCTGCAACTGCCTTACATCGACCGCGTGGTGCTCAATGTCGGCTCCGGCGATCTGGTGGCGGCAAAGGCGGCATCCGGCGAAAGCGATCTGCAGGTCACCAATATCGACTTCGCCGACTACACCTTCCTGAAGAGCGCGGAAAAACGCGGTGCGATCAAGGTCAGCCTGTGGAAGCGTATCCAGGGTTCTCGGGTCGCTTTGTTTCCCAATCTCAATTGCACCGACCTGATCTGGCGACAGACGCTTCGGGACGTGCGCGTGCGCCGCGCGCTTTCGCTTGCGATCAATCGCGACGAGGTCAACAAGGCCGTGTTCTTCGGCCTTGGCAGCCCGAGCGCGAACACGGTCCTGCCCGACAGCCCACTTTTCCGTCCGGAATATCGCGATGCGTGGGCTGATTTCGATCCAGATCAGGCCAATGCCCTGCTCGATGAGGCGGGCCTTGTCAGGGATGGTGAGCATGGCCTCCGCTATCTGCCCGATGGGCGCCCCTGCAAGCTCATCATCGAGACGACGGCGGAAACCACGTTCGATACCGATGTTCTGGAACTGGTGACCGATCATTGGCGGCGTATCGGCTTCCGGATCTTCACGCACGTATCGCATCGCGAGCTTTTTCGTCAGCGGATCACCAGCGGCGAGACGATCCTGGCGCTTTCGCCGGGCCTCGATAATGGCGTGCCGACGGCCGACATGTCGCCGCGCGAGCTGGCGCCGACCAACAATGACCAGATCCAGTGGCCGCTCTGGGGGTTGCATCAGCTCTCCGGGGGAGGCGAGGGGCGTCCGCCGGAGATCCCGGAGGCGCAGGAACTGCTCGACCTCTTCCACGAATGGCGCGAGGCCGATGCGCTCGGCGAGCGTGAGGAGATCTGGCATCGGATGCTGTCGATCTTTACCCAGCAGGTTTTCACCATCGGCATCGTCAATGCCGTACCCCAGCCGATCGTTCGCGCGAGCCGGTTGCGCAACCTGCCGAGCGAAGGCCTCTATGGATTCGATCCGACCTCCTATCTCGGGGTCTATATGCCCGATACCTTCTGGCTAGAGGGAGGCGCGTGAGATGATCCGCTATATTCTGTGGCGTGTCGCGATGATGATCCCGACCCTGATCATGATCTCCATGCTGGTTTTCACCATCATCGAGCTGCCGCCCGGCGACTTCTTCGAAAGCTATGTCGAGGAACTGCGCGCCATGGGCGAGAAGGCCGACATGCAGGAGATCGAGGATCTCAAGGCGCGCTACGGCTTCGACAAGCCCGCCCCCTTGCGCTATTTCGACTGGGTCGTCGGCTTTGCGCAGGGCGATTTCGGTTATTCCTTCGAATATCGCATGCCGGTGGCCGATGTCGTTGGCGACAGGGTTTGGCTGACCGTTCTCGTGTCGACCGTCACCATCGCGGTGACGTGGCTGATCGCTTTTCCGATCGGCATCTATTCCGCCACTCACAAGTATAGCTGGGGTGATTACGGGCTGACTTTGATCGGTCTGATCGGCATTGCGGTGCCGAATTTCATTCTCGCGTTGATCATGATGTATTTCGCCAACATCTGGTTCGGTATTTCCATCGGCCACCTGATGGATCAGGATTTCCTGGGACAGCCGATGAGCTGGGCCAAGGCGAGATCCATTCTCGAGCATCTGTGGATTCCGGTCATCATCATCGGAACGGCTGGAACGGCCGGCATGGTGCGTCGTGTCAGGGCGAACCTGCTCGACGAACTGCACAAGCAATATGTGATGACGGCGCGGGCGAAGGGGCTTCATCCCTTCCGGCTGCTCATCAAGTATCCTCTGCGCATGTCGCTCAACTTCTTCATTTCCGACATCGGTTCCATCCTGCCGACGATCATTTCCGGTGCTGAAATCACTGCTGTCGTCCTGTCGCTGGAAACGACCGGGCCGATGCTGATCCGCGCGCTTCAGAACCAGGACATGTATCTGGCCGGTTCCTTCCTGATGTTTCTCGCTATCCTGACGGTAATCGGCGTGCTGGTGTCCGACATCGCGCTCGCCATCCTCGATCCACGTATCCGGCTGCAGGGAGGGCGCACGAAATGAGTGAAGACGTCGCAAGCCTGCCGACCCCGACGCATTATGTTTCGAAGGCGCCATTCGATCCCTATGCCGTGGAAGCCGATGCCGATTCGGCGGTCGGCCATGCGTCTCAACTGAGGCTCACATGGTGGCGCTTCCGCCGCCATCGCCTTGCGCTGATTTCCGGCATCCTGTTGCTGATCGCCTATTGCACGATTGCCATCGTGGAATTCCTGGCACCCTACAACGTGCATACCCGGAACGTGGATAACATCTATGCACCGCCGCAGCAGGTGCATTTCTTCTATCAGGGTTCCTTCGTCGGCCCCTTCGTATATGGCCGGACGATGGAACTGGACATGGAAACCCTACGCCGGGTCTACAGCGAAAACACCGACGAAGTGCAGAAGCTGCGCTTCTTCTGCCAAGGAGACAGCTATCGCTTCTGGGGCTTCATCGACGGCAACACGCATCTGGTCTGCCCCGCTGAGGGCGGCGACATGTTCCTGCTCGGGACGGATCGTCTCGGCCGGGACGTGCTGTCGCGCATTCTCTATGGCGCGCGTGTGTCGCTTACGATCGGTCTCCTTGGCGTGATGACGAGTTTTGTGCTCGGCATCGTCATAGGTGGCCTCGCGGGATATTGGGGTGGCTGGTTCGACCTGGCGGTCCAGCGCGTCACGGAAGTCCTGCACTCTATTCCCAGCATACCGCTGTGGCTGGCGATGGCGGCTATCATGCCGGCGGACTGGTCGCCGCTTTTCGTCTATCTCGGGATTACCTTCATTCTCGGGCTTCTGGACTGGACGGGGCTTGCGCGCGCCGTGCGTTCCAAGCTTCTCGCGCTTCGCGAGGAGGATTATGTCCTTGCCGCGCAGATGATGGGCGCGGGCAGCGCCCGGATCATCGGCCGGCACCTTATCCCCGGTTTCATGTCGCACCTGATCGCCAGCGCCACGCTGACCATCCCCGGCATGATCCTTGGCGAGACGACACTCAGCTTCCTCGGTCTAGGGCTTCGTCCGCCGATCACGAGCTGGGGAGTGTTGCTAACCGAAGCACGCACTGTCAACGTGATCGCGCTCTATCCGTGGCTTCTCTTCCCGGTGGTTCCGGTTATTGTGATCATTCTTGCTTTCAATTTCCTCGGTGATGGTCTTAGAGATGCCGCCGACCCCTACAACTGATCCCCTCAAGCTCAAGCTCAAGCTCAAGACAAGACTAGCCGCGGCATCGATGCTGCGGACCTACAGGAGAATAACTGCATGACTGGACAGTCGCGCAAGGCACGAATCCTCATGTACAGTCATGATACATTCGGTCTTGGGCACTTGCGGCGTTGCCGCACGATTGCCCATTCGCTGGTGGAAGACTATCGCGGCCTGCAGGTGCTGATCATCTCCGGCGCGACGATCGCCGGCGCCTTTGACTATCGGGCGCGCGTGGACTTTGTGAAGATCCCGAGCGTGATCAAGCTGCGCAATGGCGAATATACGTCAATGGACCAGCACATCGACGTCAAGGCGACGATCAAGATGCGTCAATCGATCATCCTTCATACCGCCGAGACGTTCCAGCCGGATATCTTCATCATCGACAAGGAGCCTCTAGGGTTGCGCGGCGAGGTGGAGGAGACGTTGCGTTTCCTGAAGGCGCGCGGCACCACCCTTATCCTCGGCCTGCGCGAGGTCATGGACGCTCCGCATCTGCTGGACGCCGAATGGAAGCGCAATGACGTGCTGCACAAGATCGGTTCGCTCTATGACAACATCTGGGTCTATGGGCCGCCGGATTTCTACGATCCGCTGACTGGTCTGGATGTTCCCGACAGCATTCGCGAGAAGATGAACTTCGTCGGTTTTCTCCAGCGCAAGGCCTCGGTCGAACGGCCGCAGCCGCCTGAGGATTACCTGCTCGTCACGACGGGTGGCGGCGGAGACGGTGCCGATCTGGTGCGCGACGTGATCGCCGCCTATCAGGCCGATCCGACGCTCACCCACAAGGCGGTCATCGTGCTTGGTCCCTATATGCCGGCCGAACAGCGCCAGAATTTCGTCGAGCAGGCGGGCAACAATCCGCATCTGGAAATGATCGAGTTCGACAACCGGATGGAAGACCGGATCGCAGGCGCCAAGGCGGTGGTCGCCATGGGCGGCTACAACACCTATTGCGAAATTCTGTCCTTCGACAAGCCGGCCCTGATCGTTCCGCGTACGCAGCCTCGGCTGGAACAGCTGATCCGCGCCCGCAGAGCCTCCGAACTCGGCCTTGTCAGCATGCTTTCCGGTCAGGAGTCTTCGGACAGCCTGTGTTTTGCGCAGGCGATCAAGGACGTGCTGAAGCGCGATCCTCCCTCGGCCAGCGCCGCCGGTCTCCACCTTGAGGGACTGCAAACCATCTCGCAGATCGTTGGCGGGTATCTGAGCGAAGACGCCAGATTGCCGCGTTTTGCCGCCCAGGGATAATTGATGAACAGCACTGGAAAGATTGTCGTCCTCCTGAAGGGGTATCCGCGTCTGTCGGAGACCTTCATTGCGCAGGAGCTATTGGGTCTGGAACGTGCAGGCCTCGAGCTCGAAATCGTCGCCATGCGCCGCCCGACGGACAAGAAGCGCCATCCGGTTCATGACGAGATCCGCGCCCGCGTCAGCTATCTGCCGGAATACCTGCATGAGGAACCGCTTCGCGTCCTGAAGGCGCTTTGGAAGACCTGTCGTCTGCCAGGTTTCGGCAAGGCTCTTTCTTCCTTCTGGAAGGACCTGCGGCGGGATTTCTCGCGCAACCGGTTTCGCCGCTTCGGCCAGGCCGCCGTGCTCATCGCGGAATGGCCGGAGGGGGGCAAGTGGCTGCATGCCCATTTCATCCATACGCCCGCGTCGGTCGCGCGCTATGCCAGCGAGATCAGCGGTATCCCGTGGTCGATTTCCGCTCACGCCAAGGACATCTGGACCTCCGAGGACTGGGATCTGGCGGAGAAGCTGCAAAGCGCCGACTGGGGCGTGACCTGCACGCGGGTCGGTTATGACAAGCTGTCATCGCTTTCTGGTGGACGTGAGATCATGCACCTCAGCTATCACGGTCTCGACCTGGACCGATTCCCGCATTTTGACGGTGAGCGCCCCCGCCGTGATGGATCCGATCCGGCTGATCCTGTCCGTGTACTGAGCGTCGGCCGAGCCGTCAAGAAAAAGGGTTATGACGTTCTGCTCAAAGCGTTCGCCCGGCTTCCGAAGGACCTTCATTGGCAGTTTACCCATATCGGCGGCGGCGATGAGTTGGGCAGCCTGAGGGCGCTTGCCGGCGAACTCGGTATTTCCGACCGGATCACCTGGAAGGGCTCGATGGATCAGCGCGATGTGCTTGCCCATTACCACCAAAGCGATCTTTTCGCGCTCGCCTGCCGGATCACGGCGGATGGTGACCGTGACGGCCTGCCGAACGTTCTGGTCGAAGCGGCAAGCCAGCGGCTCGTGGCTGTTTCCACGACCGTTTCAGGCATTTCCGAACTGTTCGTCGATGGCGAAAACGCATTGCTGGTCGGGTCTGAGGATCCTGATGCTCTGGCCGGCGCCCTGCAACGCGTGATGACCGATCCCGATCTTCGAGAGAAGCTCGGAACTGCAGCAGAGGCGCGGGTGCGGAAGGACTTCGATCATCACAACAGCATTCATGATCTCGACCGGCTCTTTAAGGGGGCGTGGGCGCGAAGAGGGATATGAGCATGCGGCAGACATCCTCTTCGAAAAAGCGGGTTCTCTTCTACGTTCAGCACCTGCTCGGCATCGGCCATCTGGCGCGAGCCAGCCGGATCGCCGAGGCTCTGGTCGAGGCCGGGTTCTCGGTGACGCTGGTAACGGGCGGTGCGCCTGTGAACGGGTTTCCGGGAACGGGCGTCGAACATGTCCAGCTTCCGGCCGTCGTTGCGGCCAAGAGCGGGTTTTCCAGCCTTGCCGATCTTGAGGGCAATCCTGTCGATGCGGACTTCGAGCAGAAACGGACGGCTGTTCTGCTGGAGACTTTCGCAAAAGTCGAACCGCATGTCGTTATCATAGAGGCCTTCCCCTTCGGCCGGCGTCAGATGCGCTTCGAACTTCTGCCCTTGCTTGCCGCCATAGAGAGTGCAGAACGTCGACCTCTCCTGTTCAGTTCGGTCCGGGATATCCTGCAGGAAAACCGCAAACCCGGCCGGGATCGCGAGACCGCTGACCTCCTCGCCCATTATTTCGACGGGGTTCTCGTGCATGGCGATCCACATTTCGTGCGGCTGGAGGAGACCTTTCCGCTGGCCGGTGAGCTTGGGGAGAAAATCCATTACACCGGCCTTGTCGCGCCGGCCGAGGCAGCGCCATCCGCAGATCGTTTCGGCGTGGTGATTTCCGCCGGCGGCGGCGCCGTGGGTGCGGCGCTGATCGAGGCCGCACTCGATGCCCGCGATATTCTTGATGATCGCGAGGAATGGTGCGTGATCACCGGTCCCAACCTGCCGCAGGCGGATTACGATCGCTTCGCGGCCCGCGTTTCGAGTGGTGTCTCGCTTTTCCGGTTTCGGCCGGACTTTCCGAGCCTCCTGCCGCAGGCCGGTCTTTCAATTTCCCAGGCGGGCTACAACACGGTCTGCGATCTCCTGCGGGCGCGTTGCCGCTCCCTGCTCGTGCCCTTTGCCGCGGGTGGCGAGACAGAGCAATCCGTCCGGGCCGAGAAGCTGGTTGCGCTGGGTCTGGCGAAGGTCGTCACCGAGGAAGGCTTGAGCGGTGAGGCGATGGCCAAGGCAATCGCCGCCGCACGCGCGCTCGATTTCCCGCCGGAACTTCCGGTTTCGCTCGACGGTGCCGCCGGAACGGCTCGGGTGATTGCGGGAATGCTTGATGCTCAGCCCCAACAGGGCTGAGATCGCGGCCATCTACTGAACGACGGAGCAAGCCTCGGCGTCTTCCAGTACGTCGATGCAATCGGGAGATCGACGGAAATCGTCGTAGTAGACGGTCCAGATATCCGAGGCTCCGGCCCGGTAGGGGCCGAACTTGAAATACTGGTTCTTTCCGAGCCCGGCATCGCCATGGCCCACATACCCCTTCACGGTAGCGACCCATACGCGATCGGCGAAAATCTCGATCCGGCCGTCTCCGTTGGGATCCGGGTTGGAAAAGATCGCGAAATCGATCCAGTCCGTTGACGCCTTGGGCAGCGGATTGTGCTGTACGACGGAAATCTTGTCGGTGCAGGATGGGAAGGTTGCTTCATCCTCGGCGCTCCAGTCGGAGCCTGCGGCGGCAAGGGCACGCATCTGGTTGGTCTCGGGGCGGAACCAGACGGGCGTGCTGCCTTCCGGGCAGCGGCCGGCAACGCCGTCGATCGGCTTGGGGCCGCCTTCGACATAATTGGTTTCGACCGAGAAGAACATCTTGCCGCGGTCGAGCCGGAGCGCAAGGAAGGGACTGAAATCTCCTTCGGCATCGGGTCCAATCTCGCGCTTCCATTGCGCCATCAGATAGCGGTGGTCATCTTGGGGGACGGGGTCGGCGAGCTTCATGGCAAAGCCGAACCAGACTGGCTCATCATAGGGAACGCGAAGCGGCGTCTTCTCCCAGATCTCCGCACGTTCGCTGCACAGATCGTCCGTTGCGGCGCATTGCGAGCGAACGCTCAGCTTCAGCGCGCCGGCGCCAGTGCGTTTCACTTCGTTCTGGAAAACGTAGGTGCCGGCCTTCTGTTCATCGTTCATGCGATAATAGAGACCGCCATCGGGCGAAAAATCCTGCCCGTCGAAGCCGTCGAACAGCTTCTGGCTGGTTGGCTTGTTGCCGAGCGCGGGTGCCGTGGCGAAGCAGCCTACAAGGAGCGCAAGGCCCAGAAAGCGATATGGTCTCAACGATATCCTCCTCTTGCGATTGCGTATGACGTGCGCCCGATGAACGTCGGTTCTTCTTGAATCTCTTTTACATTCGCTAATCGAGGGAGGCTAGTGCGGGTAGAAGCATTGCAGGTCAATTCGTTGCGAGTTGCCCCAGCCTCAGGCGTAGCGCTTCGCATCATCGACGGACAGCAGATAAACCCGCATGTTCGTCTTTCGCCCTTTCAGCGAAACGGAGCGGCTGGAAAGCCCGTCATAGGGTACGTGGGCGAGCAGCATGATAGGTTCTGAAGCCGCGACCGCGACGTTGAACTGCTTGGCCACAGCTTCCAGGCGACTGCCCACATTGACGGTATCGCCGATCGCGGTGAGGCCAGCCACCTTGCCGTAACCGATCATGCCGACGATCGCGGGACCGAAATGAATGCCGATGGCGATCCTGAGGTCGACGCCGAATTCCTGCATCATTTCCTGATTGAGCTTCTCGGTTTCGGCGACGATCGTCGCAGCCGCCCTCAAGGCCTGCCGGCAGGCCTCGCTGGGTTCTGCCGTACCGATGCCGAAAAGGGCCATCACCCCATCGCCGATGAACTTGTCGACCTGACCGCCAGCTTCCTCTACCGCTCGTCCGACGACGGAAAAATAACGGTTGAGCAGAAAGACGATATCATAGGGTAGCCGGCTTTCCGAGATCGTCGTGAAATTGCGGATATCGCAGAACAGAACGACGATTTCCTTCTCGCGGCCCGCTTGCTTGATTTGCCTGCCGGAATAGAGGTCGCCGCCGACCGGCGGTTCCAGCAGCAAGGCAACCGTAACGTCATAATCCGGCCGGGTCTGGCAGCTCAGCCGGGTGTCCGGCGCGGCCCTGATACGCGACAGTGTGGCCTGCTCCATCGCACTCGGAGGCGTCAGTGGGCCATCACTATCGATGATGCGCACCCGACAGGTAGAGCAGCGCCCCTTGCCACCACACACCGAATAGTGATCGACCCGGCCCAGCCGGCTCGCCTCGAGAATCGAGGTTCCCCGGGGGACGCGGATCTGCGGGCCATGGGCATAGGTAATGCGGATCTCCGGAGCGTTGCGTCGCATGGAACGTGCGGCGCGCAACACGACGACGAGGCCGAGACCCAGGCCGAAGAAGAGGTAGAGGCGCCGCTCTATCGCAGCGAGGTCCAGTGTGGGTCGGCTCGCCTGATGGCGGGCTACGTTGCCATCGGCTGCAGTGAGTACCTGTCCTCTGGCCTTCGCATTTGCCTCCATTTGTCGACCATTGACCAGTACGCCGACGAGGGCCAGGGTGGGAAGCAGGATTGCGAGGGCAAACAGCCATGGTGCCAAGCGCGGAAACCAGTTCCTGAAACGCATGGCGGCGTAAAGGCCGATGCAACCATGCACCCAGACGACAATGACGGCCAGAACCATCTTCACGCCAAACAGTCCGTTGCCGTTCCACATGCCCCGGATGACGCTCCAATAGGTGCTGTCGTACCCGCCATAGAGGCCGGGAACACGGGCCGAGACGACATGCTGGGCGATCAGGACTGGAATGGAGAGACCAAACAAGACCTGAATCATCATGCGCGGCGGCAGGCGCATATGACGACGGAGATAGAGCGTACGAAGTGCCAGCAGGAAATGGACGAGAAACGAGCCGTAAAGCAGGAGCGTCCCAAGTGGATTGCGCCAGATGATCTTGAAGATTTTCAGAGCGTCATCTGCGAAGTCGACCGATATGAGCGTCAGGCTGTGATTGAGAAGATGGGTCGATATGAAGGCGAAGAGAATGATCCCGGACGCGATGCCCAGTTGATGCGCAGCCTTGTCTGGCAGGAACGGACGAGCAGGCTGCAGCATGAAAAGCGACCTTGTGGGAATAAAGCGCGGCGCAGTGCGTCTGGGGGATGAAAGCGGCTAAAAAGAGGCTTCGGCATCCTCGCGCATCAGGGTTAAATTTCCATGCTTTGACCGTCGCTGAAGACGTGTGCTGCCGGAAATATTCGCTGCGCCTGCACACAGATGTCGTCGATATCATCATCCGTGTGGGTGTAGGCATGGTGAATGAAGCCGACACTGGCGGCATTCGCGGCCTTGGCCAGCCTTATGGCCTGCTGCCAGGAAGAGTGCCCGATCCCTCGCATATGCGTCATGTCGTCATCGCCGAATGTGCTGTCGTAGAGAAAGAGATCGGCGTGGTCGATGAGTGACAGAACGTTCTGGTCTAGTACCCCGGGGACATGCTCGGTATCGGTTATCAACGCGAATACCTTGCCCTGCCATTCAATCCGATAGCCGACGGCTCCACCGGGATGGGTAAGTTTCGCGGTTCGCATCACGATGCCGGAGGCAGGGGTGAGAATATCGCCGGGGAGGAAATCCCTGAATGTCAGGGCTGCCTTCATGATTTCGAGGCCGACGGGAAAATATGGAGGACGCAGCAGTCCCTCGACGATCTGCCGCGTGGTCATCTTTCCTTCAAGGTGGCCAGACCAGATGGCCGCTCGTACGCCGGAGCAGTGAAATGGGCCGAAGAACGGAAAGCCGATGATGTGATCGTAATGGCTGTGGGTGAGAAACAGATTGAGGTTGGAAACCCGCTCGGCCTTCAGACGCGCTCCAGCCGGGATGATGCCCGTGCCACAATCGAAAATCAGCACTTCATCGCCGCAGCGCAGTTCGACACAGGTCGTATTGCCGCCATGCCGAGAGAAATGAGGACCCGACACCGGTATCGAGCCCCGCGTTCCCCAGACGGTCACCTGCATCTTGTCAACACCGGCGGCCGATTGGCTCTGGAAATCCTGTGTTCTGCTATCCACCGGACAAGACCTCAAGCACACCTGTATGCCCGTCGGGTCTGCCCGGATCGATCAGGCATATTCTTCTTCATGGGCTTTCTGGGCGGCCAGTTCAGATGTCGTCGTCTGCAAGCGGGTGGCAAGCACACGCATGACGCCGAACATCATTGACGGACAATCCGCCATCATCTTGCGGAAGGTTTCCTTGTCGATGCGCAAGGTATCCATCGGGGCAATTGCCCTGACTGTTGCCGTACGGTAGCCGTCACAGAGAATGGCGATTTCGCCGACGATAGAGTTCTTGCCGGCCTCTGCAACCTTGACTTCGCCGCCGGGAGTATCGACGACGATCTCCGCAGTGCCGCTGAGGATAACGAAAGCGGAATCCCCGGTATCACCTTCGTGGAATAGTTCCTGTCCCGGTGCGAACTTCATGCGGTCGGAAGTAAAAGCCAAAAGCTTCAGCTTGGCCGGATCCGCAGACGCGAAGAACGGCAGGGCGCGCAAGCATTGAACCTCATCCATAAGGACCATCGCATACCTCCAAACTGAAGCCGGGAAGGGTCTCTTCTGAAGCTACCTCGTCACCAGCTCTTTCACCATACCGTTTTCTTCCACCAGAGTCTCGTAGGTTCCATCAGCAACAAGGCCGCCTTTGTCGAATACCATTATCCGTTCAAAAAGCTTGCAAAGCCGCGGATTTGATAGAACCCATATAATAGTGCACTTTTCAGACTTTTCACGCAAGAACGAGATCACATTATTCACCAACTGTGCCTGCAGACGAGGGTTGAGGCCCGGTAGAGGCTGGTTGAGAATGCAGTATTCCGTCTGACGGATCAGCGCGCGGGCGACGTTGAGCTTCTGTCGTTGCAGCAACGTCAACCTTTTACCGCCGGGACCGAGGTCGTAATCGAGGCCGATCGCAAGTATCTCTGTGTATATCCCTTCTTTTTCAGCTACTTGGCGAATAAGGGAAGCTATCCGGTTTTGAGCGTCCGCATGGCCGCGGCTGATCTTTCCGAACAGGATATTTTCCATCAGCGATGCCGATGACTGGAAGCCGTCTGCCTCGTAACGTGCAATAAGGCCGCTAAGTTCCTTCGGAAGATTGGCGTGGAACTGCTGGCGCGCCTCGACGATCCTGCGCATGATCTCTTCTGTCATGAGACCGAAGCGATAGCGGCTCTCTACGTATGAGAATGCCGTCAGGAATATTGCCCGACGTTGTTCTTCGTTTGCCTCTTCAGGGCCACGTCCTTCGATTTCCTTCAGAATGCGCGCGTAGTCGGGCAGTTCGCGGCCTTCCATGAAGGGAAGTTCAGGTAGCAGCGGGTTGTTCTGCTGCATGTCTCCGAAAAGTTCGACGATCGTTGCAGCAATCGAACGACCCATCTCGAACAGCAGGGTGGAGAGGCCGGCATCCTTCACGGTGGAGCGGAAATAATTGCTGGCGATGATCTGCTGGGCAGCCGTCTCTCCGCCGATCAGGGAGCCGAACAGCAGGTTTTCAGCGACGGTTGCCTCGGTGTTGTAGGCCGCGAAATCGAAGGGGATCACCAGCTCCGGCATGTCGAGATCTGCAAGCTCGTTACGGAGTGTCTGTCGGGCAGAAACCGCGAAGCGGGCGATTTCGGCATTGGTTTCCGGATCGATGGAGCTGCGCAAGGCAAGATCGAGTACGTCCTCTGTCAGTAACACGGTGTCGAGTACGCCCAGCATCCAGGTGTTCAGAGTATCCCTATCGACAGCACTGTCGGGTGTCGCCGCAGCACTGATCCATTCACCCTCGATGTCGAAATCGACGTTTCCGGCAAGTCGTGCCTCGGTTATTTCCCAACGACGACGGGTAGCTGCTTTTCCTTCGCGCTCAAGCGGTCGCAGGGGAGCGTGTTTCAGGCCGTAGAGCAGATTGTCCTTCAGGCTTCCGTGGAAGAAATAGCTTTCCGCCGAGACATAGCTAATGCGGCGGCCGGTCACGGATTCCGGCAGCTCTCGGATGTCGATGTCCCCCGCGGCGACCTTGCCGACAGTCGGCCAGACGGCACGGCCGATTGCGTCCGCGATCATGCTGCCGGCACTGCCGCTCGCATCAAGGAAGGCGATGGTTTCGCCGGAATCGATGTGCAGCGATACGTGGTCGACCATGCGACCGCCGCTATCGTCGTCGATGGCCAGGTTAACCGCGGCGAGTGGGCCGGGCAGGGGCGATGGAACTCCGGTAAAGATCTCCTGGATCTCCGGTTCGAGGATGGCATCGGAATCGAACTGCTCGACAACCTGCTCGAACTTCACCTGAACGTCCTGTCTTGCCTGATCCCAGTCGATCAGGTCCTTCAGCGGACTCGGTAGCTCTTTGTAGGCGTTGATGACGGCGACGAGCTGGCCGACGTCCAAGTGGCCGCGTAGCGTCAGATAACCGCCGATGCTGTAGAACAGGAATGGTGTGATCTGGGCCAGGAAGTTGTTGATGAACTTCACCATGAACTTCCACTGGTAGAGATCGTAGCGAATTGCGAAGATCTCGCCGAGGCGGCGTGCCATGTCGGCACGTTCATAGTTGGAGGTGTCGTAGGCATGGATCGTAGACATGCCTTCCACCATCTCGCCGACACGACCGGCGAGGCGGCGTGCGGTGATCTGACGTTCCCTGCCGAGGCGGATCAGGCGCCGCCGCATGCGCGGAATGATGCCGATCTGCAGGAGCGCCATGAAGGCGGCGATAAGACCAAGCCAAACGTTCTGCGCCAGGATGAAGGCAAGAGCCGCAATCACCTGGCCGCCCAGCAGCGCGGGCTGAACGAAGGCGTCGCCGGCGAAGCCGCCGAGCGGCTCCACCTCGTCCTTGATCATGCTGGCGACTTCCGCACTCTTGGTGCGCTTGAAATAGGTCGGCGGGAAACGAAGCAGGCGATCGATCAGCTGAAAGCGGATACGGCGCAGCAGACGCTCGCCCAGTCGGCCCTTATAGGTATTGATGATGTATTTGAAGGCGTTGTTGACGACGACGAGCACCAGGAACTCGACGCTGAGTGCCATCAGCATGGACAGGCGGTCGAGCGGATAGCCGGCGTAAAGCTCCACATAGCCTACGAGCGGCATGTCGAAGCCAAGCTCGAAGAAGGGCTGGATCGCATCGGGTGTAGCAAAGCCTTCACCCTGGATCGGACCGTTGATGATCTGCTTAGGCAGGTCCAGCGAAATGAAATAGGGGATCATCGACACTGCGACGATCAAAAGAATAACGACTTGCTGACGCCAAGTGTGCTTCCATATGTATCGGGAAAGACTTTTTTCCATAAGGGCGGGGCTGGCCTGATCGAGCACAAATCGGATTTTTAATCCTGTACTTATGTATTGTCAAAAGCCCTCGCAAGCCATGCGCTCTAGCTTCCGTCCGCAGCTTTCAGGAGACTGCCTCCGGCGTCTGCCCGGACACTGCAGCTTCAAGCTTCCATTCCCGGTACCACTTGACGAACTCCAGGACACCCTTATCGACGGGTGTGTCGGGCGTATAGCCGGTCAACGCATGAAGAAGGTCGGGAAGAGCGAAGGTGCGGGGCACGTCACCCTTCTGCATTGGCAGCATACGGCGGATGGCCGGTTCTCCAACGGCGGCTTCCACCGTCTCGACGAAACGGATCAGCTCTATGGGCTGGCCGCCTCCGATGTTGACGATACGAAACGGCGCGTGCCGCGAGAGTGTGTCCTTCACGCCGGGTGTTGTCACGCGATTTTTCTCGGCAGGGACGACATCGATAAGGCGAACGATCGATTCCACGAGGTCATCGATGTAGGTGAAATCGCGGCTCATCTTGCCTTCGCCGTAAATCTCCAGCGGGCGCTCGTTGAGGATCGCGTCGGTGAACTTGAACAACGCCATATCGGGGCGACCCCAAGGGCCGTAGACAGTGAAGAACCGGAAGGCCGTCGTCGGAATCTTGTAGAGATGGGCGTAGGAATGGCCCATGGCCTCCATCGCCTTCTTGGTGGCAGCATAGAGCGTCAGCGGCTCATCGGCATGGTCGGTCTCGGCAAACGGCACCTTCTCGTTTGCGCCGTAAATCGAGGAGCTGGAAGCTAGCAGCAGATGTTTCGGCTGAACCCGCTTGGCGAGTTCCAGCACGGTCCATGAGCCCGTCAGGTTGGAAGTGACGTAAGCCTGCGGGTTTTCAAGGCTGTAGCGTACGCCCGCCTGTGCGGCGAGATGGATGATGGCATCTGGCTGCTCCACCGCCGCAGCGCGGTCGAGAGCGGCCACGTCTTCCAGCGCTCCGATGACGGGATCGAAGTTGCTGTAGGTTTCCAGGATGCTGTGGCGCTTGCGCTTCAGCGAAACATCGTAATAGGGGGTCATGCCGTCGAAGCCGGTGACACTGTGGCCCGCCTCGAGAAGCCTTCGGGCCAGATGGAAGCCGATGAAGCCCGCCGTCCCGGTAATCAGATAACGCATGGTCTGCCTTCGTTCCGCGTCCCTACTTCGATCTACGAAGTGTCCTTGGCGCGGCTTCAGACCGTCACCATGTCGCGGTCCTAGAGCTTCCAGCGAAAGACGACAACCGGATTCTGTCATGAAACCCTTTCAACTCCGCGAGAACGGAGATGATATTTCGTGATCGATGAGCAATCGGCGTCCGAAAATGCAGCCTTGATGCGATGTCGGCGGCGAGTCGCCGACATCGCATCGACTATCAAGCCGTGACCATGGCCCTCTCGATGAGCACAGCGACCGGTGCATCTGGCCCCAGTGTTCCCAAGGCGAGGCCATGTTCCTTTCCGAGCCGGGAGCGGCAGAAAGATGCCGCAATGGCAGGGTCGGCGGATTTCAACAAAATGGAAGCCTGCAGCAGGAGTGCGGCGCGCTCGACGATGAAGCGGCTGCGATATTCTAGGGTTTCCGCATTTGCGAGGGAGCCGGCGAGGGCCTTCAGTTCCGCATCATAGGCCGGGTCGAGACCTCCGGCGGCGGCGAGTTCGTCGAACAGCGCATCGTGTGAGGCGGGCTCCTTGCGCAGGGCTCTCAGCACATCGAGGCACTGAACGTTGCCACTGCCTTCCCAGATCGAGTTGAGCGGCGCCTGCCGATAAAGGCGCGGCATCATCGTCTCTTCCACATAGCCGATGCCGCCAAGGCATTCCTGCGCTTCATTGATATGCGGGGGCGCGCGCTTGCAGACCCAGTATTTGCCGATCGCCGTGGCGATGCGGGCAAAGGCCGCCTCGCGCTGATCGTGCCCGGCGGCATCTATCGCGCGGGCAACACGCATCGTCAGGGCAATTGCCGCTTCGCTTTCAAGCGCGAGGTCGGCCAGCACATTGCGCATCAGCGGCTGATCGACGAGATAGGCGCCGAAAGCCTTGCGCTGCCGGGTATGGTGCAGGGCCTGCACCGTCGCCTGTCGCATCTGGCTGGCCGAACCGATCATGCAGTCGAGGCGGGTGAGAGCCACCATGTCGAGGATCGTCACGATGCCGCGGCCTTCCTCACCGACGAGTTCCCCGAAGGCACCATGAAACTCCACTTCCGACGAGGCATTCGACCAGTCGCCGAGCTTGTCCTTCAAACGCTGGATCTCGACCGCGTTGCGGCTGCCGTCAGCGCGAAAGCGCGGCACAAGGAAACAGCTCAGGCCTCCCTCTGCCTGCGCGAGCACCAGATGAGCGTCGCACATGGGTGCGGAGAAGAACCATTTGTGCCCGACCAGCTCGTAGGTGCCGTCAGGCTGGCGGATCGCCCGTGTCGTGTTGGAGCGGACATCGGAGCCGCCCTGCTTTTCCGTCATTCCCATGCCGATGGTGCAGCCGGTCTTCTGCTCCATCGGAAGGCTGCGCGGGTCGTATTCGGTGGAGATGAGCTTCGGGATCCATTTCTCGGCAAGCGTGGGTGCGCGCCTGAGGGCCGGGATGGCCGCGTGGGTCATCGACATCGGGCAGCCGACGCCGGCATCCGCCTGCGAGCCGATATACATCACAGCGGCGCGCGCCACATGCGCACCGTCCCGGTTGGCATTGCGCCAGGCAAAGCCGTTCATGCCGTATTTCATCGCTTCCGCCATCAGTCGATGATAGGCGGGGTGGAATTCCACCTCATCGATGCGGCGGCCATACCTGTCGAACGACCGCAGCCGCGGGCGGTTTTCATTCGCTTCGTAACCCGTCCGGACAAGCTCCCCGCCGGCGAGCGAACCGTATTCGCTCAGGTGTTCATGCGCCCAGCCCCCGCCATTGTGTTCGACGGCTTCTCGGAGCGCGGCATCCGTCTCCCATACATTGTATTCCTTCAACACTTCCGGCTGATTTTGCACTTCGTGCGTCTGGAATTGACTGGTAAGTGACATGTTTTCCTCCTCGTGCCCTCCAGCACGCATGAAAGAAAATTACGCTTGATGTCGAATAGTGTCAAACATGGTAATTTTGAGGTGCCGAATGCACGGCGTCTGATCCTCAATCTGCTTGGCGTGGCCGCGGGTGGTGTCTTGAGCGTTGCCGATGCCCTGAGAGCCTGTGCACTCTTCGATATTTCCGAAAACAGCGTGCGGGTGACACTCGCGCGTCTCGCCCAGTCGGGTCTGGTCGAGCTTGTCGAGCGCGGCGTCTATCGACTGGGGTCCGAGAGACGAAGGATCCGTGACGATGTCGCGGGCTGGCGGACGGTCGAGGAGCGTCTTGTCCGCTGGAACGGCGACTGGATCGCGGCATCGACCGGAGGGCTTTCCCGCAGCGACCGCAAGGTGCTGAGGGCGCGGGAGCGTGCGCTTTCCATGCTGGGCATGCGGGAGCTCGGCAACGGTCTTTTTATTCGACCCGATAATCTGGCAGGCGGCGCGGGAATGGCGCGTCAACGCCTGATCGCACTGGGCCTGGGAGAAGAGGCTGCCGTATTCCGCGTAGCGGATTTCGATCCGGATCGACAGAAGCAGGCTCTCGGTCTCTGGGAATGCGACACGCCGGTCTCCGTTTACAGAGAGGGCGTGCAGCGTCTGGAGGCGTGGCTGGAGGGCATGACAGGCTTGCAGCCCGAAATTGCGGCGCGAGAGAGCTTCTTGCTGGGCGACAATGCCATCCGCCAGATCGTCTTCGATCCCATGTTGCCCGCGCCATTGGCGGACGAAGCCGCTCGCCATGATTTCATCGAGGCGGTGAAGCGGTTTGACGATCAGGGCAGGCGGATCTGGATGGAATTCTTCGGCGCATCCGCTTCATGAGCAATCGAGCCAGCTCCTGAGAAGGACAATCGTCTCATCCGGTTTTTCGATCGAGGGCAGGTGACCGCAATCGCGGAAGACATGAAGCTCTGAACCGGGCACGGCCTTGTGAATGTCCATCGACCGCTCGAGCGGGGTCACCATATCCTGATCGCCGACGCCGACGCCGATCAGGGGCTGGACGGCGATCGTCGAGAGGACGGGCCGGAAATCGTCGCGAGCGAGAATCGCCTCCTGCTGGGTGAGAAGGCGTCGGCTGACACCGACGAAGCGGCCGGTGCGAACGGTCGAAAGTGCGGCCCGCCGATATCGCTGCTTGCCGAGGCTGTCGGGGGTGTCTCTTCCCGCAGGGCATCTGTTGGCTAGGCAGTCTGGCGAGCTGAAACTAGCCCGTCTTGCCGACGAGCCTTTCATCCTGACCTCACGGGATCTCGGGATCAGCCTGCATGATGCGGTGCTTACCGCTTGCCGTGAAGCGGGTTTCGAACCCCGGCTCGGCCCCTTTGCGCCGCAGCTTGCCTTCATCCTCTCGCTCGTCGTCGCTGAACTCGGCGTTTCGCTCGTTCCTGCCTCTATGGGGCAGATCAATGTGGGAGGCGTGGTGCTGTGGCAACTGGAAGACGCGCCGCATACGGTGGGTCTTGCACTCGCCTATCGCAAGGCGACGACTGCGGTCGTCGTCAGGCATTTCGTTCAGACCGTGCGGCAGGCCGTGGCCGGAACATCGAGTGGCTGACGAGGCTCCGTCGAGCTTCCGCCCGCCTTTATATCGCGCCTATTTCATAGCCCGTCGATCCCAATCGAAAGGCTATGTGCTCGTGGCTACCTTCCTCGATGCCCGGTCTCATCGACATGCTGTCGTGCAACCGGAAATCAAGAAGGAGTAGTGGCATGTACGGTCGTTTGGGAAGTTTCTTTCTGGCGCAATATCTCGCGGAAAACGACGCGCGAAATGGCGACAGACATTGGCCCGAGCGTCGGCCAGTTCGTGGGCTTGCCAATCGGGATGCCGGGGTTCTGCTGACGTGGTTCGCGCTCGCTGGCGTGGCCTGTTGTGTTCTTGTCCTCATTGCCGCGCTTTACTGAGGAGATTTCCCATGGGCAAAGCAGAGATGCGTGCCGCACCCTCGGCTTCTGGCGTGCGATTTACCGTCGGGCGCGACGCGCAGGGACGCTGGGTTGTCGCCGACCGCGATGGTTTGGTCGGAGGGCTCTTCAGCGATCGCGCCTCCGCGGTGCATTTCGCCATGTTCGAGAGCGACCACCAGCCGGGAGCCGTCTGGTGCGTTCCCGATCACGTCAGGCTGAAGCTTGGCAGGCTCTTCGCCGGGCATCCTGCCAAGCCGGCTAGAAGCGGCGCAGGGGCGTAAGGCGTGTCCCGCGCTTCCCGCCGCCGTTTCAGGGCAGCATTTACGCGTTCGTGGTACGCAGGCGGCGGGTGTGGTGAGCGTCTGCACGTCCTGAACATCGTGCCCGGCGCGCTCGCCATCATGTTGCTTGCGCTGCTGGCAACATACGGGCTGGCACTTGCCGCCTGCATCCGGGCACGGCCGGAATTCCTATAGAATTCCTATTTCTTTCCCGGGTGCCCGCTCTCGAAACTATATGCGCCCGCGCCGCATATTCATGCTCGAGGGATCGAAACGATCTTCTTCAGACCAGAAAGCATAGAGGTGCCGCCATCGGTCGGCACCCCTTTGCTGCGTCTGCTTCCAGTCATTGAAAAGGAGTGAAGATCAATGATGGATGTCATTCTGCTCGCAACGGCGCTGATCTTCTTTGGGCTATGCTTTGCGTATGTCCGCGCATGTAACGAACTTTGAGGAATTGCGCCGATGGTTCTCGACTACGTCTTGAGCGGTGCTGTGACCGTGCTTCTCGCCGTCTATCTCACCTATGCTCTCATCCGTCCCGAACGCTTCTGATCAGGCAGCCGGGCTATCGAAAGTTTTCCAACCATGACCCTCAACGGATGGTTTCAGATCCTGCTCTTTTGCGGGATCGTTTTCGCGCTGGTCAAACCGCTCGGCGGTTACATGACACGCGTCTTTTCTGGCGAGCGCACGTTCCTCTCACCGGTCCTCGTTCCGATCGAACGGGGGCTCTATGCCATCGCCGGCACTGGCGAGCGCGAGGAACAGCATTGGACCACCTATGCCTTCGCCCTGCTGATGTTCAATCTGCTCGGTGTTTTGTTTCTTTACGCACTGATGCGCCTGCAGGCGGGATTGCCGTATAATCCCGCCGGCATGGGTGCGGTGCCGCAAGAGCTCGCCTTCAACACGGCCGTCAGCTTCGTGACCAACACCAACTGGCAGAACTATGGCGGCGAAAGCACCATGTCCTACCTTACCCAGATGGCCGGGCTGAGCGTTCAGAACTTCGTTTCCGCGGCCACCGGCATGGCGATTGCCATTGCCCTCATTCGCGCTTTCTCACGGGCGTCTGGTAAGGCAATCGGCAATTTCTGGGTCGATATGGTCCGCAGCATCCTCTACGTCCTGCTGCCGATCTGCATCGTGCTGACACCGGTCTATGTCTGGCTCGGCGTGCCGCAGACCTTCGGTCCCTATGTCAACGCCACGACGCTTGAAGGCGCGCAACAGACCATTGCGGTAGGCCCTGTCGCTTCCCAGCTTGCCATCAAGATGCTCGGCACCAATGGCGGCGGCTTCTTCAACGCCAACTCGGCGCATCCCTTCGAAAATCCCGATGCAATCTCGAACCTGATGCAGATGGTCTCGATCTTCGCCATCGGTGCGGCGTTCACCAATGTGTTCGGCCGTATGGTCGGCAACCAGCGTCAGGGCTGGGCGATCCTCTCCGCCATGGGCGTGCTGTTCATCGCCGGTGTTCTGGTCACCTACTGGGCCGAAGCTGCCGGCAATCCGCTGATGCAGTCGTTCGGCCTTGCTGGCGGAAATATGGAAGGCAAGGAGGTCCGCTTCGGCATCGTCCTGTCCTCGTTGTTTGCGGTCATCACAACGGCGGCGTCCTGTGGCGCGGTCAATGCCATGCATGGCAGCTTCACCGCGCTTGGCGGCCTGATCCCGCTCATCAACATGCAGCTCGGCGAGGTCATCGTCGGCGGCGTGGGCGCAGGCTTCTACGGCATCGTGCTTTTCATCGTCGTCGCCGTCTTCGTGGCAGGCCTCATGGTTGGCCGCACGCCGGAATATCTCGGCAAGAAGATCGAGGCGAAGGAGATGAAGATGGCCGTTCTCGCCATTCTCTGCCTGCCACTGGCGATGCTTGTCTTCACCGCGATCGCTTCGGTACTGCCTTCGGCGGTCGCCTCGATCGGCACGTCCGGGCCGCATGGCTTTTCCGAAATCCTCTATGCCTACACTTCGGCCGCCGCCAACAACGGCTCGGCTTTCGGCGGCCTCACCGGCAACACCCCCTGGTACAACGTGACGCTCGGCATCGGCATGCTGGCCGGTCGCTTCCTGGTCATCATTCCGGCGCTCGCAATCGCGGGATCGCTGGTCGCCAAGAAGACGGTTCCGGCTTCCGCAGGCACGTTTCCGACCGACGGTCCGCTCTTCGTCGGCTTGCTCGTCGGCACAATCCTGATCGTCGGCGGCCTGACGTTTCTCCCGGCGCTGGCGCTCGGGCCGGTGGTCGAGCACCTGTCCATGATCGCCGGACAGACGTTCTGAGGTGCGGCCATGACCACGCATAAGCGACCCTCTAAAGCCCCGGTGAACCGAGGCATGGAGGTCCCGCAGTGGCGGGCCTCCACCGTCATCGTGCTGATGACGGTCGGGCTCCTGGTCCTCGTGGCCGCCATCCGAATTCTGCACGGCTGACCGGCCATCCGGTCCGCCATCTTCATTTCAACGCTGGAGTCTCTTATGTGCCAGGCAAAATCCGCGAGCATCATGGATTCTCGCATCCTCATTCCGGCCATCGGGGCCGCTTTCAAGAAGCTGAACCCGAAGACCCTTGCTCGAAATCCGGTCATGTTCGTCGTGGCTGTGGTTTCGGTCCTGACGACCGTTCTCTTCCTCCGTGATCTCACCACGGGTGGCGGTAATCTCGGCTTCTCCTTCCAGATCAACCTCTGGCTCTGGTTCACCGTACTTTTCGCCAATTTCGCCGAAGCTGTCGCCGAAGGCCGCGGCAAGGCGCAGGCGGACTCGCTTCGCAAGGCGCGCACTGAAACCCAGGCCAAGCTGCTGACCGGCAACGACCGGGCCAGCTTCCGGATGGTGCCGGGCACCAGCCTCAAGGTGGGCGATATCGTTCTGGTCGAGGCCGGCGATATCATTCCGTCCGATGGCGAGGTGATCGAAGGTGTGGCCTCGGTCAATGAAGCCGCGATCACCGGCGAGTCCGCACCGGTTATCCGTGAGTCCGGTGGCGACCGCTCGGCCGTCACCGGCGGTACGCAAGTGCTGTCCGACTGGATACGAGTTCGTATCACGGCTGCTGCCGGTTCCACTTTCCTCGACCGAATGATTTCCCTCGTTGAAGGCGCAGAACGCCAGAAGACGCCGAACGAGATCGCGCTCAACATCCTGCTTGCAGGCATGACGCTGATCTTCGTTCTCGCCAACGCGACCATCCCGAGCTTTGCGGCCTATGCCGGCGGCTCGATCCCTATCTTCGTACTCGTCGCGCTCTTCGTCACGCTGATCCCGACCACCATCGGCGCTCTTCTTTCGGCTATCGGCATTGCCGGTATGGACCGCCTCGTGCGCTTCAACGTGCTCGCCATGTCGGGCCGTGCCGTCGAGGCCGCCGGTGACGTCGATACGCTGCTTCTCGACAAGACCGGTACGATCACGCTCGGCAACCGTCAGGCAACGGCGTTTCATCCGGTGCGTGGTGTCTCCGAACGGGATCTCGCCGATGCAGCACAGCTTGCTTCTCTTGCCGACGAAACACCGGAGGGCCGCTCCATCGTCGTTCTCGCCAAGGAGAAATACGATATCCGCGCCCGTGACATGGCGAGCCTCAAGGCGACCTTTGTGCCGTTTACCGCCCAGACGCGCATGAGCGGGGTGGACCTTGATGGGTCTACCATCCGCAAGGGCGCCGTCGATGCAGTTCTTTCCTATGTGAACTCTGGATCGCTCAGCGCCGGAACAAGCGGGACGAGCGCCGTTCGCACGGATACCCCCGCGGTGAGCGAACTGCAGTCGATTGCCGATGAAATCGCCCGGAGCGGCGGCACTCCGCTTGCCGTTGTTCGCGACGGAAAGCTGCTCGGCGTCGTGCAGTTGAAGGATATCGTCAAAGGCGGCATCCGCGAGCGTTTTGCAGAATTGCGCCGCATGGGCATCCGCACGGTCATGATTACCGGCGACAACCCGATGACGGCGGCCGCGATTGCCGCCGAGGCCGGCGTGGACGACTTCCTCGCCCAGGCAACGCCGGAAAACAAGCTGCAGCTCATTCGCGAGGAGCAGGGCAAGGGCAAGCTGGTCGCCATGTGCGGCGACGGCACCAACGACGCTCCGGCGCTGGCCCAGGCGGATGTCGGTGTCGCCATGAACACTGGCACGGTCGCCGCGCGCGAGGCCGGCAACATGGTCGACCTCGACAGCGACCCGACCAAGCTCATCGAGATCGTCGAGATCGGCAAGCAGCTTCTGATGACCCGCGGCGCGCTGACGACGTTTTCGATTGCCAACGATATCGCCAAGTATTTTGCTATCATCCCGGCGATGTTCCTGGCCTTCTATCCGCAGCTTGGCGTGCTCAACATCATGGGGCTTGCAACGCCCCAGAGCGCCATCCTCTCGGCGATCATCTTCAACGCGCTGATCATCATCGCCTTGATCCCGCTCGCGTTGAAAGGCGTGCGCTATCGCCCGGTCGGCGCCGGTGCTCTGCTCTCCCGCAACCTGCTTATCTACGGTGTCGGCGGCATCATCGTCCCCTTCATCGGCATCAAGGTGATCGACGTCGTCATCACGGCAATCGGTCTCGCCTAAGGAGTGAAAACAATGCTCAAGCAACTTCGTCCGGCCATCGTCCTGCTCGTCGCCACGACGGCCATCACCGGCCTCGCCTATCCCTTCGCCATGACAGGCGTCGCGCAGGCGATCTTCCCGCAGCAGGCCAATGGCAGTCTGGTCGAGAAGGATGGTCAGGTGATCGGCTCGTCGCTGATCGGTCAGTCCTTCACCAGTGAGAAGTATTTCCACAGTCGTCCCTCCGCGGCTGGCGATGGCTACAATGCTGCCGGCTCCTCCGGATCGAACCTCGGCCCGACCAGCGCCAAGCTGATCGACCGCGTCAAGGCCGACTATGAGGCGGCCAAGGCGACCAATCCGGATGCGGAGGTGCCGATCGATCTCGTGACGGCATCCGGCAGCGGGCTTGATCCGCATGTGTCTCCGGCGGCCGCCTATTTCCAGGTGCCGCGCATCGCCAAGGCTCGGGGCATGGATGAGACCGCGGTACGTGCATTGGTCGACAGTCATGTCGAGGACAGGGAATTTTTCGGTGCCCTTGGCGAACCGGTCGTGAACGTGCTGGCGCTCAATCTGGCGCTTGACCAGACGCATCCATAAATTGAAATAGGCGCGATATCGCATCGGATGGTCATCAACCGATGGCCGTCCGATGCGCCCGAGAGATTTCTACCCATGCCGGACGACACGCGCGAAATGCTGAACAGGCCATCGCCGGATGCATTGCTGGAGAATGCCGAGCGGGAGACGCGAGGCAAGCTGAAGATCTTTCTCGGCGCCGCCCCCGGCGTGGGCAAGACCTATGAGATGCTGATGTCCGGCCGCGCGCTCCGTGCCGATGGAGTGGACGTGGTTGTCGGTGTCGTGGAGACGCACGGACGCCGGGAGACCGAGGCGCTTCTCGACGGTTTCGAGATCATCCCGCGTAAGCGGATAGATTATCGCGGGCAATATCTCGAGGAAATGGATATCGACGCCATTCTCGCCCGGCGTCCGGCGCTGGTCCTCGTCGATGAACTCGCGCATACGAATGCTGCGGGCAGCCGTCATCCCAAGCGCTACATGGATGTGCAGGAGATCTTGTCGCAAGGGATCGACGTTTATTCGACGCTGAACATCCAGCATGTCGAGAGCCTCAACGACGTCGTGGCCCAGATCACCCGCATCCGGGTTCGCGAGACGGTGCCGGATTCCATCATCGACCGCGCCGATGACGTGGAGATCATCGACCTCACGCCCGACGACCTGATCAAGCGGCTGAAGGACGGCAAGGTCTACGTGCCGACGACGGCGCGTCGCGCAATCGAGAACTATTTCTCGCCGGGCAATCTGACGGCGCTTCGCGAGTTGGCATTGCGCCGAACCGCGCAGCGGGTGGATGAGCAGCTTCTCAACCACATGCAGGCGCATGCGATTTCCGGTCCGTGGGCGGCGGGCGAGCGCATTCTGGTCTGCCTCGATCACAGCCAGAACGGCGCGAGCCTCGTGCGCTATGCCCGGAGGCAGGCCGAACGCCTCCGCGCGCCCTGGGCCGTGCTGCATTTCGAGACGCCGCAGTCGATCAACTTTCCCGAAGAGGACAAGGACCGGCTCGCTGCCAACATGCGGCTTGCCGAACAGCTTGGGGCCGAAACCGTGACGCTTCCCGGGCTTCGTGTCTCGCGGGAAATCATCGCTTATGCCCATGCCAACAATTTCACCCATATCGTGGTGGGACGGCCGGGAAAGTCGCGATGGCGGCAGCTCTGGCAGGGTTCGGTCACCCATGACCTGATCCGTCATGCGGGCGATATCAGCGTTCACGTGATTTCCAACGATGCGAAGGAAAACGATCCGCGGCGCGGCATGAAGCCGGCATCCCAGCCGAAGCCGTTCCGCATCAAGCCCTATGTCAAGAGCACGATCTTCGTCGCGCTCGCGATTGCTGCCGGTATCTTGCTGGATCAAACGCTTGCGGTGCAGAATCTTGCGCTCGTCTTCCTGATGGCTGTGCTGGCGGCTGCGATCCGCGGGGGGCTCGGAGCCGGTCTCTATTCTTCGCTGCTCAGTGCACTATCTTTCAATTTCTTCTTCCTGGAACCCCGATACACCTTCACTGTCCGAGACCCGGAAAGTCTCGTCGCACTGTTCTTCTTCCTCGGCGTGGCGCTGGTTGCGTCGAACCTGACGGCCGCCGTCCAGCGGCAGGCCGTTGCCGCACGGCAGAGGGCGCGCACGACGGAGGATCTCTATCTGTTTTCGAAGAAGCTTGCCGGCACCGGCACGCTCGACGATGTGTTGTGGGCAACGGCCTTCCAGATCGCTTCCATGCTGAAGGTTCGGGTGGTCATCCTCCTGCCGGAAAAGGGGACGATCGCCGTGAAGGCCGGCTATCCCCCTGACGATACGCTCGTCGATGCCGATATCGCTGCGGCGAAATGGGCATGGGAACACAACCGCCCAGCGGGCCGCGCCGCCGATACCCTGCCGGGAGCAAAGAGGCTTTATCTACCGCTGCGAACGGGCCGCGAGGCCATCGGTGTCGTTGGCCTCGACAACGACAGGCAAGGTCCTCTGCTGACACCGGAGCAGCAGCGGTTGTTCGATGCCCTGGCCGATCAGGCAGCACTCGCCATCGAGCGCATCCAACTGGTTTCCGATGTCGACAAGGCGAAGCTGGCAGCCGAGACGGACCGGCTGCGCACCGCTCTACTCACCTCCATCTCGCACGATCTCAAGACGCCGCTCGCCGCGATCATGGGTTCGGCCGGCACGGTCAAGGATTTCGGCGGCAGCCTGTCGGAGGAGGCGCGCAGTGAACTGCTCTCGACCGTCATCGACGAATCCGAGCGGTTGAACCGCTTCATTGCCAACCTGCTCGACATGACGCGCATCGGTTCCGGTGCGATGGAGCCGAATTACGCGCTGCACTTCGTCGGCGATATCGTCGGCACGGCCCTCAACAGGGCCGCGAAGATCAGCTCCCGGCATCAGGTCGTCGTCAACATTCCGGCCGATCTGCCGATGCTGAAGGTCGATGCGGTGCTCTTCGAGCAGGTGCTTTTCAACCTGATCGACAACGCCGCCAAATATGCACCGGATGAAACGGTAATCGAGATACGCGGTTCGCGGGAAAACGGCTGGGTGATGCTTTCGGTGATCGACGAGGGGCCGGGAATTCCGACCGAGGACATCGAACGGATCTTCGACAACTTCTACCGTGTCAGCAAGGGCGATCACGTACGGGCCGGCACGGGGCTCGGTCTTGCAATCTGCCGCGGCTTCGTGGAAGCCATGGGCGGCACCGTCCGGGCGGCCAATCGCTCCGACCGGTCCGGGGCGGTTTTTACCATCCGAATGCCGGTGCCGGCCGAACTGCCCGTTGTGGGAGAAAGCGAATGACCAATTCAGCCGTCAGGGTGCTCATCGTCGATGACGAGCCGCCGATCCGCAAGCTGCTGCGCGTCGGCCTGTCCACGCAGGATTACGCGATCAGCGAGGCGATGAATGCCAAGGTGGCGATCGAGGCGGTGAAGACGGAAAAGCCGAACCTCATCGTTCTCGACCTTGGCCTGCCGGATATGCCCGGCCTTGATCTGCTGGCGAAGTGGCGGGGCGAGGGGCTGGACCTTCCGATCGTCATCCTGTCGAGCCGCACCGACGAGGCCGGCATCGTCAATGCGCTCGAACTCGGTGCCGACGATTATGTCACCAAACCCTTCGGCATGAACGAACTCGTGGCCCGCATTCGAGTCGCCCTTCGTCACCGGTTGCAGAGCCAGGGTGAAAAGCCGGTGTTCCAGACCGGCGATCTTTCGGTCGATCTGGTCAAGCGCGTGGTGAAAGTGGCGGGTAAGGAAGTGAAGCTCTCGCCGAAGGAATACGATATCCTGCGCATCCTGGTGCAGCATGCAGGCAAGGTGTTGACCCACCGTTTCCTGCTGGAACAAGTGTGGGACAGCCTCACGGACGTGCAGTATCTGCGTATCTATGTCCGCCAGCTTCGTCAGAAAATCGAACAGACGCCTGACCAGCCGCGTTACATCCTGACTGAAACCGGTGTCGGTTACCGGTTGCAGGAAGGCCAGTAAGGTCCATATTCCTCAAAACATGGATAGCATCATGAAGCTACGAGATTGCCTCCCGGCGGAAAACGTCGTGGTCGGCCTGCAGGCCACCACCAAGGCCGGTCTGATCAGACAGCTTTCCGAGCTGGCGGCAGGCAGGTTGCCGGTGGCCGCCGACGAAATCTCGAAGGCACTTCTGGGGCGGGAAAGGCTGGGTTCCACCGGCATCGGTGACGGCATTGCCGTGCCGCACGCGCGCGTGAAGGGGCTGGACCGGCATTTCTGCCTGTTCGCCCGTCTTGCCAAGGCGGTTGATTTCGAGGCGGTCGACGAGTTGCCCGTCGATCTTGTTTTCGTGTTGCTCAATCCCGACAACCAGCCGAACCACCTGAACATCCTCTCCGGCATCGCCCGCCAGATGCGGGAGGATAAAGTTGCCCAGGCCGTTCGCATGGCGATATCGCCGGCGGACATCTATCGCGAGTTATGTCCGCCGGATCGCTGATCGGCCTGATGCCTGGCGTCAGGCGTAACGGCTGATCGCAAGGTCGGTGGCGTCGATCTCGGCCTTGCGGCCGCTGACGATGTCGCTGATCACGCGGGCGGAACCGCAACTCATCGTCCAGCCGAGCGTGCCGTGACCGGTGTTCAGGAACAGACCCTGGATCTTGGTCGGGCCGATGACCGGGGTGCCATCCGGCGTCATCGGGCGAAGACCCGACCAGAAGAGTGCCTGCGATACGTCGCCGCCCGGGAAGAGGTCGGTGACGGAGTGCTCGAGCGTGCGGCGGCGGGCAATGCCGAGGTCGTTGGTATAGCCCGAGATTTCCGCCATGCCGCCGACGCGGATACGATCTCCGAGGCGGGTGATGGCGATCTTGTAGGTTTCGTCCATGACGGTCGATTCCGGAGCGCGGCTGGCATCCGTGATCGGGATCGTCAGGGAATAACCCTTGACCGGATAGACCGGCAGGCTGATGCCGACCTGCTTGAGAAGCAGCGGCGAATAGCTTCCGAGCGCAACGACCACGGCGTCACCGCGAACCGGGGCTCCGTCCGTTACGATGCCGCGCACGCGGCCGCCTTCGATGTCGAAGCCCTTGATGGTGGTGCCGTACTGGAACTTGACGCCGAGGGCTGCGGCCTTTTCGGCGAGCGCATTGGTGAACTTGAAGCAGTCGCCGGTTTCGTCCTTCGGTGTCAGCAGGCCGCCGACGATCTTTTCGCGGACGTGCCGGAGAGCGGGTTCGACCCGGATGCAACCTTCCGGATCCAGAACTTCGTAAGGAATGCCGTCCGCGGCAAGCGCCTTCACGTCTTTTGCCGAGGCGTCGAGCTGGTCCTGTGTGCGGAAGAGCTGCAACGTTCCCTGCATGCGCTCGTCATAGGCAAGGCCGGTTTCCTCGCGCACGGCGGCAAGCGAGGTTCGGCTGTAATCGGCGAGACGGAGCATGCGGCTCTTATTGAGCGCATAGCGATCCGTGGTGCAGTTCGCCAGCATCTTGAACATCCACGACAGCATGGCCATGTCCAGCTTGGGGCGCAGGATCAGCGGCGCATGTTCCATGAAAAGCCACTTCATGGCTTTCAACGGAATTCCGGGCGCTGCCCAGGGCGAGCAATAGCCGAACGATACCTCGCCGGCATTGCCGAAGCTTGTTTCGAGTGCCGGACCGGGCTGGCGGTCGACGACGACGACCTCATGTCCGGCCTTTGCGAGCTGATAGGCGGACGTCACGCCGACTACGCCGGCGCCGAGAACGATGACTTTCATGATTGCCTCAATGACAGAAGAGAAATGTTAGCGGTATTGGCGGCGGTAGCGATGGCCGAGACTGGTCAGCATCTCATAGGAAATCGTTCCGGCATCTGCGCCGAGCATTTCCAGCGTCTGGTTCGGGCCGATGACCTCGACCAGACTGCCCAGTGACAGCGTGCCAGCCGGCAAAGCGGAGATGTCGATCGTGATGCTGTCCATGGATACGCGGCCGACGATTGGCAGGCGCACACCATTGTAATAGACGGCGCCGCTGTCGCTCAGGCTGCGCGGCAGGCCATCGGCATAACCGGCGGCGATGGTCGCGAGCCGCATCTCGGTTTGAGCCACATAGGTCGCGCCATAGCCGACACGAGCGCCGGCGGGAACGGTCCGCGTCTGGATTACCGCCACATCGAGGCGGACGACCGGTTCCATCGGATTGATTTCGCCATTGTTCGGCGCACCGCCATAAAGGGCGATACCGGGGCGGGCGAGCACGCCGTGATATTCGCTGCCAAGGAAGACGCCGCCGGAATTGGCAAAGCAGACGCTGAACGCAGGAAATTCTTCCGCGATCCGGTGCATTTCCGCAAGCTGGTCGCCATTCTGCTGGCTGTTTTCATCATCGGCGGAAGCCAGATGGCTCATGATGAAGAGAATTTCGATGTCTTTATTGCCGCGCAGTTCATCAGCCAGAAGGGCGCGTTCTTCCGGCGGGAAGCCCAGCCGGGACATGCCTGTGTCGAACTGCAGCACGGCGGGCAGGCAACGGTTGAGCGCGCGCGCGGTCGCAGACCAGAGCTGCAACTGTTCCATCGAGTTCAGCACCGGGATGATGCCGGCTTCGGCGGCCGGTGTCTCGTTGCCCGGTTGCAGGCCGTTCAGGACGAAAATGCGGGCCTCGTCCGAGAGATGCGGCTTGATCTCGGTTGCCTCGCAGAAATGGGCAACGAAGAAATGGCGGCAGCCAGCGGCAAGAAGCGTTGCCGAGATTTTTGCGGCGCCGAGTCCGTAGGAGTCGGCCTTGACAACGGCTGCGGCCTTGGCCGGCGATACGGCGGCCGAAAGCTTCTCGTAATTGCGGCTGATGGCGCCGAGATCGATGGTGAGATAGCCGGACGCACCTTCATCGCTCGTCCGTTCTCGAATGCGGTTGTTCCAGATGGCGTTGTCCACGTCGTTCCCTCATTTTTATCGGACAAGGATATTGAAACAATCGGAGAATTTTCCATTGATTTGCGCCGTATTATTCGATGAAATAACTCATTGTGAAACGATCTTCGAATTTATGGAATAATCTGCATGAGCGCTCTGGACGCCGTCGATCGCAATCTCCTGCGCCTCCTGCGGCTGGATGCCCGCATGAGCAATGCGGCACTCGCCGCCGAGGTCGGGCTGTCGCCTTCAGCCTGTCTGAGGCGGATCAAGCTTCTGGAGAAATCCGGTGTCATCCGGGGCTACACGGCGCTTGTCGACAGCGGTCAGATGGAGAATTCCATCGCCGTGATCGTCAACATCACGCTGGAGCGGCAGACCGAGGATTATCTCAATCGCTTCGAGGCGGCGGTGCGCAAGCACCCCGAGATTCAGGAGTGTTTCCTGATGACCGGTGGTTCCGATTACCTGCTGAAGGTGGAGGTCGCCAATGCCGGCGAGTTCGAGCGCATCCACAAGGAAATTCTCTCGACCATGCCGGGTGTGTTGCGAATCCATTCGAGCTTTTCGATCCGCGACGTTCTCGCCACCCGCGCCAAAACCTCTCGCAACAGGCAGCCACTGGCGCGTTAGAAAGGCCGATTACGACGATGAGGCCTTCGAGATTACCTTGGCGCGATCGATATCGTCGGATGACGTAACGACCTTCGGGCCGGTCGATCCGGGTTCGTCGGCGACCTCGCGGATCCATTCGCGGAGAATGGCGACAAGCAGGGCCATCAGCACGGGGCCGACGAAGAGGCCGAGGAAACCCATGGTCTTGACGCCGCCGATCAGGCCGAAAAACGTCGGCAGGAACGGGAGCTTGATCGGACCTCCAACGAGGTGTGGACGCAGGGTCTTGTCGACGATGAAGAGTTCCGTCGTGCCCCAGACGAACAGGGCGATACCTGGGCCGACCGACCCGCTGGCGAGGAGGTAGATGGAAACCAGCGTGAAGCTCAGCGGTGCGCCGCCGGGGATGAGGGCCATGACGCCGGTGATGAGCCCGAGCGTCACAGCGGATGGCACACCGGCGAGCCAGTAGGCGACACCGAGCACGACGCCTTCGCCGATTGCGATGATGGTCATGCCGGTCACCGTCGAGCTGATTGTCATCGGCACGATCCGCGATACGCGTTCCCAGCGGTTAGGCAATATGCGCTCGCCGAGCTTGTCGAGCTGGGCGGCGAGGTAGCTGCCGTCGCGATAGACGAAGAACAGGGTGATCAGCATGAAAAGCAGTGTCAGGAACCACTGGAAGGCGGAGGTGCCGAAAACCAGCAAACCTCTGTAGATGCTGCCGATATTCGAGCCGCTCGTCAGCTGGACCAGCTCGCCGAGACCGCCGGGATGACCGAGATACTTATCCCATTGTTCCAGCAGGGATACACCGATGATAGGAAGGGCACCCAGCCATTGTGGTGCGGACGCTCCGGTCGCATTGGCCTGAACCGCCCATGCAGCCCAGATCTTGATTTCCTGCACGGCATAAAAGGCGGCGAGCGAAATCGGAACCACAATGAAGGATATGACGGAAACGATCGCAATCGTCGCGGCGAGAGTGCGATTGCCGCTGACGGATTCGAGCAGGCGACGATAAAGCGGCCAGCTGGCAAAGCCGATTACCAGTGCTGCCAGCACCGGCACGACGAAGCCGTGAAAGAAATATACCCCGGCGAGCAGTACGAAGACAAGAAGCCAGCGGGCTGCCGATCGCGGACCCACGAGGAATGCCGGATCGTCGTGGTCATTGTCGGACGGACTGGGCGTTTTCAAGGCCTTTTCACCTTCATGCATGGTCTCTTGCGCATTTCGGTTCCAGTTGACCTTATCCGGACTCGTGGCGCAATGACTTTGTTCGATTTCGCGAGTGCGGCGAAGCTTTCTTGCGCACCGTCCCCAGCGCGGCCTGCATAGCAGGTGGTCGGACCGATTTGAAGTTCACAAAGCGTTTTCGCGGTGATGAAGATTGAGTGTGTATGCATTGCTTATACACTTTTGGAGAGCATATATTTACATATAATAGTACTATTGCTAGCGTCACGACATGCTTAACCTGCGGAGGGCGGGTGAGGCAATTTTGGGGAGGAAATCATGTCTGTTCTATCCAGACTCGCGCTTGGCGCGGGTGTGTCTATCCTTTTGTCCACGACTGCGATGGCGGCTGATCTGACGGTTGGTTTTTCGCAGATCGGCTCGGAATCCGGCTGGCGTGCGGCGGAAACGTCCGTGACCAAGGCCGAGGCCGAGAAGCGCGGCATCGATCTCAAGTTCGCCGATGCGCAGCAGAAGCAGGAAAACCAGATCAAGGCGATCCGTGGCTTCATCGCCCAGGGCGTCGATGCGATCCTTGTCGCGCCGGTTGTCGCTACCGGCTGGGAAGCGGTTCTCGGCGAAGCCAAGGATGCCAAGATCCCGGTCATCCTGCTCGACCGCGGTGTCGATGCATCGCAGGATCTCTACCTGACCTCGATCGCTTCCGATCAGGTCGAGGAAGGCCGTGTCGCCGGACGCTGGCTGACTGAAACCGTGAAGGACAAGGACTGCAAGGTCGTCGAACTGCAGGGCACCGTCGGCTCCACACCGGCGATCAACCGCAAGAAGGGCTTCGAGGAAGCCATCGCCGATCACAAGAACGTCTCGATTGCCCGCAGCCAGACCGGCGACTTTACTCGCTCCAAGGGCAAGGAAGTCATGGAAGGCTTCATCAAGGCCGAGAATGGCGGCAAGGGCATCTGCGCAGTCTACGCCCATAACGACGACATGGCCGTCGGTGCGATCCAAGCCATCAAGGATGCCGGCCTGAAGCCGGGTTCCGACATTCTCGTTGTCTCGATCGATGCCGTTCCGGATATCTTTGCCGCCATGGCCGCAGGTGAGGCCAATGCAACCGTCGAACTGACACCGAATATGGCCGGTCCTGCCTTCGATGCGCTCGCAGCCTATCTGAAGGATGGCAAGGAGCCGGCGAAGTTCATCATCACCGAGTCGAAGCTCTATACGCCTGCCGACAACCCCAAGGGTGAATACGAAGCCCGCAAGGGTCTCGGTTACTGATTTCCCTGCCCAGACTGGGGCGCCGGCAATGCCGGCGCCCCTTGCATTGCGGATGAGGTCGGCGAAAAATCGTTGCGGAGCGAGGGGGACGATTATGGAGACAGTGGATCCGGGAACGGATTTCGTGCTGGAGGCGCGCAGTGTCGGCAAGATATTCGGCCAGAACCGTGCATTGAACGACGTGACGCTGGGTTTGCGGGCGGGAGAGGTGCATGCCCTTCTGGGTGAAAACGGCGCCGGCAAGTCGACGTTGATCAAGATCCTGACCGGAGCCTATCAGCCGGATGCCGGCGAAGTCGTGCTCGATGGCAAGGCAGTGCAGTTTCGCGATCCGCTGGACGCGCAGTCCCATGGCATCGGAACCGTCTACCAGGAAGTCAACCTTCTTCCGAACCGCTCCGTCGCGGAAAATCTCTATCTCGGCCATCAGCCGACGCGCTTCGGTTTCGTTCGCAAGTCGCTGATCGCGCGCAATGCCCGCGCGCTTCTTGCGCGTTACGGCCTCGACATCGATGTCGAGGCGGAGCTTGGCAGCTATTCCGTCGCCGTGCAGCAGATCGTCGCCATCTGCCGGGCCGTCGAGCTTTCCGGCAAGGTGCTGGTGCTGGACGAACCCACGGCAAGCCTCGACCGTCACGAGGTCGACAGGCTGTTCGAGGTGATCGCCGCGCTGAAGGCCGAGGGGCTTGCGATCGTCTTCATCACCCACTTCCTCGATCAGGTCTTTGCGATTTCCGACCGCGTGACGATCCTGCGCAACGGTCGGCTCATCGGCACGCGTCCGCTTGCTGGCCTGACGCGCACCGATGTCGTTCGCATGATGCTCGGCAAGGATGTCAGCTTCGTTCCTGCCGTGACCGGCATCGAGGAGCGCGAGGCCGGTCCCGCCATGGTCGAGTTCGATGGTTGCGGCAAGACCGGCAAGGTGAAGCCGTTCTCGGTGCGCATCCACAAGGGCGAGGTGGTCGGCGTGGCCGGGCTTCTCGGATCGGGCCGTACGGAAATGGCGCGTGTTATGTTCGGCGTCGATCCTTCCGACAGCGGGGAGATCCGCATGGGAAAGAAGCGCGTCGACCTGAAGAACCCGGTGCAGGCCATTGCACACGGCTTCGGCTTCTGCCCGGAGGACCGCAAGGCGGAGGGTATTCTCGGGGACCTTTCGGTGCGCGAAAACATCGTGATTGCGCTGCAGGGCAAGCTTGGCTGGTTCCGCGCGCTCAATCGCGACGAGCAGATGGAAATTGCGGGCAAGTTTGCCGAGGAACTCGATATTCGCGCCGCCTCTCATGACATGCCGGTGAAGCTTCTGTCCGGTGGCAACCAGCAGAAGGTGATCCTCGCCCGCTGGCTGGCGACGGACCCGGATTTCCTTATTCTCGACGAACCGACGCGCGGCATCGACGTCGGCGCCCATGCGGAAATCGTCCGCACCATCAATCGCCTGCGCGAAGATGGTCTGGCGCTGATGGTCATCTCGTCCGAACTCGATGAAATCGTTGCCTACTCGTCCCGCGTCGTCGTCATGCGTGATCGCGAGATGGTGGCGGAACTGCATGGCGACCAGATAACGCCGGCAGTCATCGTCCAGGCAATTGCAGCCCAGCCTGAAGGAGAAACCGCATGATCGCAGGTCGGCTGACGCGGGCTATAAACCCGCAAACCATTGCCCTGCTCGGCGTGCTGTTCATCAACTGGCTGCTGTTTCCGGGCTTCTTCGACATCACCTGGCAGGACGGTCGGCTGTTCGGCAGCATGATCGACGTGCTTAATCGCGGTGTCCCCGTGGCTATCCTCGCCATCGGCATGACTGCGGTGATCGCGACCAAGGGCGTCGATCTCTCCGTTGGCGCTGTCATGGCGATTTCGGGCGCTGTGGCGGCCACCATGGTGACTGCCGGTTATCCGGGCTACATTGCGGTGTCTGCGGCACTCGCCGCCGGCCTTGTCTGCGGGTTGTGGAACGGTATTCTCGTGACCTTCCTCGAAATCCAGCCGATCGTCGCGACGCTGGTGCTGATGGTGGCGGGGCGTGGCATCGCGCAGCTCATCACGGAAGGTTCCATCGTGACCTTCTCGGATCCGATCCTGATCTTCCTTGGCACGGGTTCCCTCTTCGGCCTGCCTATGCCCGTGTTGATCGCCGCATGCCTGCTGACCATCAGCGTTGTGGCGGTGCGCTCCACGGCCATAGGTCTCTTCATCGAGGCGGTCGGCGTCAACCGGACCGCGGCCAGCCTGGCTGGCATTCATAGCCGGCTGCTGCTGCTTGCGATCTACACCTTCTCCGGTTTCTGCGCCGCCATCTCGGGTATCATCGTTGCCGGCGACATCAGAGGCGCGGATGCCAACAATGCCGGTCTCTGGCTTGAGCTGGATGCGATCCTTGCCGTGGTGATCGGCGGCACGTCGTTGCTCGGCGGCCGCTTCTCGATCGCCATGTCGGTGATCGGCGCGATCATCATCCAGGCCATGAACACAGGCATTCTCGTGTCGGGCTTCCCGCCCGAGTTCAACCTCGTGGTCAAGGCCGGCGTCATCATCCTCATCCTGCTGATGCAGTCTCCGCTCGCAGGGCGGCTCGTCGAAGCCCGGCGCAACCGTCGCCTTCTTTCCGGAAAATCCTCATGAACCGCAGCCTTCGTCCTCTGGCGGCCACCGCCCTGATCTTCGCGCTCGCCTATGTGGCCAGCGTCCTTCAATATCCCGGAATGTTCTCGACGCGTGTCCTCGGCAACTTCCTGACCGATAACGCGTTTCTCGGCATCGCGGCAGTCGGCATGACCTTCGTGATCCTTTCCGGCGGCATCGATCTTTCCGTCGGCGCGGTGATCGGCTTTACCGGCGTCATGATCGCGGTTCTGGTATCGTGGTATGGCTATCACCCGCTCGTCGCCTTTGCCGTGGCGTTGGGACTTTCCGCGGCTTTCGGCGCGGCGATGGGGGCTGCCATCCATTATCTTCAGGTTCCCTCCTTCATCGTGACGCTTGCCGGGATGTTTCTCGCAAGAGGCGTCGCATCGGTGATTACGCAGGATTCCATTCCGGTCACCCACCCGTTCTATTCCAGCGTTTCCTCCACCTATTTCCTCATGCCCGGAGGCGGGCGGATCAGCCTGATCGGCGGCCTGATGATCCTGGTCTTCATCGTTGGCGCTCTGCTCGCTCACCGTACGCGCTTCGGCTCCTACGTCTATGCCCTCGGTGGCAACACCACGTCGGCACAGTTGATGGGCGTTCCGGTGGCGCACACCACCATCCTCGTCTACACGCTCTCTGCGACTTTATCGGGTCTCGCGGGCATTGTTTTTTCGCTGTATACCTCCGCCGGCTATCCGTTGGCGGCGGTCGGTGTCGAGCTTGATGCCATCGGGGCCGTGGTCATCGGGGGAACCCTGCTGACGGGCGGCTACGGCTTCGTCTTCGGAACCTTCATCGGTGTCATGCTGCAGGGGCTCGTGCAGACCTACATCATCTTCGACGGTACGCTTTCGAGCTGGTGGACGAAGATCGTCATCGGCGCACTGCTGTTCGTCTTCATCGTATTGCAGCGGCTGGTCTTCTCGGCTTCCTCGGCACAGGCAAAGGGCTTTTGGAAATTGAAACATGAGTGAACCAGGTAGCCTGATCCGCGCGCGTTCCGGGCGGTCGGCTGCACCCAATTTTCATTCGTTCATCATCAACGAGATCGGGGTCGGCATTGTTTCCGGCCGCTTTCCCGTGGGTTCCATCCTGCCCAGGGACGCCGAACTCATGGACACCTACGGCGTTTCCCGAACCGTGCTGCGGGAGGCGCTGAAGACGCTTGAGGCCAAGGGGCTGGTCGAGGCCCGGCCAAAGGTCGGCACGCGGGTCTCGCCGAAAAGCCGCTGGCAGCTCTTCGACCAGCAGGTGCTGCTCTGGCATTTCGAAGCGGGCCTCGATCCGCAGTTCGTCGGTTATCTCTTCGACGTCCGTCGCCTGCTGGAACTGGAAACGGTGCGTCTTGCCGCAAAACTGCGCACCGCCGATCACATCCGCATGCTTTATTACTGGCTTCAGCAGATGAGCGTGTCGCGCGGCATGGCTGATTCCTTTGCGCTCGCCACCCTGGAGCTTCATCGCATTCTCGCGGATACCTCACAGAACCCCATGCTGCGGGCGGCGCTGGGTGTGACAGAGTTCACGCTTGCGGCTGCGATGCCCGTCGGAGACAGCCGCGATAACAGCGTTTTTTACGAGACCGCAATCAACCGGCGGCGCAATCTCGTGCAGGCCGTGGAGGCCGGCAATGTCGTTGAGGCGGAGGCGAGCATCCTGCAGGCGATTGAGGCGGATCTTGCTGGAGCGCGGGCCCGCAGCGCTGCTGCGATATTGCAGAACGATCATTGATTTCAGTAGTTTCCGTCCGGCCAACCTGCTGCATATGGCGTGAAAAGGTTTACAGGTAAGCCGCGATATTAACCATTTGTTAACCATGGCAAGGGTACTTACGGTCAACGATTTGTTTACGTAGATGACCAAAGTGCTAACAGACGCCCGCTCGATCCGAATCAAAGGTCGCTCCTTCCTGGCGGTCGTATTGTCGCCGGACATGCCGCTCGATCAGTGGCTGGAAAGGCTCGACGATCTTGCCGCGCGTTCGGCGGGTTTCTTCCTGTCCAGGCCTGTCGTTCTCGATGTGAGCGAGCTGTCGCTCGACAAGGCGCAGATCAAGGATCTGCTTGCCGAGCTTGCTGCGCGCAATGTCAGCATCATGGGTATCGAAGGCGCGCGTCCCTCGGCCATCGGGCCGGGAATGCCGCCGGCGCTGAAGGGTGGCCGTCCGGCCTCCGACTTCGAGATCACGCCCTCGGAGCCATCGGCCGAGCCTGAGGAAAAGAAGGACGCGAGTGTATCCGAAGCCGCGCCTGTGCTGGTGCCGGAAGTGCGTCCGGTGCTCCAGTCGCTGGTCATCCGTGAGCCTGTCCGCTCGGGGCAATCGGTGATTTTCCCGGAGGGCGACGTGACGATCGTCGGATCGCTCGCCTCGGGCGCCGAGGTCATCGCCGGTGGGTCGGTCCATATCTACGGCGCGTTGCGCGGCCGCGCCATGGCGGGTTCGCTCGGAAACGCCGAAGCACGCATTTTCTGCCGCAAGCTCGAAGCGGAACTGGTCGCTATCGACGGCATCTACAAGATGGCCGAAGACCTGCCCGCCGCGCTTCGCGGTCAACCCGTACAGCTATGGCTCGAAGACGATTCGATCATGGCAGCAAAAGTTATCTGAGCCGATGCCGGCCGAAAACAGGAGAGCAAGATGGGGAAGGTAATCGTCGTCACTTCAGGCAAAGGCGGGGTCGGCAAGACGACCACGACTGCCGCGCTCGGCGCGGCCCTGGCGCAGCGGAATGAAAAGGTCGCAGTCGTGGACTTCGATGTCGGCCTGCGCAACCTCGACCTCGTCATGGGTGCCGAACGCCGGGTGGTCTACGATCTGGTCAACGTGATCCAGGGCGACGCCAAGCTGCAGCAGGCTCTGATCCGCGACAAGCGGCTTGAGACGCTCTTCCTGCTGCCGGCCTCCCAGACGCGCGACAAGGACAACCTGACGCCCGAGGGTGTCGAGTGGGTCATCAACGAACTGCGTCGCTATTTCGACTGGATCATCTGCGACAGCCCCGCCGGCATCGAACGCGGAGCGACGCTTGCCATGCGGCATGCGGACGTCGCCGTCGTAGTCACCAACCCGGAAGTCTCCTCCGTCCGCGACAGCGACCGCATCATCGGTCTTCTGGACGCCAAGACCCTCAAGGCCGAACGCGGCGAGCGCATGGAAAAGCACCTGCTGCTGACCCGCTACGACCCCGCCCGCGCCGAACGTGGCGACATGCTGAAGGTGGATGACGTCCTCGAAATCCTGTCCATTCCGCTGCTCGGCATCATCCCGGAAAGCATGGATGTGCTGCGCGCTTCCAATATCGGTGCGCCGGTTACACTCGCCGATGTCCGCAGTGCTCCGGCCATGGCTTATTTCGACGCCGCACGGCGTTTGGCTGGCGAAACCCTGCCGATCACCATTCCGGGAGAAAAGCGCGGGATCCTCGGCAAGATCTTCGCCCGGAGGGCAGCATGAGCATCTTTCGGCTTTTCACCCGGCAGAGATCTGCTCCGATGGCGCGGGAGCGCCTGCAGGTCCTTCTCGCCCATGAACGCGCCTCGTCTGGTTCGGATCTCGTGGCAACGCTACGCGAGGAAATCCTTGCGGTCATCGCAAAGCATGTGGAGCTCGACAGCGATCGTGTGCAGGTGAAGATGGACCGCGACGAGCATTATTCGATCCTCGAGATCGATGTCGAAATCCCGCTTGAGACGACCATGCGGGCGGCCTGAGTTTTCGGTCTTCATCATGTGGCAGGCCCTTGATACCTGTCCTTTCATTCAGGTCGTCGCCCAGCGGGCGGCGGCCTGAATTCTTTTGCGGTAGCGCGCTTTCGCGCCGGATGTTGTTACAATCTTAAGACTCATTTCATCCGTTTTCGATAACGAGATCATGGATAGATCGGAGAGCCGCCAGTGTGCGGGGTTCCGGGCCGTGGATTTGCGGCTACAGCAGCCTTTCAGGCGCATGAAGCATCCGAAGGAATGGCGATATGTGCGGCATTGCCGGCTATATGATCCCCCACGAGGCACCGGCTATGCCGGCGCTGCTGCGGCGCATGGCCGGTGTAATCCGTCACCGCGGGCCTGATGCGACCGGCATTCATACCGCTCCGGGTATCGGCCTCGCCCATGCCCGTCTCTCCGTCGTTGACATCGAGGGCGGCGCCCAGCCGATGTCCCTTGCCGATGGCAGCGTATGGATTTCCTTCAACGGGGAGATCTTCAACCATGTCGAACTGCGCGAAAGTCTCAGACAGCGAGGCCGCAGCTTCCGCACCCGGTCCGACACGGAAGTCATCCTGCACCTCTATGATATGTTCGGGCCGGATTGCGTCGATCACCTGAACGGCGATTTCGCCTTCGCGCTCTGGGACGCACGATGCGGGCGGCTGATGCTGGCGCGCGATCGTATGGGCGTCCGGCCGCTCTATTACACGGAAGCCTGCGAGGGGCTTTACTTCGGTTCCGAGATCAAGGCCTTGTTCGAGGTGCCCGGTATCGATCCGGAAGCCGATCCCCTGGCGCTCGACCAGATCTTCACCTTCTGGTTCCCGCTCGCTCCCCGCACGCCGTTCAAGGACATTCTGGAACTTCCGCCCGGCCACATGTTGCTGGCCGAGGGGGGAACGACCAGGGTCCATTGCTACTGGCAGCCAAGTTTTCCCGATGCCGAAGAGGCCGGGCGAGGGGCGGACGTAGGCGCTGTGAAGGAAGAGCTGCGGTCCCTGCTGACGGACGCGGTGCGTATCCGGCTCAGGGCCGATGATCCCTGCGGGGCCTATCTCAGCGGCGGGCTCGATTCCTCCCTGATTTCCGCAATCGCCGTAGAGCTTTCACCTGAGCCGTTGAAAACCTTTTCGGTCACTTTCGATGATGCCGAGTTCGACGAGGCGGGACCGCAGCAGATCGTCGCCAATGCGCTCGGGACGGATCACCATGCATTGCGATGCGCCGCCGGTGAAATCGGCAGGCTTTTCCCAGATGTGATCCGCCATGTCGAGCAGCCCCTGCTGCGCACCGGGCCGGTGCCGCTCTTTGCCCTTGCCGGTCATGTCCGCGAAAACGGGGTCAAGGCGGTCCTGACGGGCGAAGGGGCCGACGAGGTCTTCGCCGGCTACGATATCTTCAAGGAAGCCAAGCTTCGCCGCTTCGTCGGGCGTCAACCCACCTCTCGCCGCAGGCCTCTGCTTTACCAGCGGCTTTATCCCTACCTGCCGCGCCTCAATCGCCAGTCGCCGGCCTACCTCTCGGCCTTCTTCGCGGCGACGCCTCGTCCCGACGATCCGATCTATTCACATCAGCCGCGGTTCCGGGTCACGGCAGGAGCCAAGCTGTTCTTTTCCCGCGCACTGTCCGATGACATCGGAAGTTACAGCGCGCTCGACGATCTTCGCGGTCGTCTGCCTGCCGATTTCTCGCGCTGGCACGAACTGCATCAGGCCCAGTATCTGGAAATGACCGGTCTTCTGCCGGGCTACATCCTCTCCGCCCAAGGCGACAGGGTGAGCATGGCCCATGGCATCGAGGGCCGCTATCCCTTCCTCGACCATCGGCTGGTGGAATTTGCCGCACGCATTCCGCCATCGATGAAGCTGAAGGGGCTTCGCGAAAAACACATTCTGCGCGAGGTGGCGGGAGACCTCCTGCCGGAGAGCATTCGCGATCGTCCGAAACAGCCGTACCGGGCACCTGATGGTGCGGCCTTTATCGGTGAAAGCGCGCCCGTCTATGTGCGAGAGCTTCTCTCGGAGGGAACGCTTCGCGAGGCCGGGCTATTCGATCCCGCAGCCGTTGGCCGGCTGTTCGTGAAGCTGTCTTCCGGTTCTGCGCCCAGCGCCCGCGACAGTATGGCGCTGACCGGCATCTTGTCGACGCAGCTATGGCATGAAAAATTTCCTCGCCCTGCGCTGGGCGAGAAAGACGCGCATCCAAGGGGAGTGGCCGCTTCATGATCAATTCCAAGCTTTTGCAGACCGTTCGCGGCTTCATTGCCGACAATTTCCTTTTCCGCGCTGAGAACGAAGCGTTGGATGACGACCAGTCGCTGCTGGATAGCGGCATCGTGGATTCCACCGGCGTTCTGGAAATCATCGCCTTTCTCGAACAAACCTACGAAATCTCCATCGCCGACAGCGAGATCGTTCCCGAAAACCTCGATTCCGTCGGCCGCATCGCGGAGTACGTTGAGCGCAAGCGCGCCGCCTGAGGTGTTGCCGGAGAGACGAAAAGCCGATGCGCATAGAGGATCATCTGCGCGCGAGTGCTCGCAAGCTGCCTGAAAAGGTGGCGTTGACGGCGGGCGAGACAAGGCTGACCTATTCCGGCCTTGATGAAGCCAGTGACAGGCTGGCCTCTGGCTTGTTTCGGTCGGGTGTCAGATCTGGCGGCCGGGTCGTGCTGCTTCTGGAAAACGGATCGGAATTCGTCGTATCGCTCTTCGCAATCTGGAAGGCAGGCGCGGTTGCCTGTCCGCTGCATCCGTCCACCCGGGCGGAAAAGCTTGGACGCATCGTCGAAAGCCTCGGCGCTTCCGCTCTGGTGACGCAGGCTCGATTGTTGCCGACCGCACAAGCCGCTGTTGCGCGTCGTGACGGTTCGACTGTTCTGCTCGCATGGGGACTGGCGGAGGATGCGCTGAACGAGGCCGCTGCCCGTTGTGAGCAGCTCCTTGCCGAAGGAACTGATGCGCCTGCATCGAATAATGACGAGCGCGCACTCGCTCTGATCCTTCATACCTCCGGCTCGACCGGCGAGCCGAAGGGAGTGATGCATACCCATGCGAGCCTCGGTGCTGCCTGCGCCTCGATCATCGTTTATCTCGGCAATGACGAGAACGATGTCGTCTTCAACGTCCTGCCGCTGTCCTTCGGCTACGGGCTGACGCAGGTCGTGACCATGGTCATGGTGGGCGGCACTCTGCATCTGGAAAAATCCTTCGCCTTCCCTGCCGCCATCCTCAAGCGACTGGCGGAAACGCGGGCGACGGGCCTGCCCCTGGTTCCTTCGATGGCTGCAGCGATTGCCAACATGAAAGAGTTGGAACCCGGGTTCCTGCCCGACATCCATTACATCACCAGCGCTGCCGCGGCGCTGCCTCCGGCTATCGCCGGCAAGATCAGGCGGCTCTTTCCCGCTGCCCGGCTGCACATCATGTATGGCCAGACGGAATGCATCCGGGCCTTGAGCCTGTCGCCGGAAGCACTTGATGCACATCCTGCCTCTGTCGGCTTCGCCATTCCGGGAACGGAGGCGTTCGTCATCGACGAGAATGGCGAACGGGCTGAGCCTGGAACGGTCGGCGAACTCGTGGTTCGCGGTCCCCACGTCATGACAGGCTACTGGAAAGACCCCGAGGCGAGCGCCGCCAAGCTGGGAGGCGAGGCTGGCGACGATAACCGCACCCTGCTGACGGGGGATCTGTTTTCCGCCGATGAGAACGGGTTTATGACCTTCATCTCCCGCCGCGACGACATCATCAAGTCTCGTGGTGAGAAGGTCAGCCCGCAGGAGGTCGAGCGAGCGCTTTATGCCATCGAAGGAATTCTGGAGGCGGCGGTGACCGGAGTGCCGGATGACTTTTTTGGTCAGGCGGTGAAGGCCTTCGTCGTATTGGCGCCCGGCATCTCGCTCTCCCATCGGGATATCGTGCGCAGCCTCGCGCGGACACTGGAAGATTACATGCTGCCCCAGAGCACGGAGTTCTGCGAGAGCCTGCCGAAAACTGCATCGGGCAAATTGCGACTGGGACTGGCACAGGAAACGATTGGGGATTGAAGGATATGACGGGGTTCAGCGCAGACGAATTGCGGCTCGATGCAGACGGGGAGATCGCACGGATTTCCGGCTGGATGGTCGAAACCGTGGGAAAGACACTGCGCAAGCGCGGCGTCGTGGTCGGCCTTTCCGGCGGGATCGACAGTTCGGTGACCGCCGCGCTGGCGGTCCGCGCGCTCGGGGCGGACAAGGTGTTCGGCATTTTCATGCCGGAGGATGAGTCCGATCCGCAGAGCCTCGAACTCGGGCGACAGCTTGCCGAGAAACTTGGCATTTCGACCGCCGTGGAAAACATCGGTCCGATCCTTGCCGCCGCCGGTTGCTATACCCGCCGCGATACCTTCATCCGGGAGATCCTGCCGGAATACGGCGAGGGATGGCGATGCAAGGTGGTGCTGGAATCTGCCCTGTCCGGCCGGGGCTACAATATCTCCTGGCTGGTTGCCGTCGATCCCGATGGCCGCGAGTGCAGGCAGCGCATGCCGCTCACCGTCTATCTCGGCATGATCGCGGCCGCGAACATGAAGCAGAGAACGCGCAAGCAACTGGAATACTACCATGCCGACCGCCTGAATTTTGCCGTTGCGGGAACGCCGAACCGGCTGGAATACGATCAGGGCTTCTTCGTGAAGAACGGTGACGGTGCGGCTGACCTGAAACCTATCGCCCATCTCTACAAGACGCAGGTCTACCAGTTGGCGGAAGCGCTCGGCGTGCCCGAGGGCATTCGCCAGCGGCCGCCGACCACCGATACCTGGTCGTTGCCGCAGACGCAGGACGAGTATTATTTCTCCCTGCCTTATCGCGAAATGGACCTCAGCCTCTACGCTCTCGACCGGGGAAAGAGCCTTGCGGATACGGCAGCCGTCGTCGGACTTTCGGAAGCCGAGGTGGAGGCTGTTTGGAAGAGCATAGAGGCGAAGCGTCGCGTTGCCGCCTATCTCGGGGCTCCGCCGCTGACCATGCTGGAGAAGACGCAGGGCGTCAGCTGAAGCGTTCGCCGATCAGTGGAGACCATGTTTCTCCCGCAAGACCGGTGATCAGGGCCTTGCCGCTATCGATCGTCTCGCGAATGTCAGGGTCTTTCGTCTGGGCAACCACGAAGGAACGGCCGAGGAACAGCGCCTTTTTGCGCAACAGGAACGGTGTGAGCCATGGCTGGCCCGCACCGCGGATCGCGGCGCAGCCTGCATCGGCGGCGTGTTGAAGCATATCGTCCACCATGGCTTCCATCCGTTCCGGACGGGCGAGCGATTGTAGCACCCAGGCGATGCCACCGGGGCGGCCGTAATAGACATGGGCAGCAACCGGAGCCCCATCCGATCCATAGGCGACGCGACGCACGATCGGGCCGAACTGGCTCTTTTCCCGTGCCTGAGCGAGAAGCCAACCGAGCGATGGCCGGTTCCAGATGGGAGCAAGGGGAAAGGCAGGCGCCAGTGCCATCAGCGCTTCGGCAAGTTCTTCTTCCCCGACGTCCTGAAACGCCGGACCTTTTCCGCTCGACGTCTCAAGACCGAAGGAGGCACCGCCGCCCATTCGTGCGATCCGGTCGGCAAGCGCTCCGAAGGGTTTCAGCAATCTCGCGGCGGGGTGCACACGGTTCAGGATATCGATGCCGGTTGACCCCGGCCGGAAAACCCTGAGCCAGTTCATGCTGTAGGCCGGGATCAGGTCGTGGCCGAGCTTGCGCCACATGCCGAGCGCTGTGGCATTGGCTGTCTCGCTGATCGAGACATCCTGCGGACCTGAAAGAAAGGCCCGGATGAGACGTGCTCCGGCCAGCGGATTTTCCTTGGGGCGCTCCACCATCATGCTGCCGGCAAAAGCTGCACGGATCTCCCGGCCACCGATGGTCATGCGGGCGGGATTGACGCCGATGAAGCCCGAGACCTTACCAGCCTCGTTTACGAACACATGCGAAGGCAGATCCGGGTCCGCGAAGGGATGGTCGATGAATGTCTGCCGCAGAGCGGTCTCAAGCGCCGGCGAGGCTGCGGTTCCGTCACGAAACGTCCGCTGGAAAAGACCTGCGACCGGGGCCAGATCTTCTTTGGTTAAGGGACGGACGGTGAAAGCAGGACTGTTCAAGGGTTCAAATATCCAAAGGGCCTGAAATCGTGGAAATACCCAAGTTCTACACGACCTTGAGCCTCGTCGCGACTGCCATTTTCCATGACCTAGAGCCGTGGGGGCTTTCGGCCATGACGGAGTGACCCAGTCTCTTGGGAAACAGAGGCGTTCTTTACCAGACGGCCCCGGGCAAGGCATCCAGCGGTATCTTGAGATAGCGCTTGCCGCCTTCCTCCGGTTACGGCAGGCGACCGCCGCGGATATTCACCTGAAGCGCATGCAGGATGAGTTTCGGCATCGGCAGGGTCTTGTCCCTCGCCGTCCTCAAGGCAACGAACGCGACCTCGTCCTTGCCGTTGACATGTGCATTGCTGCGCTTCTGCTCGCTAACCGTCGTTTCCCACAGCGGCTCGCGCCCTCCCGGCTGATAGTCGTGGCCGACGAAAAGTCTGGTATGGTCGGGAAGCGACAGGATCTGCTGGATCGAGTTCCACAGCCGGCTCGCGCTGCCGCCGGGAAAATCGGCTCTGGCCGAGCCGCTGTCGGGCATGAAGAGCGTATCGTGAATGAAGGCGGCGTCGCCGATCAGATAGGTAATCGAGGCGAGCGTGTGTCCGGGCGAAAAGAGCACATGCGCCTCAAGCTCGCCTATCGTGAAATTGTCACCCTCAGCGAAAAGGCGGTCCCATTGGGAGCCGTCGGCCGGGAATTCGGGCCAGTTGTAGATGCCCTTCCAGAGCTCCTGAACCGCCGTGACATGGCTGCCGATGGCCGTCGGCGCCCCGGTCCGGCCTTTCAGGTAGTGGGAGGCCGAGAAGTGATCGGCGTGAGGATGGGTGTCCAGGATCCATTCGAGTTCCAGTCCCTGCTCTTCGATATAGGCGAGCAGGCGATCCGCGTTGGTCGTGGCCGTCGAGCCGGATTTCTCGTCATAATCCAGCACCGGGTCGATGATGGCGCATTTGCGCGTTGCCGGATCGGAAACGACATATTGCACGCTGAAGGTCCGCTTGTCGAAAAAGCCCTGGACGACCGGTTGGCGGCTCATGAAAAATCTCCATTGTTCTCGAAGGGCGTCCCCATGGCAGGTGTCGCGAGGTCGGGAAATAGCATCGCTGAAAGACAATTTTTCATTCGCCGTTTCGGTGCCGGGGCGGGCGATATCTTCGTTGGTTTTCTTCCGGCTGGCGAGAACCCCGCGCTTCATCTCTTCGGATGTAGTCGGGGTGGCGGAAAGGTTTGGGGGTTGCAGACGAAGTCTTGAAACTCGCGTGCCGGGCGCGGACCATTTTTTCGCCATATGCGTTGACCAAAGGTAATCGTGTCCCGTCGACCGCTCGCTTCCATATCAGCGGTCGCAACAGCTTTGAAGGAGTACAGGGATGAAAAAGATTCTTGCCGTGGCGCTCGTCGCCCTGCCGGTTCTGGCAGGCGCCGGAGCTGCCGTTTCGGCCGATGCCATCTCCCGTCAGGAACCGGTTCCGGATTTCAAGGAACAGGATAGCCGCGGTGGCGTCCGGATCGGCTATCTCGATTGCTCGATCGGTGGTGGTGTAGGTTATGTTCTCGGATCCGCCAAGGAAGCCGATTGCGTGTTCACGTCTGCAATCGGCAGCGAACCGCTCGACCGTTACACCGGCGTCGTCCGCAAGATGGGTGTCGATGTGGGCTTTACCACCCGCAGCCGTCTGGTCTGGGCCGTATTCGCCCCGACAGCCGGCTATCACCATGGCTCGCTCGGTGGCCTCTATCAGGGCGCTACCGCGGAAGCGACTCTTGGTGCGGGCATCGGCGCCAACGTCCTCATTGGCGGCACGTCGGGTTCCATCCATCTGCAGACGATCAGCGTGAGCGGTCAGCTCGGCCTGAACCTTGCCGCAACCGGCACGTCCGTGACGCTCACGCCTGAAAGCTGATTTCTCGGCATTGACCGCCGGCCGAGTGGCCGAAAGTCCGCTATAAAACAAGAAGGCGCGTCCCACGGGACGTGCCTTCTTGCATTCTGAATGGAAGAGATCAGCGTTTCAGGTGTTTGCCCAGCGCGCGGAATATCTGCAGCGTCTGCTGGTCGAGGTCGTCGTCGGCCGGAATGGGCTGGGACGAAAGCTTTACTGCGGTCATTTCTGCGGCCGGATCGACATAGATCCATTGGCCGTGAATACCGATGGCGCAGAACTCGCCGGGCACATCGTCAGGGACGTACCACTTCGACCGGTAGCGACCGGAAGCGAAGAGGTCGGTGAGGTCGCCGCGCGCCCAGGCCTGCCGGTCGCCGCCGTTGAGGATGTCGTCGATCCAGCTTTCCGGGATGACCTGCCGGCCATCGACGCGACCCTTCAGCCGCACCATTTCGCCGAAACGCGTGAGGTCCGCAACCGTGGTGCAGATGCCGCCCGCGGTTCTGGCGCCGCCCTTTCGATCCACAGTGATATAAGCGTCGCTTTCTGCACCCATCGGTTGCCAGATGTAGCGCGACAGCAGTTCCGCCATCGGCATGCCGCCGGCACGTTCAAGAATCCAGCCGAGAACGTCGGAGTTGGGCGAAACGTAGTGGAACTTCTCGCCATGCGGACCGGCATCATGCGGAAGGGTCGCGACGAAATCGTGCAGGCCGCCTTCATATTCGAAAGCCTTTGGCGGGTCCCAGTCCATCGCCACGCGGTAGCGGGCGACATCGCCCTTCGGATCGAGATAGTCCTCGATGAAGCGAACCGATACGGTCATATCCAGGATATGGCGGACCGTGCAGTCGCCATAAGCGGAAGTGGCCAGTTCCGGGACGTAGCGGATCACCGGCTGGTCGACATCGAGTTCACCGCGCTCGACCAGCACACCGGCAAGCGTGCCGGTGAGGGACTTGCTGACGGAAAAGACGATGTGGCGCGTCCCGGCGTCGGTGGCGGGGCCATACTGCTCGGCAATGATACGGCCGCGATGCAGGACCATGAAGCCGTCGGTAAAACTGTCGGCCAGAGCGGCGCTGATGGTCTTGCCGCCATCGGTCGAGATCGTCGACAGGTCGAGCTGCTCGGCGCGGGGCAGGGGATGCGTGTCCTGCCCGGTCTTGATCGGCTGGGTGGTAACCAGCCGGTCGACATGGCTGAAGCCCCAGGTGTTGTGGGGATGACGACGCCAGTTCTCCAGCTTCGCCTCGGGCATTTCGGTTGTCATTGTTGTCATCGTGTTCTCAGGCGAGGAATTCGGCACTTTCGCGAACGTGAATAACAGTCGGGCCATCCGCTGCAAAGGCCGCGGTGACGGCTGCTTCCAGTTCGTCGAAGCTTGTCGGCTCGGCGGTATGGCAGCCATAGGCCTTTGCCAGTGCGACGAAATCCGGGTTGTGCTGATTGACACCGATGGTCGGGATGTTCCGTACGATCATGCCGTCGCGGATCTGGGCGAGACTGTCGTTGTTCCACAGGATGATCGCCATCGGCAGCTTGTTTTCAACCGCCGTGCCGAGTTCCTGAAGCGTGAACTGGAAACCGCCGTCGCCAACGATGACGGCAACAGGTGTTTCCGGCGAGGCGATCTTGCCGCCGATAGCTGCCGGTAGCGCGAAGCCGAGCGTGCCGTAGCCCGCCGGGAAGAACCACTTGCCGGGTTTCTCGGTCGGGAAAAAGGCGTAGCCGGTATAAGCAAGCTGGGTCATGTCGGTATAGACGACGCCCTCCGGCGGGATCGCCCGGCGCAGCGCGTCGAGTACGCGCACATGCTTCTGTTCCAGCGGCGTGAGGTTGTCGCGCTCGCTCTGGCGAAGGTCGGCAATGGCGTTCGATCCGTTGAAGCCGCCGGTGACGGCGTCGGGCAATGCATCGAGCAGTCCCTCGACAGCGAGCGTCGCATCGGCGCAGATGGCGATTTCTGCATCGTAATCGCGGGCCAGTACGCTGCGGTCGATATCGACCCGGATCAGCTTGCCGGACATCGGCAGCGGGCCGTCCATCCAGATATCGGGTTCGGCAAGTTCGGTGCCGATGGCGAGGATGACGTCGGCGCTCTCGATGAACTCCTGTGTCTTGCCGCGGTCGAGCGTGGTCTCAACGGCCAGCGGATGGCTGTCAGGCAAAACGCCCTTGCCGGCGATGGTCGGAACGACGGCCGCGCCGACCTTTTCCGCCAGCATTTTCACGGCAGATGCCGCGCGGGCCGCACCACCGCCTGCGATGATAAGGGGACGCTTCGCCTGCGCCAGCAACTGGGCCGCTGCGGCAAGATCAGCGGACGCGGGTGCTGCTTCGCCGCCAGCGCTGCGCACCTTCACTGGCTTGTCATCCGGCGCCTTGAACACATCGAGCGGGATGGAGATATGGACCGGGCGCTTGCGGCCGGTCTCGAAGAGCGCGAAGGCGCGCGCCACATATTCACGAACCTGCTCGGGATCGGTGGCTATGGCCGAGAAGGCGGTGAGCGGTTCGGTCACGCGGGCCTGATCGGTGATTTCGTGCAGGCGGCCGCGCCCCATGCCAAGATCCTTGGTAGCGGCGACGGAGGTGATGACGAGCATCGGGATGCTGTCGGAATAGGCCTGTCCGATCGGGGTCGCAGCGTTGGTGACGCCGGGGCCGGAAATCAGCAGGCAGACGCCCGGCTTGCCGGACATGCGCGCATAGCCATCGGCCATGAAACCCGCACCCTGTTCGTGGCGTACGCCGATATGGCGGATGCCGGCGGCTTCAAGCCCGCGATAGGCTTCGAGCGTGTGAACGCCCGGCATGCCGAACACGGTGTCGACGCCATAGGCGGCAAGGATCTGCATGAGGCGGCTGCCGCAGGAAATTGCTTCGGTCATAATGGTTGATCCATCCCAGTGTGTTTTACTTGGCCGCGTCGGCAAGGCCCGACATGATCGAGCCATACTCATCGGCAACGACCATCAGCGATGCGCCGAGGCTTTTTGCATAGTCCCGTTCCGCGCGCGACCATGCCGGCATGATCCAGGGCTTGCCGGCAGCCTTCGCCGCAGCCGCGATCCGGGCGAGATCGGCCTTGTCGGCATCGGTGTTGCGATAGGCGCCGCGGCCGCTGTCGAGTGAAAGGTCGCTCGGGCCGACGAATACGCCATCGACGGTCGGCAGGGCCAGGATAGCCTCGATGTCGGCGAGTGCAGCGGCCGATTCCACCATCGGATAGCATTTCGTGTTGATGTTTTCCCGTTCGTAATATTCCGGCGAGACACCGCCATAGCGGGCCGGCCGGGTGCCGGAGAAGCTGCGATTGCCAAGCATCGGATACTTGGCGGAACGGGTCACCTCGCGGGCGTGTTCCAGATCGCCGATATGCGGGATGATGACGCTGTCGGCGCCCATGTCGAGCGCCTGCTGGATCGGGATCGCCTGTGGTCCCAGCACCTTGGCGTGCATCTTCATGCCGAGAGCCTTGCCGAGTGCGATGATGCGGTCGAGAGCTTCGAGATCGAAGAGGCCGTGCTCGATATCGAGCACGATATGGCGATAGCCGATATCATGGGCGATTTCGATCATCGCCTGATGCGGAGTCGAAAGCCAGACGGCAAGGGTGTCGATCGTGTCAGCCATGGAGTTCAGCGTCCTTCCGGTTGCGTTCGGCGATCATGCCGGCGATGTCGACGAGATCCTGCAGGCTTTCGCCCTTCTTCAGCCGCTCGATCCAGCCGCCTTCGTCGGCCTGATCGGCCAGAGCGATAGCGGTGAGGCCTTCGACCTCGGACGGTGGCAGAACGAGGATGCCGCAGTCATCGGCGAGTACCGCGTCGCCCGGATTGACGGCCACGCCACCACAGGAGATCGGAATATTGAAGCCGCCGCCCATGTTGAGCAGCTTGGTGGTGATCGGCGAAACGCCGCGGGCCCAGGTCGGAACGCCGGCTTCGCGGATCGCTTCCGGATCGGTGATCATCCCGTCGACGATCACGCCGGCAATGCCGCGCAGCTTCGCGACGGCCGCCATGAAACCACCCCAGGGGGCATGACGTTCATCGCCGGCGCGGTCGATCACCAGCACGTCGCCGGGGCGTACCCGGTCCATGGCGTGGTAGAGTAGCGTGGAGTCCGCACCCGCGATGGAAACGGTCACGGCTGTGCCGGCGATCCTGACACCGTCGATCAGCGGGCGCAGGTCGTTGCGCATGAAGCGGTCGTGCAGGTAATGGCCGACGGTTGCCGCTTCCACGCCGCGGAAGCGGGCGAGAAGCGTCTCGTCGAGAGCGGCTGGCATGTCACCGAACCGGTAGGATTTCATGGGCATTTCAGGGCCTCAGTTGGTAAGAAGATGAATGGCGGCAAGCGGGCAGGAGACGGTCAGCATCTCGCCGGGCAAGGGTACGGGTGCTGCGCCCAGCCGGTTCCTGACGCGCATGGTCAGTGTCTCGCCGGTTGCCAGCGTGATCGGGATCAGCCGGTCGGTGCCGGTATAGACGGTCGTGCCGCAGGAGCCGGTAAAGGAGACTTTCTCGCTTCCGCCCGCGCCAAGCGTCAGGGCCTCGGGGCGAATGGCGATCGTTGCCGTGTCTCCGATGCCAAGCAGCCGAAGCGGACGCGGAAGAACGAGGTCCAGCCCTCCGGCCGAGACGGTCGCTTCGCGGTCATCGATGTTCGTGACCTTGGCGTCGAGCATGTTCATGTCACCGATGAAATTCGCGGTGAACCGGTCGCAGGGACGCTCATAGATACCGACGGGGTCATCGACCTGACGGATGATGCCGGAGGACATCACTGCGATGCGGTCGGACATGGTCAGCGCTTCCTCTTGGTCATGGGTGACGAAGATGAAGGTGATGCCGAGCTTGCGCTGCATTTCCTTGATCTCGACCTGCATCTCCCGCCGAAGCTTCAGGTCCAGAGCACCGAAGGGCTCATCAAGCAACAGGACGGACGGTTCGTTCACCAGCGCACGGGCGAGTGCCACGCGCTGCTGCTGCCCGCCGGAAAGGGCTGACGGTTTGCGGTCGGCAACATGCGCCATCCGGACGGAGGCGAGCGCTGCCTGAATACGGTCGCGTCGTTCCGCCTTCGGCACGCGCTTCACCGCAAGCCCGAAGCCGACATTGTCCGCCACCGTCAGGTGAGGGAAGAGCGCATAGCTCTGGAAGACGGTATTGACGTTGCGCAGGTGCGGCGGCGAGCTGGAGACCTCGCGACCGTCAAGCACGATATTGCCGCTGCTGGGCTCCTCGAAGCCGGCGATCATGCGCAGCGTCGTGGTCTTCCCGCAGCCAGACGGGCCGAGAAAGGTAAAGAACTCGCCGGCGCGGATCTTCAGGTTCATGTGATCGACGGCATAGGACGGATTTTCCGCATCGGAGCCGAAAACCTTGCACAGGTTGATCAGCTCGATGGCGGTCCCGTCCGGCCGCTGGGTGTTCCGGGTGTCGGGCGGCATCGCTCTTTCCAGGCTCATTTTGCAACAGGGATAAAAGGGGCGACGGTCGGGGTTGGGGATTCTCGGCCGCCGCCCACCGCTCAGATAGGAGTTACTGAGCGGTCTTCACCTTGGTCCAGCCATCCTGGTAGAGCTTGGTCGCGTCGCCGACGTCGAGGATGAAATCGACCTTCGTCAGCTTGTCAGCCGGCGGATAGATGGCCGGGTTCTCTGCGACATCCTTCGGGAGCAGCGCCTTGGCTGCATCGACGACGGTTGCGGACTTCGAAAGATTGGCAGCCTTGGCGGCCACTTCCGGCTTCATGATGTAGTCCATGAACTTGTAGGCTGCGTCGGCGTTCTTGGCCGCCTTCGGAATGGAGAAGCCGTCGATCCACATCGAGCCGCCTTCCTCCGGGATCACGTAGCGAACCTTCGGATTGGTGGTGATCGCCTGGGCGATGCTGCCGTTCCAGCCCTGCACGATGCAGGCTTCGCCCGAAGCGACGAGATCGCCGAAGTTGCTGCTGTTATACCCTTCGAGCACCTTTTTCTGCTCGATGAGCGACTGGGTAGCCTTTTCGATCTCCTCGGGGTTGGTGGTGCCGGCGTGGAAACCGTTGACCTGCAAACCGGCGATATAGGCGGCGAGCATGTTGTCCAGCATGTAGATGCGGCCTTCATAGGCTGGATCCCAGAGCGCCTTCCAGCTCGTGGGGGCGTCCTTCACGCATTCCTCATTATAGGCGAAGCCGGTCGTGCCCCAGATATAGGGAACGCTGAACTTCTGGCCCGGGTCGAACGATACGTTCTTGAAGGCTTCGCCGAGATTGCCGAGGTTCGGCAACTTGGTATGGTCGAGTTCGAGCAGCAGGCCCTGCTTGGAGAGCACCTGAACCGAATACTGGCTGGGTTCGATGAGATCGTAACCCGATGCGCCGGCCGAAAGTTTGGCCATCATGGTTTCGTTGGAATCATAGGTGTCCATGGTCACCTTGATGCCGGTTTCCTTGGCGAAATCGTCGACGATTTCCTGCGGAAGTTCGCCCGACCAGGCGTAGATGGCGAGTTCCTCGGCGGATGCCGTGGAAGCCAGCAACAGCGAGGCAAGGCTCACCGTGGCGATAAGATATTTGCGGTTATGCATGTGGTTCCCCTTTTTTTGGTTGGAATTTTTGGCATGCGGTTCATCCGGTCTTGCGGACCGTTTTCAGGTAGCGCCCCATCACCAGTGCGATGGCGAGCACGTTTATGCCGATCAGCATGGTGCCCAGTGCGTTGATCTTCGGTGTGAGGCCGGTCTTCAGCATCGCGTAGATCTGGATCGGAAGCGGCGTGGTGCCGACGCCGGATACGAACGTCGAAATCACGAAGTTGTCGAAGGAGATGACGGCGCAGAGCAGGGCTGAGGAAAGAATGGCCGGGGCCAGCAGCGGCAGCGTCACGCGCATGAAGGTCTGGGGTCCGTTGGCGCCGAGATCTGCAGCCGCCTCGTCCAGCCGAGGGTCCAGACCGCAAGCGGCGGCGCGCACGATCAGGAAGCTGAACGGCACGGAGACCAGCACATGTCCTGCGATCAGGGTCGCGTAGCCCAGCGCCATTCCCATCCACACGGTCGCAACCAGAATGCCGACGGCCAGCACGATTTCGGGCAGGACGAGAGGCGCGATCAGCGTGGTCGAGAAGAGGGTCTTGCCGGAGAACTCCCGCTTGACGACGGCGAGGGCGGCGCTCGTACCGATCGCGGTCGCAAGAACCGCGGAAATGACGGCGACGATGGCACTGACCTTCAAGCCGTTCTGCAGGCCGCGATCCGAAAGCGCCTGCTGGTACCAGTCGAGCGAGAAGCCGGTCCAGACCACGGTCGAGCGGCCGGCATTGAAAGAATAGATGACGAGCACCACCAGCGGGGCAAAGAGGAAGAGGTAGCCAAGCGCCGTGATCGCTGGCACGACGAAGCCAGTAATGCGGTGAAGCCTCATGCCCGTGCCTCCTCGACCCGGCGCAGCACGCCCATGTAAAAGACGATGATGACGGAGGAGATGACGAGCAGCGTCACCGAGACCGCAGCGCCGAGCGGCATGTTGCGGAAATCGAGGAAGAGCTGAACGATCAGGTTGCCGATGATGATGCTCTTGCCGCCGCCGAGCAGGACCGGGATGGCATAGACACCCATGGCCGGGACGAAGACGAAGAGCACGGCGGCCATGACCCCCGGTAGAGACAGGGGGAAGGTGACCCGCCAGAAGCTTTCGAGCGGGCCGGCGCCGAGATCATTGGCAGCTTCGAGCAGCTTGCGGTCCATGCCCTGGAGGGCGGCGTAGATCGGCAGGACGGCGGTCGGCAGGAAGGCATAGAGCATGCCGGCCATGACGGCGGGATACGTGCCGATCATCCTGACAGGCGCTTCCAGTATGCCAAGCCCCATCAGAATGCTGTTCAGCGTGCCTGTGCGGCCAAGCAGCACCATCCATGCCGACATGCGGATCATGAAATCGATCCAGAAAGGAATGATGAGAAGGGCGAGAAGCAGCGTCGCGTGGCGTCCGGCGCGAAACGCCAGGAAATAGGCCATGGGATAGGCGACCAGAATGCAGATGGCCGTGGAGTAGAATGCGATCTTCAGCGAATTCCAGAAGATCGGCAGGTAGCTCGGCTGCAACAGTTCGCGATAGCTTTCGAACGTGAAGTTCCAGACGGCGCCGCCATAGGCATCGCGCTCGGCAAAGCTGTAAGCGACGATGATCAGGATCGGGATAATCAGCAGCAGGATCGCCATGGCGATCGAGGGCGCCAGCATCAGGAAGGTGGTGAAGTTCCTGTTACCGGCGCGGCTCATGCATTGGCCTCGCTGTCCGGTGCGACTGGCGCAGGAGCGACTGACGGTCTCGTGACCAGCTGAACGGAAGCAACAGTCAGGTGCTGCCGCATGGCTGCTTCCGCTCGGTCGGGGTCGCGTGCTTCGAGTGCGGCGTAGATTGCGTCGAAGTTGGAGAGTTCGTCGAAAATCAGCGTTACCGGCAGGCGCGAGACATAGAGGCTGCGCACCGAGAGTGCATAAAGCCTGCGAAGGGCCTGGGCCAGATAGGGATTGCCACTCGCTTCAGCGATGATGCCGTGCATGCGTTCGTCGATGCCGAGATGCCAGTCGATTTCAGACCTCTGCTCGGCAACACCCTGACGCGCCTCTTCGATCAGGCCGGCAAGTGTTCTCAACTGAACGACGCTCATCCGGATCGCGGCGGTGCGGACCGCCATGATCTCGCTGTGCAGGCGGAACTCCTGCAGGTGGAAGAAGTCGGAGGCCGAGGTCGAGGAGACGAAATAGCCGCGCTGCGGCACCGCGAGAACCAAGTCCTCCTGCGAAAGCCGCTGCAGCGCCTCGCGCAATGGTGTGCGTCCTACATCGAGCATTTCCATGCAGGAGCGTTCGTCGATCGGGGTTCCGGGCAGAAGTTCTGCGCGAATGATGGCGGAACGCATCCCCTCATAGGCCGTGTCGCTCATGCGTTTCTTTGGAGAGTTGGACGTCATGTCAGCTCGATATATGAAAAATATATTTTTATAATATCCGTGAAGGCCGAGCCGTCAACCGTCAATTTTCCCGAAGCGGATTCTTTGCTGAGTACGGTTGTTGGGGCTGTGGATTTCGGCTGGGAGTTGCGGCCAACGGCCTCCATACGAGGAACCGGCTCCCCTTTATGCCTCGCGAAAGCCTCACGGTTTCGTGTTTTGGAGTGAGGGACGGGCGTTCGCGTTTCGGCAATCGGTAAAGATTGCATTTAACATTTGCCGGTAAAACTCTGTTAGCAAATGCTGTCAGTGGTCCTGGCCGGAGCGGAATGAAGCCGCCCGCCGTTTGTATAGAGTATCGGTGCCATGCGTCTTTCTGCACTTTCTGCAATCGTTTTCGGATGCGTTGTCGTTGCCGGATGCAGATCGACGTCCAGTCCGGTAGAGGCGCTGAACATCGCCCCCTCCCGGGAGACTACGAGCGCAGTCAGCACGGCTTCCGCCCCCATTCCCGCAGCGCCGGTAGGGCAGGCAAGCGTACAGTCCATGCCGCCTCAGCAGGTTTCTGTCGTTCAGCCGCAATCTTCACCGATGCTGGCTTGGGCCGGTACTGTGCCGGAACCGCAGGCGCTTCAGCCAGCGACCCTTTCGGCAGGCATGCCTGTGCCGACCGAAAAGCCGGTTGCCATGCTGGTTCCTTCCTCTCCCCAGGGAGACACGGCGCCGCGTGGCCGTTCGCGGATCTACAGCCATCAGTTCCGAGATGCCAAGCCGATCAACTTCGGTAAGGCCTCTCCGCGAAAACATGCCGTGCACGGCGTCGATGTCTCACGCTGGCAGGGCGATATCGACTGGGTCAAGCTGCGCACGCAGGGTGCGAACTTTGCCTACATTAAAGCGACGGACGGGGGCGATCATCTCGACCCGATGTTCCGCACCAACTGGAATCGCTCAAAGGATGCCGGCCTGAAACGCGGCGCTTATCATTTCTTCTACTGGTGCCGCACCGCCGGCGAGCAGGCGGAGTGGTTCATCCGCAACGTGCCGCGCGATCCCGATGCGCTGCCGCCGGTGATCGACGTCGAATATAATGCCGAATCGAGCTGCAAGCGCCGTCTTTCGTCGACGAAGGTGCGCGAGAAGATGCAGGTCTTCATGGACATGCTGGAGCGCCATTATGGCAAGCGCCCGGTCATTTATACCGCGCCTGATTTCTACGCCGATCATCTGAGGGGGCAATTCCAGGAATATCCCTTCTGGCTTCGCTCCGTGGCGGCTCACCCGTCCAAGCGATATCCGGATCGTAAGTGGCTTTTCTGGCAGTATTCCGGTTCCGGCCTGTCGCAGGGCGTGTCCGGCAAGATCGACCTCAACGTCTTCCAGGGCAGCGAGGAAGAATGGCATCGCTGGACATCGCGCAACGGCGCTTGATGTGTCCCGTATTCAGGAAATGAAACGGGGCGGATGCCGCTATCTTGTGCCCCGGAACATCCGCTGTAGAGGATGTCGGTCAGATGGCGGTGCCCACCAGGGCGCCAATGCCGGCGGTCAGAGCCATGGCAAATGCGCCCCAGAAGGTGACCCTTGCTGTCGCCTTGGCTACATTCGCGCCGCCCGCGCTTGCGCCGATCGCTCCCAGCAGCGCGAGAAATACCAGAGAGGCAAGTGAGACTGAGATTGGAATCATCGTGACCGGCGACAGGAACGTCACAAGCATAGGCAGGGCGGCGCCCATGGCGAATGTTGCAGCCGACGTGAGAGCGGCCTGAATGGGGCGGGCGCTGGTAACTTCCGATATGCCGAGCTCGTCCTTGGAGTGTGCAGCCAGCGCGTCGTGCGCCATCATCTGGCTCGCGACGGTTCTCGCGAGCTCGACTTCGACACCCCGGGCAACATAGATCTGGGCGAGTTCCTCGTGTTCGGATTCGGGGCTGGTCGCCAGTTCCCGCCGTTCCCGTTCAAGGTCGGCCTGTTCGGTGTCCGATTGCGAGCTTACGGACACATATTCCCCCGCCGCCATCGACATTGCGCCAGCCACTAGCCCGGCAATGCCGGCGACCAGTATCTCCGAACTGGCCGTCGAGGCCGATGCGACGCCAACAATCAAACTGGCGGTCGAGACGATTCCATCATTGGCTCCGAGGACGGCGGCTCTGAGCCATCCTATACGTGCGACAAGGTGGTTCTCTGTGTGCAGGCGTCCCACGATTTACTCCCGGTAGCTTTCTGTATCCGCATTATTGGATGCATGATTGCAGGTTGCCGCCCAGTTGGCCAGCTCCCGCATTGCAAAGTCGAGCGGTGTCTATCTCAGCATCTTCTTCAACTCCGCCTGTACCTTGAGCAGCTTGGGCAGGTACCTCTTGGCGAGGTCTGAAACATCTTCGCCTCTTGCCGGAAGGCCGATGTTGAGGGCCGCAATCGTGATGCCGCGGGCGGTCAGTACCGGCACGGCGATCGAGCGCAGGCCGAGTTCCACTTCCTGATTGATGACGGCATAGCCTTGGGCGCGCACCGTGCGGATGCGTTCCATGAGCGTATCCGGATCGGTCACGGTCATGGGCGTACGCGCTGTCAGGGGATGAAGAGCGAGGCGCTGGCGGATTTCTTCCTCAGGAAGCGCCGAAAGCAGCACCCTGCCCATCGAGGTGCAGAAGGCCGGAAGGCGCGATCCAGGCATCAGTGCGATCGACATGACTTTCCGTTGCGCGGCGCGCGCGACGTAGACGATCTCGTCACCGTCGAGGATGGATACGGAGGAGCTTTCCCCGAGTTCGTCGGAAAGCGTATCGAGGAGCGGTTGCACCATCTGTGGAAGCGGCATGGTGGCGAGACAGGCGGTCCCGAGCCGCAAGACTCTGGGCGTCAGCGTGAAGAACTTTCCATCGTAATCCGCGTAGCCGAAGTGGGCGAGGGTCAGCAGACAACGCCGCGCGGTCGCCCGATCGAGACCGCTTGCCGCGGCAACGTCGGAAATGCTCTGGCGCGGATGTTCCGCGGTGAAGGTCTCGATGACGGCAAGGCCTTTGGCGAGGCCGCCCATGGTGTCGCGTTGGGTAATGGGCATTGGCGTTCCGTGCGATATGTCAACAAATGCATCATATCGCACAAATCCATTGCCGGGAAGGGCTCTATTTTCTATCCATGATGCGGGCCGTGCGGCGTCAGTCCGTTGCGGCGATAGAGGAGATCCCGATGGACAAGACAGTCCCAAGTCCGGCCGACGCTGTGGCCGAGATCGGCGATGGCGCAACGGTAATGATCGGCGGTTTCGGTGGTTCCGGCGCGCCGATCGAACTGATCCACGCGCTCATCGACCGTTTCGTGCAGACCGGACACCCGAAAAACCTGACCGTTGTGAACAACAACGCCGGTAACGGTCATGTCGGCCTTGCAGCGCTGATCGAGCAGGGCATGGTCAGCAAGCTGATCTGCTCCTTCCCCCGATCCGCCGATCCGCGTGTGTTCACGGAAAAGTATCAGGCCGGTGAAATCGAGCTGGAACTCGTGCCGCAGGGCACGCTGGCCGAGCGGATTCGCGCCGGCGGTGCTGGCATCCCGGCCTTTTTCACGCCGACCTCCTATGGCACCGAGCTTGCCAACGGCAAGAAGATCGAGGAATTCGATGGTCGCCCCTACGTTCAGGAGCGCTGGCTGAAGGCCGATTTCGCCATCGTCAAGGCGCATGTGGGCGATACCCATGGCAACCTGATCTACAACAAGGCGGCTCGCAACTTTAACCCGCTGATGTGCATGGCCGCGGCCAACACCATCGTGCAGGTGTCGAAGATCGTGGAGCCCGGCGAGATCGATCCGGAAGTCGTCATCACACCCGGTATCTTCGTGCAGGCGGTCGTTGAAGTGTCCGATCCTCAGCAGGAAGAAGTCCTGAACCGTGAGGGAGTGAGCTACCCATGACTGACAAGCTTTCCAACGCTCAGATCGCCTGGCGCGCAGCACAGGATATCGAAGACGGTTCCTATGTGAACCTCGGCATTGGCTTCCCGGAAATGGTCGCCCAGTACCAGCCGCCGGGACGCCAGGCCGTGTTCCACACCGAGAACGGCATCCTCGACTTCGGCGAATCCCCCGCCAAGGGCGAGGAAGACTGGGACCTGATCAACGCCGGCAAGAAGGCGGTGACGCTGAAGCCGGGTGCCGCCTTCTTCCATCATGCCGACAGCTTCGCCATGGTGCGCGGCGGGCATCTCGACGTTGCCATCCTCGGCGCCTATCAGGTTGCCCAGAATGGTGACCTTGCAAACTGGAGCATAGGCGCAGGGGGCGTGCCGGCCGTCGGCGGTGCGATGGACCTCGTACATGGCGCCAAGCGCGTGGCTGTCATCACCGAGCATGTTACGAAGAAGGGCGAGCCCAAGCTGCTCGACCGCTGCACCCTGCCGCTGACTGGCGTCGGCTGCGTGACCCGCGTCTATACCAGCCTTGCCGTGATCGATATCGAAGGCGGCCGCTTCGTCCTGCGCGAGAAGCTACCGTCGATCTCTCTTGAAGAGCTGCAGGCACTGACCGGCGCCGAACTTCTGGTGCCGGGACCTGTCGGCGATCTGATCGTACCGGAGCTGTGACATGACCGAAGCCTATATCTGCGACTATATCCGCACCCCGATCGGCCGCTTCGGCGGTTCGCTCTCCTCCGTCCGCGCCGATGATCTTGGCGCGGTTCCCCTGAAGGCGCTTCTGGAGCGTCATCCTGGCATCGACTTCGAAGCTGTCGATGACGTGATCTTTGGCTGCGCAAACCAGGCGGGCGAAGACAACCGCAACGTTGCCCGCATGTCGCTGCTGCTGGCCGGTCTGCCGGTCAGCGTTTCGGGCACGACGATCAACCGTCTTTGCGGCTCCGGCATGGATGCCGTCATCACTGCGGCGCGTGCCATCCGGTCGGGCGAGGCCGAACTGATGATCGCCGGCGGCGTCGAAAGCATGAGCCGCGCTCCCTTCGTCATGCCGAAGGCGGAGACTGCCTTCTCCCGTCAGGCCGAAATCCACGACACCACCATCGGCTGGCGCTTCGTCAATCCGTTGATGAAGAAGCAGTACGGCGTCGACAGCATGCCGGAGACCGGCGAGAATGTTGCCGAGGACTTCAAGGTGAGCCGTGAGGATCAGGACGCATTTGCCGTTCGCTCCCAGGTCAAGGCTGCTGAAGCTCAGGCCAACGGACGTCTGGCGAAGGAAATCGTGCCGGTCACCATTCCGCAGCGCAAGGGCGATCCCGTCGTCGTCGAGAAGGACGAGCATCCCCGCGCAACGACCATCGAGACGCTGGCGAAGCTCGGAACGCCCTTCCGCAAGGAAGGGGGAACCGTGACGGCCGGCAACGCCTCGGGCGTCAACGATGGCGCGGCCGCACTGATCATCGCTTCGGAAGCGGCGGTGAAGAAGTATGGCCTGACCCCGATTGCCCGGGTTCTCGGTGGCGCTGCGGCCGGCGTTCCCCCGCGTGTCATGGGCATCGGTCCCGCTCCGGCCTCGCAAAAGCTGATGACGCGGCTTGGCATGACGCAGGATCAGTTCGACGTAATCGAACTGAACGAAGCCTTCGCCAGCCAGGGTCTCGCAACGCTGCGTCTGCTCGGCATTGCCGATGACGATCCGCGGGTGAACCGGAACGGCGGCGCGATCGCGCTCGGTCATCCGCTCGGCATGTCGGGCGCCCGCATCACCGGCACGGCGGCGCTGGAACTGTCGCTCAATGGTGGCCGTTACTCGCTGTCCACCATGTGCATCGGCGTCGGTCAGGGTATCGCGGTCGCGCTTGAACGCGTTTGATCGTTTCTCCGTGAAAAATACAAAGGCCGGCGCGTCATCGCGCCGGCCTTTGTCATGTCCGTTCCCCGAAAGCTGGTGTCAGCCGATGCGGATGATATCGCGCGGCAGGCTGTTCATGCATTCGGTACCGGCTTCCGTAACGAGAAACTGATCCTCGATCATCAGCGCACCGAAGCCCTGCGCATAGAACGGCGTTTCAAGGGCGACGACCATGTTCTGTTCGATCACCTCGTCATTGCCGTTCGAAAAGAAGGGCCATTCCTCGATGCCGGCATTGCCGCCGACCGAGTGGCCGAAGTGTCCGCGATAATATTCGGTGAGGCCGTTCTTCCTGAACCGGGCGAGCATCGCTGCGTGAACATCCCCGAAGCGGCGGCCGGGGCGGATCTGCTCGATACCGGCGAGAAAGGCTTCATGCAGGATGGCATGAAGTTCGGTGGCAAGGTTTGCCGGCTGCCCGAGCACGAATGTTCGAGCGCCGTCGGAGGAATAGCCCTCGACCAGCGTTCCGACATCCGCCTTGATCAGCGAACCGGGTTTTACCGTGGCGCTGCCGTCCGTGAGGTCGGGACCAACCGAAATGTAATCCCAATGTCCCGAGAGCCCGAAGCCTCCGGCTGCAGCCTCTTCGCGAGCACCTTGGAGCCATGCGGCGGATAGTTCGCGTTGGGAAGCATCAGGCTCTACCGCCGAAGCCAGGGATCGCAGGCCGGCTTCGGCCGCGCGTGCAGCCCGGCGCAGGCGCTCGATTTCCTGCGGATTCTTGATCGCCCTCAACCTCAGCAGAATATCCGAGGCGTCTTTCCATGTGACATGGGGGAGGGCCTTCTTCAGCCTTTCGAAGTCTGCGGCAGGGAGGAAGGAAAAATCGGCCCCCAGTACCGCCTTGCCCAGTCCCCGCTCGGTGAGAATGTCGGCGAGCAGGCGGAAGCATGCCTCCTGATCGAAGGTCTCCGGTCGTGGTCCGGTGTTTTCCATCCGGCGATAGGCTGCGTCGATATCGGCAATGGTTTCCTGTCCGGTCAGGGCGACGCCGTCGATCCAGATGCGATGCGTTCGTACATCCACGGATTGACGAAGAGAGCCGAGGCTGGCTGAGGCATGGTCGCTGATGACGGCGGCCAGCGAGGCGGCCGGATCAGACGGAACGACTGCGATCGCGGAGCCCGCCCGCCCCCACATTGTCGCTACGCCTGCATGGGCGCCGATCGCATAGCGGAAGGCTTCCGGCTGGAAAAAGACGAGAGCGTCGATGCCGGCTGCCCTCGTCAAACGTTGCGCGCGAACTCGGTCCAGGTCGCTCATGTCCTCAGCCTTTCAGTTTCCGATGCTTCTTGAGTGTGTTCCGTTGTCGATGGCGTACTTGAACTTCGCGAGCGCCGCGATAGCTCTTCATCGGAGTGGAAAATAATTCTCTTCATTCGGTGGAATTGCCTGTGAGCATTTTCCTCCGCAACGACAAATCAGGCGAAGGATCCAATACCCCACAAGTTTGGTAGGGTATAACATCAATCGAGATCGACGATCAAAAACACTGACGATACGAGGAACATATCCATGAGCGGTTTTGCCAATAAAAACAGGCAGAGTTTCCTGTCCGAATGGCGCGCGACGACGGCTGCGGCCGCACTCGTCGCCCTTTCCTTCGCAACGCCGCTTGCGGCGGCGGACTTCGATGCCGATGCGACCGTCAACATCGGTTCTCTCTACGAACCGCAGAACCTCGACAACACCGCTGGTGCGGGGCAGGGCATCAACGAAGCCTTCAACGGCAACGTCTATGAAGCGCTTTTCCGCCTGAGCGATGCAGGCGCGGTCGAGCCGGTTCTCGCCAAGGACTTCAAGGTCAGCGATGATGGCCTGACCTACACCTTTACTCTGCAGCCCGGCGTCACTTTCCATTCCGGCGAGCCGCTCACGGCAAAGGACGTCAAGTTCTCGATCGAGCGCGTCACGGCGGCCGAGTCCAAGAGCTCGCGCAAGAACAGCCTCAAGACGATCAGCGCTGTCGAGACGCCGGATGACCAGACGGTTGTCGTGAAGCTCTCCGCCCGTTCGATCTCGTTGCCCTACAATCTGAGCTATGTCTGGGTGGTCAATGACACCGCCAAGGATCTGCAGTCTTCGGAAGACGGCACAGGTCCCTACAAGCTCGAGGAATGGCGTCGCGGTTCCTCCATCTCGCTCCAGCGTTTCGACGGCTACTGGGGTACGAAGCCGAGCAATGGCGAAGTCGTCTACCAGTATTTCACCGAGGCGACCGCGCTCAACAACGCGCTGCTGACCGGTTCGGTCGATATCATCACCTCCGTCCAGAGCCCGGATTCGCTTGCGCAGTTCAAGGACAATCCGGAATTCACCGTGGCCGAGGGCCAGTCCACCACCAAGCTGCTGCTCGCCTATAACGATCGGGTGAAGCCCTTCGATAACGTGAAGGTTCGCAAGGCTCTCGCCCGCGCCGTCGACAAGAAGAAGCTCCTGAACGCCATCTGGGGCGGCTACGGCATCGTCATCGGCTCCTTCGTGCCGCCGACCGATCCGTGGTATGTCGACCTCACCAATGTCGACGCCTATGATGTAGACAGCGCCAAGGCGCTTCTGGCTGAAGCCGGTTACCCCGATGGATTCTCCTTCACGCTCGACACTCCGAACTATGATCCGCATCCGATCGTTGCGCAGTTCCTGCAGACCGAACTTGCCAAGGTCGGCGTCAAGGTGAACATCAACGTCATCACGGCTAACGAGTGGTACGCCAAGGTCTACAAGGCTCATGATTTCCAGGCGACCCTGCAGGAGCATGTGAACCACCGCGATATCGTCTTCTACGGCAATCCGGACTTCTACTGGGGCTACAACAACCCGAAGGTCGTCGACCTGATCAAGGAAGCGGAAGCCAGCGCCACCACCGACGAGCAGACCGCGAAGCTCAAGGAAGCCAATACGGTGATCGCCGAGGATGCCGCCAGCAACTGGCTCTATCTCTATCCGCAGATCGTGGTTTCGAAGAAGTCAGTGACCGGCTATCCGGTGAACGGCCTCAACTCGCAGTTCTTCGCCTACGGCATCCAGAAGGCCGCCGAATAACGAACTGTTCAAGCCGCTGGCATCCCTGCGGCACGCTCGACAGCAAGCGCCGCCCGAACTATTTTCGGGCGGCATTTTGCGTCTAGAGCAATTCCAGCAAAAGCGGGAACCGGTTTTGTGTCCGGAATTGCGTGAAAACAGAGAGATAGAGCATTGAGGGCGCAACCGTTTTCGCCGGAAATGCTCTAGAAAGGTGGCGACCATTCTTGCCTATCTCATACGCCGCTCGGTGATCCTCGTCCTGTCGGTCCTGATCGCCGTGGCCGTTCTGTTCCTGCTGCTGCGCCTGCTTCCCGGTGATCCCGCGAATGCGCTGGTTTCCGTTGGTGCTGACCCTGAGCAGATCGAGGCTGCGCGCCGACAGGTCGGTTCCGACCTGCCTGTTTCGGAACAGTTCGTCCGTTTCGTATCGAGCCTTGCGCGCTTCGATTTCGGCAACTCCTTCATCAGCGGCGCGCCGGTGCTGGCGGAGATCGGCAAGCGGCTTACGGTCACCGTTCCGCTCACGCTGCTGGCTTTCGTTCTGGCGATCGTGATCGCTCTGCCGCTCGGCATTATCGCGGCGGTCAAGCAGGATCGCTGGTATGGCGTCCTGCTCTCGGTCGTGTCGCAGCTCGGCATCGCCGTGCCGGTGTTCTGGATCGGCATTCTTCTCGTTGCCGTTTTCGCGGTCAATCTAAGGCTCTTTCCCTCCGGCGGCTTTCCGTCGCGTGGCTGGACGAATGCGCCGGCGGCGTTTCATGCGCTTGTCCTGCCGGTGATCACCATCGCCCTGGTGATGTCTTCGTCGCTGATCCGCTATGTGCGCTCCGCCACGCAGGATGTGCTGGGCAGCGACTATCTCAGGACGGCGCGGGCGCTCGGTTCCGGTTTCTCGGAAGCGCTGGTCCGCCATGGTATCCGCAACGGTGCCGTGCCGGTAATCTCGATTCTCGGCATAGAACTCGCCTCGACCCTTCTCGGCGCGGTCGTGGTCGAGCGCGTCTTTTCGCTGCCGGGGCTCGGGTCGATGCTGCTGCTCGGCATCGAGCAGCGGGATTATCCGAATGTGCAGGGCGTGTTGTTCATCTCCACGCTTCTCGTGCTCCTCGTCGGCTTCGCTGCCGATATCGCGCAGCGTCTGATCGATCCGCGGCTGCGCAGCCGCGCGACGGGGGCAAAGGCATGACGGTCGACAATCCGGAATTGCCGGTCTCTCCTCCTCAGGAACGTTTCAGGGTTTCTGCGAACTTCATGCTCGGGAGTCTTGTCGTCGGGCTTCACGTCCTTCTCGGGCTCGTCAGCCTGTTCTGGACGCCCTACGATCCGACAGGCATGGTCGGAGGCCGCCTCGAAGCGCCATCGCTCCTGCATTGGGCGGGAACGGACCGGCTCGGCCGTGACCTGATGACCCAGATCATGATCGGTTCGCGCATCGCGCTGGTGGTTGGCGCGGGCGCGGTTGCCATCGGCGCGTTGATCGGCGTGACGATCGGGGTGATTTCCGCCTTTGCGACGAGAACCCTCGATGATGTCTTCGCCGCCACCTTCGATATCCTGATCGCATTCCCGACCCTACTGGTCGCCATGCTGATCGTGGCTTCGAGCAACGGCGCGAGCCTATGGACGGCGATCCTTGCCATCGGGATTGCCAGTTCCGCCATTATCGCGCGGCTCACCCGCATTCTTGCCAAGCGCGTGCTGGCTATGGACTACATCACCGCTTCGCGCGTTTCGGGGACCTCGTGGCCGGCCGTTGTCTTCATTCATGTGCTGCCGAACATCTGGCCGACGCTGATCGTCAATCTGGCGCTGCAGTTCGGGCTTGCCGTCATCGCGGAAGCCTCGCTTTCCTATCTCGGGCTTGGCGCGCCGCCGCCGAATTCGTCCTGGGGGCGTCTTCTGCAGGAAGCACAGGGGACGGTTTATACCGCGCCCTTCGGCGCGGTCGCTCCGGGCATCGCGCTGGTTTCGCTGGTCATCGGCCTCAATCTCCTGGCTGACGGCCTGCGCGATTTCGGCGATCCAACCCGCAGGAGGCGCCGATGAGCGATATCCTCAAGGTCGAAAATCTGACGATCAGGGCAGGCGGGCGCGTGCTGGTCTCGGACGTATCGTTCTCCGTTGCGGCCGGTGAACGCGTCGGCCTGATCGGCGAATCCGGTTCGGGAAAGTCGCTGACCGCGCTCGCCTCCATCGGCCTTCTGGCGGACGGCATGTCTGCTGAAGGTTCGGTTCGTCTCGGTGACAGACAGATTATCGGCGCGTCTGACCGCGAACTCGTTCCGCTTCGGGGGAATGTCGCCGCAACTGTCTTTCAGGAGCCGTTGACCGCGCTCGATCCGCTGATGAAAATCGGGCGGCAGGTGGCGGAAGTGGTGCGCCGCCGCCGTCGCCGGGATGGCTTGAACTTGGACCGCTCTGCCATCGATGGCGAGGTGATCGGGCTTTTGCAACGTGTGCTTCTGCCTGATCCCGCGCGTATCGCGAATTCCTGGCCGCATGAGATTTCCGGCGGTCAGCGCCAGCGCGCGGCCATCGCCATGGCTCTTGCCTGCCGGCCGAAGCTCCTGATCGCGGACGAACCGACGACCGCGCTCGATGTGACGACACAGGCCGAAATCCTGAAACTGCTTGAAAGCCTTGTCCGGGAAAGCGGCATGGCGCTGCTTTTCATCAGCCATGACTTGCCGGTCGTCGCGATGGCGGCCGAGCGTGTCGTGGTGTTGCAGCAGGGCAGACTGGTCGAGCAGGGGCCGGTTGGAAACGTTTTTCGTCGTCCGCAACACGCCTACACGCAAGGCCTTCTCGCGGCCGCACGCTCCTTCGATCAGGCTCTCAGGAGTGCGCTATGACCCTGCTTGAAATGAAGAACGTTACCTTCGGCTACGGGCGCGGACAGCGGGTGCTTGACGATGTGAGTCTCAAGGTCGAAGCCGGCCGAAATCTCGGTATCGTCGGCGAATCCGGTTCCGGCAAGACGACGATGCTGCGCCTGCTGCTGGGGTTGGCGAGCCCTGTCTCCGGCGAGATTGCGTTGAAGGGCAGGACGGTCGATCTTGCAAACCGCGGGTTCATGCGGGATTTCCGGCGCTCGATGCAGGCGGTGTTTCAGGATCCTTATTCCTCGCTCGATCCGCGTCAGTCGGTTTTCGATATCATCGCCGAGCCGATCCGGTCGCTGAAGACGGGTCTCGATCCGAAACAGGCGGTTGCCGAGGCGCTGGTCTCCGTCGGATTGCCCGCCGATGCGGCATCCCGTTATCCGCATGAATTTTCCGGCGGACAGCGCCAGCGCATCGCGATTGCCCGGGCGATCGTTTCCCGGCCGGAAATCATCCTTGCGGACGAGGTGGTCAGCGCGCTCGATCTTTCCACTCGCGTGCGGATCGTCGAGCTCCTGAAAGAGTTGTCGAACACCGTGACACTGGTGATGGTGTCGCATGACATCAGCCTCGTTGCGCTGCTCTGCGAGGAACTGGTCATTCTCGAGCGGGGTCGGATCGTGGAAAGCGGCCCGACACGGGAGATCCTCGCGAACCCGCAGAACGCCTATACGCAGAAACTGCTGGCCAGCACACCGCGCTTCCCGGAATACGACTGAGATTTCATCCGTTCCGGTGTGATCGAAAACGGTGAGAGAGGCCCGGCGGGCCTCACTCGATGCCGTAGACGCCGAGCAGGCTCTTCATGCGTCTTGCCGCGAGCTCCGGGTTGTCGAGCACGTTCGCCCGATCCGCCAGCCGGAAGATATCGGCATAGTGCAGGATACCGCGTGCCGACTGCATGCCGGCCGGCAGGCTGAAATGTGATTGATGGCCGTTCAGCCAGGCAAGGAAAACGACACCTGCCTTGTAATATTGGGTCGGACTTTCGAAGATCTTGCGGGAGAGGGGGACGGTCGGTTCGATCACCGCACGGAAGGTTGCCGTATCGCCAATTGCCAGAGCCGCAAGCGCCTTTGAGGCGGACGGAGCGACGGCGTCGAAGATACCGAGCAGCGCATGGCTGTAGTGCGTGCCGTCTCCCTCGATCAGTTCGGCATAGTTGAAGTCGTCGCCGGTGAAACAGAGCACACCTTCCGGCAGGCGGCGGCGCAACTCTATTTCCTTGGCGTTGTCCAGCAGCGAGATCTTGATGCCCTCGACCTTGTCCCTGTTGGCCTCGATGATATCGATCACGCAATCGAGTGCGGCCTCGAAGCTCTGTGAGCCCCAGTAGCCGGCAAGCTGCGGATCGAACATCTCGCCCAGCCAGTGGAGAACGACCTTGTCCCTGGTCTGGGACAGGATACGTCCGTAGACGTGAGCATAATCTTCCGGCGACCTCGCAACGCGTGCCAAAGCGCGGCTCGCCATCATGATGGCGCGGCCGCCATGCTTCTCGATGAAGCCGATCTGTTCCTCATAGGCGGTGATGACATCGTCGAGAGAGCGGGTGTCGGCGGCTGTGAGCTGGTCGGTGCCCGCACCGCAAGCGAGATCGGCGCCCTTCATCGACCGTGCCTCGGCGAGCGAACGGCTGATGAGTTCCTGCGCCCCGGCCCAGTCGAGGCCCATGCCACGCTGGGAAGTGTCCATCGCTTCCGCGATCTTGAAGCCGAGGCTCCACAGGTGGTGGCGGAAAGCCATTGTCGTTTCCCAGTCGACCTGAGGCCGGTTCCAGGGATCGGCGTCACGAAACGGATCGGAGACGACATGGGCCGCCGCATAGGCAATGCGATTGAAGACCGGCGGCGAGGAGGGGCGGGAAATCGGTGTCCCGACCAGCTGATACTCGCGAACGGTTCCGCCTTCATCCGGCAGTTTCAGGCTCTCAGTCATCTCCATCCTCCTGTGAAGTTTTTGCTGAATAATTTGGAACGTTCCAAAATTCAAGAAAATTCTTCGATCATTTGGCAATGCTTGAATCACTTTTAGGCGGATATTTTACAGAGAAAATAGAAATATTTCTTTATTTTCAGGGATTGGGTGACTCGTTGTAGGGATTTCGTGGGTCGGCGCTTGACATATTTGGATCGTTCCAATTATCTAGCGGCAAGGCGGACGAAGGTTCCGGGAGGAAATCGGATGAGCAAGGGACGGGTCACCGTCGTCGATATCGCGGAAGCGGCCGGTGTGTCGAAGTCGACGGTATCGCTTGTCCTGCAAGGCTCTCCCCTTGTCGGCGAGGCGACTCGAGCCAAGGTCAATGTCGCAATGCGGGACCTTGGATACGTCTATAATCGCGGTGCGGCCAACCTGCGCCAGTCGAACGCCAAGTCGAAGATCGTCGGCGTTGTGGTCAATGATTTGACCAACAGCTTCTTTGCCGAGCTTGCGGTGGGCGTCGACATGGTCGTGCAGTCGGCCGGCTTCGTGCAGTTTCTTGCCAATACCGGAGAGAGCATCGACCGGCAGAGCGAGGTGATCGCCTCGATGCGTGAGCATGGGGTGTCGGGTCTGATCGTCTCGCCGGCGCGTGGAACGACGGCGAAGGATCTCAAGCCGCTTGTGTCCGCCGGGATTCCGGTTGTGCTCGTGGTACGCAATGTGCCGGGCGCCAAGGTGTCGTCTCTCGTGTCCGACAACCGGGCGGGGACGGTGGCCGCGGTCGAGCATCTGGTTTCGCTCGGCCATCGTCGCATCGCCTTTATCGGCGGCTTTGCCGATACGGTGGTCTTTGCCGAGCGCCTTGAGGGTTATCGCGCGGCAATGGCTGCTGCGGGGTTGGGGTTCAGCGAGGATCTGGTCGTGCCGTCCGCGCCATCGCGGGCCGGTGGCGTGGAGGCGATCGGCCGGGCGATGCTGCTTGCGGAAAAGCCCACGGGCGCGGTGTGCTTCAACGATGCGGCTGCTTTCGGCGTCTGCGACGGCCTTCGGGCGCGGGGGCTTGAGCCAGGCCGCGACTTCGCCGTCGTCGGTTTCGACGATGTGATCGAGGCGCAGACGGCGGTGCCGGCGCTGACGACGATTGCGGTCGATCCGCAGGGCATGGGCCGGCGCGCTGCCCAGCTTTTGCTGAAACAGATCAATGCAGACAAGGCGGATGCCGAAGCGATCACGGGCGCTGTGCGCCTCGTGGTTAGGCAGAGTTGCGGCGCCGGACAGGGAATATTCGGGAGGAAGATGGCATGACAGTGCGATGGGGACTGATAGGCGCAAGCACGATCGCCCGTGAATGGGTGATCGGAGCGATCCGCGCGGCCGGAGGCGAAGTCGTCTCGGTCATGAGTACGAATGCCGAGCGCGGGCAGGCTTACGCTGCGGAAAACGGTATTCCCAAGGCCGTTACCAGCGTCGAAGAACTTCTGGGCGATGCCTCGGTCGATGCGGTCTACATTTCCACCACCAACGAGCTTCATGCACCACAGGCGATCGCTGCCGCCAAGGCCGGCAAACATGTTCTCTGCGAAAAACCACTCGCTCTTTCGCTGGAGGATGCGCATGCAATGGCGAAGGTTGCGGCCGATGCAGGTGTTATCCTGGCGACCAATCATCATCTGCGCAACGCCGCCAGCCACAAGGCCATGCATCAAGCAATCGTAGATGGCCGGATCGGGAAGCCACTTTCTGCGCGCGTTTTCCATGCGGTCTATCTGCCGCCGCATCTGCAGGGCTGGCGCCTGGACAAGCCGCAGGCCGGTGGCGGGGTCATCCTCGATATCACCGTGCACGATGCCGATACGCTTCGTTTCGTGCTCGGCGAAAATCCGGTCGAGGTGATCGCCTTTTCGCAGGCCGGCGGCATGGGCAAGGCGGGTCTGGAAGACGCGGTGATGGGCGTCATTCGCTTCGAGTCCGGGCTGATCGCTCAGTTCCATGACGGGTTCACCACGAAGTTCGCGGAAACCGGTTTTGAGGTGCACGGCACCGAGGGCTCGCTGATTGCTCGCAATGTGATGACCCAAAAGCCTGTGGGCACGGTCGTTTTGCGCGACGCGTCCGGGGAACACGAACTGCATCTCGATCAGCACAATCACTATGAGACGGCGCTCGAGGCCTTCCATGCAGCGGTCGCCGGCAGAGGCAAGCCGTCGGCGACGGCCGAGGATGGCATCTGGTCGCTGGCCACGGGGCTTGCGGTCGTGGAGGCGGCGAAGTCAGGCCACGCGGTCAAGGTCGAAACGGGATTTTGAGTTCACGTCGATGAGCAAGCATATTACTCCGGCGGAAGCTGCTGCCCTCATCCCCGATGGCGCGATTGTCACCGTTTCGTCGTCGAGCGGTCTCGGGTGCCCTGATCTGATGTTGAAAGCCATCGGCGAGCGCTTCGAGGCGACCGGCCATCCGCGCGAGATCACAACTTTGCATCCGATTGCGGCCGGCGACATGAGCGGCATCAAGGGTGTCGACCATGTCGCCCGCAAGGGCCTGCTGGCCCGGATCATCGGCGGGTCCTATCCCTCCGGTCCTTCGACGGCAGAGCCGCCGTTGATCTGGCAGATGATCACCAACAACGAGATCCCGGCCTACAACATTCCCTCCGGCATCCTATTCGACATGCATCGCGAAGCCGCTGCAAAACGGCCCGGCGTCCTGACCAAGGTGGGGCTCGAAACCTTCGTCGATCCCGCGCGTCAGGGCTGCGCCATGAACGAGGCCGCAAGCCGCGAACCGGTCGTGAAAAAGCTACCCTTCGAGGGCGAGGAATGGCTTTATTTCCCGGCCATCGTGCCGAAGGTTGCAATCATCAGGGCAACGACCGCGGATGAGCGCGGCAATCTCACCTATGAACACGAGGGTGCTTATCTCGGTGGTCTCGACCAGGCGCTCGCCGCCCGCAACAATGGCGGCATCGTCATCGCGCAGGTCAAGCGGATCACCAAGGAGGGGTCCCTGAAGCCCCATGATGTCCGGGTGCCGGGCATGCTGGTCGATTATGTCGTAGTCGATCCCGACCAGAAGCAGACGACCCAGACGCTTTACGATCCTGCGATCTCGGGCGAGATCTTCCGCCCGCTGGACAGTTTCCGGGTGCCGGAATTCAATATCCAGAAGGTGATTGCCCGCCGGGTGGCGCAGGAGCTGCAGGGCGGCAGCGTGGTCAATCTCGGCTTCGGTATTTCGGCAAACGTGCCGCGCGTCCTGCTGGAAGAAGGTCTGCACGGCTCCGTGACCTGGGCCATCGAACAGGGTGCTGTCGGCGGTGTGCCGCTTCTCGACTTTGCCTTCGGCTGCGCCTCGAATGCCGATGCCTTCGTGCCGTCTCCCTATCAGTTCACTTATTTTCAGGGGGCAGGATTCGATGCCTCGCTGCTTTCCTTCCTGGAAATCGGTCGCGACGGTTCGGTCAATGTGTCGAAGCTCGCTTTCCGGCCTCATGTGACGGCAGGGGCCGGCGGTTTCATCGATATCACGGCACGGGCGCGGAAGATCGTCTTCTCCGGCATGTTCAATGCCGGCGCCAAGCTTGGCATGGAAAGCGGCCGGCTGGTCATCGAGAAAGAAGGTAAGCTCCGCAAGCTCGTCAATGAGGTGGAGCATGTGACCTTCTCCGGCAAGCGAGCCATCGAGCAGGGACAGGACATCACCTATGTCACCGAGCGTTGCGTGATGAAATTGACGCCCGCCGGTATCGTAGTGACGGAGATTGCGCCAGGTGTCGATCTTCAGGCCCATATTCTCGACCAATCGGAATTCCCACTGATCGTTGCGGATGATCTGAAGGTGATGGACGCGGCTCTCTTCGCCGAAGCACCGATCGGCCTCTCGCTGCCAACAAAGCCGGAGCGCGTTCTGGAGGGTGTCTTCCATGGCTGAGGTTCGTGTCGACGTTGAAGATGCGGTCGCGATTCTCACCGTTTCCCGCCCCGACAAGCTCAATGCGCTCGATATCGACATGCTGAAGGCGCTTGCTGCGGCCTGCGACACGGTGGAGGCCGATGGCCGTATCCGGGTGGCTATCCTGACCGGCGATGGCAAGGCCTTTTCCGCCGGCGGAGACATCAAGGCATGGAGCGGCATGACGGCCAATGAGTTCGGCCATGCATGGGTTCGCTTCGGTCACCGCGTTTTCGAGCGTCTGGCAACACTTCGGGTGCCGTTGATCGCGGCGATCAACGGTCATGCCCTGGGTGGCGGGCTTGAGCTTGCCGGCGTTGCGGATATCAGGATTGCCGAAAGGCAGGTGAAGATCGGCCTGCCGGAAACAGGCCTTGGCATGGTGCCGGGGTGGTCCGGCACGCAGCGGCTGGTGCGTCGGTTTGGCGCTCAGGTCGTCAGGCGCATGGTGCTGGGCGGCGAGATGTTCAGCGCGGAAGAGGCGCAGTCGCTCGGCGTTGTCGATGCCGTGGTGGACACGGGTACCGTGCTCGATGCTGCCAAGCGCTATGCCGAGCGTGTCGCGCAGCGCGGGCCGGCCGCGCTGGAGGTGGCGAAGCTGATGATCGCCGTCGCCAATGGAGAAGACGACGGTTCTGCCGTGGAGGCGCTTGGCTCGATCCTCGTTGCCAAGACTGCAGATCTGAAAGAGGGCGTCGCCGCATTCGGCGAAAAGCGCCCCGCTGTATTCAAGGGAGAGTGGTGATGGCAATTCTGGTGAGCCCGAAGGCGCTTCCCGACCTCAAGGTGCGTGACTTCAGGATGCTGGTCGATGGCGCGTGGGTGTCTTCCGCCGATGGCGGGACAATCGAGCGCACCGCGCCGAGCCATGGCGTTGTCGTCAGCCGTTTTCAGGCTGGCACCAAGGCCGATGCGGAGAAGGCCATTGCCGCCGCCCGTCGTGCCTTCGACAAGGGACCCTGGCCGCGCATGACGGCATCCGAGCGTTCCGCCATCCTGCTGAAAGCCGCGGATCTGATCGCTGCCCGGCTGGAGGAAATCGCTTATCTGGACACCATCGAGGCCGGCAAGCCGATCGCACAGGTGCGCGGTGAAATTGCCGGTGCTGTCGACATCTGGCGCTATGCCGCAGCGCTTGCGCGCGATCTGCATGGCGAAAGCTACAACACGCTTGGCGACGGAACGCTTGGCGTCGTGCTGAGGGAAGCCATCGGCGTCGTCTCGATCATCACGCCGTGGAATTTCCCCTTCCTGATCGTCGGACAGAAGCTCCCCTTCGCGCTGGCTGCCGGCTGCACGACGGTGGTCAAGCCATCGGAATTGACCTCCGGCTCGACGCTGGTGCTGGGCGAAATCCTGGCGGAAGCCGGTGTTCCGGCCGGTGTCGTCAACATCATCACAGGAACCGGCCCGGAGGTCGGCGCGGTCATGACGACCCATCCCGAGGTCGACATGGTGTCGTTCACCGGCTCCACCGGTATCGGCAAGCTGACCATGGCCAATGCCGCCCAGACCCTCAAGAAAGTGTCGCTGGAACTCGGCGGCAAGAACCCGCAGATCGTCTTTCCGGATGCCGATCTCGAAGCCTTTATCGATGCCGCGGTGTTCGGAGCCTATTTCAACGCCGGCGAATGCTGCAATGCCGGCTCGCGCCTCATTCTGCATAAAAGTATAGCCAGCGATGCGATTGAGCGTATTGCCGAACTGGCGAAGAAAGTGCGTGTCGGCGACCCGCTCGACCCGACGACACAGGTCGGAGCAATCATCACGCCACAGCACATGGAGAAGATTGCCGGCTATGTTTCGGGCGCAAAAAGCGGCGGTGCGAAGGTCGCTCATGGTGGCGAAGCGCTGGACTTTGGCGTCGGCCAGTTCATGTCGCCGACCATCCTCTCCGAGGTCACGCCGTCCATGGCGGTTGCTCGCGAGGAGGTCTTCGGGCCAGTTCTTTCTGTCCTGACATTCGAAACCGTCGAGGAGGCGATCGAGATTGCCAATGCGGTCGACTATGGCCTGTCAGCCGGCGTCTGGAGCCGCGATTTCGACACCTGCCTGACGATCGGACGCAAGGTGCGGGCTGGCACCATCTGGATGAACACCTTCATGGACGGAGCGTCGGAGCTGCCCTTCGGAGGCTACAAGCAGTCCGGGCTTGGCCGCGAGCTCGGCCGTCATGCGGTGGAGGATTATACCGAAAGCAAGACGCTCAACATGCATATAGGTGCCCGCACTGGCTGGTGGATGCCGCGCTGAGGTCGTGATGATGAAGCCCTGGACCCGACATCGGAGAATGCGACGGAATGGTGGCAGCTCAGTCTGCGGTGGTTCCGAAGCTCGGCTGCGGCGGCTGCAGGATTTGCAGCGTGTCGGCCGCCTCGCCTCCGATACGTCGCAACAGCAGCTTGCCGAGTTGCTCGCCGGCTGCGGTCAGGTCTTCGTAGATGGTCTCGATACCGGGCTGAATGTCGCTGAGCAGGCGCGAGGTCTGCTTCGCCACCATGTCGAACTCCCGGCCAAGCGTCATGCCGGCTTCGCCGAGACCGGCAAGGGCCGCAAGAGCGGAGACTTCGCCGGGACAGATCAGCCCGTCCGGCGGATCGCTAAGTCGGGCCCTCTCGCGGAAGTGGTTGCGGACCGCGCCGGCTGGAGAATCGAGATCGAGATCCTCGGGGATCTCGAAGGATGCGCCGGCCTCGCGAATGGCGGTCATGAAACCGTGGCGCATGTGCTGGCTGAAGGTCAGGTTGCGCGGCGGCAGGATGATGGTAAGGCGCGACCTTCCCTTGGCCAGAAGCCGACGGGCGGCTTCGTAGGCAAAGGCGAAGCTGTCGAAATCGACATAAGGATGCGGGGTCGAAAACTCGCTGCGCCCATGGGTGACGAAGGGGAAGTCCTTTTCGATCAGCAGCCGGACGCGAGGGTCGAGCGGTTCTGTGCGGGTGAAGATCAGCCCGTCTGCCAGATTGTTACGGATGATGTAGTCGACGGCTTCAACGTTCGACGACTTTACGAAGTTCGGCATGACGATCAAGTGATAGGGTGTACCGGCAAGAGCCTGCGTCAGGCCAAGCATCAGCGAGGTACCGAAGCCGAGGATTTCCTCATGCGGGTCGAGCAGGACGCCTACGACATTCGTCCGGCCGGTCTTCAGCCTCTGGGCTGCGCGATCGGGCATGTAGCCGACTTCGGCTGCGGCCTGATGGATGCGACGGCGCGTATCGATATTGATCAAAGGGTCATCGGCGAGCGCTCGGGAGACAGTGGTTACAGCAAGCCCGGTCAGCTCTGCAATGGTTCGCAGCGTCGGTTTTGTGGACTTGCGTCTCCGCCCTTCATGGGTTGTCGGGGTGTCGGTCTTCGGCACGATCTTGGCGCTGCGGTCTCTATGTTCGGAGGTCGGAGCCTACTCCGCGAAGCCATTGCGTTCAATCGGAAAGTGAAACGTTACAAATTTCCGATCATGGAATATCATGTCCAGCATATTGGGGCTGATTTCCTTTGTTATGATGCGTTGCACAAATAATTACCGGGAGTGCTGGAGTTGCTGGAAGGTCTATTGACTCCTAAGAATTTATAACGTTTCAAATTGGTGGGCGAGAGGACGTCCATGGACATGCCCGCAGGCGAGGAGCGAGGCGGGCACCGGCGGAACATCCGCATTTGAACTTGCAAACGGGAGGAATACGATGCGCAAGTTTCTGACGACGACTGCAGTGGCATTGACGATGATGGCCGGGATTGCCCAGGCCGCTGAAAACGTGGAAGTGCTGCATTGGTGGACTTCGGGCGGCGAGGCTGCTGCTCTCGACGTTCTCAAGAAAGATCTGGAATCCAAGGGCATCAGCTGGACCGACATGCCGGTTGCCGGAGGTGGCGGTACCGAGGCGATGACCGTGCTGCGTGCCCGCGTCACCGCAGGCAATCCGCCAACCGCCGTGCAGATGCTTGGCTTCGACATTCTCGACTGGGCCAAGGAAGGCGCGCTCGGCAATCTCGACGAGACCGCTTCCAAGGAAGGCTGGGACAAGGTTATCCCGGCTGCGCTGCAGAAGTTCTCGAAGTATGACGGTCACTGGATCGCTGCGCCGGTGAACGTACACTCCACCAACTGGCTGTGGATCAACAAGGCCGCTCTCGACAAGGCTGGCGGCAAGGAACCGGCGAACTGGGACGAACTGATCGCGCTCCTCGACAAGTTCAAGGAACAGGGCATCACGCCCGTCGCGCATGGTGGCCAGCCATGGCAGGATGCGACCATCTTCGATGGCGTGGTGCTGTCTCTCGGCGACGATTTCTACAAGAAGGCCTTTATCGACCTCGACCCGGCAACACTGGGTTCCGACAAGATGAAGGAAGCATTCGACCGCATGACGAAGCTGCGCTCCTATGTGGACGACAACTTCTCCGGCCGTGACTGGAACCTCGCATCCTCCATGGTGATCGAGGGCAAGGCCGGCGTTCAGTTCATGGGCGACTGGGCGAAGGGTGAGTTCATCAAGGCCGGCAAGAAGCCAGGCGAGGATTTCGTCTGCATGCGCTTCCCGGGAACACAGGGCGCTGTAACCTTCAACTCCGACCAATTCGCCATGTTCAAGGTTTCCACCGACAAGGTTCCAGCCCAGCTTGCCATGGCCTCGGCAATCGAAAGCCCGACCTTCCAGTCGGCTTTTAACGTGGTCAAGGGCTCGGCTCCGGCCCGTACGGATGTTCCGGATACGGCATTTGATGCCTGCGGCAAGAAGGCGATCGCCGACCTTGCCGACGCAGACAAGAACGGTCGCCTCTATGGTTCGATGGCACATGGCCATGCCAACCCTGCCGCCGTCAAGAACGCGATCTATGACGTGGTTACGCGGCAGTTCAACGGTGAGCTTTCTTCCGAAGATGCCGTGAAGGAACTCGTCTCTGCCGTAGAAGGCGCAAAGTAAGCCGGGATATCTTCCGGTCTCTCTCCCCGGTCTACGGGGAGAGAGTTTGTCAAGGGCTACGGCCCTGCCCCGCTCCCTCGCCCAAGAGGTGCGCGGGCCCCAAGGGGCTGGGCCTCGATAAAACTAGAACCCACTATCGAACGGTGTCGCGATCATGGATAGCCGCAGCCGACTTCAGGAGCTATTGCCCAAGCTTGTGCTGGCACCCAGCTTCGTCGTCATTCTTCTCTTCGTCTATGGCTTCATCGCCTATACCGGCTATCTGTCGCTGACAGACAGCAAGATGCTGCCGTCCTACAACTTCGTCGGGCTGGAGAATTACTCCAAGCTTTGGGCCCTGCCCCACTGGTGGCGTTCGATTTCGAACCTCGCGATCTTCGCCTCGCTCTATATACTGATCTGCTCGGTGCTGGGATTGTTTCTCGCGATCCTGCTCGACCAGAAGATCCGCGGCGAAGGCTTCCTGCGGCCGATCTATCTCTATCCGATGGCGCTTTCCTTCATCGTGACCGGCACGGCCTGGAAATGGTTCCTCGATCCCGGCATCGGGCTTGAAAACACCATGCACCTCTGGGGCTGGGAGAGCTTCACCTTCACCTGGATCAAGGACAACAAGCTCGCCATCTACTGCGTCGTCATCGCCGCCGTGTGGCAGTCCTCGGGCTTTGTCATGGCGATGTTCCTTGCGGGCCTTCGCGGGGTCGACAACGAGATGATCAAGGCGGCGCAGGTCGACGGCGCGTCCAACATCACCATCTACCGCCGCATTATCATTCCGCTGATGCGCCCCGTATTCCTGTCCGCCTTCGTGGTGCTCGCCCATCTTGCGATCAAGGCCTACGACCTGATCATTGCACTCACGGGCGGCGGCCCCGGCCAGGCGACGCAACTGCCGGCGACCTTCATGTATTCCTACACCTTTACCCGCAACCAGATGGGCATCGGCGCATCGTCGGCGATCATCATGCTGATCATGATCTTCTCGATCATCATCCCCTATCTCTACTCGGAAGTTCGCGGAGGAAAACGCTGATGAGCGGCGCCGCCAATCCCCAGAATGCCATCTCGCACGGACACCTGACGCGTGCCCTGATCTATGCCGCGCTGATCCTCTTTGCTGTCTACTATCTGCTGCCGCTCTACGTCATGGTGGTGAATTCGCTGAAACCCCTGGACGAGATCCGGCAGGGCGGAATGCTGAACCTGCCGCAGACATGGACCTTCGAGCCCTGGATCTCTGCCTGGTCTACGGCCCAAATCGGGGTTCAGCCGACCGGCCTCAAGCCCTTCTTCATCAACTCGATCCTGATGGTGGTGCCGGCTGTCGTCATCTCCACCTTCGTCGGCGCACTCAACGGCTATGTGCTGACCAAGTGGCAGTTCCGTGGCTCCAACATCTTCTTCGGAATGCTGCTGCTTTCCTGCTTCATCCCGTTCCAGATCGTGCTGATCCCGATGGCCCGGGTGCTGGGCCTGATCGGCCTCGCCGGATCGATCTGGGGCCTGATCCTCGTGCATGTTGTCTATGGCCTGGGCTTCACCACGCTCTATTTCCGCAACTACTATGAGGCGTTCCCGACCGAGCTTGTCCGGGCCGCGCAGATCGACGGCGCAAGCTTCTTCCAGATCTTCTGGCGCATCCTGCTGCCTTCCTCCGGCCCGATCATCGTCGTCTCCGTCATTTGGCAGTTCACCAACATCTGGAACGACTTCCTGTTCGGCGCATCGTTTTCGGGTGCTGCAACGACCCCGATGACGGTCGCGCTCAACAACCTCGTGTCCTCCTCGACGGGCGTGAAGGAATACAACGTCCACTTTGCCGGCGCGATCCTCGCCGCCCTGCCAACCCTTATCGTCTACATCGTCTCCGGCCGCTACTTCGTCCGCGGCCTGATGTCCGGCGCCGTGAAAGGATAAGACCCATGTCGTTTCTCAAGATCAGCCATCTGCGCAAGTCCTATGGCGCGCTGGAAATCCTGAAGGACATCAATATCGAGATCGAGGAAGGTGGCTTCCTCGTACTCGTCGGCCCCTCGGGCTGCGGCAAGTCCACGCTTCTCAATACCATTGCCGGGTTGGAGCCGATCACATCGGGCGACATCGAGATCAATGGACGCTCGGTGTCAGGCCTTCACCCTTCCAAGCGCGATATCGCCATGGTGTTCCAGTCGTATGCGCTTTATCCGAACATGACGGTTGCGGGGAACATCGCCTTCGGCATGGAGATCCGCGGCGTGCCGAAGGAGGAACGGGAAAAGGCCATCCATCAGGTCGCCGACATGCTGCAGATCGGCCATCTGCTCGACCGCAAGCCGAGCCAGCTTTCCGGCGGCCAGCGCCAGCGAGTCGCGATGGGCCGTGCGCTGGTGCGCAATCCGCAGGTCTTCCTGTTCGATGAGCCGCTGTCGAACCTCGATGCCAAGCTGCGTGTCGACATGCGCACGGAAATCAAGCGCCTGCATCACCGGATGAAGACCACGATCGTCTATGTCACCCACGACCAGATCGAGGCGATGACGCTCGCCACCAAGATCGCTGTGCTGAAGGACGGCGTATTGCAGCAGTTCGGCTCGCCGGCCGAGATCTACAACAATCCGGCTAACATGTTCGTTGCGGATTTCATGGGCTCTCCGGCGATGAACCTGCTGGAGGCGACCGTCGAGAAGAACGACGCCGGGCTGTCGGTTCTTCTCTCGCGAGGCGGCGGAGAGCCGCTCCGGCTTCCCGTTTCGGCCGACAAACAGGCGCTGGCCGCCCATGCCGGGCGGCAAGTGATGTTCGGCATCCGGCCGGAGGCGCTGACTGATCCGGACGGGGCGGACCGCAACGCCAGGCTGCTCGCCGAGGGCGATTGCCTGATCGAAGTGGTGGAGCCCGCCGGCGCCGACACCTTCGCCGTCACCCATCTCGGCGGCAAGGAGATCGTCGCACGCCTGAGGGCGGACGCTCACATCCATGCCGGCCAGACGGCCCGCCTCGCCTTCAATCTCGACAAGGCCGTCTACTTCGACCCGCAGACGCAGGGGCGGATTGCCTGATACGGATACGGGGGACAGCAAGATGACCAGTAACCCGGATATCGTCATTATCGGCTCCGGCATCGGCGGGTCGACCGCCGCTGCAGGACTGGCGGCGACCGGCACCTCGATCCTGATCCTGGAGGCGGGCGATCACATCGCCGACCGCCCGGAAAACCGGGACCAGCGAGCCATCTTCCAGCGCGGATATTTCCGGCCGAAGGAGATTTGGTACGAACACGGCGGCCAAGCCTTCAATCCCGGAAATTACTATTATGTCGGGGGCAATTCGAAATTCTACGGCGCGGTGCTGGTGCGTTACCGTCGTGAGGATTTCGAGGAGATGGTCCACCGCGAGGGCGTCTCGCCCGCATGGCCATTCCCCTACGAGGAGCTGGAACCCTGGTATTCCCGGGCCGAGCAGCTTTTCATGGTGCGGGGAAGTCTGGGCGAGGATCCGACGGAGCCGCAGCACTCCCTCCCCTACCCCTTTCCGCCAGTCCCGGACGAACCGGCAATCGCCAGGGTTCGCAAGCAGCTGAAATCCATCGGCATGCATCCGTATTCGCTACCGCTGGGCATCGATATCGAACGCTGGCTTGCGAAAGCGAAGACGCCGTGGGACGCCCACCCGAATGCGAATGACGGGAAGATGGATGCTGAAACGGCGGCACTTGCCTACGCCCTGAAGCATGAACAGATCACGCTGCAGACGGGATCGCGTGTTACCCGTCTCGAAACAGGCCCCGACGGCAAGCGGATCGAAACCGTTCATTACGTGAAGGGCGGCGAGCAGCGCCAAGTGTCGCCGAAACTGGTGATCTTGTCGGCCGGAGCGGTCCAGTCTGCGGTGCTGCTGCTGCGCTCGGCCGATGAGCGCCATCCCGGTGGGCTCGCCAACAGGTCCGATCAGGTCGGCCGCAATTTCATGAACCACAATTCGAGCGCGGTGCTGGCGATTTCGCCTACCTATCGCAATGATAGCGTCTACCAGAAGACTTTCGGCTTCAACGATTTCTATCTCTCTGATGGCGAGGGTGGCCCGCCGCTCGGGAATATTCAGCTTCTGGGGCGAGTTTCGGCAGCAATCCTGAAGGCGAACATGCCGAAGGTGCCGGAATGGCTGCTGGGCCAGATTTCCGCCCATGCCATCGATTTCTATGCGATGAGCGAGGATATCCCGCATCCTGAAAGCCGCATCATGGTGGATGGCGACCGCATCGTTCTCAAATGGCATCGCACCAACTGGGATGCCCATCTCGATCTGGTGCGCAGGCTGAAGGGCGTGCTGAAGAAGGCGGGTTTCCCGATCGTGCTTTCCCGTCCGTTCGACAAACGCACACCATCACATCAATGCGGCACCATCAGGATCGGGCACGACCCGGCAACCTCTCCGCTCGATGTCTATTGCCGCGCCCATGACCATCCGAACCTGTTCGTGGTTGATGCCGGTTTTCTGCCCACCTCGGCGGCGGTCAATCCGGCGCTGACGGTGGCGGCCCAGGCGCTGCGCGTTGCCGATCACATTGCATCGGAGGATCTGAGATCATGACCGGTTCCCGTCCGCTTGCAATCGTCACCGGCGGCCGGCGCGGCATAGGCCTTGGCATCGCCCGGGCGCTCGCCGCCGATGGCTTCGATATCGCCCTCACCGGCCTAGGACCCTACGGCACAGAGGAAAGCGCGCTGGCCGATCTCGAAGCGCGGGGCGTGACTGCCGCCTATTTCGAAGCCGATCTTGCCGATGTCACGGATCATGACGCGACCATCGGAAAGATCATGACCCGTTTCGGGCGGATTGATTGTCTCGTCAATAATGCCGGCATGGGGTCGGTGGTTCGGGGTGATTTCCTTGGCCTGACGCCGGAGAATTTCGACCGGATCATCGCGACCAATCTGCGCGGCACGGTGTTTTTCACGCAGGCCGTATTGCGGGCGATGCTGGCTTTGCCGTCATCGGTAGGCAAGCGGAGCATCGTCAACATCACCTCCGTTTCGGCGGAGCTGAGCTCGCCTGAGAGGCTCGATTACTGCATCAGCAAGGCGGGGCTTTCCTCCTTCAGCAAGGGGCTGGCGCTCTATCTGGCCGAGAAGGACATCGCCGTTTTCGAGATCCGTCCGGGCATTATCCGGACCGACATGACGGCCGGTGTGGCCGGGAAATACGACACCCTGATCGCGGGCGGACTGGTCCCGATGCGGCGCTGGGGCGAGCCGGACGATATTGGCGGCGTGGTTTCCGCGCTCGCCTCCGGCCGGTTCGCCTTCGCGACCGGCTCGGTGATCGATCTCGATGGCGGGCTCTCGATCGGGAAATTGTGAGGTGGTTTGCCCCTCACCCATCCCCTCTCCCCGTAAACGGGGAGAGGGGATGGGCACGGTACTGCAAGCGTCCTTCTCCCCGCTTGCGGGGAGAAGGTGCCGGCAGGCGGATGAGGGGCATGTCACCAGAGAACGACTTGAGGAAGACGTTATGACCTATGATTACATCATCACCGGCGCCGGACCCGCGGGATGCGTGCTCGCCAACCGGCTGAGCGAAGATCCGGATGTCCGCGTGCTGTTGATCGAGGCTGGCGGCGGCGACTGGAACCCGCTGTTTCATATGCCGGCCGGTTTTGCCAAGATGACCAAGGGCGTTGCGAGCTGGGGCTGGGAAACCGTGCCGCAGAAGCACATGAAAGGCCGCGTGCTGCGCTACACCCAGGCCAAGGTGATCGGTGGCGGCTCCTCGATCAATGCCCAGCTTTACACTCGCGGCAATGCCCGGGACTACGATCTCTGGGCGCGGGAGGAAGGCTGCGAGGGCTGGGACTATCGCTCGGTCCTGCCCTATTTCAAGCGTGCAGAGGATAACCAGCGCTTCGCCGACGACTATCATTCCTATGGCGGCCCGCTCGGTGTCTCCATGCCGGTCTCGCCGCTGCCGATCTGCGATGCATATATCCGCGCCGGCCAAGAACTCGGCATTCCCTATAATCACGATTTCAATGGCAGGCAGCAGGCCGGTGTCGGCTTCTATCAGCTTACCCAGCGCAACCGTCGCCGCTCTTCTGCGTCTCTGGCCTATCTCTCGCCGATCAGGGACCGAAAAAACCTGACGGTAAAGATGAATGCCCGGGTGGCGAGGATCGTGGTCGAGGGCAGGCGCGCCGTCGGCGTCGAGATCGCCGGCGACAATGGCCGCGAGATTATCCGGGCAGAGCGCGAAGTGCTGGTGTCTTCGGGGGCAATCGGCTCGCCGAAGCTTCTCCTGCAATCCGGCATCGGGCCTGCCGATCATCTTCGCTCGGTCGGCGTCGAGGTGAAGCATGATTTGCCCGGCGTCGGCGGCAACATGCAGGACCATCTCGACCTGTTCGTGATTTCCGAATGCACCGGCGATCACACCTATGACGGGGTGGCCAAACTCCATCGCACACTATGGGCTGGCATTCAGTATGTCCTGTTCCAGACGGGACCGGTTGCCTCCTCACTCTTCGAAACGGGCGGCTTCTGGTATGCCGACCCGGATGCCCGCTCGCCGGATATCCAGTTCCACCTTGGCTTGGGTTCCGGCATCGAAGCGGGCGTGGAGAAGCTCAGGAATGCCGGCGTCACGTTGAATTCGGCCTATCTGCACCCGCGCTCGCGTGGAACTGTGCGTCTCTCTTCCTCCGATCCGGCGGCGGCTCCGCTGATCGATCCGAACTACTGGGAAGATCCGCATGACAGGAAGATGTCCATCAAGGGCCTCAAGCTTGCACGCGAGATCATGCAGCAGGCGGCACTGAAGCCCTTCGTGCAGACCGAGCGTCTGCCGGGGCCGAAGGTCATGACCGACGAGGAATTGTTCGACTACGGCTGCGCTAACGCCAAGACGGATCATCATCCGGTCGGGACCTGCCGTATGGGCACTGGTCCGGACGCTGTCGTGGGGTTGGATCTCAGGGTTCATGGCCTCGATGGACTGCGGGTCTGCGACAGCTCGGTGATGCCGCGGGTTCCTTCCTGCAATACCAATGCCCCGACGATCATGGTGGGCGAAAAGGGTGCGGATATCATCCGGGAGCTCCCTCCCCTTCCCCCGGCGATTTTTGCCAACGAGCGGAACGACACGCGGCCCCGTGCCCGGGCGGAGGTCTGCTGAGATGATCCGCCATTGTGTCTTCATCCGCTTTCGGCCGGAGGTTTTGACCGAGACAAAGCTTGAGATCTATTCGGAAATCCGCAGTCTGATGCCGCGGCTCGATGGATTGCTGGCGGTTCATGTCGGAGACAACGTGAGTCCCGAACACGGCATGGACAAAGGATACTCGGAAGGCTTTATAGTCGACTTCAGGGATGCTGTTGCCCGCGATCTTTACCTTGAGGATCCCGAGCATCGCCAGACCGGCGGAAAGATCGTGGCGGCTACCATTGGCGGCATCGACGGTGTTTTTGTCTATGATATCGAGATTGCCGGAGACTGAGTTGACGTTCGAACCGCGTGCTTTCCTAGCCGACCTTTTTCATGCCGCGGTTGCTGCCGCCGACCCTTATGAGGCGATCGTCCGGCACCTGCCCGCAAGGCCGAAGGGCCGCACCATCGTTGTGGGTGCCGGAAAGGCCGCCAGCCAGATGGCGGCAGCCTTCGAGCGCGCCTGGGGAGAGCCGGTCGAGGGACTGGTGGTTGCCTGTCATGGACCTGTCGAGACCTGCCGCCACACGCGCGTGCTGACGGCGGCCCATCCCGTGCCCGACGAGGCCGGGATTGCCGGGGCCGAGGCTCTGCTGCGGCATGTCGAGGGGCTGACCTCCGACGATCTGGTCGTTGCGCTGATTTCGGGAGGCGGTTCGGCGCTTCTCCCCGCGCCGCCACAGGGCTTTGCTCTGGCAGATGAAAAGGCGTTGAACGAAGCGCTTCTCGCCTCGGGAGCGCCGATTTCGGCGATGAATGTTGTGAGAAAGCATTTCTCGCGCATCAAGGGCGGCCGGCTCGCAGCACGGGCTTATCCGGCAAGGGTGGTCAGTCTCGCCGTTTCCGACGTTCCCGGTGACAATCCGGCGCTCGTCGCATCTGGCCCGACTGTTCCCGATGCCAGCAATGCCGAGGAAGCGATCCGCATCATTCGTGATTACCGCATGGACCTACAGGCAGCCATGGTCGATTTCATCAGGAACGAAAAAGCGCCGCAGCCGGACGATGAAAGGTTTGCGCGCAACGAAGTGCATGTCATCGCTTCCGCTCGCGTGTCACTGGAAGCCGCCGCAGCCCACGCGCGCAAGCTCGGCATCCAGGCCCTGATCTTGTCAGACAGCATTGAAGGTGAGGCGAAGGACATCGGACGCATGCATGCCGCGCTGGCGCGGGAATTTTCGGCCAATGGGCAAGGTCTGTCGAAGCCCTTGGTTCTTCTCTCCGGCGGCGAGACGACGGTGACGATTATCGGCGGAAGGTACGGCAAGGGTGGGCGTAATTCGGAACTGTTGCTATCGGCGGCAATCGATCTTCAGGGAGTGGAGGGGATTACCGCGCTTGCGGCCGATACCGACGGAATCGACGGCTCGGAAGACAATGCCGGTGCGTTCTGCGATGGGGGAACGGTGGCGAGGATCAGGGCCGGCGGCGGTGATGCGCGAACCTATCTTGCCGGTCACGACGCCTGGTCGGCCTTCGATCTTGCCGGAGACCTGTTCGTTCCCGGCCCGACTGGCACCAATGTTAATGATCTCAGGGCGTTCCTGATCGCCTGATTGACTGGAGATCAAAGAAAAAGGGCGGGATCCGAAGATTCCGCCCTTTTTGCTTTCGGATTACTCGGCTGCGATCTGGTGGGTATCGCCACCGGCGGCCTGGCTGTTCGCGGCCTCCTGCCGTTCGTGATGAATGAGCGGCCTGTTGCCCGTCAGCAGGCGCACCAGCACGTAGAAGACGGGTGTCATGAAGATGCCGAAGAATGTTACCCCGATCATGCCGGAGAACACCGCGACACCCATGGCGGCGCGCATTTCGGCACCGGCGCCGGTGGAAACGACCAGCGGTACGACACCCATGATGAAGGCCATGGAGGTCATGAGGATCGGGCGCAGGCGAAGGCGGCTTGCCTCGATTGCGGCCTGTACCGGTGTTCGCCCTTCGAATTCCAGCTCCCGCGCGAATTCGACGATCAGGATCGCGTTCTTCGCCGATAGTCCCACCAGCACCACCAAGCCGATCTGGGTGAAGATGTTGTTGTCTCCACCGGTGAGCCAGACCCCGGTCAAGGCGGCCAGCACGCCCATCGGCACGATCATGATGATCGCGATCGGCAGGGTAAGGCTTTCATACTGGGCGGCGAGCACGAGATAGACGAGCAGCAGGGCCAGCGGGAAGACGACGATGCTGGAATTGCCGGCGAGGATCTGCTGGTAGGTCAGGTCCGTCCACTCGAAGTCGATGCCGGCCGGCAGTGTCTCGTTCAGGATCTTCTCGATTGCCGCCTGTGCCTGACCGGAGGAGAAGCCCGGGGCCGGTCCGCCGTTAATGTCCGCCGCAAGGAAGCCATTGTAACGCGTGGTGCGTTCCGGTCCCGTCGTTCCGTCCACCTTCAGCAGAGCCGAGAGCGGAATCATCTGGCCGGATTGCGAGCGAACCTTCAGCTGGCCGATGTCTTCCGACTTGGCGCGGAACTGCGCGTCGGCCTGAACACGGACGCTGTAGGTGCGGCCGAAGGCATTGAAGTCGTTCACATAGAGCGAGCCGAGATAGATCTGCAGCGTTTCGAACACGTCGGTCACCGAGACGCCGAGCTGTTCGGCCTTGGCGCGGTCGAGATCGGCATAGAGCTGCGGCACGTTGATCTGGAAACTCGAGAAGATACCGGCAAGTTCAGGCGTCTGGTAGGCCTTGGCGATGACCGCCTTGGTGGCTTCGTCGAGCGCCTGATTGCCAAGGCCGGCACGGTCCTCGATCTGCAGCTTGAAGCCACCGGTCGAGCCGAGACCGTTGACCGGCGGCGGCGGGAACATGGCGATGAAGGCATCCTGAATACCGGCATATTTCTGGTTCAGTGCCATCGCGATGGCTCCGCCGGAAAGCTCGGGCGACTTTCGGTTCTCGAAGTCGTCGAGCACGGCAAAGACGATGCCGGCGTTGGAGCCGATGGTGAACCCGTTGATCGACAGGCCCGGGAAGGCGATGGCATGGCTGACGCCCGGCTGCGCCATGGCAATGTCGCTCATCTGCTTGATGACGCTTTCCGTGCGGTCGAGGGTCGCGCCGTCAGGAAGCTGGGCAAAGCCGATCAGGTATTGCTTGTCCTGCGCCGGCACGAAGCCGCCCGGCACGGTAGTGAACATGCTGTAGGTGGCCCCGACCAGCGCGAGGTAGATGACCATTACGAGGCTCTTGCGTGACAGGAGACCGCCGACCGTGCGGCCATAGCCGTTGGAGGCAGCCCCGAAGACACGGTTGAAGCCGCGGAAGAACCAGCCGAAGATGGCATCCATGAAGCGCGTCAACCAGTCCTTCGGCGCGTGGTGATCCTTCAGCAGGAGGGCTGTAAGTGCCGGTGAAAGCGTCAGCGAGTTGATCGCCGAAATGACGGTCGAAATTGCAATCGTCAGCGCGAACTGACGATAGAACTGGCCGGAAAGGCCTGTAATAAAGGCAAGCGGCACGAAAACCGCGACCAGAACAAGCGCGATGGCGATGATCGGGCCCGACACTTCCCGCATGGCGCGATAGGTCGCGTCGCGGGGACTTAGGCCGTTCTCGATATTGCGCTCGACGTTTTCCACCACGACGATCGCGTCATCGACCACGATGCCGATGGCGAGTACGAGCCCGAACAGCGTCAGCGCGTTGATGGAGAAGCCGAACGCATACATCACCGCAAACGTACCGATGATCGATACGGGAACCGCGATCAGCGGGATGATCGAAGCGCGCCACGTCTGCAGGAACAGGATGACCACGAGCACGACGAGCGCGATGGCTTCGAGCAGGGTATCGACGACCTTCTCGATCGACGAACGCACGAACTTGGTGGTGTCGTAAGCGATTTCGAACTTCACGCCGGTCGGCATGGCGAGCTGTAGTTCGTCCATGGTCGCGCGGACATTGTCGGAAATCTCGATGGCGTTCGAACCAGGAGCCTGAAGGACGGCAACGGCGACGGCCGGCTTGCCGTCAAGCAACGACCGAAGCGTGTAATCGGACGCGCCGAGTTCGATGCGGGCGACATCGCGCAGTCGCGTGATCGCGCCGTCTTCGCCGGTCTTGACGATGATGTTGCCGAATTCTTCCGGGGTCTGGAGACGACCTTGGGCGTTGACGTTGAGCTGCAGGTTGACGCCCGGCAGGCTGGGCGATGCGCCGATGATACCGGCCGCGGCCTGAACGTTCTGCGAGCGGATGGCATTGGTGACATCGCTTGCCGCCAGCGAATGCTCGGCGGCTTTCTGGGGGTCGATCCAGATACGCATGGAATAGTCGCCTGCGCCGAAGACCTGAACCTGCCCGACGCCCTCGATACGGGCAAGGCGGTCCTTGATGTTGAGCGTCGCATAGTTGCGCAGATAGGTGATGTCGTAGTCATCGACGGTCGAGACCAGATTCACCACCATGATGAAGTCGGGCGAGCTCTTGACCGTGGTGATGCCGAGCGCGCGCACTTCGGACGGAAGCCGGGGCTCGGCCTGTGAAACGCGGTTCTGTACGAGCTGCTGCGCCTTGTCGGGATCCGTGCCGAGCTTGAATGTCACGGTCAGGGTCAGGACGCCGTCGGAGGTCGCCTGGCTGGACATGTAGAGCATGTCCTCGACGCCGTTGATCTGTTCTTCGAGCGGTGTCGCCACCGTCTCGGCGATAACGGTCGGGTTTGCACCCGGATAGCTGGCGCGCACGACGACTGACGGCGGCACCACTTCGGGATATTCGGAAATCGGCAGCGAGCGCATGCCGATCAGGCCCGCCACCACGATGAGGATCGAAAGCACGGCCGCGAAGACGGGCCTGTCGACGAAAAATCTGGAGATGTTCATGTCAAAGCCCTCTCCGGGTTGAACATAGGCAAAACGACCCCGCTGCCTGCGACCGGGTGATCACAAGCCTCAAAGCGGGTTGGAATGGGTGGTCGGCGAATACCGCCGGCCGTGTTACTGCTGGGCGACCTTGGCTTCCGCCTGCGGATCGACCACGGCGCCGGGCCGGATGCGCTGCAGGCCATTGACGACGATCCTGTCGCCGGCATTCAGGCCTTCTTCCACGATCCGCTGACCATCGACGCTCGTGCCAAGACGAACCTGGCGGGTGGCGACCGTGTTGGAGGCATCCACCACGAAGACGAACTTCTTGTCCTGATCCGTACCGATTGCCCGTTCGCTGACGAGAAGGTGCTCTTCAGCCTTGGGCTGGCCCATGCGAACCCGCACGAACTGGCCGGGGATCAGCCGTCCCTCCGGATTGTCGAAGATTGCCCGGACGCGGATGGTGCCGCTCGATGCGTTCACCTCGTTGTCGATGAGCTGAAGCTTGCCGCGGATCGGCGTACCGTTGTCGGAAAGCGTGCCGACCTCGACGGGGACCTGCTCGATTGCCGGAAGACCGTTTGCGGCGGGCAGTTCGGCAAGCGTGCGGGCCACCAGCTCTTCGCTGGCATCGAAGCTCGCATAGATCGGATCGGTAGAAACCAGCGTCGTCAGCGGCGTCGAGGAGGAGCCGGCGGCAACGAGGTTACCGACGGTGACCTCGATCCTGCCGACCCGGCCGGCGATCGGTGCGCGGATCTGGGTATAATCCAGATCGAGCTGTGCCGATTTCAGGGCCGCCTTGGCGGACTGGAGGTTCGCCAGGGCCTCGTTGCGGGCGCTCTGACGCTGGGTAAGATCGCTCTGGGAGATGGTGTTCTTGGAAGCAAGGTTCTTGCCGCGTTCGAACTCCGTCGAAGCCAGCTCGACGCGGGCCTGCGCCGAGGCGACCTGCCCCTCGGCCTGGGCGACTGCCGCCTGATAGGGTTCGGGATCGATCGTGACCAGCAGGTCGCCGGCCTTCACCAGACCGCCTTCGCGGAAATGGACCGACTGGACCATGCCGGCGACGCGCGGACGAACCTGCACCCGGTCGACTGCTTCCAGCCGGCCGGAGAATTCCTGCCATGTGCTGACGCTGCGCGGTTCGACGGTCGCGACAGTTACCGGGATCGCCGGGGCGGGTGCGGCGGCAGCCGTGTCGGAGGCTGCATTGGCTCCCCTCGGCAGGTCCAGATACATGGCCGCGCCTGCGATGGACGCAGCAGTTCCTATGCCGGCGCCCCACAGGGCCCAGCGCTTGTCTTTCGCTGTCATGATAGTCTCCTTGCGGCCCGGGATCGGCCGCCTTCAGTCCTGAAATACTGTTCTGCTAAGCACTTAATTCCTGAACGAAACCGGTGAATTCGGCACCGAGCGCCTTCATCCATTCACCGCCATCGTCCCTGTAGATCCCGGTCCAGCCGCTGCCGGCCGGGAAAACATGTTGGCGCACCCTGACGCCCGAACCGCGCAGCCTGTCACCGTAGCCGCGAACCTCGTCACGCAGCGGGTCGTCTTCCGCTGTCACGATTAGCGCTGGCGCCAGACCATTCAACCGCGAACACATGCACGGCGCTGCGTAGGGGTGCTGCGAACCGAAATGTGAGCCGAGATAATGGCTCCACCCATCCGACCAGCGTTCCCTCATTCCAATCTTGTCAGCCTCCCGGAAGGACGCCGATGCCATCATCGGATCAATCATGGGCGACAGTAAAATCTGTCCATCCAGTTCACCCTGCATCTGGTCGCGAGCCTTCAATGCCACGCCGGCAGCGACGTTGCCGCCGGCTTCATCTCCGGCCACCAGCAGCAGCGACTTCGCAGTGCCGAATTGTTTCCGGCGACTGTTCAGACACTGCAAGGCAGCGAATGCGCATTCCATCGCCTGTGGAAACAGGTTCTTCGAAACGCTGCTATAGTCTGCTTCCAGAACCACGGCGCCTGCATCCGCAAGCGCTCGTGCAACCGGTCGCTCTTCTTCTTCGCGGTCATCGGCCAGAAAGGCTCCGCCGCGAAGATAAAGCACCAGGGGGGGCGTTTTGCACTTGCCCTTCCCTTCGTAGAGACGCATGGGAACCGGTGGCTTGGCCGACCTGTCGAAAGGTATATTTCCCCACTGCGCTGTCATTGAAAAATCCTCGATCGATCCCAATTCAGGGATCTATATCCGCTGCCGGACATGCAGTAGATATTATTGTTCTTGCCCAATTGCGCAAGCTTGCTGAATTCGACTACACTATTCCAAATTTCGGGATAATGGCGCAACGCAACAAAGGCTGATGTATGGATCAGATTTCCGCAATGCGCGTTTTCGTGCGGGTGGTGGAGACCGGGAACTTCACCCGCGCCGCCAAGAGCCTCAACATGCCGAAGACATCTGTCACCAATCTGGTGCAGGGGCTGGAGGCTCATCTTAGCACGACGCTTCTCAATCGCACCACCCGCCGGGTCATGGTTACCACCGACGGCGCTCTCTATTACGAACGGGCAACGCAAATCCTCTCGGAGCTGGATGAGCTCGACGGCAGCTTTTCAAATTCCCAGGCGCTGCCCTCCGGACGCCTGCGTGTTGAAATGGCGAGTATTTTCGCCGATTCCGTCGTCATCCCGGCGCTTTGCGATTTCTACATGCGCTATCCCCAGATCCAGCTCGATATCGGCGTTGGCGACCGGCTGGTCGATTATATCGCCGAAAACGTCGATTGCGCGCTGCGAGCCGGCACATTGTCAGACCAGTCGCTTATTGCCCGCAAGATCGGCGAACTGCACATGCAGACCTATGCGGCGCCGTTCTACATCGAGAACTTCGGCATGCCTCAACATCCGACGGAGCTGGAAGGCGATCATTTCTCCGTCGGTTACATGAAGGCGCAGGCCGGCCGCGTGTTGCCGATGGAGTTTCGCCGGGGCGAAGAACTCCTTGAGGTCTCACCGCGCTTCATTCTGTCGGTGAATGACAGCCGCTCCTATCTCCAGGCTGCCATTTCCGGCCTGGGTATCATCATGTGCCCCTTGTTCATCGTCAAGGAAGCCGTGGAGAAGGGCGAGCTGGTGCCTGTGCTTCCAGAGTGGAACCGGGATCCGGTCCCTCTCTATGTCGTCTATCCCCAGACCCGGCACTTGAGTAACAGGGTGCGCGTGTTCGTGGACTGGCTGGCCAAGCAGCTTCAGGGGATCACACGCGATCCGGCCGCCCGCACCGGCAGGGCGAAGACGGCCGAACTTGCCGCGGTCAGATCCTGATCTGCCGCAGGCGCAGCGAGTTGCCGATCACGCTGACGGATGAAAGCGCCATCGCCGCCGCCGCGATGATCGGCGAAAGCAGGATTCCGAAGCTTGGATAAAGCAGCCCTGCCGCTACCGGTACGCCCGCTGCATTGTAGATGAAGGCGAAGAACAGGTTCTGGCGAATGTTCTGCATCGTTGCTTGACTGAGTTGCCTTGCCCGCACGATGCCCTGCAGGTCTCCCTTGAGAAGCGTGACGCCGGCGCTTTCGATGGCGACATCGGTTCCTGTTCCCATGGCGATGCCCACATCCGCTGCCGCAAGCGCCGGTGCATCGTTGACGCCGTCGCCGGCCATGCCGACGATGCGGCCTTCGCCTCGCAGCCGGTTGACGATCTTGCTCTTGTCCTCGGGCAGAACCTCCGCTTCGACTTCGGAGATGCCTAGCCGCCTGCCGACGGCCTCCGCGGTCGTGCGGTTGTCGCCGGTCAGCATGACCACCCGTACCCCGGCATCGACAAGGCTCTTCAATGCGGCCGGTGTCGTCGCCTTGATCGGATCGGCGATGGCGAAGAGGCCGGCAACTATACCGTCAGCGGCCAGGAAGATGACGGTAGCGCCGTCGTTGCGCAACTCCTCGGCTTTCGCTGTCACGACGGAGAGGTCGACGCCCGTTTCCTCCATGATGCGATGGCTGCCGATGACGAGGTGCTTTCCGTCGACCACGCCTGTCACTCCCTTGCCGACAGGGCTGTCGAAATCGGTCGCGTCTGCGAGCGTCAGTCCGCATTCCTCTGCTGCCGCTACGATGGCGATGGCGAGCGGATGCTCGCTGGAGCGTTCAAGCGTAGCGGCGAGGCGCAGCAATTCCTGTTCATCCAGGCCTTGTACGGGAACGATGGCCGTGACCTTGGGCTTGCCCTCCGTCAGCGTACCGGTCTTGTCGACCACGAGCGTATCGACCTTTTCGAACCGTTCGAGCGCTTCGGCGTTCTTGATGAGGACGCCGAGATGGGCACCCCGCCCTACCCCCACCATGATCGACATCGGAGTGGCAAGGCCGAGTGCGCAAGGGCAGGCGATAATCAGCACGGCAACGGCTGCGACCAGTCCGTGCGCGAAACGCGGTTCAGGCCCCACGGCCATCCAGATGGCGAAGGCAATGGCTGCCACGGCAAGGACGATGGGCACGAACCATCCCGACACCTCATCGGCAAGGCGCTGGATCGGCGCGCGGGAGCGTTGCGCTTCCGCCACCATATGGACGATGCGCGACAGCATGGTATCGCGGCCGACTTTCGCGGCCTCCATGACGAACCCGCCGGTCTGGTTCATCGTGCCGCCGATGAGCCTGGCTCCCGTCTCCTTGGTGACGGGCATGGATTCGCCGGTGATCATCGATTCATCGACCGAGCTTCGTCCTTCGATCAGAACGCCATCGACCGGCACCTTCTCGCCGGGACGGACCCGAAGCTTGTCGCCGACAATGACCGCTTCCAGCGCGATGTCCTCGTCCGTACCGTCTTCGCGGACGCGTCGCGCCATCTTCGGGGCGAGGTCGAGCAATGCACGGATAGCGCCGCCGGTTTGTTCCCTCGCCCGCAGTTCGAGAACCTGACCGAGCAGCACCAGAACCGTGATCACCGCTGCCGCCTCGAAATAGACGGCGACCGTTCCTTCGGCCTCGCGCAGGCTTGGCGGGAAAAGGCCCGGCGCGACCGTTGCGACGATGCTGTAGAGCCATGATGCGCCGGTGCCGATAGCGATCAGCGTGAACATGTTCAGGTGGCGTGTAACGATGGACTTCCAGCCGCGCTCGAAGAATGGCCATCCGGCCCAGAGCACGACAGGCGTGGCCAGGATCAACTGGATCCAGTTGGACGCCTGAGCACCGATCAGCATGTGCAAATCAATGAGGTGTCCGCCCATTTCGAGGATCACGACCGGTATTGCCAGTGCGAGGCCGATCCAGAAGCGGCGTGTCATGTCGATCAGTTCAGGACTCGGACCGGTGTCGGCAGTTGCCACTTCGGGCTCGAGTGTCATGCCGCATATGGGGCAATTGCCAGGCTGTGTCTGCCGGATCTGGGGATGCATCGGGCAGGTGTAGATAGTCCCTTCCGGGGCGGGGGTTTTGGCCTCTGGTTTCTGGTCGGCGTGGTGGTCATGGTGGTGCGCATGATCGTGATGGAAGTGATCATGGTGCTCCTGCTCCTGACCTTTCCCTTGACCGTGCTCATGGCCGGCATGGTCGTTGTTTTCCGTATGATGTTCATGCGTCATTGGGGTCTCCCTGAACGCGAAAATTGCTACAATATGACCTTTGCTCAGCCGGCCTTGTCGTAAGATACGAAGGACATCATGCCGCTGGCCATGTGATAAAGGTGGTGGCAATGGAACGGCCACCGACCGGGATTGCCAGCGTCGAACTCTAGCACGGCCTCTGCCATCGGCGGCAAGAGGACCGTGTCCCGGACCGCGCCGGCGAAATCCCGGCCGTTCAGCCCGGTGATCTGGAAATGATGACCATGCAGATGCATGGGATGCGCCATCATCGACATGTTGCGGATGACGAACCGGATCCTGTCGCCGGTCCTGACGTCGAGATGTTCGCCGCCCTCGATCTGCCAGGTGTAGCCGGACATGTTGCCGCTCAGGACCATTTCGAATGTTTTGGTGGGTTCGGCAACCGTGAGTGGCTTGAGCGCACGAAGGCGCTGTTCCAGTTCGAGGTCGAGAACCGGGCCGGGTTCGGTCCCTTCGGTGGCGAACTTCCGAATGCTTGCCCCGGCCGTCGCAAGAACGATCCCGGAGCGATGTGGGGAACCCTCGCGCAGCGCGAATACAGGGAAGGCTCCGCCCTCGCCGGGTATTTCGAGCAGGATATCGACGCGCTGGCCCATCGAGACGGGAACGCGTTGGACGGCGAGCGGCTGGACGGGAACACCATCGACTGAGACGAGGCTGCCTTTCAGTGCGCCGGTGTCGATGGTAAAGGCGGTTGCCGTGGCACCGTTGATGATCCTGAGTCTGACACGCCCGCCCTTCTCAACGGTGAAGGTTTCCGGATCGTCAAGCGTACGGTCATTTGCCAGGTAGGCATCGTATTCGATGTCGTTCAGGTCCATGCCGGGCATCCCCGCCATACCGGTCATGTTCATCCCCGGCATGGCCATGCCGGGGCCGTCCATCTTGCCGGACATGTCATGCATCATGTTGCCGTGGTTCATGCCCATCGACATTCCGTGACTGCCGGCGCCCTTGAGTTTGGCAAGGAGTTCTTCCGGCGTCCTGAAGGAGAAGTCGTGAAGCAGCACGACGACTTCCTGTGCATCGCTGCTCCGCTCCTCCGCCGTGCGAACGATGAGAGGCGCGGCCAGCAGGTTCTGTTCCTGCAAGGTATGGGCGTGCATCCAGTGCGTTCCACCGGCGCCGACCGGGACATTGTAGTGGCGCTCTTCACCCGGTTGCAAAAGGGCGGCCGGATTGTCCGGCACGCCATCCATGTTCCATGGCGGTGTCAGGCCATGCCAGTGGATGAGTGTGCTTTCCGCGGTCTGGTTGATGAGCTGGACATTGAATTGCGTTCCGGCGTCCAATGCCAGGCCCGGCTTTCCATCAGGCTGAACAAGGCCGAAAACCTTGGCGGCTTTGCCGTTCACTTCGATGGTCCGGGTGGTGACGGCAACGTTGAGCGGAGACGGTGTCATGGCGGCCCGGGCGTTCCATGGCAGGCTCGCGCCCGATCCGATGGCTGCTGCGCCGAGCGCAAGGTTCTGGAGGAATTGACGGCGATTCATGATCTTTCTCTCGATCCATAGGTCGGCAACGCCGACGGCTGCTGCAAATGATGTGTGGTGTTAAGGCGCGGCCGGACAGGCGGCGCGCTTGCATCAGGCAGCGTTGCGGGGAGGACCGAGAACGGGAGGCGTACTGCGTCCCGCGGGAAATGAGGTGATGTCGATGAAGCGGACGTCGACGAAGCTCGCCGGCATCGTTTCGAACTTGTCTGCGGCTTCCACGACGCTGCAAAGCATACAGACGGAACTGCAGCAAAGCATCTTGTTGCTTGCGGAGGACTTGCCGGGATGGCTGTGGGAGCCGTTGTTCGTGTGCATGGAAGTCTGCACCTGCTGCGACTGGCAGGGCTGCTCCATTGCCATCGCAACCGACGAACCCATTACCCCGGCAATGACTGCCGTGGCCAAGAAGGTCCGAATGACCAGCATGATGTAGCGCATCAGTTCCATAGGTCGCCTACGACATCCTGCGAAGCACTTTATCGCAGAAGTTGGGATCGTCGTTGACCTTTGTCAAATGATTGTCCGCCGGGAGAGATGTCCCGAAATGTCTTCAGTGAACGGCCCCGAGAGCAAAGGGCGTCGCATCCAGCGCGGCCGGCTTTTCCTCAATGAAGTCGCGGATCAGTCTGGCGCTGCCGCAGGCCAGAGTGAAGCCCAGCGCGCCATGGCCGACATTGAGAGACAGGTTGTGATAAGGCGTCTTGCCGATGATCGGCTTTCCTTGCGCGGTGGCGGGGCGAAGGCCTGCCCAGGATTGAGCGTTGTCGAGGTCCGCCAGCTTCGGGAATGTCGAGCGAACCTGCTTTTTCAGGGTCTCCAGCCGGCGCGGGTTGAAGGCTGCGTCCGATGCGCCGATGTCGACCATGGCGGCAATGCGCAAAGTGTCGCCCAGTCTTGCATAGACGATCTTGTTCTGGCTGTCGGTGACGCTGATCCTTGGGGCTGCTGTTTCCGCGCCTTCCGGAACCGCGACGGTCAGGCTGTAACCCTTGAGTGCACAGAGCGGCAGCGATACGCCTAGCGGGCGTATCAGTTCCCGGCTTGCCAGTCCAGTCGCCATGACGAAATGGTCGGCCTCTACATCGCCTCGATCGGTAGAGACGGCGCGCACCGTCCCCTGCTCGGCACGAAGAGCGCCGATCTTGTGGTGGTAAAGCTTCGTTACCCGATACTTTTCCCCGAGCACCTTATCGAGGGCTTCGCAGAACTTGCGGCAGTCGCCTGCTTCCTCGGAGGGGGTGAAGACGCCGCCGCTGAATTGGCCCTTGAGACCCGCAAGCGACGGCTCAAGCGCGATGCAGGCCTCGTCGTCGAGGACGTCCTGCTCCGCCCCGAGTTCCTTTTGATAGGCGGCGAGGGCGACCGCGTTTTCGAAACTCTTCCGATCCCGATGGATGACCAGTTTACCGAAGCGGTTGAAATCGAAGTCCAGTGCTTCGGCCTGCATGAGATCGTGCATGGCCGTGCGACTGAAATCCGCAAGCATGGCGAGTTCGGCGGTGTGCTTATGGAAGGTGCCGGGGCTGCATGCCCTGACAAAATTCAGGAGCCAGCGCCATTGGGCTGGGTCGGCGCGAAGCCGGAAGCCGAGCGGCGACTGCCGGTCCAGAAGGTATTTGGGGAGGCTTGGAAAGATGGAAGGTGCAGCAAGCGGCGCGACGTAGGAATAGCTGAGCTGGCCACCATTGGCGAAGCTGGTTTCCTGTGCCGGCAGTCCGTTTCGGTCGACGATCGTGACTTCGTGACCGTTGCGCGCCAGAAAATAGGCGGTGGTCAGCCCGACGACGCCCGCGCCCAGAATGCAAATCTTCATGGTGAAAATCCCTTGCCCGATGGCGGGACTATGGCCAGAAGCCACGGCTTGAGCAATTTCCTTTTTTTCGTATATATACAAACAAAAGTTATGATCTGATCGCGAGCCGCCGTGCTTCAACTGCGCCACATAGAAGCCTGCCATGCCGTCTTCCAGACAGGCGCAATCACCCGTGCGGCAGGGCTTCTGGGTATCAGCCAGCCCGCTGTCAGCAAGCTGATCAAGCATGCCGAGCAGCAGCTCGGGTTCCGGCTTTTCGAGCGCATCAAGGGACGGCTTGTTCCCACCCGCGAGGCCGAGATGATGGCACCGGAAATCGCCAAGGTGTTCGACCAGCTGGGGCATCTGCGCAGGCTCGGCCAGAATCTTGCGCCTCATGGGCAGGGTCGCATCCGGGTCGGCTGTATTCCGAGTCTCGGCATGAGCGTCGTGCCGGATGCCATACAGCGCTTCCAGAAGGCGCATCCCGAAATTTCCTACGAAGTTCGCACCCAGCATACGGCGCAGCTCATCCAGAGCCTGATGGCTCAGGATCTCGACATTGCCGTTACCTTCGATCCCGAGCCGCATGTCGGTATCCGGGCGGAAAAGCTCGGGCACTCCAATCTGCTTTACGTCGGACCGGCGCGTGATCGGAGTGTGCAGAGGAAGGAGATCCGGCTCGCCGAAATCGATCCGCAACAGTTGATCGGCTTGATGGACAGCGATCCCGTTGGTCGGTTGATAGACCGGGAGATGCGTTCTGCTGGCATGGCGGCAGCTCCAGCGATTCAGGTGCAGACCCATTCCATCGCCTGCAAGCTTGCGGAAAAGGGGTGTGGCGCGACGATTGTCGATACCTACACCGCTTCCTCGTTCAAAGACCGCGCTGTCGAGATATTGCGGGTGAAGCCGGCCATCGGACTGAACACGGTTGTGCTTCACAGCGACCTCAGGGTGCTTTCGCGCCATAGCGCGAGTTTTATTCGCTACCTGAAACAGGCCTGCAGCGCCTATTCCGATTGAGCGATCTTCCCCGTGCCTTTGGTTGCCGGCGGTGTCTTTAGAAGGGTCAGCAGCGAGAGAACTGCACTGCGCAGGGGCTCCTTGCGGCGATGGAAGACGATCAGCGGAACGGTCGGAACATTCCCAAGCGGTTTCCAGACGAGGGCGGGGCTCGTCAGCCGACTGGCCGTCAGTGCATCGATGACGCCCACCCCGCCGCATGCCTCCACCAGATGGCAGACGGTCGAGCAGAACGGCGCTTCGCACGACAGGTTGTATTTTAATCCCTTGGCGCGAAAGGCCTGCTGGATGACCGCGCCCATGGGTGACCATGCGGGATCATAGGAAACCAGCGGTTCGGCGGCGATGTCCGTGATGCTCAAGCGATCCTTCGACGCCAGCGGATGATCGGGCCGCATCACCGCGCCGAGCGCCACGTCCATCAGTGTTTCCGCGTGGAAGTCCGCCTTTGCCGGTACCGCCATCTGCAGGCCGATATCGGCACGACCGCTTCTCACGTCCGCCTCAGGCTCGGTCACCCACAGGCGGAGATGTTTTCGCCAGTTGTCATAGCCGGCTGTCGCCAGCCGTTCGGCAAGGAAGCCCTCGACGATGGCCGGCGTGGCGGAGATCGTCACTGGCGCACGGGCAGCGCTGGCCAGCCCCTCGATCCGGGAGCGGATTTCCGCCTGGGTGGTGAAGATCGGCGCGGCCTGCGCGAACAGGGAGTGGGCCTCGGCGGTTGGTTCCAGCCGGTTGCCGACGCGTTGGAAAAGGGTGAGCCGCAGGCGGGCCTCGATGCGCTTGATCTGGGCGCTGACGCTTGGTTGCGAGATACCAAGGACCGCTGCCGTCTCGATCGTGGTCCCAACCCGCATCAGCGTGCCAAAGAGCTCGAGTTCCCGGAGATTCATGAAGATCCTTTCCGCAGAAGACTATCAGCTGAGTGATAGAAGATGCCTTTTTAATTATTTTACACAATCTCCGATGCGGGGCTAGCTTTGCCCTCGGACGCCGATGGCGAAATGAGAATGCAGACAAGGAAATGCCCATGTTCTTTACCCAAACCCCGGAATGGCAGCAGCGCGGAGACAGGCTTGTTGCGAAGCTGCTGGAGCAGCTTTCGTCCCGGGGATTAAGCGAGGAACGGTTGGGGCTCGTGATCGTGACGCCGGAAAGCGGCCGCCCCGTTGGTTATTCCTGGCGTGGAGACTGGGTGTGCTATCCGTGCAGCCTCGTGAAGGCGTTCCATCTGGTTCATGCGCTGGATTTGCTGGATCAGGGTGTTCTGACGCCGCATGAAGATCTCGACCGCGCCATGCGTGACATGATCCTGTGGTCCTCGAACACCGCCACCAACTACGTCATCGACCTGATTTCAGGCACGACCGGTGACACGCTGTTGTCCGAGACCGAGTTCGCTGATTGGCGCGAGCGCAGGGAGGTGTTGAACCGCTACTTCCTGAACCTCGGATGGAGCGAATTCGCCGGCTGTAACATCACGCAGAAGCTGATGGACGACACGCGTTACGGGCGCGAGGCGCAGTATGCCGGGCGTGACCGGTCCTATCTCAACGCGCTCACGCCGCTCTCGGCCGCGCGGCTGATGTGGGAGCTGTTCGAAGGTGACCTACCGCTTTCCGATGCTTCGCGCGCTCGCGCCCAGCGGGAGCTTCGTCGTGATCTGGCAGGACCGGAGGCCGCCAATTCCGGCTATCAGGTGTCCGAGTTCCTCGGGTTTGGCCTGCCGACCCACCTGCCCTACTGGAGCAAGGCGGGCCACAACACCTGGACCGGCGATCCCCACGCCTCCTATTTCAAGCATGACATGATCCGCTACCAGCCCGACGAGGGGCCGGCGGTGATCGCGGTAGTGATGACGCAGGGCAAGGAACTCAGCGTCGATCATCCGGAGGCCTTCCACGACATCGGCCGCATTCTGGCCGAACATCTGGCCGAGGCGGAGATTGCCGCATGACGGAACCTGTCGATACGACACGCCGCAGCCTGTACCCCGTCATCGAGCCTTATGACTCCGGCTTTCTTCAGGTCAGCCCGGTGCATCGTATCTATTACGAGCAATGTGGCAATCCGGACGGAAAACCGGCGCTCGTGCTGCATGGCGGTCCCGGAGGTGGCATCTCGCCTTTTCTGCGGCGGGGGCACGATCCCGAGCGCTATCGCATCATTCTCTTCGATCAGCGCGGCTGTGGCCAATCCACGCCCTATGCCGAACTGGCCGACAATACCACCTGGGACCTCGTGGCCGACATCGAGACGCTGAGACAGCATCTCGGTATCGAGCGCTGGCAGGTCGTCGGAGGATCGTGGGGCTCGACGCTGGCCCTTGCCTACGCCATCACTCATCGGCTGCGCGTGACCGAACTGATCGTGCGGGGCATCTTCGCGGTACGCATGGCGGAAGTACGCTGGTTCTATCAATCCGGCGCGAGCTTTCTCTATCCCGATGCCTTCGACCGGTATCTGGCTCCAATTCCGGAAGCCGAGCGCGACGATCTGCTTGCCGCGTATTATCAGCGGCTGACGAGTGGCGATGCGGCTTGTCAACTAGAGGCTGCCAAGGCTTGGAGCGCCTGGGAGGGTGCGGCACTGAGCCTGATACCGGACCCCGCGCGCGAGGCATCCTTCGCCGATGAGGAAACCGCCGTCGCACTTGCCCGGCTCGAATGCCATTATTTCGTCAATGGTGGTTTCTTTGCCCATGACGGATGGCTGCTCGATCAGGCGTCCGGGCTGGAGGGATTGCCGGGCGAGATCATCCAGGGCCGCTATGATCTGGTGACGCCGATGCAGACCGCCCACGATCTTGCCATGCGCTGGTCGGACGTCACTTTTACTATCGTTCCCGATGCTGGCCATTCCGGCGTGGAGCCGGGTATCGCCGATGCCATGGTTCGCGCAACCGACCGCTTCGCTTCATGAACACACGTCGCTGGAAAGCCGAAGCGACGACCCGCCCTTGCGGTTACTGCTGTCCTCCCGGACTGCTGGACCGTCTGCCGAGCGCCGAAAATTCCGGCGCTGCCTCCCCTGCCGATCCGGAAAGATCAGCCACAAATATCACTAACAAAGAGGGATTCTGCATGACATCACATCATAAATTCTCGTTGCGATCGTTGCTTCTCGGTTCGGCGCTGGCCTTGCTGCCGGTAGCATTCGCGCCGGCCGCGCTCGCCGAAACAGTTCTGGACCGCGGCAATGTCGACGACCCGGAATCCATGGATCCGCATCGCACCTCGACGATGGCCGAAGGCAATCTCATGCGGGATCTGTTTCTCGGACTGACAGCCCATGATGCCGCTGCTCGCACCATTCCGGGCGCTGCGGAAAGCTGGGAGGTTTCCGAAGACGGCAAGACCTACACCTTCCATCTGCGCGCCGACGGCCGCTGGTCCGATGGCAGCCCGGTGACGGCCGAGGACTTCGTCTATTCCTGGCGCCGGGTGGTGACCCCTGAAACGGCTGCCGAATATGCCTACATGCTGGCTCCCGTGGTCAATGCGGAGGACATCACCGCGGGCAAGAAAAAACCTGAAGAACTCGGCATTTCGGCCAAGGACAAGCTGACGCTGGTCGTGACGCTGAATGCGGCCACGCCCTATTTCCTCGACATGCTGAGCCACCAGTCGACCTATCCGGTCAAGCGCGAGAATGTCGAAACCTTCGGTACCGATTTCACCAAGCCCGGCAATCTCGTTTCGAACGGTGCCTACAAGCTTGCCGGGTTCGTGCCGAACGACCACATCACGCTCGAGAAGAACCCGGAGTTCTACGACGCTGCCAATGTCGCCATCGACAAGGTGAACTACTATCCGACGGCCGACAACGCCGCGGCCGTCAAGCGCTTCGAAGCGGGCGAACTTGACGTCAATCGCGACTTCCCAACCGAACAGACGGCCGACCTGAAGGCGAAGTTTGGTGACGAAGTACGCGTCGGGCCGATCCTCGGCACCTATTACTACGGCTTCAAGACCGACAAGGCTCCGTGGGACAATCCGCGCCTGCGGCAGGCGATCTCCATGCTGATCGACCGCGACTTCCTCGCCAAGAAGGTCTGGCAGGATACAATGCTGCCCGCCTACTCCTTCGTGCCGCCGGGCATCGAGGGTTACACGGCTCGCGCCCCGGAATATGCCGAAAAGGCCCAGATCGACCGTGAAGACGAAGCCGAGAAAATCCTGACCGAGCTGGGCTATGGCCCGTCCGCGCCGCTGAAGATGGAAATCCGCTTCAACACCTCGGACAACAACTCGAATACCGCGGTTGCCATTCAGGAAATGCTGCGTCCGTTCGGGATTGAGGTATCGCTGGTCAATGCCGACACCAAGTCGCATTACGGTTTGCTCGAAGCCAAGGGCAATTATGATGTGGCGCGCGCCGCATGGTATGCCGACTATGTCGACCCGGAAAACTTCCTGGCGCTTTGCAAGACCGGCACCGGCAACAATTACACGCAGTATTCCAATGCGAAGTATGACGGCCTGCTTTCCAAGGCCGCTGCCGCCGAACCTACCGAACGCTTGAAGCTCTTGTCGGATGCCGAGGAAATCGGCGTCGCGCGCGATCTCTGCGTCATGCCGCTGATGTATTACAGCTACCACAACCTCGTTTCGGCAAAGGTTGGCGGCTGGCAGGAAAACGTAATGGATATCCATCCCTCGCGTTTCCTGACGCTGAAGTAACAAAAGCGAAGGGCTTGCCTCCGTCTGTTCGCGGGGGCAAGCATCCCGGCCTGTCGTCGCGGCTATCGCCGTGCTGACGATGCCCGCCTTTCTCCTCTTGTGAGCCCACCATGATCCGTTATGTCCTGCGGCGGCTGCTGACCGCCATCCCGACGATCTTCGTGATCATCACGCTGTCGTTCTTCATGATGCGCGTCGCCCCGGGCGGGCCATTCAATCAGGAACGCGGCCTCGATCCGGTGATCCGCGCCAATCTGGAACGCGCCTATCACCTCGATCTGCCGCTATGGCACCAATATCTCATCTATCTCGGCAATCTCGCGCGCGGTGATCTCGGGCCGAGTTTCACCATGCCGGAATTCACCGTCGCCGAGTTGTTCATGGCGGGGCTGCCGGTCTCCGTGCAACTTGGAGGCCTCGCGCTTATCCTTGCGCTCGTTCTCGGCGGTGCGCTCGGTATTGTCGCTGCTCTACGGCAGAACCGCGCTCCTGACGTCGCCGTGATTGCTGTCGCGACCGCTGGCAGTACGATACCAACGTTCGTCATCGCACCACTCTTCCAGCTCTTCTTCGCGCTGACGCTGAAATGGCTGCCAGTTGGCGGCTGGGGCGATGGCGCCCTCGTCAACAAGATCGGGCCGGTGGTGACGCTGATGCTGCCGCAGCTTGCCATCGTTGCCCGGCTTATGCGGGGCGCGATGATCGAATCCCTGCACGCCCATCATATCCGCACTGCTCGCGCGATGGGTCTTTCTGATCTCTCCGTCGTGCTTCGCCATGCCCTGCGCTCGGCATTGCTGCCGGTCGTCTCCTATGCCGGACCGGCTGCCGCGGCACTACTCACCGGGTCGGTGGTGGTCGAGACGATTTTCTCGATTCCCGGCATTGGCCGTTACTTCGTCGATGCCGCACTCAACCGCGATTACACCGTCGTCATGGGAGGGGTCGTCATCGTCGCGGTCTTCACCATCCTCTTCAACCTCATCGTCGACATCCTCTATGCGGTGATCGATCCGAGGGTTCGCTATGAATGAGAATACCGCTTTGACAGTCGAGAACCCTGCGGTCGTCGGCCGTTCGTTATGGGGTTACGCCCGCTCGCGTTTCACACGCAATCGCGCCGCCATGGCTAGCGCCATCTACCTGTTGCTGATGGCGGTCGTCTGCATCTTCGGCCCGATGCTCCTGCCGAACAGCTACGAAGCCATCTACCAGAACTACACCCGGGTGCCACCCAGCCTTGCACCCTACCCTACGGCCGACATGATCGGTCCGGCCATCGAGGAAGCTGTCGTTCGCGCTCGGTTGACCCTCGACGGATGGGAGGAAAAGGACGGACGCGTCGAGATACGCCTCTCCTCGAAGGGCGATATCGATCCGCGCGTGACCCGCTATATCGACCGCTCCGATCTCTTGGAGGACGCACAGGTGAAGACAAGCGTGTCCGGCTCCATGACGATCTCGGCCGCCCTTGAAAAGCGCTATTTCTTTTTCGGCACCGACAGCACCGGCCGTGATCTTCTGGCGCGCACCCTGATGGCGGGGCGGGTGTCGTTGTCCATCGGGCTGCTCGCGGGCCTGATCGCGGTGGTGATCGGCGTCTTCTATGGTTCCGCCGCCGGTTTCATCGGCGGTAGAACCGACCAGGTGATGATGCGCATCGTCGATGTCCTCTATTCACTGCCCTTCATCTTCTTCGTCATCATGCTGGTCGTCTTTTTCGGGCGGAACTTCCTGCTAATGTTCGTTGCCGTTGGAGCGGTGCTGTGGCTGGACATGGCGCGCATCGTGCGCGGCCAGACACTTTCTCTGCGCCGTCAGGAGTTCGTGGAGGCCGCTGAGGCGCTGGGCGTTTCCCACGCTCGTATCATGCTGCGCCATATCGTGCCCAATCTGCTCGGTCCCGTGGTGATCTACATGACCCTGCTCGTGCCGCAGGTCATCATTCTCGAAAGCTTCCTCTCCTATCTGGGCTTCGGAGTGCAGGAGCCGATGTCGAGTTGGGGCGTGCTGATCGCGCAGGGCGCCCGTTCGATGCCATCGGCCAACTGGCTGCTGGTCTTCCCGTCGGCCTTCCTCATCACCACGCTCTTCGCACTGAATTTCATCGGCGACGGCCTGCGCGATGCTCTCGATCCCAAGGACCACTGATATGACCCCGGACGCCAATGACAAGCCCGTCCTTCTCGCGGTCGAGGATCTGCGGGTCGGGTTCCAGACCGACGAAGGTTCGGTGGAAGCCGTGCATGGCATTTCCTTCCATGTTCGCCCCGGAGAGACCATAGCCATCGTCGGTGAGAGCGGATCGGGCAAGAGCCAGTCGATGATGGCCGCGATGGGGCTGCTGCCGAAGAACGGACGTGCGACAGGTCGTATCCTGTTCCACGGTGAAAACCTCGTGGGGATGAACAAGGCGGCGCTGAACCGTATCCGTGGGGACCGGATCGGCATGGTCTTCCAGGAACCGATGACCTCGCTCGATCCCCTCTATACGATCGGCAGCCAGCTCATCGAGCCGATCATGCGGCATCAGCGTATCGGCAGGAAGGCTGCCAGGGAGCGGGCGCTGGAGATGCTTCGCCTTGTCCGCATCCCGGATCCGGAGAGACGGCTGGATGCCTATCCGAACGAGATGTCCGGCGGGCAGCGTCAGCGTGTGATGATCGCCATGGCGCTTGCAAACAATCCGGAGCTCCTGATCGCCGACGAGCCGACGACGGCTCTCGACGTGACCATCCAGGCGGAGATCCTCGACCTGATCGCGGATCTTCAGGCTCGGCTCGGCATGGGCGTGATCTTCATCTCGCATGACCTTGGCGTGGTGCGGCGCATCGCGCAGAGGGTCTATGTGATGTGCCGGGGGGATGTCGTCGAATCCGGGGAAACGGCGGAGGTATTCGACAATCCGCAGCATGATTATACCCGTGCGCTGATAGCGGCCGGGCCTTCGGGAATGAAACAGCCCCCTGCCCCGGATGCGCCCGAGGTCATGTCCGCTTCAAATCTGGATGTTTATTATGGACGGGGAGCCTATCGGCGGCAGGCAGTCGCGGACGCGGGACTGACCCTGCATCAAGGCGGGACCATCGGCATCGTCGGTGAGAGCGGTTCGGGCAAGTCGACGCTGGCAAGAGCTTTGCTGAGGCTGTTGCCCTCGTCCGGCCGGATACGTTTCGACGATAGGGAGATCTCGGGCTATGACCGGGCGGAGATGCGTCCGCTGCGCCGGCAGTTGCAGGTGGTCTTTCAGGATCCCTTCGGATCGCTCAGTCCCCGCATGACCGTGGGGCAGATCGTGACCGAAGGGCTAACCGTTCACGAACCGAGGCTCAGCGCCCGGGAGCGGGATATGCGCGCCATCCGGGCGCTGGAGGAGGTTCGCCTCGATCCGGTAATGCGCAACCGGTATCCGCACGAATTTTCCGGCGGGCAACGCCAGAGGATCGCCATCGCCCGGGCGATCATCCTGAAGCCTCGCGTCCTGCTGCTCGACGAGCCGACCTCGGCATTGGACCGGCAGGTGCAGAAACAGATCGTCGATCTCTTGCGTGATCTGCAGGCCGCCCACGCCCTTTCCTATCTTTTCATCAGCCACGATCTGGCAGTCGTTCGCGCCATGGCGGACAGAATTCTGGTGATGAAGAACGGTCAGGTCATCGAGGATGGCCCTGCCCTGTCGGTGCTCGACAGTCCGCGCGAGGATTACACCCGGACACTGATCGCTGCCGCCTTTCCTGCAAGCGGAGCATAGGCAATCAGACAGAGAAAGGATCACGGCCCTTTAATCAGGGCCGTGATTGTTGAGGAATTCAAAGCGTCGCGTTGTCTATGACGAAGCGATATTTGACATCGCTCCTCTGCATGCGGTCATAGGCCTCGTCGATCTTCTGGATCGGGATCATTTCGATGTCCGAAACGATCCCCTTCTCAGCGCAAAAATCCAGCATCTCCTGTGTTTCTGCGATGCCGCCGATAAGTGAGCCCGCAATCGAGCGCCGCTTGAAGATCAGTGGGAAGATGTTCGGTGAGGGATGCGGATGCTCCGGAACGCCGACCAGTGTCAGGGTGCCGTCCCTTTTCAGGAGATTGGTGAAGGCATCGAGATTGTGGCTGGCGGCAACGGTGTTCAGGATGAAGTCGAAGCTCGTGGCATGCTTCGCCATTTCGTCCGCATCCTTTGAAATCACGACCTCGTCGGCACCGAGATCATGCGCTGCCTGTCGTTTGCTTTCCGACGTGGTGAAGGCAACGGTATGCGCGCCCATGGCATGGGCAAGCTTGATGCCCATGTGTCCGAGACCACCGATGCCGACGATCCCGACTTTCTGGCCCGGTCCCACCTTCCAGTGCCGCAGCGGAGAGTAGGTGGTGATGCCGGCGCAAAGGAGCGGTGCGACAGCCGCAAGCTGATCTTCCGGATGGCGGATCTTCAGGACGAACTTGTCCTTGACCACGATGGTGTCGGCATAGCCACCGAGCGTGTGGCCCGGTTCATCACTGGTGCCGCCGTTATAGGTGCCGGTGAAACCGTGTTCGCAATATTGCTCGAGACCCTCGTCGCACGCGTAGCAGTGCTGGCAGCTATCGACCATGCAGCCGACGCCGACCGTCTCGCCGATCTTGAATTTCGTCACCGCGTTGCCGAGGGCGGTCACATGTCCGACGATCTCATGGCCGGGCACGCATGGATAGATCGTGCCTCCCCACTCCGAACGGACGGTGTGCAGATCGGAATGGCAGACCCCGCAATAGGCTATCTTGATCTGCACGTCGTTCGGACCCGGTTCGCGCCGGAAGATGTTCATGGCCTCAAGTGGTTTATTGGCAGCATAGGCGCCGAATGCTTTCGTATGCATGGGTGGGCTCCTGTCGTTGGGATTGTCAGTCTCTTCAGCGAGCGGCGTATTGTTCGTCGCTGACATGCTCCATCCAGTCCACGACCTTGCCGTTCTGGGCCTCCTGGATGGCGATGTGCGTCATGGCAACGGTCGCAGACGCTCCGTGCCAGTGCTTCTCCCCCGGCGGAAACCAGATGACGTCGCCGGGCCGGATTTCCTCGATGGGTCCTCCTTCCCGCTGTACAAGTCCAAGCCCGGACACGACGATCAGGGTCTGGCCAAGCGGGTGAGTGTGCCAGGCTGTTCGGGCGCCGGGTTCGAACGTGACGGATGCCCCGGCCACGCGGGCGGGCGCCTGCGCCTGGAACAGCGGATCTATCCGCACAGCGCCGGTAAACCAGTCGGCGGGTCCCTTGCCCGAAGGCCGCGTTCCAACTCTCATGATATCCATCAGACCACTCCTGCGGGGTCGCTTGCCATACGGAATGCCGAAAGAGGCGTTGCCGAAGAACGATAGGACCTTATCTCTGTTTCGATTAGTCAACGCACCGGGATTGGACCTATATCGGAGTTCAATGAATGCGGTACGAATAAGCCGACGACGCGCCAGCGCCGATAACGGTAGCGGATGCAGTGAATTTTACCAAGTGCGCACACGGCTCTCTGGCGGGCCGTTCTTCAGCGGGGCGACTCGGTTTTGTTTTGCTTGCGGGATAGTGAGTCGCGCGATTTTATGTTTTTCGATCTGTTTTCAGATGAAAAGCAGGTCCGATTGACGGTCAAACGGCTGTCTTGGCCTGTGACTGTTTTAGATGAAATCCGTCTCCGGGGTTGAGTATGCGACTCAGCTTAACATTCTGAATCTCAATCAGAATATCGATCTTTGCGGGTGCCTGTCTGCGGTCACCTCAACCCTTTGTTAGGAGTGTATTAACTCTATTTCCCTTGTTTGGGGTCGAGAATCGCAGATAATAACGGTTAAGTGCGGGCATAGGCCTGAATATCGTTATTTGAGAGCGACCACCCCATGAACGCGAAACCGTCAATGGCTGCGAGCCAGCCCGCTCACTTTGAGGATGAGATCCTCGAACAGGGCGATCTGATTTCGAAGAAGCTGCATCTGCTCAGCATGCAGCGTTTTCCACCGAATGCCAAGAAGACACTTCGCCAGTTCACCATGGCGGAAGTCGCCAATTATATCGGCGTGTCACAGAGCACGTTGAAGAAGCTTCATCTGGAAGGTAAAGGCCCCCTGCCCGACACCTCGTCGTCGGGCCGTCGGTTCTATACGGCTGACCAGATGCTTGAGCTTCGGCGTTATCTCGATGGGCACGGCCGTTCTGAAAGCCGCAACTATGTTCCCCATCGGCGGGCGAACGAAAAGCTGCAGGTCATCGCGGTCGTGAACTTCAAAGGCGGTTCCGGCAAGACGACGACGGCGGCCCATCTTGCCCAATATCTCGCGCTGACCGGACATCGCGTGCTGGCGGTCGATCTCGACCCGCAGGCCTCGCTGTCTTCGCTGCATGGTTTCCAGCCGGAACTGGATCAGACACCCTCGCTTTACGAAGCAATCCGCTACGACGAGGACAAACGTTCTATTCGGGACATTATTCATCCGACGAATTTCCCCGGTCTCGATATCGTGCCGGCCAATCTCGAGCTTCAGGAGTTCGAATACGACACGCCGCTCGCGATGTCGAACAAGTCGAGCAATGAAGGCAAGACCTTCTTCACGCGCATTTCGCGAGCACTGTCCGACGTTGACGATCGGTATGATGTCGTGGTCATCGACTGCCCTCCCCAGCTCGGCTACCTGACGATTACCGCGCTCACGGCCGCGACCAGCGTGCTGATCACCATTCATCCGCAGATGCTGGATGTGATGTCGATGGGGCAGTTCCTGCTCATGCTCGGCGGTATTTTGAAGCCGATCAGGGAAGCCGGCGCCGAGGTCAATCTCTCCTGGTATCGCTACCTGATTACCCGGTATGAGCCGACGGATGTGCCGCAGGCGCAGATGGTGGGCTTCATGCAGACGCTCTTTCATCAATACGTCCTGAAGAACCCCATGCTGAAATCGACGGCGATATCGGATGCCGGAATCACCAAGCAGACCCTCTATGAGGTCGATAAAAGCCAGATGACCCGCTCGACCTATGACCGGGCACTGGAGTCCCTGGATTCCGTCAATGAGGAAATTGCTCAACTCATTCATGCGGCCTGGGGAAGGTCCGTTGTCGGCTGACAAAAACGGAGATTTCGCTTTTGTTTTCAGTAATCTACCTTGGATTGGAGTAACGGATGGCGCGTAAGAACCTTTTGGCGGGCCTGACGGATACCGACGAGCAGGAAGCTTCGCCGGCCGGTGGCACGTATCCGATGCGCGGTGCATCCAAAAACATGATCCGCTCCCTGGATGAACTGGCCAAGCAGGCTGAGAAGTTCTTGGAAGGCGATGCCGTCGTCGAACTCGACCCGGAAATGATTGATGGCTCTTTCGTCTCTGACAGGCTGGACGATGACAGTGAGCAATTCGACGAGTTAAAAGCGGCGATCGAGGAGCGGGGGCAGGACACACCGATCCTGGTGCGCCCTCATCCGACGGCTACAGGTCGTTACCAGGTCGTTTTCGGCCATCGCCGTCTTCGCGTTGCCCGCGAGTTGGGTCGCAAGGTCAAGGCCGTCGTCAAGCCGCTGGATGATCGCACGCATGTCATCGCCCAAGGGCAGGAGAACTCTGCCCGTGCCAATCTCTCTTTTATCGAGCGGGCTGCGTTTGCAAGGCGGCTGATCGAGCTTGGTTATGATCGCACGGTGATTTCCTCGGCGCTGGCCGCGAATGCTGCGTCTGTTTCGAAAATGGCCTCTGTGACTGAGCGCGTTCCGGAAAGCCTGATCGTTCAAATCGGAGCCGCACCGTCCATCGGTCGTGAGCGCTGGGTGGAACTGTCGTTGCTGATCGGCAAGGCGGGTGCCCAGGAGAAAATCGACAGTCTGTTCGCGAGTGAAGAATTTGGCGCGCTGGGATCGGATGATCGGTTCAATGCGCTTGTCGGCGCGTTGAACAAGGCTGGTAAGCCGGTGAAGAAGGTGGTCCCTGCCGTCAAACAATCATGGCAGGCGAAGGATCAGCGGCTCTCAGCCGAAATTATCAATACCGGGAGAACATGCACTGTGTCGCTCAAGGCAAAAGCTGCGGGTGATTTCGGGCGGTTTCTCTCGATCAACCTGGATCGGCTTTACGCCGAATTTCAGGAGCAGGACTTCAACGAAGGAGATTGACCAGCAAAAGAAAAAAGGCCCCCGAACGTTGCCGTAGCGGAAGCCCCTTCTCTTGTGTAGCAACCTGAGAATCACATTTCCGCAAATCATAGTCAAGAGTCTTGGCGCCGTTTCGGTGAACTAATTTCTTTTGCCTGCAAGAAGGTGAAGAGAAATGCCAGGTCAAACTGTAACGACGCCCTTTGGGCGGCGGGCGATTACGCTTGCCCTGATCAAGGGGCAATTGGACAGTGCTGAGGTACCCGCGGGAAAGAGCGTCGAAAAGTGGCGTGTCTATCGCGATGCCTGTGATGCACGCACACTACTCGGCCTTCGGGATCGGGCGCTTGCCGTGCTCAACGCGCTTCTCTCGTTCTATCCGGAAAGTCATCTGTCTGCAGATGACAAGCTGATAGTCTTTCCATCGAATGCTCAGCTGACCGCACGGGCAAACGGGATTGCCGGCACGACACTTCGGGAAAATCTGGCTCTGCTCGTCAAGGCAGGCCTTATTCATCGCAAGGACAGCCCGAACGGCAAGCGCTATGCGCGCAAATCCGATGGTGGTGCGATTGAGGATGCCTATGGGTTCAGCTTGGCTCCGCTACTGTCACGCTCAGAAGAACTGGCGTTACTTGCCCAGCAGGTGGTTGCTGAACGGCGGAACATTCAGCTTCATCGGGAAAAGATCACGATTCTGCGCCGGGACATTCGCAAGCTGATTACGGCGGCGATGGAAGAAGGTGCTGCAGGCGATTGGGCGTATGTCGAAGCCCAATACGTTGGCATGGTCAGCGGAATCGCAAGGATGAAAACCCTCGATGAATTGACAGCCAAGAGGGATGAACTGAAACTCCTGCATCAGGAGATCATCAACATTCTGGAAATGCAGCTTAAATCACACAAAAACGACGGCAATGATGACGAATGCCGTCAGCACATACAGAATTCAAATACCGAATCCATCAATGAACTTGAACCTAGCTCTGAAAAAGAGCAGGGCGAACCGGCGGCGGAAATTCCCCTCCGTTTGCGTGAATCCGTAAAGGCTTTCCCCTTGGGCATGGTGCTGAGGGCGTGCCCGGAAATTGTTGCCTATGGTCCGGGTGGAGGGGTGACGAACTGGCGCGACCTGATGTCGGCCGCGGTGGTGGTTCGGTCCATGCTGGGCGTCAGTCCCTCGGCATATCAGCAGGCGTGCGAGGTCATGGGGCCAGAAAACGCGGCAGTGGCGGTGGCCTGCATCTTGGAAAGGGCGGGGCATATCAATTCCCCGGGTGGCTATTTGCGGGATCTGACCCGGAAGGCCGCCCGCGGCGAGTTCTCGCTTGGACCGATGATCATGGCGCTCGCGAGAGCAAATCCGGCTCCGGTGACAAGGGCGTCTTAGTCATGGGGAGAGCGAGGGGTTTCGAGCGAAGCCATGCTGTCGAGTTGCACAACTCCGCAATTGGGAGACGTTGATGCGCCAGGGATGCTTGCGAAAGAGGCATGGTACCCGATTACAGGCCGGCGGCTTTCGTGAGGTTGATGCGGAAGCGGTCCCGCCGGCGCTGATATCGCCGTGTCATCTCCGCAGAAGCATGGCCAAGCTGTTTCTGGACATAACGCTCATCGACTTCGGCAGAGGAGGCGAGGCCGGCACGAAGCGAATGACCTGCAAATTTCTGCTGGCGCTCGGTTTCGGAGAGATCGCCGCGGACGCCGGCCGCCATCGCCGTTCGCTTTACGAGACGGGCGACTTCCTGATCGTTGAGGCGATCAGCGCCAACGGATTTTCCCTGCCCGGTTACGCGACGGAAGAGAGGGCCTTTTGCCAGCCGCGCAAACTTCACCCAGGTCTCGATTGCCGCAATGGGGCAGGTGGTGTCGGCGGATCCACGGCCGACTTCAACCTCTCGCCAGCCGGTCTTGCCGCGCAGGGTAACGAGCATTCCCTTGTCGAGAATTTCGATCCAGCCCTTGCCGTCTTCCGTCTGGTCGCGACCGAGATCAAGACCGACGATTTCGGAACGGCGCAATCCCCCGGCAAAACCGAGCAGCAGCATGGCGCGGTCGCGCAATCCTCTCAGGGTGCCGCGGTCGAGGGTCTCGAGCATGGCGATGATGTCCTCCGGCAGGATAGCTTCCTTCTGCCTTGGAGGAGCAGAGTGGGTGTTGCGGATACCGGCGAGAACCGTGGCGATGTGCCGGTCCCTGCGGTCGAGGGAGAGGCCACGCTGTGCGTAGTTCCAACTGAGCGAGGAAAGCCGTCTCTCGATCGTCGAGACGGAGTTCGGTTTTACCCCGCGTTCGACCGTACCGGACGCACAGGCAGTGATGTAGAGACCCACGACCTGAGGACTGGGCGGCAGAAGAGCAAGCCCTTGCCTTCGGCACCATGCCGCGAAATGCTTCCAGTCCGAGGCATAGGCCCGACGGGTGTTTGCAGAGCTTGCGGCGTCCACATAGGTGCGGGCACGTTCTGTTAGCTGTTCCAGATGAGATGACAGAACAACCGGCGACGGTCCTTCTTCGGCGGCAGGCAGATGGGGGACAGGCGCCGCTTCCGACCCGGCTAACGGAGGCGTGGAGGGGAGAGGATGGTCTTTGTTTGAGTTTTCCATTCGGACCATTTCGTATGGGTGGCTGCGCGTCCCAAAACCGCGGACTGCTTGTTCCCTGCACGCGTGGCAGGTGATTTGCTCCAGATTAAGGGGTGATGGAGAGAGTGACAAGCTTCGGAACGTCGAGACGGCTTATCAGAAGATGCCGTCAATGGTCTGGCTGGCGTCGAAAGCCTTGTCCCCGTTAGCGCAGTTCCTTGGTATCAGCCTGACGCGGTGGAATGTCGGAGCCAGTGACCTGAGACCCAATTTCCCTCCAGTTTTCGAGAGAGTCTTGGGTTTTCAATCTGGCCTCATGCGGCCCGTTTTTCCATAGCCATTTTCATTGCGAACTCGCTTGGTGTGATGTTGCCCAGCGACGAGTGGGGTCAGTTCCTGTTGTAATCCTCCTTCCATGCGGTGATTGCGGCGCGGGCTTGAGCGAGCGACGAGAACAGTGTTTCGTTGAGGCACTCGTCGCGGAAACTGCCATTGAAGCTTTCGACGAAGCCGTTTTGCATCGGCTTGCCGGGGGCGATGTAATGCCATTCGACCTTGGTCTCCTGGCACCATTTGAGGATGGCCATGCTGGTCAT
>QFQX01000075.1 GCA_003248775.1 Shinella sp. | reverse complement strand
TGCTTGGGCAGCAAGGAACGGGTTGTCGCGCGTAGAGGGCCGCACCACAGCTATAGTCGGGTCGTAACGAGGCGCACCGATAGGGGCATTTGGAAAACTCGATCCCTCGACACTAACCGACCTTGCGTGGCGTTTGTGAAGACCCCAAACGACGAGGTTTGCGCGCTCGTCTACCTCACGCAAAGGCTCGGTTGCGAAGTATGCGGCAGCCAGCGGGTTGCGCGTCCAATCGAGAAGCCTAGTGGGGATTCCATGGTGTTGAGCAAGGGCCAATGTGTTGGGCAAGTCAGAGAAGCGCAAAAGTTCATCACCCCAAAGGGGGTTGGACGCGTCTGCAAGCCAGTACGGGTCTTGAACTGGATCTGGGCCCGTACCCACGAGAGGTACCTGCATTCCCAGCTCATCGCAAAGCGCGGCAAAGTCCCACAGAGGTAAATATTCAGCGGTTGTCGCGATGGTCAGTTGCCTCGAAAGGGTGGCGTCATTCGCACCAAACGTCGTGCTCCCTGACCAAAAGTTTGGATACCAAAACCAGTTCAACGATTGTTCAGGTAGGACAGCGTCAAAACGTCGAGCTGACTCGACCATGCTGTTCCTCATTATGGCGTTGTCCGCCCGCCAGGCAGAAGGCAGCAAGGGCCACTCCTCACGTGCATGGCCGCGAAATACCCACGGCGACGCTCCGCTCTCCCACCAATGGTCATTAGACAGTCTCAAGGCTTCAACAAACTCCGCTGCCGAAACTGCTGTCGCTGACTCAATGCCATTGTTAAAGTCCCACTTGACGGTCATCAGTGCCTTCCTATTTGCGGTCCCTTCAGGACCGTGCCCATCCATCGAGTTTGCGATTCTCACAGGAACTTGTGGTGTCGACCATTGAAAAGAAGGGGGCCTTTCCTCGGCAGGTGCGTGAAAGGGTGCAGGTAGTGTAAGTTGCTTCCTCGTCATAGAAGCAACTCTTTCGCCTAAAGTACCCCGCGCCTTTTGAGCTCCCTATGCAGCATTCTGCTAAGTGCCGCATACTCAGCCTCGTCGCGAATTTCATTTTCGAAGTCGTCTCTAAACAAGGCTTTCAACTTGGGATTCTTCGTGCCTTGTATAACGTTTACAAGCTTCATCAAATGTTCGATTCTCTCGGTGCGCTTGCTGACCAATTCATCGCGATTCAGCTCTAAGGTGCGTTCCGTGAGAACGGCCTCCTCATCGCCCGGAATGCCCCATATGGAGGCGCCCAAGAACGCAAAACGTTCTTCTGGATCGCAATTATAGGGGTCGACAATATCGACCTCACTGCCTTTGTTCGTATTGCACACGTCACACGCAAGAGTGAGGTTTTCCCACTCAAACCACTTCGCGGGCTCGATCTTCTTTGGGACCACATGCTCGATGTCGCCGTAGGCGATATGGCGAATATCGCTTTCGCAGTAAGCACATTTGCCGTGCGTCTCATCAACTATGGCGTCTTTGATATCTTTGTGAGAGTAACGAGTTTTCTCAGCGGAACTTATTTCGACGCCCGCCGCTAACTTTGAAAGCACAATTCTCGTCCATTCGGCGCTGTTATCTTCTAGCTTTTTAGGTTTGCCACCCTTAAAAATCCTAATCATTTTGCCGTGTTAGCTCCGCCAGCGCTGCTGGATACTGATCTTCAAAACCCAAGTGCCCCAATTCTTTTCTTAGTGCCATCAAGGATTCTTTTGTTATTTCTGTTCTCCTGAATTTTTCTACAATATGTCGGATGTCCGACACCACCCATTCAGGCACTGTTGCCTCTACGCCTAGAACATCGCGCAGAATTGCATTCGCGCTTCCGCCTTTGTTGATTGTATCTAGTCTTTCGCTGACGATGCGAGATTTGGTTGTCTCCGGGATTACATCTTGTATTTCGCGATAATCAGCCCCCTCATAGCGAAGAACATACACAAACGAGTCCTTGACAGACGAAACTATAAACGGACTGTGGGTGGCGACGATAAACTGGGCTTGAGGGAATGCGTCCAACAATCGCCCCATCAATGATCGCTGCATCGATGGATGAAGATGGTTTTCCGGCTCATCAAACGTCACAACGAACGAATTGTTTTCCAGCGAAAAGAGGTGGAGGCGCCACGCGAAATCGATCAGCGTCATCACGCCCCCTGACGCAGCATCCAACAGAAACTCTCCGCTTCGGGTTTGGATCACTACCTCTGGCGAGCGGATTGAAATGTCCATGAAGCCCAAAGACGGCGGTAGCATTTTCCTGAGAACTTCAACAAATCCATCCAAGGCTTCTTTTAGACGAGGATTGCCAGGACTGCGGGAGTTTGACTCGCCAAACATAGCCATCGCAATCAGGGCTTCCTTCATCCGATAGACCGGAGAATAGCCTGAGTGCCCCCCAGTGTAGTGATACTGATGCTCCTGATTATATTGTTTGTAGGCGTGTTGCGGCGTCAGCATTGACGAAGGTATCTGCCCAACTGTCTGGTACCTTGGTACAGGCTGATGCGAATCGATATGAATTCCGCTTACTTTCTCCTGAGAAGTCAGAGAAACGTTATAAGACACTCCCGTGCCACTCGGCAGAGTGATGCCTGACGTGCTGCCGTTTGAGTACGTCAAATCGCCGATTTGGTTCGCTTGATTTCGCTGAAATGGACTAAATCGTTTAACTAGACTAATAAAAGTTCCAAATGAATATCTGTATTGTCCGGATTTATCCAAGAATGGAACTGACAGAAATGGCGGATTGTGGCCAAAGTGACTTGAGAAAAGCTTTATTATACTGCTCTTCCCCGCGCCATTTGCCCCTGTTATGATGGTGAGCCTGCTGTGAAGCTCTACGTCGATGTTGTCAAATTGCCGCCAACCCGTCAGCCGCAACCTCCGAAAATTAATACCTTGCTTATCTTCCACGAGAATTCGACCTTAAGTAAGAAAGTTTTGTCTGCCCAAGGCACATAGAGAACACCAAGGGCTGTATTTATCTAGGGGTACTCGCTAAGATTATGCAAAAAATCTGTGGCATCACCTCGATAGGTGTGAAACCCGCTATGCCTCCGGTGGGGCCAAAGTCTTACAGCATAGCCGCAGCTTCCTGCGGGGTTAGCACCGCCATCGCCGGGAATGCGGGATGACCATTGATCACGGAGAGACGCAGGTCGCTGCTTACAAACACGTCGCGCCTTTCGTGGTCATGAGCCCATAGAGCTTGAGCGTCGAGCATTTGATTGCGCCACCTCATTCCCGCTGGCGAGGTTAGGTCGACTACGTCTGCTCTGTTAACTGCTGCGTACGTCGCCCATTCGACGGGAGACGCGGGAAACAGTAGGCTATAAAATCGCGACCTCTCTCTCACGCTGTTCCGGCGTGGGATAGATTGAGTGCCTGAATCCATCGGCCTATTGACGGCAATAGCGGCAATCCGTGGAAGCCTAACTCGTTCCGGCGCTCGTCGAACACGCCGAGATTTTTGAGAAGTGTTCCGCCGTGCTGTCGTTCCGATGCGCTCGACGCGACGAGGGCAAGGTCGGCATCGCCCACTGCTCCAGCGGCAAGCAAGGCCCGAATATGCGCCGCTGACGGCCTCTCTTCGGCAATGTCGATCAAGCAGTTTGTCTCAAATGTAAATGAGGTCATAACAGGATGATGCCAGCGATCCTCTCGGCAGCCGTTTTAGATATGCGCCAAGCGAACCTCATTCGTTGGTTCGGTACGAACGTCCGTTGACGGGCAATATCGAGCCGCCTTGATGGGAACTATCCCCATCGAACTGACAGGGTGAATCGCAGGGTATCAAATGTCAGTTTATGTTGACGCCGCCCAGTTTCCCAAGAGACAGTTAATAGACCCGACAATAGGTACAGGGGTAAGTTAGCTGTTGGGCCTAAGTAGTTTTTTGTTCTAGCTGCTGCCCGTTGCAGCAAGCCCAAGTGTCCCCTACATTCCGTGATCCGCCACAGGGGCGAAGGTTGCGCTTGATGGCGCACGATAAATGGGTGGGGAATGCCGGGCCTAGTCGAAGAAATACAGCGTGACGCTCTCGATCCTCAGACGTCTGTTTCTACTCTGCTGCGAAGAGTGAAACTAGCCGCCGCCAAGCTACAGTTGCCCGCCGTCGAGGAGTGGGTAGACCACGAACTGAATGGGTACGGCCAAAGCCCCGTGCCGCCATATCGGCAGATCAAAGGGGTGCCAAAAGCGCTCAATCCGTTCAACGGTTGGATACCAATGATGGGTGATCCGGAAATGATTGAGCAGATATCTCGCGCACATAATGGCCAAGCCATTGCTGCTATTGAGGACTTACTCAAAGACAGAGAAGGAAGTTCATTTAGACAACCGCTGCCGCCTCAATTAATCCATTTGCTGAATAAGGGCAATAGAGTCGGGTTTGGTGAAATGGCCAACTTCATAGGCCGGGGCGCACTTGTGGGCATCATCGATAAGGTCCGAAACATGGTCCTTGATTGGGCAATTGAACTTGAGAAGACAGGTGTGAAGGGCGAAGGAATGACATTCAAACCAGAGGAAAAGATCGCGGCTCAAAGCAATCCTGCTATTTCTATCGGCAGTGTCGGGAGCTTTGTCGGAGTTATCGGCAACCACAACAATATCCGCGACATTGTTGGCGGCAGCATGAATATCGCTCAGGTCAAGGATTTGGCCCAACAACTTCGTTTAGGGCATGATACTTTGGTCGCCGCTGGAGCAGACGGAAACGCGCTGGCGTCTGCCGTTGACGGGTTGATAATTGAGGCCGAGAAATCTGCACCGGATGCAGGTAGGCTTCGTGCGTTCCTTACGGACGCCCGTTCGGCCTTAGCTGGAGCCGCAGGGAACCTGATGGGCAGCGGCGCGCTAGCTCTCATTGGTACGCTTTTGGGCGGCTGATCGGCCACTCTAGGGGCTTCGTGTTCACGACCCTCAACCGGGGAATTTGGCCCAAAAATCCGAGGGGCCGAACTCGACAATTGTGGAAGCGCGATACCCCCCATACCCCCGTTTAGGGTCGTTGAATGCAGCACGGCTCGACTTCGTGCTAGAAAGTCTGAATGAAATACGCACTTGTTGATGGACATCGCCGTGAACCTGAGACGGGACTGAAAGGGGTCTGTCAGGGGTGTGGTTTGCCCATGACAGCAAAGTGCGGTCAGCAAAGAGTTCACCATTGGGCGCACCGAACGGCGAACTGTGATAAATGGTGGGAGTGTGAGACGATCTGGCATCGGGAATGGAAGAACGAGTTTCCGCAGGAATGCCAAGAGGTCCGTATCTCGTCGTCTGATGGCTCCTTCCACATAGCAGACGTGCAAACGCCGAATAGTACGGTGCTTGAGTTTCAACACTCGCATCTTCCGCTTGTGGACAGACGTGCCCGTGAGAGCTTTTATGTGAATATGGTCTGGATCATTGATGGGAGGAGAAGGGTTAGCGATTTCCCTTCCTTTGCACATTCGCTTTCTTTCGCTGCCCCGGATTACAGCAAGGCGCGTGGTTGGCGTCTGCCCCTCGTCAGGTGCGCCATAGCAGAAGATTGGGCCACATCGCGCTCAACAGTTTATCTGGATTTTGGCAACACCGATTTCTCCTTAAAAAAGGGACCGTCTGTCTCGCACAAAGAGCTTCCGCCTAGCGGGATATTGTGGCGGGTCACAAAAGCCCCGAACGACCGCATCGTCATAACCCCGTTCTTACGTCGGAACGTCATCGCTCACTATTTGCATGATACGCCCCTCGAAGGATTTGAACCACACCTGAGGCCAGCCGATGGCCGGTGGGATTACCGTTCGTTTCCCTGACGCTAATCTTCGTATTGGAAAGGCGGTCAACTGTGGAGTGTCCATAATTGTACACTTTATGGACGCGGCCTATTGACCGTCCACTTTGCGTCCACTATGGATATGTCCACGATTGACTTAGAGGAAAATGGACGTTCGATGATTGTTGGATACGCCAGAGTGAGTTCCACGGGACAGGATCACGCAACTCAGATCGACCGTCTTAAGGCGGCGGGTGCGGAGAAGGTCTACAGCGAGAAACAGTCCGGCCTTGACCGGGAACGTCCCGCCTTGGACGAGTGCCTTCGCTTCGTCCGAGAGGGCGACGTGTTGCTGGTGACTAAGCTGGACCGCCTTGCAAGGTCGGCATCGCACCTCCATCAGATCGTTGAGGGCCTGAATGAGAAGGGCGTCGGCTTCCGAGTGCTGGATGATGCAACGCTCGACACCACCACTAGAACCGGCAAGCTTGTCTTCGGCATCCTCGCCAGTATCGCAGAGTTTGAGACTGACTTACGCAAGGAACGGCAACTGGAAGGTATTGCCAAGGCGAAAGCTGAGGGCCGAACCGGAGGACGTCCTGCGATGATTACGCCGGAGGTGAAGGCGGTCATGACCCAGATGAAGGCTGATGGCGTGAGTGTCCGCCAGATCGCGGCGCAGGTAGGGTTCAGCAAATCGGCGGTTCAGAAGGTATTTGATGCCGCCAAGAGAGACACATGACGATGGACACGGTTATTGTTGTCGGTAGCTGGCTGGTGATCGGCGCTTTGGCCGTAGGCGGCATCTGGTCTGTCCTGAATAGTCTGTTCGGTCGGTAGGGTGCGACAATTTGGCGTGTCGTCGCCTTCGGGTGACTGTCTTAGCACAAAATGCGCATCCGGCTCCGTTCCCATCGATCCCCAATCGTCACCCGCGAGTGACCACCCCGAACAGTCACCTTCGGGTGTCCTTATCCCTTGTTGTGCCGGTTGTTTTCCTGGTTATTAAGGGGGCCTCGTTTCTCAACAGGGGCTTCCAATGCAAACCAGCAGACAACAGAAATCCGCCACCCCGCTCGACTACAGCGTGTCGGACATGACCATCGCCGCAGAGTTCATCATGACGGCCATGCGGGCGGCCGTGAATGGGCATCCGGTAGCGAGCGCCGACGTGATGCGACCGCTGAAATGGGCAAGGTCCAAGATCGATGAAGTCTTGGCACAGGCAGAAGCCGCAGCCTCACCCAACACCGTCGTTCCTCTTGCCAGTCGGGAGGCGTGATATGGCCCGACAGAGAGGCAACAAGTGGCAAGCCGACGTCACCCTCGAGGAAGGCAATCGCTTCCGGCCCACGTTCCCGACCGAGGAACATGCAGTCAAATGGGAGGTAGCGGCCCGTGACGCGATAGAGATGGGAAAGCCGCTCCCGCCTGTCAGCATTCATATCAGCGGCTCCAAGACCCGTGACCTGTCCCTCCTCGGGCCTTGCTTCGACTTCGTGAAGCGCACCGTCTGGTCCTCTCAGGCTCGGGGAGGTGTCGCCCAAATCCGCAACGGACAAACCACTGTCGATCATTGGGGCCGCAACAAGCCTCTGAACGAAATCACGTCGGCGGATATCGCTGACTGGAAAGTTGATCTCGCTGACGAGGGCCTTGCGCCTTCCTACGTCAACAAGAAGATCGCCGCCCTCTCGAAAATCCTCAAGACAGCGCACGACGCCGGGGCCATCGACAAGATGCCCTCGATCAAGTGGAACGCAGTCGAGAAGACCCGCTTCCGGTTCTTGGATGAGCAGGAGGAGAAGGTCTTGCTAGCCTACTGGTCCGCGAACAACGATCAGGACAACTACGATCTCACGGTCGCCCTCATCGACACCGGGGCCCGTTGCTTCTCGGAAATGATGAAGGCGGCATGGGAGGATTTCGGTCCTCAGTTCTCGACCGTCACTTTCTGGAAGACGAAGACCAAGCGGCCCCGCACTGTCCCCTTGACAAAGCGCGTGAGGGAAATGCTCGCTCGACGCCAGAAGTCCTTGCTTGGTAGCAACAAGGGTCCGTTCACGAACCAGAACGAACACAAGATGCGGTCCCGATGGGACACCATGCGGGAAGTGCTATCGTTCCAAGACGTCACGCCTCATGTCCTCCGCCATACGTGCTGCACTCGTCTGGTGCTGGCTGGTGTCGATATCAAGCGCGTCATGGAATGGATGGGGCACTCGGCCATCGTGACCACCATGCGCTACATGCAGATGAAACCGAGAGGGCTGGAGGATATCCTTCATGTTCTGGAGGGGACACCTCAGAAGCCCAAGCGGAAGCGGGAGAAGTCCCCGGTGGTGGCGTCGGCATAAACCTCATGGGCCTCGGGTAACTCCGGGGCCTCTTCATTCCCCGGCTACTGTCGTGCGCAGATTTTTTCCATGGCACAGTTGCCCCGAATTCCTGGCACAGTTGGCCGGAACCCTCTGCCAGACAACGAAACCCGAAGGATATTCAGTCCTTTGTGACTGAAATCGTTTAGCTTTCGTCTCTTGACGCTGTTCGTCCGCGATGCCATATGGCGCACATGAGACGCTAATTCTCACTCCCGCATACCCGATGGCGTGGCAATATGGGCCTGACGTCATAACCCCATGCACTCGGCAGCACTCGGCTCCCCATGTGCGCTTCGACAACCACAAACCCCACTCTCCTTGTCTGTTCTCCCGAACAGTCCGGTTCACTGTATCCAGACCTTCCGGTTCCAGCCGGGAGCGAAACCGTCATGGGCTAAGACGATGATGCCCAGTCGAGCCATATTCTGGAGCGGGTTAGCCTCACGTGACCGCGAAAGCGGACGAGACTGGCACCGCATAGCCGCCAATCCGGGTAGTCCCCGGCGAGGGTAGCGGAGCTTTGTGCGCGTTGTGTCGCCAAGGTGGAACCGATCTAGGGCGCGGGTCAGCACGACCGCCCACGGCGAAATCTATCTCAACACAACACGTACCATACGTCATCGCCCGACAGGTTTGCCACGCTCACTAGGAGGCAAGCCCGAAACAATAGCGCCGTCCGTCTGCACCTATCTGTTTCATGCCCCGTCGCTTCCCGACGACGACCGCCATCAATCTCATTCTCAACACCATCAGGAACCCCCATGAACCCATCAGAGAACTCATCCGCCACCCCCGCCGCGACCTCGTTCACCACCCCTCGGGACCGCCTCCAGATCACACAGAATGCCTCCTACCTGGCCCGCCGGCTTTCCGACGAACTTCGGGGCGGCAAAAGGGCCAATCCGAACGTGACCCGCGCAGTTGCTGTGGCCGATCACCTCAACGCCCGATTACTTGATGTTCAGCAGCTTTGGCCGCATCTGCAAAACCAGAAAGGCCAGCCCACGGATCGTCCCGACGTCCTCCAGAGCGACGACCTTCCGACCATCATCGGTGCCGCTTCGTCAGATGCCCGATACGTACAGCGCCTAACTGCCGGTGGCATGGGTATGGCGGTCAACGTGGTCGAACCTCTCCGGGTCCTTGGGGAGCTTCGCCGGAAGCTGGACTTCATTCAGGATCGGTGGCCTGAGCTACAGACCGATGACCATGTCAGCGACCGCCCGACCCGTGATGACAAAATCTTGCAGCAGTTGATTGCGTCTGGGGAGGTCACTCTTTGACGGTGGGCTATGCCGAATGGATCGCGGCAAAGCGGGCGCAAGCACTGGCCGTTGGTGGTAAGCGGTGGACCCGCACGATGCTCGCAGCGGCAAAGCGGGAAGCGACAGCGAGGCGGCATGGTGTCCACATGAGCCACAGGAAGCCCGGAGAGATCGTCAATCCGACGACCGGGGAAGTCGTCACCGGCTGCGTCACTATCGGGAAACTTGCCTCGTCTCTTGGCACCACCACGGCCCGCCTGACCGACCTCATGGAACAGCGCGGCCTCGTTCACCGCGTTCTGACATGGAAGCACGTCCCGATGATATGCCATCCGGGCCAGCGAAAGCCCGATTACTACCTCACCCCAGAGGCCACACCCGCCGCCGTGTTCGCGGGGCAGGTTGTTCAGATCAAAGGGCAGTGGGGATTGGACCGAAAGGGGGCACATCGCTCCATGATCCTCATCACACCGCTAGGCCAGGAACGTATTCGCAATGCGTTCTTGCCGCCGACCGGGGAACCGAAGGCGATACAGGCTCGCCGTGAAAGCATTGAACGTCTTCACCGCCAAGGACGAACTCCGGCTGAAATCGTCCGCACCACAGGCATCGCCCGAAGGACGGTTTTCCGGCACCTAGACGTGCTGCGAAAGGCGGCTTGATGGTCAGAGTGCCATTTTCAGGAAAATCCCGTATATAGAGACAAGAGGTTTTCCAGATGGGTACGACCCGACCTTACACGTGTCAGCCGGTTCAAGGCTCCTTCTCGTCATCTTCCGACCAACGTCGGCCTGACGACATACCGGAAGCCCCGAGAGAGGCCTAAACAGTTCCCCGATCTGACGAGGACGGACGCCGGAAGGCGAACCGTCATATACGACACCCTCCACATCATCTTCACCGCACGGATAGGGCACCTTTATAATTTGGTGTCTTTTGGCGGAACGCCGCCTCTATCCGTCTTCCTCAAAATTCTACCTATTGAAAAGGAGAGCGCCCATTGGCCTCATCTAACAGCACCCCTTTGCGTATTGTCGTCCACACCGACGGGTCTTGCCTTCACAATCCCGGTCCCGGTGGATGGGGCGCGATTGTCTGCTTCTGGAATGGCGAAACGCTGACAGAACGGGTCGAACTTTCCGACGCTGACCTCTCCACCACAAACAACAAGATGGAGTTGTCGGCAGTGCTTGCCGTCCTCCAATACATCCGTGGTCGCCCTGACTTCGACCGGTCCACCCACATCACCGTCATCAGTGACAGCCGGTACGTCGTGGATGGTTTCGCGCAATGGCTCCCTAATTGGGTCCGCAATGGCTGGCGATCATCGGACAAAAAGCCGGTCAAAAATCAGGAACTATGGAAAGCCTCTGAGTTTGCCACAACGGGCCTGTCACTCGCTTTCAAGTGGGTGAAGGGGCATTCCGGCGACCCAGAGAACGAGGCTGCTGATGCCCTCGCAAGGGCCGCTGTGGACAGCCTTCTTACCCCTGCCTGATCCGCACCAGCTATCAACCATCGCCACCCCTTCCAGCCTCCTTCGCAATCCTGCGCAGGGGGCTTTTTCATTTCAGGAGATACAATGAACATAAGACTCGCAGAGGCCATTAAGGCCGAGGCACAACGAATTGGCGCTAACCCCGCAGACCTTGCCACCGTCATGTCCTACGAAACTGGCGGCACCTTCGACGTGTGGAAGAAGGGTCCAACCACCCAATGGGGCGTCCATCGCGGACTAATCCAGATGGGCGAGCCTGAACAGCGCAAGTACAACTACCACAAAGACATGCCCGTAGAGGACGCCGTGAAGGCTTCTGCCGACTACCTCATTGATCGCGGCTTCAAGCCCGGCATGGGCCTTCTAGAAATGTATTCGGCCATCAACGCCGGTTCCATCGGGGAGAAATACTACAACCGCAGTGATGCCGGTAATGGCGGCGCTCCGGGCACCGTTCGGGACAAGGTGAACAACCAGATGGAAGGCCATAAGGCTAAGGCCGTGGCGCTCCTCAACGGCGAGTTCCAGCCTTCCGAACGAACCTATTTCGACACCCCGGCTGGCGAGAGCCGCCCGCAGTCGAACCCATATCAGTATCAGGACGTGTCAGCCCCATCACCGAGAACCGTGGTGGACGTCAACACGCAGCCCGCAGGACCGTCGAACGATGGTTTTTGGGCCGACTTCTCCGACAGCTTCCAGTCCTCCTCGATCACCTCTCAGGCGATCCGGTGGATGAGCGAAGGCGGCATCGATCCTGATTTCCAGATTGGCGAAGACCGGGGCATGAAGCTCTCCAAGCAATACCCGGAAATGTATCACGACTTCCTGTTCAATTCCTCCTCCGATCTGGTTCTACGCCAGCGGATGCAGTGGGCAGATGAGGACGTGAAGCGTCAGGAACGTCTCGCAGGGGGCGGCTGGCGCGCAACTGGTGCTGGCCTTCTGGCTGGTGCGGCTGACCCACTTCCTCTCGCTCTCGGCATCGCCACAGGCGGCATAGGGTCGGGTGCGGTGGCGGGCCTTGGCTTGGCTGCTCGCGTGGGCGTCGGTGCGGCATCCGGTGCCGTCTCAAATGCTTCCGTCGATTGGGCCTCCGGTGCCCTCACTGACAACCCCTATGCTGACCCGCTACTCGCTGGCGGCGCTGGCGCGATCTTTGGCGCACTCGGCGGCGCGCTGGCCCGCTCGGCTGGCTCGCAGTTCGAAAGCTCTCTCGCTCACGAGATCGGCAACCGCTTTGAGGCGGAGAACCGTGGACTGATCCCGGCTCGCTCCGAGACGCCGCGCTTTGACGATGGTGATATCCTTCCAGTCTCCGGCCCTACGGGCAGTGGCGGCGCGGCTCGCAACACGCAGATGCGGGACAGCCTCATTGGTGACGACGCAGGACTCGCCATCCAAATGCGAGACGAGGACGTTGGGCGCGGCTTTGGTGGCTGGCTGCGAAAGGGCGACGTCACAGGTCAAATGACCACGGACGTAAACCCCGTCACCCGCATGGTCGGTGCCAACCTGTTCGAAGAAACGGCGGGCTTCACCGATCACTCGGTTGTTCCCGATAGCGTCAACTCCAAGATGACCGCCATGCACCGCAAGTACGTCGGTGATTTCAACGTCGAGTTCATCCCGGCGAAGAAGGCGTATATTTCGGAAGGCGGGCAGTTCTCCCTCAACCTGGCCGCACGGGGACGCCGTGGGGATGAGTTCAACAGCCTTGTCTCGGCCTACATTCGAGATCCCGCTCCGTCGCCCGATACAAGCCCCCATGTGGTCAAGGCGGGCAACGCGCTCCGCAAAGGCTGCTACCACTTCGCTGCTCGATCTTGATGACCGAATGCGGCGCGTGATCCATGGCAATTTGATCACTCATGCTGACAACCGGACCCCAATCGGCAAGGTCTTCATTTTTTCCAAAAATCTTTTGCGCTAACGCAATCAATTCATACTTTTCGTTCAGCAGGGTCTTCATCGTACCAGTTTGAAATAGAGATCGAGAAAACTTGGTCGGAAAAGGTGGTCGGAATTGGTCGGAGCACTCAACCACTTTGGTCGGTAACGCCTTGATATACCTATCAAATATAGAATTTTGGGTTTGGTGGAGCTAAGCGGGATCGAACCGCTGACCTCTTGCATGCCATGCAAGCGCTCTCCCAGCTGAGCTATAGCCCCAAACCATGGGTCCGGCAGTGCCGGTTCCGGGAACCTGCCGGGCGTTCTGTCCGGCGGGGTGGCGGCTTATTACTTCCGGTTTCCGGAGATGGCAAGCCGAAAAATCGCGGACCCGGAAAGTTTTTGCATTTCCGGGTCCAGGTGTCTGAAAAATCAGACTTCGTCCTCATCGCCGGTAACGCCGATGATGTCGCTCATGTCGTCATCGTCGTCGTCTTCATCGGCTTCGAGGAAGGTATCGTCATCATCGTCGTCGAGTTCGACGTCGTCATCGCCCATATCCGGAAGATCGTCGCCGCCGCCATTGTCGTCAGCATCTTCCAGCGACACGAGTTCGACTTCCGTGTTTTCGGCATCAACTTCTGCCACTTCCTCTTCTTCAGCCTTCTCCATGATGGAAGCTGCGGAGGTTTCTTCGAAATAAGAGAGCGGCCAGCTCTTGCCCGTGTAGGGCGATACGATCGGATTCTTGTTCAGATCGTAGAATTTCTTGCCCGTATCCGGGTCGGTCCGCTTGGTGCCAAGTTCTGCTTTCGCCACTGTCGAAGCCTCTTGATGTCTTGAGGAATATGCCGGCAAGTGCCGTTAATCCGGTCCCTGACCGGTCAAATTGCTAGCGGCGTCCCTTAATCGTTGCAACCCGTTCTGTCAAAGGCAAACTTCACGCCGTGTTCTCAAGGCTTTTTGGCAGCCGAGGGATGACCATCAAATCGGTTTATGCTAACGAGCGCGGAAATCGGCGCCCATGACAACCGGCACTACCGGGCGGACCATGGTACGCGCACAAGAATGCCTGATCGGAGGAAACACGTTCATGTCGCATGGAGCCCTGCCCAAACCGGCCACCTCGCGGAAATCGCCCGCCCTGTCCGGCACCATCCGCATTCCCGGCGACAAGTCCATCTCCCATCGTTCCTTCATGTTCGGCGGGCTTGCCTCCGGCCAGACACGCATCACCGGCCTGCTGGAAGGCGAGGACGTGATCAACACCGGCAAGGCCATGCAGGCGATGGGCGCCCGGATCGTCAAGGACGGCGACACCTGGATCATCGACGGCGTCGGCAATGGCTGCCTGCTTGCGCCGGAAGCGCCGCTCGACTTCGGCAATGCCGGCACCGGCTGCCGCCTCACCATGGGTCTGGTCGGCGTCTATGATTTCGACAGCACCTTTATCGGCGATGCCTCCCTTACCAAGCGCCCGATGGGCCGCGTGCTCAATCCGTTGCGTGAAATGGGCGTGCAGGTGAAATCCGCCGAGGGCGACCGCCTGCCAGTGACGCTGCATGGGCCGAAGACGCCGGCCCCGATCACGTATCGCGTGCCGATGGCCTCGGCGCAGGTCAAATCCGCCGTGCTGCTCGCCGGCCTCAATACGCCCGGCATCACCACCGTGATCGAACCGATCATGACCCGTGACCATACGGAAAAGATGCTGCAGGGCTTCGGCGCGAACCTGACAGTGGAAACGGACGCCGAAGGTGTCCGGACGATCCGCATCGAGGGACGCGGCAAGCTCACCGGCCAGGTGATCGACGTGCCGGGCGATCCGTCCTCCACGGCGTTTCCGCTGGTTGCTGCCCTGCTCGTTCCGGGTTCGGATGTCACCATCCTGAATGTCCTGATGAACCCGACGCGCACCGGCCTCATCCTGACGCTGCAGGAAATGGGCGCGGACATCGAAATCCTCAATGCTCGGCTTGCCGGCGGCGAGGATGTCGCGGACCTGCGGGTGCGCTCGTCCAGCCTGAAGGGCGTCACCGTGCCGGAAGATCGCGCGCCGTCGATGATCGACGAATATCCGGTGCTTGCCGTCGCAGCCGCCTTTGCCGAGGGAACGACGACCATGCTCGGCCTCGAGGAATTGCGGGTCAAGGAATCGGACCGCCTCTCCGCCGTCGCCGTCGGCCTGAAACTCAACGGCGTCGATTGCGACGAAGGCGAAGCCACGCTCGTCGTTCGCGGACGACCCGACGGCAAGGGCCTTGGCAACACCTCGGGTGCCGCTGTCGCCACCCATCTCGACCACCGCATCGCCATGAGCTTCCTCATCATGGGTCTGGTTTCCGAGCATCCCGTGACCGTCGACGACGCCACGATGATCGCGACCAGCTTTCCCGAGTTCATGGACCTGATGAGCGGGCTCGGCGCAAAGATCGAAACCCGCGAAGGCAAGGCCGCATGAGCACCTCCTTCACGGTCGCCATTGATGGACCGGCGGCGGCTGGCAAGGGAACACTGTCCCGGCAGATCGCCTCGCATTACGGTTTTCATCATCTGGATACCGGGCTCACCTACCGCGCCGTCGCCAAGGCCCTGCTCGATGCCGGCCAGCCGCTCGATAACGAGGCGATCGCCGAAGAGACCGCACTTGCGATCGACCTTGCCGGTCTCGACCGTTCCGTGCTGTCGCAACACCAGATCGGCGAGACCGCCTCGAAGATCGCCGTCATGCCGAAGGTCAGGCGGGCGCTCGTCGAGGCGCAGCGCAAGTTTGCGGCAAAGACACCCGGCACAGTGCTCGACGGCCGCGACATCGGCACCGTCGTCTGCCCGGAAGCGCCGGTGAAGCTCTATGTCACCGCATCGCCCGAGGTTCGCGCCAGACGCCGTTACGACGAGATCGTTTCCGGTGGCGGCAGCGCCGATTTCAACGATGTCTTTGCGGATGTGAAGAAGCGCGACGAGCGCGACATGGGCCGCGCCGACAGCCCTCTGAAGCCCGCCGATGATGCGCACTTGCTTGATACGTCGGAAATGAGTATAGAGGCGGCGTTTCAGGCGGCCCGAACCTTTATCGACGCTGCCCTGAAGAAATAATCGATACGGAGCCCGGCCCGCCGGTTTCCGCAAAGACCAGCCGAAACGAACGTCCCCGCGCCGGACAGCCCTTCAATAAGGGCGGACGATCTTTCTGGCCATGTACAACTCGAACCCCCGGCGCATACCGCGTCCAGATTGGATGCGATTAGGAGATTTCATGTCTGTTTCTACCCCTACGCGCGATGATTTCGCAGCAATGCTCGAAGAGTCGTTTGCCAAGACCGATCTGGCAGAAGGCTATGTAACCAAGGGCATTATCACGGCCATCGAGAAGGACGTCGCTATCGTTGACGTCGGCCTCAAGGTCGAAGGCCGCATCGCGCTCAAGGAATTCGGCGCACGGGCCAAGGACGGTTCGCTGAAGGTCGGCGACGAAGTCGAGGTCTATGTCGAGCGCATCGAAAACGCTCTCGGCGAAGCCGTTCTGTCGCGCGAGAAGGCTCGCCGCGAAGAAAGCTGGATCAAGCTCGAAGCCAAGTTCGAAGCTGGCGAGCGCGTTGAAGGCGTCATCTTCAACCAGGTCAAGGGTGGCTTCACCGTCGATCTCGACGGCGCCGTTGCCTTCCTGCCGCGTTCGCAGGTCGACATCCGTCCGATCCGCGACGTTACCCCGCTGATGCACAACCCGCAGCCCTTCGAAATCCTCA
>QFQX01000016.1 GCA_003248775.1 Shinella sp. | reverse complement strand
CCCTCCTTGTGGCGTTTGCGATAACGACCACGTTAGCACTTTGATGCTGTCGGAGCGGGCCGTTCCACCTCATCAAGGGCTTTCTGCACAAGGGTCTCGCTCTCGGCATCGAGCGCCGATGTCGCCTCATCGAGAAGAAGGACAGGTGCGTTGCGCAGCAGGGCGCGTGCGATTGCTATTCGCTGGCGCTGGCCGCCGGAAAGCGTGATGCCGCGTTCGCCGACTTCCGTGTCGAAGCCGCGCTCCAGCCGCTTGATGAATTCGCTCGCCTGGGCTGCCTCCGCCGCAGCCTCCACCATTTGGCGGGTCGCATGCGGGGAGCCGAAGGCGATGTTCTCGTGGATCGAGGTGGCGAAAATCGTCACGTCCTGCGGCACCATGGCCATGCGGTCGCGCAGGGCGTGGGGATCGACGTCCCTGAGGTCGAGGCCGTCAAGACGGACCGCACCGCTTAGCGGATCATAGAAGCGCAGGAGCAACGAGAAGACCGTGCTCTTGCCGGCGCCGGATGGACCGACAATTGCGACCGTCTCGCCCGCTGCCACCTTGAAGGACAGGCCCTTGAGGGCGGATTTTCCGGGGTGCGAGGGGTATGAGAAGTGTACATCCTCGAACGCGACCTGACCGAGCGGCGGCTGGGGCAGGGCGAGCGGAGCGGGTGGCGCCGTGATGGCGGGGCGCTCCTGAAGGAGTTCGGTCAGGCGCTCGGCAGCACCGGAAGCCTGCGAGAGTTCGCCCCAGATCTCGGAGAGCGTTCCCATCGATCCCGCCGCGATCACGGAATAGAGCAGGAACTGGCCGAGCGTACCGGCGGACAGGGTGCCCGCCAGAACGCTTTGCGCCCCAAACCAGAGAACGGCAACCACGCTGCCGAAGACGAGCGAGATGGCGATGCCGGTCAGCAGCGCGCGCGACTTGATGGCGGAACGGGCGGCTTCATAGGCTTCCTCGACGGCGAGGTCGTAGCGCCGGGTAGCGGCCGCTTCGGCGTTGAACGCCTGAACAGTGCGGGCTGCCGCGATGGTTTCCGACGCGAAGGACGAGGTGCCGGCCAGCCGGTCCTGCGCCTCGCGGGAGCGCCTGCGCACGGAGCGGCCGAAGGCAACCAGCGGGAAAACGATGATCGGGATCGCGATGAGTACCAGAACGGAGAGCCGGGGGCTGGTGTAAATCATCATGCCCATCGCGCCTAGACAGAGGATGGAATTGCGTAGCGCCTGCGAGGCGGTGGCGCCGACGGCCGATTTGATCTGGGTGGTATCTGCTGTCAGGCGCGAGACGATCTCGCCGGACTGATTGACGTCGAAGAAGGAAGGAGAAAGCGTCGCCACATGGGCGAAAACTTCCCGGCGCAAATCCGAAACGATGCGCTCGCCAATGGTGATGACGTAGTAGTAGCGCATGCCGCTTGCCACCGCCAGAACGATGGCCATGATGATGAGCATGCCGAAGTAGTCATTGATGAAGCCACTGTCGGCCGACTCGAAGCCGTGGTCGACCATCCGGCGAACGGCAAGCGGTATTGTCAGCGTGGTCGCGGCGGCAAGGCAGAGGAAGAAAAGCGCGCCGACGACGAGCGAGCGGTAACGGGAAAGATAGGGCAGGAGGCGCGACAAAGGCTTCAGGGAGCGGCGCTTCTTGGGTTCGGTTTCGTCGATTGCTGACACTTTGCTCTTCTCCAACGCGCGCGAGAACGCTTTCGCGCCATGGCTCTTGTTATCCTCGCGCCCTTCATGTATAGGCACCGCATCGAATTGGGAAGCCGTGGCCTGATCGGACTGCGGCTTTGTCTATTGAATAGGACCGCAAGGCGCAATTGCGTCAAATGGACCTCCGGCACAGCAGGAAGAAAGTTATGAAGGCTGACATCCATCCCGACTACCACACCATCAAAGTGGTCATGACCGATGGCACCGAATACGAAACCCGTTCGACCTGGGGTTCGGAAGGCGCTGTCATGAATCTCGAAATCGATCCGAAGTCCCATCCGGCATGGACCGGCGGTAACCAGCAGCTGATGGACCGCGGCGGTCGCCTTTCGAAGTTCAACAAGCGTTTCGGCGGCCTCGGCCTCTGATCGACGCTTTGATCGAACGTTTTAAAAAGCCCGGTTCATCCGGGCTTTTTTGTGCCTGCAATTTGACACTGGGGTGTTCTTGGTTGCGTGTGGGCAAAGAAAGCCCGGCGATGCGCTTGGCATGGCCGGGCAAGTATTTGCTGCGGTGGATGAGTATCGGCGTCAGTTGCTGTTGAAAGCAGTGCGCAGCAGGTTGAGCTGAGCCTGAACGCTGTTTTCATTGTCGGGCACGATCGGCGCGTCCGACGGGCGATAGATTTCCCGGTCGAGCAGAGCGATGCGGTTCTGCAGGCGGAGCGAGCGTTCGACCAGATCGCGGAAGGCTTCCGGCAGGTCGTTCCAGCCCGGCGCGTTGCGGTCGACGTTGAAGCCGTCGAGGCGCACCTTGCTCTTTTCCGAGAGAACCTGATCGCGGCTCATTTCACCGTTGTTGACGGCGCGCTGAAGCAGGAGCCAAGAGGCCATCTGCATCAGGCGAGTGGTAAGGCGCATGGATTCGGCTGCGTAAAGGACGGAGGCCATGCGTGGCAGAACCTTTGCTGCTGCGCGGCCGGGGCCATCGAGGTAAGCGGCAGTTTCTTCGACCAGTCCCATGCCCTCGGTATAAGTCGCCTTGAACTGCGACGATGCGGCCGCACGGCCTGCAAAGCTCACGGTATTCAATCCGAGTTCAGACATCGATTCACCCCTGATTTACGCATCACTTTTTTATCATGAACGGAGGTGAGACTTACTTTGTCGCCGCCGTCTTTCATGACGCTAAGATGCTATTATTACCGCAAACCCGCAAGCCGTTTCTTAAAGAAGGGTTAATTCCCACAATTTTGCGTAAATGGGGCGGTGCGGAAAAGAAGAGCCGCAGGAGCGGCTCTCAAGGTAAAACAGGGAGAAAAATCAGACGAATTCGCCATGTGGAGAAATGGCCTGAATCCAGAAGATCTGGATGGGAATACAATCGCGCAAAATGCTTAATCAAAGGTTAATTTCAAGCTGAAACTTTGATTTTTCCCGCAACGGAACAGAGGTGATGTAAAAACCGCTATTTTATACTTTGGGACGGAAGAAGCTGTCGGCTGCGCGCTTGCTGTCATCCTTTCGGGCGATTTCCACCTCGATGCGTGCGATCTCCTCGCGGAGCACTGCGATTCGGCTGCGCAGTTCATCTGCGGATATGGCGGAAAGGTCGCTTCCGATCTCGTGGGAGACTGATTTTTTCGGGCGCTCTTCGTCGGATGTCATGCGTTTGCCTCCTTCGGTGGTGGATTGCCGCCCGTCTCCTCGGTTTCCTGAAGGGGGGCGGCACGAGGATCGAGCGTCAGGCTTTCCGGTGTGCTCATCGGCGAAACCGTGACCGGAATGTTGGGCACGTTCTCGCGGTCTGCGACAGGGACCGGCGCTCTCAGGCGGCTGCGGTAGATCGCATAGGCGGTGAGCAGCATATGAGCGATAGCCGTCACCGCGAACAGGGCGTAGGGGCCAAGCTGCGTCATCACCGGACCACCAATGGTGGGGCCGATGATGGTGCCGATGCCGTAGAGCAGCAGCAGGCCGCCTGAAACCTTCACGAAGTCATCCGTGGAGGCAAAGTCGTTGGCATGGGCAACGGCGATGGGATAGAGCGAGTTCGCCGCGGCGCCGTAGAGCGCGACGAAGACAATCATCATGACCGGGTCGGCCGGACGGAAAACGAGGAGTACGATGGCCGCCAGCGCGGCCATCGCGGACAGGGCCGCGAGCACGTATCGGCGATCGGTCCGGTCTGACGCCTTGCCTGAGGGAAACTGCATGATGGCGCCAAGGAAGATCGTGATCGACAGCATGGTTGCGATGACACTCGGCGACAGGCCGGCGCGGGCGCCGAACACGGCACCCAGCGTTCCATAAGCGCCGTTGGCAATACCGATCAGAAGGATGCCAACGAAGGAGACCGGCGAATTGCGGTAGAGCGTCGGTAGATCGAGCTTGATGGATTTGAGCGGCTGAGGGCTCGCTGCCGTCGAAATTGTGGTTGGCAGTACCGCCACGCAATAAAGCATGCCGCAAATCATGAAGAGAATGGTGGTCTTGGGGTCAAAAATGCCTACCAGCATCTGGCCACCGACGACACCGATCAGCGTGATGGAAATATAGAAGGAGAAGATCGTTCCGCGTGTTTCGTTGGTCGCGCGCTCGTTGAGCCAGCTTTCGATGATCATCGACGTGCCGGCCGTACAGAAGCCGGTGACTGCGCGTAGCGCCACCCACCAGTAATCATCGACGACGATGCCAGTCAGCAGGGCGATCAGCGAGATCAGCGAGACGAAAGCGGAGAACGCTCTGATGTGGCCGACCCGCATGACGAGTTTCGGTGCTATGAAGCAACCGAGAACAAAGCCGGTTGCCCAGGAGGTTCCGAGAAAGCCGAGGATTTCGTTCGAATAGCCTTCCTCCGCTCCACGCACGGGGAGCAACAGGCCATGAAGACCGTTGCCGAGGAAGAGGAAGAGCGTGCCCAGGAGTAGGGCCATGACAGGCAGGAGATTTCGTCGCATGGCGTCTCTGTCGGTCGGTTATGCTTTATGCATTGAAGGAAGGATCTGTAACGTCGCAGTCTAGCGCAAGGTCCCTAGCGATATCTGAACGATATAGTGCTTGCGGCAGAAATTTCTGAGGGGCAAAAGTGTCGTCGTTGTGGCCGTGCCGGAATCGGCACCACGAAAGGTTTCCCGAAATCATGACCAAGATCATCGCTATCCTGCTGATGCTCGCGATGGTGATTCAGGTCATCAAGCCGCTCGGACTTCCGGGCCTGCGCCGGCGCAAGGATTTCTGGAAGATTGCGGTGCTCGCCTTCGCGATCTGGACGGTCACGCTGCTCATCCGTCCTTAGAGCGCTGTTCGATCTGATTTAATCAGATCGGCACTCTAAACCCTTTTGTTTGAAGCATAATCTTATCGATCCTCGTTTCACTCCGGTTGGATTATGCTCTAAGACGATCAGAGCGAAATCGAGCCGCGCATGACTTCAACACAGCCGCCGGTGACGCGGACATGTTCCATGACACCTTCGCGGCTTTCAATGTCGAGATGGATCAGGCTGCGTCGTCTCATTTCCACGCCCTGTTCGATCAGCAGGTGCCGGTGGCCTGACGCCTTCGACAAAAACGCCAGGTAGGCACCGAGCGCGGCCGAGGCGCTGCCGGTCGCCGGATCTTCCGGCACGTTGTCCAACGGCGCGAACATGCGGGCGCGGATGTGGTCCTTTCCGGCATGGGTATAAAGGAAGGTGGAGCAATCGCTCTTCTCATGCGGAAAGGCGTGCTTCAGCTTTCTGACAGCATCGATGTTCGGCCCGGCGCGACCAAGCGCATCAAGGCTTGCGACCTCGGCGACGATGAATTTCAGGCCGACGGAGACGAAGCTCGGCATGTGGCTGGTGGTAGCGATATCATCCGCCCGTAGCGATGCGCATGGAGCGAGCGCCGAAGCCTCGACGGTGGAGCCGATCACGAGAGGTCCCGGCGCGCGGATGGTGGCGCCGGTGACCGTTTCGGCGGTCTTCGTGAGGGTGATCTCGACGACACCGGCCTTTTCCTCGAAACGCATCACGCCGCCGGCCGGCTTGCCGAAGATCTCGTCCTGCCGGCCTAGCACGAAGGCGGTTCCGACATTCGGATGGCCGGCGAAGGGAATCTCCATCGTCGGAGTGAAGATCCTCACCTCGGCCGTATTGGCCTCATTGCGCGGCGGCAGGACGAAAGTGCTTTCCGAATATCCGAACTCGGTGGCGATCTGCTGCATCTCTCCATCCGCCAGGTCGCGCGCGTCCGGCACGACTGCCAGCGGATTTCCGGAGAAGCGCGTGTCGGTGAAGACATCGACGGTGACGAAGGGGATGGAACGCATATCTCTCCGCTTTCTGATGCCGTATGTCTGCCTGCTTAACCCGTGCTCTGGCGCTGGTCCTGCCATTCCGGGATAGGGAAGACGCGGTCGTAGGCCCAATTGAAGACAAAGGCATAGACCATGTAAAAGAGCGAGAAGGAAACGTCCATCACCACCGCATGCCAGAAGCCGACATTGAGGTACCAGGCGATCAGGGGAGCAAGGACGACGAGCAGGCCCGCTTCGAACAGGGCTGCATGCAGAACACGCACAGCGACGCTCTTGGCCGTGGTGCCGGTCAGCCTCTGCATCGCATGGTCGAAGCCGATGTTGTAGACGTAGTTCCACAGCATCGCGATGGTCGCGCTGGCGACGCTGATGACACCGATTTCCGATATGGGCAGGGAATAGACCCAAGCTCCGAGCGGCGTGATGATGCCGAGGGCGATGAGTTCGAAGCTGATGGCGTGGCGGATTCTGTCGCTGGTCGAGCGCATTTTGATCTCCCGCAGAGGGTATGTCGGGTCGTCCCGGCCAGAGCCCATTATGGGGAGAGGTCGTCCTCAGCTGCCCCGAATATAGTTTTCCGATCCGGAAAGGCAAGCGCTGCCATGCCTGAACGAAAAAGCCCCGCCTCGCGGCAGGGCTTTGAAGATCGCCATAAAAGATGCCGATCAGGCCTTGTTGACGCTTGCGGCGTAGATCTGATCGATCGTTCCGGCCAGGCTCGCGTTGAACTCTGCGTCACTCATTGAGACGCGCAGGTTTTCTGCCAGGGCACGTGAGAAGCTGGCGATCATGCCGTGGTTATGGCTGAGCTTTTCACAGGCATCCGCGGTGCTGTAGCCGCCGGAAAGGGCGACGACGCGGACGACCGACTTGTGAGCGACCAGAGGAGCGTAGAAATCGGCGACTGTCGGGATCGTCAGCTTCAGCATAACGGTTTCGCCGGCGGGAAGCTTGTCGAGCTGCTTGGCAATCTCGTCGCGAAGAATGGCTTCGGCTTCAACCTTCGTCGGGCTCTTGATGGAAACCTCAGGCTCTACGATCGGGATCAGGCCCTGGGCGATGATCTGGCGGGCTACCTCGAACTGCTGCTCAACGACGGCGGCAATGCCGGCCTTGTCGGCGTGAGCGATCACCGAGCGCATCTTGGTGCCGAAAATTCCCTTTTCGCGGCCGCGGATCAGGAGAGTGTCCAGATCCGGCATAGGCTTCATCAGCTGAACGCCGTTCTCTTCGGCCGCGAGGCCCTTGTCGATCTTGAGGAAGGGCACAACGCCGCGCTTTTCCCAGAGGTAGGAGGGAACGGCCTCACCGTTGACGTCGCCGTCCATGGTGCGTTCGAACAGGATTGCGCCGATAACCTTGTCGCCCGAGAAGGCGGGCGCGCTCATGATGCGGACGCGCATGGCGTGTACCATGCTGAACATTTCCTCGTCACCATTGTAGTCGGATTCGGACACACCATAGAGACGCAAAGCTCCGGGTGTTGAACCGCCGCTCTGATCCAGCGCCGCAATGAAACCCGGCGCCGAGCTGATCTTGTTCAACATCTTCGCGTCCACCATACTTCACTCCTATCCCTTAAATGGCGCGTCACGCGCTCACGAATGTTCTGTGATTTCACGACCCATCGGCAACGCCGGATGGACCAATCACCGGATCGATCTCATCGAGACTTTCGGTCATCCCAGTCTCTCAAGACCAAGATGACTCCGGCGATAACAGAACTTCTACGACAGGAAAATGGCAGGCTAACCTATTGAAACGATTGAAATCACTTCAATCGTTTTAAAATTCAGTAAAAAATACTTAAAGTTAACGGCGGCAGATTCAAAAATCTGCCGCCCTCGATCCTGCGCTTACTTGGAGGAGGAGAGAACGGCCACGCCGGGCAGTTCCTTGCCTTCCATCCATTCGAGGAAGGCGCCGCCTGCCGTCGAGACGTAGCTGAAATCGTCTGCCACGCCTGCGTGGTTGAGCGCCGAAACCGTGTCACCGCCGCCTGCGACGGAGACGAGCTTGCCGGCGCGGGTTTCTTCGGCTGCGTGCTTTGCGGCCGAAACCGTCGCTGCATCGAAGGGAGTGATTTCGAAGGCGCCGAGCGGGCCGTTCCAGACCAACGTCGAAGCCTTGGAAATCCATGCGTTGATGGCTTCAACGGACTTCCGACCGACATCGAGCACCATCGCATCGGACGGGATGGCCTTGATGTCGACCGTCTCGTTGGCCGCGCCTGCCTTGAATTCGCGGGCGACGACCCCGTCTTCCGGCAGCACTATGGCGCAGCCGGCTTCCTTGGCGGTGGCGAGGATCTCCCTGGCGGTCTCGGCGAGGTCATGTTCGCAAAGCGACTTGCCGACGTCGATGCCCTGGGCGGCGAGGAAGGTATTGGCCATGCCGCCGCCGATCACCAGCGCGTCGACCTTCTTCACGAGGTTGGAAAGGAGGTCGATCTTGGTGGACACCTTGGCGCCGCCGACGATGGCTACGACGGGGCGTGCCGGATTGCCGAGACCCTTTTCAAGCGCCTCGAGTTCGGCCTGCATGGTGCGGCCGGCATAGGCGGGCATGTGGTGGGCGAGGCCTTCGGTGGAAGCGTGGGCGCGGTGGGCGGCCGAGAAGGCGTCGTTGACGAAGATGTCGCCGTTCTTTGCCAGTTCCGCAGTGAACTCCGGCGTGTTCTTTTCCTCGCCCTTGTGGAAGCGGGTGTTTTCCAGAAGCAGGATGTCGCCGTTTTCCATCTTGGCGATGGCGTCCGCTGCGACCGGGCCGATGCAATCAGCGGCGAAAGCGACCTTCTGGTCGAGCACTTCTTCTACTGCGGGAGCGATCAGCGAGAGGGACTGGTCGGCGACCGGTTCACCCTTCGGGCGGCCGAAATGGGCGAGCAGGATGACCTTGGCGCCTTTCTTCGACAGTTCCTTGATCGTCGGAGCAACGCGCTCGATGCGGGTGGTGTCACTGACCTTGCCGTCGGTGACGGGAACGTTGAGGTCTACACGGACAAGAACGCGCTTGCCTGCGATATCGGTGAGATCGTCGAGAGTCTTGAAAGCCGGCATGATGATACCCGTCGTTTTGCTGTTAACTGGGCTGACGGGCCGGACATTTACATCGTGCGCCAAACGACGCAAGGCGATCAGGTATTATTTTCGCCCTGGGCCGCAATAGCCCGTTCCGCGCGTTTCTTGCGAAGATAGTCGCGAAGAGCGTGTGCCAGTTCACGGATATTCAAGAAGATAGGCAGGTTGGTGGCGGGAGCCACCGGCTCCAGCGAAACGCCGACCGAGGCAATATGTCCCGATTCGTCGAGGTCGCGCACGATCAGAACGATGGTCCCGAGGCGTACGCGGTCGGCATATTCGCCGCTGCCGCCGAGGCGTTGCGCGATGAGTTCGGCGACGGTCTTCTGGCGTTCTGCTGCATTGATGAGCAGTGGGCCATAGGCCTGATCAAGCTCCTCCACGCGGGTTGCGGGCGAAATCGCGAAGGTGCCGAAGAACTCGCTGTCGTCTTCCGCCACGGGTGCCTTGCTGGCGAACAGGCGGTCCAGCAGCTTGGAATAGCCGGGCGCGATGAAGAGATAGACCTGATCGTTTTCCCGCAGCCGTCCGGCATACTGGTAGCGCATGGACTTGCCGTCGCGGATGACGAGGGAGGGGGCGGCCCAGCGGGGGATACGCTCGCCGCGCAGCACCGGGCTGTCGGCCACCACGCGGTAGGCGAGCAGTTCGTGGTTGGCGGCGCCCGGCAGGTCGAGTTCCAGCTTGTCGATGGCGCCAAGGCGCTTGGGGATGATGAGGCCGAGCCTGCGGGCGACGGGTTTGATGGTCCAGCCCTGCATCACCAGCGAGATCATCACCACGATGAAGGCCGTGTTGAAATAGAGCTGGCCGTCCTCAAGATTGCCGAGGATGGGCAGGATGGCGAGCAGAATGGAGACAGCGCCGCGTAGGCCCACCCAGGCGATGAAGCCGGTTTCGCGCTGGGTGTAGTCGAAGGGCAGCAGGCAGATCCAGACCGCCAGCGGTCTTGCCACGAACACCAGAAACAGGCCAAGCAGGACGGCCGGCAGCAGGATCGCCAGGAATTGCGAGGGGCTGGCGAGCAGGCCGAGTACCAGGAACATGACGATCTGCGCAAGCCATGTCAGGCCGTCCTGAAAACGGGCGATCGAGGCGCGCGAGGGGATCTTCTGGCTGCCGGCGTAGATGCCGGCGACATAAACGGCGAGGAAGCCGCTGCCGCCGACAGCGCCGGTGTATGAGAAGACCAGCAGGGCCAGCGCCAGCATGAAGATCGGGGCAAGACCGCGCTCCACCTTGAGGCGCTTCAGAATGAAGACGATGATGGCGCCGCCAATCAGGCCGAGTGCAAGGCCCAATCCCATCTGCTCGATGAAGAGCCTGACGAGTTCGAGATCGAAGCCGGAAGCTCCCTTTCCGGTGGACAGTAGTTGCACCAGCGCCATTGTGAGAAAGATTGCCATCGGGTCGTTGGTGCCGGATTCCACCTCCAGCGTCGAACGCACCTTGTCGCGGATATTGATACCGCCGATGCGCAGCAGGAAGAAGACCGCCGCCGCATCCGTCGAGGCGACGATAGAGCCGAGCAGCATGCCTTCCATGAAAGAAAAGCCCAGCAGGAACTGGGCTACGATACCGAACAACGTTGCCGTCAGCAGAACGCCGACCGTCGAGAGCGTCAGTGACGGCACGGCCGACAGCTTGAAGGATTGCAGCGAGGTTCCGAACCCGGAATCGAAGAGAATGATCGCGAGCGCAATCGATCCCAGCACATAGGCGAGGTTGTTGTTGGAGAACTGGATGCCGAGGCCATCTGTGCCGGTCAGCAGGCCGATGACGAGGAAGAGCAACAGGAGCGGAGCGCCGAAGCGGAAGGCGATCAGACTGGAAAAGGCGGCCAGCAGGACAAGAGTGGTTGCCACCAGCGTTATGGCGTAGAATTCGTCCAACCCCGCAATCCCCTCTTACATGCAATGCCAAGTCCACGCAGCGCACACAATAGTCCCGCGCGCGCCGCTGGACAGTAGTCGCAGCGACGTTTCGCAGTCGTGACAGGCACGACAACGGTGCAATGAGACGATCAGGCAGAACTGCCAGAAGACTAGAGCGGCGTACGCTTAATATGACGCATTCTGCCGCAGTGAATTTATGAGCTGATCAGGATTTTTGCCGAAGGGCATACCGGTTGGTACGTCCGAAGTAAAAATCCTGATCAGGACTTAAAGGCATGCGGCCCTTTGGGTTTGCTGAAACTTGCCGCCCACTGCGTTGGATGGCTTGTCCGATGGCAAAGCATCGCCCTGCGCCATACGCCTTGTGCGACAGCAAGTTTGAGCAAACAGAATGCGTCATATTAAGCGTACGACGCTCTCGAACCAAGTTATCATCTTCAATCATGATGAGAGTAGGGCGAAATCTGAAAAACATAAAGGCGGACCGGTGATCCGGTCCGCCCTTTCATGATGCGTTATGGTCGCCGGTTCAGATGAACTTGGCGAAGGCAACCGAGGTGTCGGCCATGCGGTTCGAGAAGCCCCATTCGTTATCGTACCAGGTCAGGATACGGACGAAGTTGCCTTCGAGAACCTTGGTCTGGTCGATCGCGAAGATCGAGGAGTGGCTGTCGTGGTTGAAGTCGCGCGAGACCAGCGGCTCTTCGGTGTAGCCGAGGATGCCCTTCAGGGCGCCGTTGGAGGCGGCCTTGATGGCTTCGTTGATTTCTGCGACCGAGGTGTTCTTCTTGGCGACGAACTTGAAGTCGACGACCGAGACGTTCGGGGTCGGAACGCGGATCGAGGTGCCGTCGAGCTTGCCCTTGAGGTGCGGCAGCACGAGGCCGACGGCCTTGGCAGCGCCGGTCGAGGTCGGGATCATGGACAGGGCTGCTGCGCGGGCGCGGTACAGGTCCTTGTGCATGGTGTCCAGTGTCGGCTGGTCGCCGGTGTAGGAGTGGATCGTGGTCATGAAGCCGTGGTCGATGCCGACCGCATCGTCCAGAACCTTGACCACCGGAACCAGGCAGTTCGTGGTGCAGGATGCGTTGGAGATGACCAGGTGGTCCTTGGTCAGCTGGTCATGGTTGACGCCGAAAACGACGGTCAGGTCTGCGCCATCGGCCGGAGCCGAGACGATAACGCGCTTTGCGCCGGCGGTCAGGTGAGCGGCGGCCTTGTCGCGGGCGGTGAAGATGCCGGTGCATTCCAGCGCGATGTCGACGCCGAGTTCGCCGTGGGGCAGGGTTGCCGGATCCTTGATCGCGGTGACCTTGATCGGCTTGCCGCCGGCAATGGTGATGGTGTCACCATCGACCTTCACATCGGCCGGGAACTTGCCGTGGATGGAATCGTAGCGCAGCAGATGGGCGTTGGTTTCGACCGGGCCGAGGTCGTTGATGGCCACGACCTCGATGTCGGTGCGACCCGACTCGACGATGGCGCGCAGTACGTTACGACCGATACGGCCGAAACCGTTGATGGCAACTTTCACAGTCATGCTTGGACTCCCGCTTTTGAAAAGAGCTTCGGATTATGATGCGTAAGGGCGCCGTTGAGCGCCCTTAGTCAATTGGAACTTTAGGCGAGCTTTGCCTCGGCTGCGGTAACGACCGCCTCCGGGGTGATGCCGAAATGCTGGTAGAGTTCCTTGTAGGGGCCGGAGGCGCCGAAGGACTTCATGCCGATGAAGATGCCGTCGGAGCCGATGATGCTGTCCCAGCCCTGGCGGATGGCAGCTTCGACGCCGATCTTGACTGGTGCGTTGCCGATGATCGCCTTGCGATAGGCTTCCGGCTGCTCGAAGAACAGCTCAAAGCAGGGAACCGAGACGACGCGGGCCGAAACGCCCTTGGCTGCAAGAGCGGCCTGCGCCTTCAGGGCAATCTCGACTTCCGAACCGGAAGCAAAGATCGAGACCTTGGCGTCGCTGGCCGAAACCAGTTCGTAGGCGCCGTAGGCGCTGAGGTTCTTCTCTTCGTATTCGGTACGGGCGGCAACGAGGTTCTGACGGGTCAGAGCAAGGCCGGACGGACGATGCTTGTTCTCAAGCGCGACCTGCCAGCATTCAGCCGTTTCGGTGGCGTCGGCCGGACGGAACATCAAGAGGTTCGGGATGGCGCGCAGCGCTGCCATCTGTTCGACCGGCTGATGGGTCGGGCCGTCTTCGCCGAGACCGATGGAATCATGCGTCAGAACGTGGATGACGCGGATGCCCATCAATGCGGCAAGGCGGATCGACGGACGGCAATAGTCCGAGAAGATCAGGAAGCCGCCGGAGTAGGGGATCAGGCCGCCATGCAGCGCGATACCGTTCATGGCAGCAGCCATGCCGTGTTCGCGGATGCCGTAGTGGATGTAGCGGCCGGAGAAGTCGTCGGGGGTGATCGACTTGGTCTGGCTGGTCTTGGTGTTGTTCGAGCCGGTCAGGTCGGCGGAGCCGCCGACGGTTTCGGTCAATACGCCGTTGATGACTTCGAGCGCATCCTCGGAGGCCTTGCGGGTCGCGACGGTCGGCTTGGTTTCTGCGAGCTTCTTCTTGTAAGCGTCGATGGCGCCGTCAAAGCTGCCCGGCAGGTCACCGGCGAAGCGGCGGGTGAACTCGGCGCGCTTTTCCGCGTCGGAGTTTGCCAGACGTTCTTCCCAGTCCTTGCGGGTCTTGGTGGAGCGCAGGCCAGCCAGACGCCACGCGTCGAGCACGTCAGCAGGAACGACGAAGGCTTCCTCTTCCCAGCCGAGCGCCTTGCGGGCGGCAGCGATTTCCTCGGCACCGAGCGGCGAGCCGTGAACCTTGTGGGTGCCGGCCTTGTTCGGAGCGCCGAAGCCGATCACCGTCTTGCAGGCGATCATGGTCGGCTTGTCGGACTTGCGGGCGGTCTCGAGCGCCGCGGCGATCTCTTCCGGGTTGTGGCCGTCAACGGAGAGCGTGTTCCAGCCGGAAGCGCGGAAGCGGGCGTGCTGGTCGGTCGAGTCGGCGAGCGAGATCGCGCCATCGATCGAGATGCCGTTATCGTCCCAGAGCACGATCAGCTTGTTGAGCTTCAGGTGGCCGGCAAGCGAAATGGCTTCCTGGCTGATGCCTTCCATAAGGCAACCATCGCCGACGAGGGCGTAGGTATGGTGGTTCTGCAGGTCGGAACCGAATTCGGTGGACAGCTTCTTTTCAGCGATCGCCATACCGACGGCATTTGCAATGCCCTGGCCGAGCGGGCCGGTCGTGGTTTCGATGCCCGAGGCATGGCCGTATTCCGGATGACCGGCGGTCTTGGCGCCCATCTGACGGAATTGCTTGATGTCCTCGATGGTCATGTCCTCGTAGCCGGTCAAATAGAGCAGCGCATAGAGGAGCATGGAGCCATGGCCGGCCGACAGGACGAAACGGTCGCGATCGGGCCACAGCGGGTTCTTGGGGTCAAAGCTCAGGAAGCGGGTGAAGAGAACGGTTGCGACATCGGCGCATCCCATGGGCATGCCGGGATGGCCCGAATTGGCCTTTTCCACTGCATCCATGGCAAGAAAACGGATCGCATTCGCCATCCGGTTATGTTTGTCGGGAGAAATCATGGCTGTTCCGCTTGTTCCGGGTCCTGGGAAACGACCGCGTATCCACGCGGTCGTTTGAAAGCGGCTGATCCTTAGCAGGTGAATCGCGCAAGTCAACAAATGCCCGGTATTCTGGCGTTTAACGTAACAAAAAACACGTTTCTGCCTCTTTTCTATGCGCTGCACTATATCGGTTCATCGATGGCTGCGAAGAGGTGGCGATGAGCCATTCGTCCACAAGATAGGCCATGTTGTCACGAGGGCTCTTTATTGACGGGTGGCAATCCCGCCGCATACTGTCCGCGTTCAATTCAGCGTGTCTTTGATGGCGATTCGGGTCACCTTTTCTGGAAAGCAGGGGCTTCAGGGAATGCCGACGGAAAATTCGTTCGACACAGCGCTCGGCGCCCTTCGGCAGGCGATCTCCGGTCTCGAGAACGCCATCGACATGCGTATCGAGGCGCAGAGGGACAACAGCGAGGTCGCTAGCGAGGTCAAGCGCGTGCATGCCGACCGCGCGCGGCTTGCCCAGGAACTGGACCAGTCCGAATTCCGGGCCAACAGGCTGGAAGAGGTCAATCGCGAGGTTTCGCGCCGGCTGGTGACGGCGATGGAAACGATCCGGGCGGTTCTCGACAGGTAGGTCCGCCTGCCTGAATTCATTGAAATGCAAAGCCGGCGCCAAGGCGTCATTTGGGAAGACTGATGGCACAGGTGACTGTAACGATCGACGGCAAAGCCTATCGCATGGCCTGCGATGAGGGGCAGGAAGATCATCTGATCGACCTTGCCACCCAATTCGACCGTTACGTCAGCCATCTGAAGACGCAGTTCGGCGAGATCGGGGACCTCAGGGTCACTGTCATGGCCGGCATCATGATCATGGACGAGTTATCCGAACTCAATCGCCGCATTGCCGCGCTGGAAAGCGAACTTGCAACCTTCCGCTCCGGTCAGGACGCGGCGATGACGGGTGCGCGACAGCGGGAAGAGATGCTGACCCAGGTGATCGGCGAGCTGACCGAGCGGCTGAACGGCATCACCCGGAAGCTGACGGCGCGTCCGACTGCCGGAGCGTAAGCGGACCGTTTCGAAATTTCCTCGGATGTCGCTTCGGACCACTGGCGAACGCCAATGTTTCATCCTATATTCGATATGCGGTCTGCGCCTCTCGACAGGAACACACAATCCCTGGGGCCATACCCGATCCTAAGGGAGCTGTCCCTGACCCGGTCCGTGGGCTTGGTCATACGGCGCCCACCTACTTTGTAGGCTCCCAGGATCGTAATCATCCATCGGTTGCGTGGATCGCACTTTTCCGTTTTCGGGCCCGCCCTCAGGTGGGACTTTTCTTCCCGGAACGACAGATCAGGCCGTAGGCCGACGCGCCAGTGCTAACATGGCACCGAAGGCGATCATCAGACCGCCGCTGACCTTGTTCATCCACGCAAAGACGTTCGAATTGCCGGTGAAGCGGCCGAGATGGCTGCCGATGAAGGCGTAGACGGCAATCGCTGCCATTTCCAGCAACAGGAAGATCACGCCGAGCACGGCGAAGCTGGTCGCGTAGTCGCCGCGGTCGAGGAATTGCGGAAAGAAGGCGGTGAAGATCAGGACTGCCTTGGGATTGCCGATCGCCACCCAGAATTCCTGCCGGGCAAGGCTTGCGGTGGTGCGGGCCGGCCTTGCCGCATCGAGGTCGCCAATCTTTGGTGCATCCGCGCGCAGAAGCTTGATGCCAAGCCAGACGAGATAGGCGGCACCCGCCCACTTCACCGCCGAGAAGGCGACTTCCGACGCGATCATCAGCGCGCCAAGGCCAAGCGCGGTAATGGCGATCATGATGGCGAAGGCGAGGATGCGACCGAGCGAAGCGGCAAGCGCCGTCGGAATGCCTGCCCGCATGGCATTGGTCAGGGCCAGAAGGTTGTTCGGCCCGAACGCCATGTTGAGCGCAAAGCAGGCGGGTATGAACCAGAGTATGGTGTCTGTCGACATGGCGGGAATTTCCGTGGCCTCTTGTGTGGAGGCGACGTTATCTTGCCCTCATCGTCCCTGCAACGGTCGCTCAGATACTCATTCGCTCAGATGTCCAGGCCGAGTTCCTTTTCCTTCTCGATATAGGCGCGCTGGCGGTCGGTGGCGTAATCGCGCACGATCGGGGCGCCGTCGCGCTTTCTGGAGAGCTGGAGGTGAAACACCATCTGGCTGCCGGCCCGGAAAGTCATTTCGGCGCTGACGAGATAGAATTCCCACATGCGGGCGAAGCGCTCGTCATACATGGCGACGACCTTGTCGCGGTTCGCCTCGAAGCGCTGGCCCCAATGTGCGAGCGTCGTTGCATAATGCAGGCGCAGGACCTCGATATCGGTGACCCAGAGGCTGTTCTGCTCGGTGACGGCAAGCACTTCGGAAAGCGCGGGAGAATAACCGCCGGGGAAGATATATTTGCGGATCCACGGGCTGGTCATGCCGGGTGGGCTCATATGGCCGATCGAGTGGATGACCGCCAGACCGTCATCGGGCATCAGGGCGTTCAGCTGCTTGAAAAATTCGTCATAGTGCTGCACGCCGACATGCTCGAACATGCCGACGGAAACCACGCGGTCGAAGGTTTCCGTGACGTCGCGATAATCCTTCAGCTCGAAGCGGACGCGATTGGAAAGTCCGGCGTCGGCGGCCCGTTTGGTCGCCAGCGCATGCTGTTCCTTCGACAGCGTGACGCCGACAACCTCGACGTTTTCGAGCTGTGCCAGATAGAGGGCGAGATCGCCCCAACCGCAGCCGATATCCAGCACCTTGAGGCCCGGTTTCAGGTCGAGCTTGGCGGCGAGCAGGCGCAGCTTGTTGCGCTGGGCCTGTTCCAGCGTCTCTCCTTCCTCGCGGAAATAGGCGCAAGAGTAGAGCATGTTGTCATCGAGGAAGAGCTTGTAGAACTCGTTTCCGAGATCGTAGTGGTGAGCGACGTTGCGCTGGGCCTCGCCCTTCTTGTTGGATTGCAGCCGCTTGCGGAAGCGCATCTTGATCTTCCGCAGAACCTTCTGGATCGGATACTTGCCGAGCGACAAGCGGTTTACCGAAAACAGCATGAGGAAATCGCGTAGCGTCGAGCCTTCCTCGAAACGCATGGTGCCGTCCATATAGGCCTCGCCGGCCACGAGTTCTGCCTTGAAAACCAGACTGCGATAAAGCTTTGGGTCGGTCAGCCGCATGGTGACCTGAGGGCCAGGTTCCATGCCGCCGAAGACGTGACGCTTGCCCTCGGCATCGATCACTGTCAGTTGGCCCTTGCGGATGAATGACTTCAGCATGTGCGACAGAAGAAACATGTACACCTCATAGCGAGTCGGACGACCAGTTCCGTATGTTAGCGAAAAAGGTGGCGGGCGCATCTGGAAATAGAGAGGTTAGACTACGCCCCGCAAAGGTGCGTGGTGGTTCTACTGCGGTGATCTGTCGGCGACGATGTGATGAGGGAGCACCGATTTATGCCGGCAGCACATCTCAATTCCGCGATCGGGAATGAAGAACACCGGCGTAGCGAAAGGCTGCGCCGGTGTCGTGTTGGATCTCTGCTGTTGTCTACAGCATGTCGCGCAAAAGTGTGCAGCGGTTTTGCGGCAACGACATGCGATGAAACAACGGCTTAAAGCGTAGAGAGCGAATCTGAAAGATCGCGACACGCTTTAGCCGATTGTCGGCTTGGCTGGTTCAGCCTCAGAATTCCTCCCAGTCGGCGGAGGCGGCAGCGGAAGCAGCGCCCGCGGATGGAAAGGCCTGGGCGAGCTTGCCCGCCATGGCCCGAGCGGGAGAAGAGACTGCCCGGGAGGCCGCATCCGCGGTGCGGGGCGCTACGGGTGCCTTGGCCGGTGCGGGAACCGGTGTCGATGCCGCCGGTGTCGAGGTAGCCCGGTGACTGGATGCTGCGACTGTATTGGAGGTGCGGAACTGGGAGACCAAGCCCGAAAGCGTCGTGGCGCTGTCGGCCAGACGGTGTGTTACCGCCGTCGTTTCCTCGACCATCGCGGCGTTCTTCTGGGTAAACTGATCCATGTGGTTCACCGAGGAACTGATCTCGTTCAGACCGGCCGACTGTTCGCGGGCCGCCGTCGCGATTGCCGCGATGTGATCGTTGATGGAGGCAACCTGACCGGCGATCTCCTGCAGGGCCTTGCCGGTTTTACGTACCAGTGAAACGCCGCCTGAGACTTCCTCGCCGGATTTGGTGATCAGTGCCTTGATGTCCTTTGCTGCGTTGGCTGAACGCTGGGCAAGTTCGCGCACTTCCTGTGCGACGACGGCGAAACCCTTGCCAGCCTCGCCAGCACGGGCTGCCTCGACGCCGGCATTCAACGCCAGAAGATTGGTCTGGAAGGCAATCTCGTCGATGACGTTGATGATCTTGGATATCTCTGCCGATGCGTTCTCGATGCGGCTCATGGCTTCGATGGCATCCGAAACGACCTTGCCGGAGCCTTCCGTGCTCTTGCGGGCGGCCATGGCGAGTGTGGAGGCTTCGTCGGCCTTGGCGGACGAGTTGCGGACCGTGGAGGTGATCTCTTCAAGTGCGGCGGAGGCTTCTTCCAGCGACGAGGCCTGCTGTTCCGTGCGCTTGGAAAGATCCTGGCTTGCCGAGCGCATTTCCGCCGAGCTCGCCTCGATCCCGAGCGTTTCGTTGCGAAGCTGTGAGAGGGTGCCGTTCAGCTTGTCTATGGAATGATTGAAGTCGGTGCGCAGGCGGTCCAGGCCGCCATCGAAATTCTGGTCGATACGAACTGTAAGATCGCCTTCGCTGAGCCGGTGGAGGCCGGTTGCCAGGGTTTCGACGGCTGCCTGGGTTCGTAGTGCCTCCTCGGCCTTGAGTGCTTCGCGTTCGGCGCGTTCCTGCTCGCCGAGAGCTATGTTCTCCGCTGCCTGCCGCTCGAGCTCGATCTTCTGCTGAGCGCTCTCGCGGAAGACGTCGAGCGCTCGCGCCAGCGCGCCGACCTCGTTACCGAGATCGCCATGGGGCACGATGACATCGAGATGGCCAGATGCCATTTCGCCGGCGACGGCAGTCAGCTGGGGCAGGGGGCCGATGATGCGGCGGGCGATCAGCGCGATGATGACGGCGCCGAGCAGGAGGACTGCAAGGGCAGTCGTGCCGATAGCCCATGCCATCTGATGGGCCATGCTGTCGATCTCGGCTGCGCGGACGCCAGCATAGAGGATTCCGATCACTTCGCCGGTCGGCGCGAAGATCGGTTGGTAGATCGTGTAGTAGGGAACGTCGAGAATAACGGCCTCGCCGCGATAGGTGCCGCCCTTGGTGACGACGGGGTAGACGGCGCCCTTCTGGCCGAGCGCGGTGCCGACCGCGCGCTTGCCATCGGGCTTGATGATGTTGGTGGTCTTGCGCCAGAAATCCTGGCTGGCCGGATCCCAGGCGAAGATGGTCGCGGTCTGGCCGGTCATGCGACCGATGGTGTCGATCATTTCGTGAGAGGCGTATTCCGCCGGGATCGCGGCGGTCACGATGCGCTGGACATTGCCGTCCTTGCCCCAGGTGATGACCGTGCCGGGCAGGTCACGTTCGACGATGGTCGCTGCCGTTCTAAGGCTTGCATTTTGGCCCGCGATTGCCTGTTCGGAAATGCGTGTTGCTATGTTTTGAGAGATTACCCACGAAACGACGGCGAGTGAGGCCATCAATACCAGGACGGTTGTCGTGGTGACGGTCTTGACGATGCCGAAGCGCGAGAAAATCTTCATGTAGGATATCCTGTCGGTTGCGTTATGGTGCACCATAATTGACGAGTGTTAATTATCCTTTGGGGAAGCCGGGAAAATAGGATCTAAAGCGCTTTGAGATCCTGGTTGGTCGAGCAAACGAGGGACGATTGCAAAAAGTGCCATCTCGGATATGGTCCGCTCACTTCGAGGGATCTTATGCACGATATGAGTAACAGAGAATGGAAGGCTGTCATTCGCCGGGAGCGGCTTGCCGCCCGTGACGCGATACCGGTTGACCTCAGAACCGAATACAGTCTTGCCATGGCCGATGTCGGCGGCGAACGGCTGGCATTCCAGCCGGGAGCCATTATTTCGGGCTTCTTCCCGATCCGCTCGGAGGCTGACATCCGTCCGCTCATGTCACACCTGAGAACGCGCGGAGCAAGGCTCTGTCTGCCGATCATACAGGACAGGGAAACCATCCTGTTTCGCGAACTGGTGGCAGGCGCGGAGCTGGTCGATACCGGCTTCGGCACACGCGGACCCGGCCCCGATGCTGCTGTCCTCGATCCGGAAATCATGCTGGTTCCGCTTTCGGCCTTCGACGCTCGTGGCCACCGCATTGGCTACGGCGCGGGTCATTATGACCGCGCGATCGCCCGGCTCAGAGAAAAAGGCCATGATCCAAGGCTGATCGGCATTGCTTTCGACTGTCAGGAGGTGGCAGAAGTGCCCTTTGAACCGCATGACGTCCAGCTCGAGGCTGTTTTGACGGAAAGCGGCTACAGGCAATTCTGACAGAGGCTGGACAAGGCGAATGAGACTGCTTTTTCTCGGAGACATGGTAGGCAAGACGGGGCGAACGGCGGTATGGGAGCGGCTGCCCGGCCTGATCTCCGATCTCAAGCTCGATTTCGTCGTCGTCAACGGCGAGAATGCCGCCGGCGGTTTTGGCATCACCGAGGACATCTATCTCGAAACGATCAATGCCGGGGCCGATGTGGTGACGACCGGCAACCATGTCTGGGACCAGAAGGAAGCCGTGGTGTTCTGCGAGCGCCATGACCAGTTCCTTCGTCCGGCAAACTATCCCGCCGGCACGCCCGGCCGAGGTTCCGGCATTTACTATGCGCGCAACGGTGCCCGTGTGCTCGTCGCCAACATCATGGGCCGCGTGTTCATGCATCCCGAGCTCGACGACCCCTTCAAGTCGGCGGAGGCCATCCTGGCTGCTTGCCCGCTGAAGGAGCAGGCGGATGCGATCGTCTTCGACTTCCATGCCGAGGCGACGAGCGAGAAGCAGTGCTTCGGTCATTTCGTCGACGGCCGCGCGAGCTTCGTCGTCGGCACGCATACCCATGTGCCGACAGCCGACCACCAGATCCTGAATGGCGGCACGGCCTATATGTCGGATGCCGGCATGTGCGGCGACTACGACTCCTCGCTGGGCATGGAGAAGGAAGAGCCGCTCAACCGCTTCATCTCCAAAATGCCGAAGGGCCGTTTCGAGGCCGCGCACGGTCCCGCCACCATCTGCGGCGTCGGTGTCGAGATCTCCGACCGGACCGGTCTTGCCGAGAGGATCGCACCGCTCAGGATCGGACCGCGTCTGACGGAAACCATTCCGGATTTCTGGTGCTGACGATTACCGCCGAGGCGGCGCACGCCTCGGCCTCACGGTAATGTGACAGTGCACGCCCCGTCGGGCGCTTTACCTGATATCCAGCCTGTCGCATCCTCCGCCATCGGATCGATGAGCGGGGCCTGCGTGATGCTGCTGCGACTTGCGATGGCGTTCATTTCCCTGATGCTTGCCGCCGTTGGTGCGGCTGCCCAGGATACCAACCGGCAGGTCAGTCAGTGCCAGCTGATGGCGGAGAAACTGCCCTCGGCGACGTTTGCCGCCTTCAAGCCCTCGGAAGACACCGTTTCCCGGCAATTGGCGGCGCTGCCCGAAAACGTGACGATCACCTTCCTCGGCCACTCGACATTCCAGATCGATACGCCGGGCGGCATTTCGATCGCCACTGATTTCAATGGCTGGCTCCGGACGTCGAAGATCCCCGATGTCGTGACCATGAACAAGGCCCATTCCAGCCACTTCACGCTCACGCCGGATCCCTCTATCGTCAACGTGCTGCATGGCTGGAATGATGAGAAGCCCGGTGAGAAGATCGAGCACCGGCTGGTGGTCGGCGATACCTACATTCGCAACGTCTCGACCGACATCCGCACCTGGGGCGGCGACTTCGAACCCAATGGCAATTCCATCTTCATTTTCGAGGTGGCCGGGCTTTGCATCGGGCATCTCGGCCATCTGCATCACGAGTTGACGGATGGTCACTATGCCGAGGTCGGCCGCCTTGATGTTGTGATGGTGCCGGTCGATGGCGGGCTGACCATGGGGGCCGATAGCATGAGCCGCACGATCAAGCGGCTGCGTTCGGCGCTCATCCTGCCGATGCATCGCACGGGGCAGCCCGTCCGTGATTTCGTAGCCATGTTTGACCAGAGCTTCGATGTGAAAGTGTCGGATAGTCCGGGCGTTACGGTTTCGATGCGCACCATGCCGCGCAAGCCGCTGATCCTTGTACTGCAGGGAATGTGAAGTGGTGCACGGCCGAAGCCCGCTGGCTCTGGTCGTCGGTTTTGCCTCGCTTCCCCTTGAACGGTGAGGTTTTCACCCTTATAAGGCGGCCATTCCCAATATTTAGACCTGATCAGGGGTGCCATGGCTGGCCATTCACAGTTTAAAAACATCATGCACCGCAAGGGCAAGCAGGACGGTATCCGTTCGAAGATGTTCTCCAAGCTTGCGCGCGAAATCACGGTTGCGGCGAAGACCGGTCTGCCTGACCCGGCCATGAACGCTGCTCTTCGTCTTGCCGTGCAGAACGCCAAGGCTCAGTCGATGCCGAAGGACAATATCGACCGCGCCATCAAGAAGGCTTCGGGCGCCGATGCTGAAACCTATGACGCGATCCGCTACGAAGGCTACGGTCCGGGCGGCACGGCGATCATCGTCGAAGCGCTGACCGACAATCGCAACCGCACGGCTTCCAGCGTTCGTTCGATCTTCTCCAAGGCTGGCGGCGCGCTGGGTGAAACCGGTTCTGTTTCCTTCTCCTTCGATCATGTCGGCGAAATCACCTACAAGGCTTCCGTCGGCGATGCCGACAAGGTCATGGAAGCCGCGATCGAAGCCGGTGCGGAAGACGTGGTTTCGGATGAAGACGGCCACACCATCTATTGTGGCTTCGAGGACATCAATGAGGTGTCCAAGGCGCTGGAAGCGGTCCTCGGCGAAGCCGAAACCGTCAAGGCTATCTGGAAGGCTCAGAACACCATCGAAGTCGATGAGGAAAAGGCGACCTCGCTGATGAAGCTCATCGACACGCTGGAAGACGATGACGACGTGCAGAACGTCTATTCGAATTTCGAAGTCTCCGACGAAGTTCTGGCCAAGCTCTCTGCCTGATCCGTATTCGATTTAAAAGAAGAGAGGCCCGGCGCCAATGGCAGCCGGGCCTCTTTTGTTTGCGTGTCGCGTATCCGCCCCTCATCCGCCTGCCGGCACCTTTTCCCAGCAGGCGGGAAGACGCAGTACGCCGACATGTCGTTGCCCATTTATGGGGGCGTTCGATTGCCAGGAATTGGAGCGGGCTTCAGTTCGAGGTTTGCGCCGCTTGTTTCTTCTCCCCGCTTGCGGGGAAAAGGTGCCGGCAGGCGGATGAGGGGTAATCCTTTGGAGACTTAAGCCGCCTCGCTGCGGACGTTGGCGATCACGCCGACGAGGTCGTTGACGATGCGCTCGATCTGGCCGCGGTCGTCGCCTTCGGCCATGACGCGGATCAGGGGTTCGGTGCCGGAAGGTCGGATGACGAGGCGGCCGCTTTTCGAGAGTTCGCTTTCTGCGTCAGCGATGGCCTGCTTGACGGATGCGTCCTCAAGCGGCTTGCCGCCGGAGTAGCGCACGTTGCGCAGCAGCTGCGGGACCGGATCGAAGCGGTGGCAGATTTCGCTGACCGTCCTGCCGGTGCGTTTGACGCAGGCGAGGATCTGGAGCGCGGCCACGAGGCCGTCGCCGGTGGTGCCGAAGTCCGAGAGTACGATATGGCCGGACTGCTCGCCACCGACATTGAAGTTGTTCTGGCGCATGTGTTCGACCACGTAACGGTCGCCGACCTTGGTGCGGGCGAGCGAGAGGCCCTTGCCCGACAGGAAGCGCTCAAGCCCGAGATTGGACATGACGGTAGCGACGATGCCGTCGCCCTTGAGGATCTGGTCCTGCGCCCATGTATCGGCGATGACCGCCATCAGCTGGTCGCCATCGACGATCGCGCCGTTCTCGTCGATGATGATGACGCGGTCTGCGTCGCCGTCGAGTGCGATGCCGATATCGGCACGGACTTCATGCACCTTCTTCTGCAGGGCGGCCGGATGCGTGGAGCCGCAGTCGAGGTTGATGTTGGTGCCGTTCGGTTCGTTGCCGATGGTCACGACTTCGGCGCCGAGTTCCCAAAGCGCCAGCGGGGCTACCTTGTAGGCGGCACCGTTGGCGCAGTCGATCGCGACCCGCAGTCCGTGCAGGGTTACGTCGCGGGGCAGGGTGCGCTTGACGAATTCGATGTAGCGATAGATGTCGCCCTCGACACGCTTCGCCCGGCCGATCTCCTCGGCGGGAGCAAGCTGGTCGTAGATGTCCTGTTCGAGCAGGTCTTCGATCTGTGCCTCAAGCTCGTCGGAAAGCTTGTAGCCATCCGGACCGAAGAGCTTGATGCCGTTGTCGGCGAAGGGGTTGTGAGAGGCCGAGATCATGACGCCGATATCGGCGCGCAGCGAACGGGTGAGCATGGCGACCGCAGGCGTCGGGATCGGGCCAAGCAGGAAGACGTCGAGGCCGGCAGCAGTGAAACCCGCCACAAGCGCGTTTTCCAGCATGTAGCCGGAAAGGCGGGTGTCCTTGCCGATCACCACGCGATGACGATGATGACCACGCCGGAAGATGGTGCCTACCGCGATGCCGACCCGCATTGCGAGGTCGGGTGTCATGGGAAAGCGGTTGGACTGTCCGCGAATGCCATCCGTGCCAAAGTAACGACGTGTCATGTGTTTTCCCGAAATGCTCCGTTTGCCGCCTGGTTGCGTCGGCGAGATAAGTACGCCGCGTGACGCGGATAACGCGATATCAACTGGGCTGGTCTTGCCACAAAATCAGTGGCAGGACACGTAAATTACCGCAAAAACCCATTACATCGCGTTACCGTCTACAAAAAAAGCCACCCGCCGTTACCGGGGGTGGCTTGATGCTTCGTGCTGAATCCAAGAGATCAGTGCGGTTGGGGTTCGAGGCCGCCTTCGTCGGTTTCGCCGCTCTTGGTGCTCGGGCCGTCCTTCTTGGTGCCGGCGCTGGGCACAGCGGAGCCGCGCGACGGCGGGCTGTCGTCGCCCAGGTCGCGGGCCGGCTTCTCACCCTTGAGCAGCGCCTTGATCTCGTCGCCGGTCAGGGTTTCGTATTCCAGCAGGCCTTCCGCGATGGCGACGAAGCCGTCGTGGTTTTCCGTCAGAATCCTGGTCGCTTCGGTATAGGCCTCGTCGATCAGGCGGCGTACTTCGCTGTCGATCTTCTGTGCGGTCGATTCCGACACGTTCTTCGACTGCGATACCGAATGGCCGAGAAAGACTTCCTGCTGGTTTTCACCATAGGCGACGTGACCGAGCACGTCGGAGAAGCCCCACTGGGTGACCATGGCGCGGGCAAGCTTGGTGGCCTGCTCGATGTCGGAGGACGCGCCAGAGGTGATGTTTTCCTTGCCGAAGGTCAGCTCTTCCGCCACGCGGCCGCCCATCATGATGACGAGACGGGAGACCATCCACTTGTAGCTCATCGAATAGCGGTCGCCTTCGGGAAGCTGCATGACCATGCCGAGCGCACGACCGCGCGGGATGATGGTGGCCTTGTGCAGCGGATCGGCGACGGCGACCTTGAGCGCGGTGATCGCGTGGCCGGCTTCGTGATAGGCGGTCAGCTTCTTTTCGGCTTCGGTCATGGCGGACGAACGACGTTCGGCGCCCATCATGATCTTGTCCTTGGCGTCTTCGAATTCCTGCATGGTGACGACGCGCTTGTTGCGGCGTGCGGCCATGAGGGCTGCTTCGTTGACGAGGTTCATCAGGTCCGCACCGGAGAAGCCGGGCGTACCGCGAGCGAGAACCTTGAGGTCGACATTCGGCGCCAGCGGAACGTTGCGGGCATGAACCTTGAGGATGCGTTCGCGGCCGACGATATCCGGGTTCGGCACGACGACCTGACGGTCGAAGCGGCCGGGACGCAGCAGGGCGGGGTCGAGAACGTCGGGACGGTTGGTCGCGGCGATCAGGATGATGCCTTCATTGGCCTCGAAGCCGTCCATCTCGACCAGCAGCTGGTTGAGCGTCTGTTCGCGTTCGTCGTTACCGCCGCCGAGGCCGGCGCCACGGTGACGACCGACGGCATCGATTTCGTCGATGAAGATGATGCAGGGTGCGTTCTTCTTGGCCTGTTCGAACATGTCGCGGACGCGGCTTGCACCGACACCGACGAACATTTCAACGAAGTCAGAACCGGAAATGGTGAAGAACGGCACGTTGGCTTCGCCGGCGACGGAACGGGCGAGAAGCGTCTTACCCGTGCCCGGAGGGCCGACGAGCAGAACGCCGCGCGGGATCTTGCCGCCGAGGCGCTGGAACTTCTGCGGGTCGCGCAGGAATTCGACGATTTCCTCGAGGTCCTGCTTGGCTTCGTCCACGCCTGCGACGTCATCGAAAGTGACGCGGCCGTGAGCTTCCGTCAGCAGTTTCGCCTTGGACTTGCCGAAGCCCATCGCGCCGCGCGAGCCACCCTGCATCTGGCGCATGAAGAACAGCCAGACGCCGAGGATCAGCAGCATGGGCAGCAATGTGCCGATATAGCTCAGGAAGCCGGACGAACCATCCGTCTCAGGACGGGCCACGATCATCACGTTCTTCGACTGCAGCTTTTCGAGCAGGTTGTCGTCGATGACAGGCGAGTAGGTCTGGAAGGCCGTGCCGTTTTCGGCATAGGTGCCGAGAACGCGGTTGCCAGTGACGGTTACGTCACGCACGCGGCCAGAATCCACTTCGCGAAGGAACTGCGAATACGGAATCTCGCGCGAGCTTGTCTGCGACGGAGTCGTCTGGAACATGCTGAACAAGGCGATCAGCAGGAGGGCTATGATGGCCCATAGCGCAAAGTTCCGAAAATTTGGGTTCATCGAACTCCCCGAATAAGGTACGCGGGCAAATGGCCCGCCTGATTATCGACTAACATAGGATTGCACTGCGGCCTTGCCAAGGCAAAGCGGCGTTTTGCCTGCTTTTTCCGTCAATAAGGATTAAACGGCGGAGAGCAATAGTCCTTCCGTCCCATGAGGTTCGCCACAGCATTCGCCAAATCGAGGTCGAAAGACGGGAGGAAGCGGTCGAACAGGGGCAGGCAGTGCTCGATATCGATGGAATCCGGCGACGTATTTACCGGCATCACTATTGCTTTACCTGATGTCACAGAGGGGCCGATCCGGTGCAGGTGGCGGACAAGACCATCGGAGAGGCCCTGAACGTTGTTGGCGGGCAGGGACGACTGACCGGGGGTGACGACCACGGATTTCGAACCGCGATTTGTGATGCGGAAGCGTCCGTCCCATTCCGCTGTTTCTCCTGCCGGGATCTCCAGCGGCGAAATATCGCGGTTCTCGCGCATGAGGAACAGGCCGTCCTTGCGCCGCTCGATGAGTGCGCGGGAGAGAGTGATACGACCGATCCGGCCTGTGGCAAGGAATGAGATCAGCCGATCCATGCTGTCGCGGCCCGGCCGATGCGAGCGGCCACCGGCCACGGCGCAGAGAGTAGAGAGCGCATGCAGGAAGGCAGGTGACTGAAGGCCCATGACTTCGAGCGGCAGTTTCACTACGAGCGAGGCGTAGCTGGTCGCGTGTGCCCTGATGAAGGCCGCTGCCTGCCGAGACAGTTCGGTTCGTTCCGCGCCGGCTGTGCGTATTGCGTCCGGATCTACGGCTTTCCGATCCTGGCGCACCCGCACACGTTCATATTTGCGATCCTCGTTGCTGGGGTCGTCGATCCAACCGATGTCGGTTTGACGGAGATAGTCGCGGATATCCTGACGGCGCACCGGGAGGAACGGGCGCAGAAGCCAGAAGCGGCGGTCGTGGAGCGTTGCCTCAGCCATGCCGGCGAGACCGAGATTGTCGTCCGCAGCGCGGGTGGCGCGCATGGCGACGGTTTCTTCCTGATCGTCGAGCGTGTGGCCTGTGACGATGATGTCCGTGCCGAATTCTGTCGCGGCCTTTGCGAGAAGGCGGTAACGCGCTTCGCGGGCCGCTGCCGAAATGCCTGTTTTCGGCTTTTCATCGTTCCAGGCAATGGCGCGGTGAGGGATGTCCAGCGATGCGCAGAGCGCGCCGACGGCTTCGGCTTCGGCGGTGCTCTCTGCCCGTAGCCGGTGATCAATGGTTACAGCGGTGAGGGAGTGGGGCAGACGGCGCGAGCGAATGGCGCGATCGAGAGCGATCAGCAGGCCGGTGGAATCGCTGCCGCCGGAAATGGCGACGAGAAGTCTGCGCGAACCGGAGAGACGGTCGAGGAACCTTGCGGCGGCACTTTCGGGGGAATGGGAATGGTCCACGGCGGATCGGCCGAGCGGACGCGGATCAGCAGCCGAGACGCTTCTGTTCGCTCGCCACCTTGGAAACCACCGCGCGGGAGGCCTTCGGGTAACGCTTCGACACTTCGCGCAGGGTGGCGCAGGCGGTGTCGGTATTGTCGAGCGCGGCCAGTGACATGCCGAGCTTCAGCAGCATTTCAGGAGCCTTGGGGGACGTGCTGTAGGCCTGATGCGCGTTCAGGAAGGTCTTGGCGGCCTCGTTGAAATTGCCCTGCGAATAGAGCGCTTCGCCCAGCCAGAAATTGGCGTCGGCGATCTTGTTGCTCTTGGGGTAACGAGTGATGAAATCGCGAAACTCGTTCTCAGCCATGCTGTAGTCACCCGAGAGGACATGGGCGTAGGCGACCTGATAGACCTCGCTTTCCGAGCCGCCGGACGTGGCCTTTGTGGAAGATGGAGAGGTCACGCCGGGCAGGGCGGAGGACTTGTTGACGGCATCCTGGTTGATCGTCGCGGTCTGCGGCATGCCGCTGGAGTCGAGTTCGATCGAGCCGAGCGTCTGCTCGGGCTTTCCAAGCGACGAGGAGGAGGCGCCGGAGTTTCCGCCGGCTGCTGGTTGTTGGGTGATGATCTCTGCGACCGAATCCTGCTGTGCCGCGCCGGTGTTCACCGGCTTGTCGAGCGCACCGCTCTTCTTGGCACCGCCTTTTTCCAGATCCTGGAAACGGTATTCATTGTCTTCCTGGGTCTTGCGCATCTGTTCCTGCATTTGCAGCAACTGATAGCTCATTTCTTCGATGCGCCCATTAAGTGTACGGATCTCTTCTTCAAGCTGCTGTACCCGGATGGACGGGTCGGCGCTTTGGGCGAGCTGCACGGGCTGGCGGCTGTTGGCAGCCGGAGCCGGCTGGCTCTTGTGCAAAGACGGGAACAGCTGCAACGCGTTTGCCGTCCCGTTCAGGCCTGCCAGCGAGGCCGTCGCAAGCAATGCGGCCATGACAAGTCTCTTCATATGGTTCGTCCTGTTATCCTTGAATCGTCACGCCGAATGGCGTGCTTGGCGGATTTTTACAATTGACCGTAAAAAAGCAACTCAAGTTCGGCCAAAGTGTGGAGAAAAGAAAAGGCGGCCCGGGGGCCGCCTTCACATAGGGTTGATCGATCAGGCGTCGATCGATGTCCCGGATCAGAGGCCTGCGCCACCGAGAACGGTCACGGCGCGGCGGTTCTGTGACCAGCACGAGATGTCGTCGCAGACGGCGACCGGACGTTCCTTGCCGTAGGAAATGGTCTTCATGCGGTTCGAAGGAATGCCGCGCGAAGCGAGGTAATCGCGGGTGGCGGCTGCACGGCGTGCGCCCAGTGCCAGGTTGTATTCGCGGGTACCGCGTTCGTCGGCGTGGCCTTCTACCGTGATGGCGTAGTTCGGGTAACGCTGCAGCCACTGGGCCTGACGGTCGAGGGTCTGCTGGGCATCGGCGCGAATCGAGGTCGAGTCGGTGTCGAAGAAGATGCGGTCGCCGACGTTGACGGTGAAGTCCTGCGTCGAGCCCGGGGTGGCGGAACCGCCGGCGCCGAGGCCGAGTTCGGAAGCGCTGTTCGGGAGGTTCTTCTTCGAGGCGCAACCGGCGAGCGCCAGGGTCATCGCGATGGCGATGACGGCGGGGTTGCTTGCCAGCTGCTGCATGCGGCTCTTCGCCGGGGTGTGAATGCGGCTCATCGCCGGTCTCCTTGATTCTTTCCGTTAGGGTTGCAGGACTTTAACCATTCGAGGTTAACCGGCTTCGAACGAACATGGTTAACAAATTGTCAAAACACTGCCGCAATGCGCTGATTCCCAACACATTGCGGCAAGAAAAGGGCGGGATCGCGCCCTATTCGAGAAGTGGCGACCAGGCCGGGTCGGAGGCGTAGCCCGGGGTCTTCACGAGCTGTTCGTTGTAGCCGGTCAGATCGATCGAGTAGAGCTGCGGACCGCCAGCACCAGCGCTCTGGCGGAAGAACATCAGCACGCGGCCGTTCGGAGCCCAGGTCGGGCCTTCGTTGTGGAAGCCGGTGGTCAGAATGCGCTCGCCCGAACCGTCGGTCTTCATCACGCCGATGGAGAACTTGCCACCGGACTGCTTGGTGAAGGCGATCAGGTCGCCGCGCGGAGACCAGACCGGGGTGGAGTAGGAGCCGTCGCCGAAGGAGATGCGCTGCTGGCCGGAGCCGTCGGCGTTCATCACGTAGAGTTGCTGGCGGCCGCCGCGGTCGCTTTCGAAGGCGATGCGGTTACCGTCAGGCGAATAGGAGGGCGAAGTGTCGATCGCTGCCGTGGAGGTCAGGCGCGTCGTGGTGCGCGAGCGCAGGTCCATCGTGTAGATATTGGCGTTTCCGTCCTGCTGCAGGCTCATGATGACGCGCTGGCCATCGGGAGAGAAGCGCGGCGAGAAGGTCATGCCGGGGAAGTTGCCGACGACTTCGCGCTGGCCGGATTCGAGCTGCAGGAGGTAAACCCGCGGCTGCTGACCTTCGAAGGACATGTAGGTGATTTCCTGACGGCTCGGCGAGAAGCGCGGCGTCAGAACGATGTCCTTGCTGTTGGTCAGCGTGCGGACGTTTTCACCGTCCTGGTCCATGATGGCGAGCTGGCGCTTGCGGTCGGCCTTGGAGCCGCTTTCGGCAACGAAGACGACGCGGGTGTCGAAATAGCCCTTTTCACCGGTGATGCGCTCATAGATCGCGTCGGCGATGATATGAGCGAGGCGACGCCAGTTTTCCGGCTGGGTGTAAAACTGCTGGCCTGCCATCTGCTGGCCGGCGAAGGTATCCCACAGGCGGAACTCGGCGCGAAGCCGGCCATCGCCTTCCTGGCTGACGCGACCGACGACGAGGGCTTGAGCATTCAGCACGGTCCAACTCTGCATGTTTGGCGTTTGGTCGGGATTGCTGATCTTCTCGATGAACGCTGCGCGGCTCACTGGAGCAAAAAGGCCGGAACGCTTGAGGTCCGCCTCGACCACAGCTGAGATCTTCGCGCCGATGCCGTTGCCGGAAGCGAAGTCGGTAATTGCAATCGGCAACGGCTGGACATTGCCCTTGCTGATATTGATCTCGACGACCGCATGGGCCGGTGTAGCGAAGGCGGCGGCAAGGCCGACGATCATCGCCAGATATCGAAGAAGATTGAGTTTCATCGCAAAGCCTTTCAGCTCTTCCATCAGTTCTTGACGTATTCCAGGTTTAACGTGATCACGGACCAGTATGGTAACGGTCCATGGGAAGTTCCGTGAAGTGCAGTCTCCGTTGTCCGGTCTCTGTCAATCACAATGCAAATTCACTTGGGTCAAAGTTCAGGACCAGCTTGTTCCATCCCTTTTCACCGTCATATTTTTCCGGCGGCAGATTCTTCAGCGGAGCGGATCTGAAAAGCGCGCGGTTGGCGCTGCTCTCGACTGCTCTCCTGGTGGATTCGGAACCGCCCGTTGCCTTAATCTCGGGCCTTCCTACGATGTTGCCAGACTGATCGAGCTCAACGATGATCTGCACGCGAACTTCCTCAATGCCTGGCAGGCCTGCAACAACCGACCAGTTATTCTCGATCTGCCCTCTCACATTATCCATTTCGCTCGAGCTAAGGGAAACGCCGATCGTTTTCTTGCCGCCGAGGGCCGCCTTCTCCTGAGAGGCCTTGGCGCCGCCGGCTGTCGGATCCTTCTTGTTGAGAAGGGCCGCTACCTCGTCGGCGTTGAAGTCGCTTTCCTTGGTCGCCTTCGACTTGGACGTCTCCTGCGTCTTGGTGTCCTTCTTCTTGTCCGGCGATTTTTCCGTCTGGCTTTCGGTCGGCTTGGCCTCGGCGGTCTTGGTCTCGACCGGCTTCGGTGTCTCGGGCTTCGGGCGGACGGATGGGACGGGCGCCTTTTCCGGCAGCGGAATTTCCGCGGTCTCGTCAGGCTGCTGCGGAGTAGGCTCCGGCGGCTTTTCGGGTGCCGGCGGCTGCGTTACCTGCGGCTTCGGCGGTTCGGCCTTGGCCACTTCCTTCTGCGGCTCGGCGACCGTGTCTTCCTTGATGATTTCCTTTATGTCGTTGGTCTCGTTGTCCTGCTTCGGCTGGACCTTCTCGACCTTCTCCGGCGCGGCGGAAGATTCGGTGGCGTTCGGTTTCGCGTTGGGGGTCGGAACCGACTTCAGGTCGATCTTGTTGTCGCCGAAGTTTTCGGCGTTCTCGACGGAGGTCGGCTTCTTGGTCGGAACGGGGGCTGCCTTTTCGGCTTTCGGAGCCTTCTGGTCGCCCTGCTGGATCTGCGTCAGTTCCTCGATAGGGACGAGATCGACCGGCAGTGCTTCGATGTTCGAAACTTCGAATTTTTCGGGCGCGCCGATCGACACCAGTGCCCAGGTGAGCGCCAGAACGTGCAGTACAGCCGATGTCCCGAGACTGCCTTTCATCGCGATACGATCAGTTATCCGTTTTCTGCTCAGTCACCAGGCCGATATTCGTGTAGCCTGCGGTCTGCATGCGTGCCATCACGTCGGCGATAACGCCGTAAGGAGCCGCGCCATCGCCACGCACGAAGATGCGTTCGGTGTAGCCGGTGGTGGCAATGGCGGCGAGCTTGGCTGCAATCTCATCCGTTGCGATGGGGGATTCCTGCAGGAATACCGAGCCATCGGCCTTGATCGAAACCGTGATGGGTTGCGTTTCGGAATTGAGAGCCTTGGCGCCTGTCTTGGGCAGATCCAATGGCACGCCCACGGTCATCATCGGGGCGGCGACCATGAAGATGATGAGCAGCACGAGCATGACGTCGACCAGCGGCGTCACGTTGATCTCGCTCATCGGTGCCTTGCGGCCGCCGCGCCTGCCACGACGTCCACCGCCACCACCGCTCGATCCAACAGACATACCCATTGCTTGCGTCTCCTAAGTCGGACGGATTACTGCGCCGCCTGACGGGGCTGCAGTTTCTCGTCGATCTGGCGCGAAAGAATGGCGGAGAATTCGTCGGCAAAGCCTTCCATGCGGGCGGTCAGCTTGCCGGCCTCGCCGGAGAACTTGTTGTAGGCGATAACGGCGGGGATAGCGGCGACGAGGCCGATTGCCGTCGCCAGAAGTGCTTCCGCGATACCGGGGGCAACGACGGCGAGGTTGGTCGACTTCGAACCGGCAATTGCCTGGAACGAGGTCATGATACCGACAACCGTACCGAAGAGACCGACGAACGGGGCGGCCGAACCGATGGTGGCAAGCGATGCAAGCCGGGCCTCGAGCGTTTCCGACTCACGCGCCAGCGTCACGTCCATGGCACGGTCGATACGCATCTGAAGGCCGATCGGCGACCGTGCGCCGCGTTCGAAGCTCTTCTTCCATTCGCGCATGGCGGCCACGAACATCGCGGCAAGGCCGGTGTTGCTGCGCTCGGCGAGCGTCCGGTAGAGTTCCTCGAGCGACTGGCCGGACCAGAATACCTGTTCGAACTGGTCGAACTGCCGGCGGGCCCGCGAGTAGCTCATGAACTTGTCGATGACGATAGCCCAGGTCCATACCGAGGCTGCGAGCAGCCCCAGCATCACGAGCTTCACCACGAAGCCGGCCTGCATGAACAGGGCCCAGAGGCTCACGTCATGGGTCGCTGCTGCCAATCCAACTTCTTCCATCGCTTTGTAATCCCCGAAATCCAAACGCCCGGCGCATGACCGGGCGGTGAAAAAGCTCTGTTACCGGAAATTTGCGGTAGCCTTCGCCGAACGCCCTAATCCCGCTTCAAGCTCCCAGACTGCCTTCTTGCCTCGAAATTTGGTCAAAGGAAGGCGTGCGGCGCACAATTTCCCATAATGTTAGTAAGACATCATTATGGTTAAAGGACCGTTATCACCGCCGCATGTCAGCGGTGACGGATTTCCCTCTTAGCATTTTTGTTCGCTTGCTGCGGGATACTGCGAATCAGGCAAGAAACTGTGCGGCGAGATTCTCCGGCAGCCGGCGGGGGCGTCCACGCCGGTTGACGACGGCGATGACGACCTTGGCCGCGATCAGAAGGTCATCGCCACGCCGGATTTCCTGTTCCAGCACCATCTTGGCGCCGCCGGCCTTGGTAGTGGTCGTCCTGATTTCCAGTATGTCATCCATGCGGGCCGGCGACTTGAAGTCGATTTCCATGCGATGGACGACGAAAACGAGACCTTCCTCGTCGATCCCGATCAGCGCGCTCTGCTCGACACCGAGGCAGCGAAGATAGTCGGTACGGCTCCGTTCGAGGAAGTGCAGGTAGCGGGCGTGATAGACCAGACCGGAAAAATCGGTGTCCTCGTAATAGACGCGCTGAACGAGCCGGTGTCCGTGCTCCACCAGGTGTCCGGAAAGGGAAAAATCCATATTCGTCATCATGTTGTCCTTGTTCGGGAAATGCCTGAATGCCGCGCCCGGTGGGCTTTTCTGCGGCGATTGTAGTTCTGTCATAAATCGGCATTATCAGGTTTGATACCTCATCGGCAAAGGAGAGCATCTTATGAAGATTGCAGTCATGGGCGGGGATGGTTTCGTTGGTTGGCCTACTTCATTGCACCTTTCCGATGCCGGCCACGACGTTCATATCCTCGATAACCTGTCTCGCCGATGGATCGATACCGAACTCGGTGTTCAGTCCCTGACGCCAATGGATTCCATTCAGGAACGCACCCGTATCTGGCATGCCGAAACCGGCCGGCGGATCCATTTCAATCTCATCGACCTCGCCAAGGACTATGAGCTTCTGAAGAAGTGGCTGGCCGAAGAGCGGCCCGATGCGATCATTCATTTCGCCGAACAGCGCGCCGCGCCTTATTCGATGAAGAGCGACCGGCACAAGAATTACACCGTTAACAACAACGTTTCGGCGACCCACAATCTGCTCAATGCTCTGGTGGAAATCGGGCTCGACGCGCATCTGGTCCATCTCGGCACAATGGGCGTCTATGGGTATTCGACTGTCGGCGCGGCCATTCCCGAAGGCTATCTGCCGGTCGGGATCGAAACGACCGAAGGCGAGACAGTTTCGCAGGAGATCCTCTATCCGGCCAATCCGGGCTCGATCTACCACATGACGAAATGCCTCGATCAGCTGCTTTTCCAGTTTTACGCGAAGAACGACGGTCTGAGGATCACCGACCTGCATCAGGGCATCGTCTGGGGCACCCATACGGAACAGACGCGCCGTCATCCGCAGCTCGTCAACCGCTTCGACTATGACGGCGACTACGGCACGGTCTTGAACCGCTTCCTGATCCAGGCGGCAATCGGCTATCCGCTGACGGTGCATGGCACCGGCGGCCAGACCCGCGCCTTCATCCATATTCAGGATTCGGTTCGCTGCATCGAGATTGCGCTGAACAATCCGCCGGCGCGTGGGTCACGGGTCGAGATCTTCAACCAGATGACGGAGACGCATCGGGTCCGGGATCTCGCGGAGATGATCGCCAGGCTTTCGGGCGCCGATATCGCGTGGCTGCCCAATCCGCGCAAGGAAGCGGCGGAAAACGACCTCATCGTGAAGAACGAGAAGTTCCTCGGGCTGGGTCTTGAGCCAATAACGCTGCAGGGCGGATTGCTGGAAGAAATCGTCGATGTCGCGAAGAAGTTTGCCTACCGTGTCGACCGGTCCCGCGTGCCGGCGGTTTCCGCCTGGACCAAGGATATCGCGCGGACGATCAATCGCGACCCGGAGGGCAAGAAGCTGAAATCGGTGTCATGATGATGGGGGCTGAACTGCTGAAGGGCATAAGGCCGGCCACGACGGCCGGTTCTCGTGAAGCCTATGTCACGCTGGTGACCAATCGCGACTATGCCATGGGCGCGACCGCACTTGCGCGTTCCATCCGCCTGACCGGCAGTTCAGCCGATGTCGTCGTGCTCTTCACCGGCGGTGTGGAGGCGGATGCGCTTCTGCCGCTCGACCGGCTCGGTTGCCGGATGGTTGCGGTAGAGCACCTGCCATTGTCCGATGGCTTCAACCAGCGGCATGCGCGCGGCAAACTGCATGCCAATGCCCCTTTCACCAAGGGGCGCAAGCCGGCCTTCCATTCGCCGCTCGACAATTTCTGCAAGCTCCGGCTCTGGCAACTCATCGACTACGAGACCTGCATCTTCATCGATGCGGACGCGATTGTTCTGCGCAATGTCGACCGGCTGTTCGACTATCCGGAATTTTCCGCCGCGCCGAATGTCTATGAGAGCCTTGCCGATTTTCATCGGCTGAATTCCGGGGTGTTCGTCGCGCGCCCCTCGCTTGCCACCTTCGAGGACATGCTGCGCAATCTGGATCAGCCGGATGTCTTCTGGCGGCGCACGGACCAGACCTTTCTGGAGAGTTATTTTCCGGACTGGCATGGCCTGCCGGTGTTCATGAACATGCTGCAATATGTGTGGTTCAACCTGCCGGACCTCTGGGACTGGCGACAGATCGGCATTCTGCACTACCAGTATGAAAAGCCTTGGGAGAAGGATCATCCCAAGGCGGGGGCACTGAAGCCGCTGATCGATCTCTGGCACGCTTATTATACGGGCCATGGCATTCCGGATATCGCCTCGCTATCAAGGCCCGCGCAGGCGGCTGCATGAAAGTTCTGGTATCCGGCGGAACGGGGCTGGTCGGGCGCTATATCGTCGAAGACCTGCTTGCCTCAGGCTATTCGGTCGTCATCGGCGCGCGTCATCCGCCGGCGGAAGGGCTGTTTTCGCGACCAGTCGAATTTCGTCCGCTGTCGCTCGATCCTCAGGAAGACCAGGCCCATGCTTTCGACGATGCCTATTTCTTCATTCATGCGGCCTTCGACCATCTGCCCGGCAAGTATCGGGGCGGGGAGGGCGGTGATCCCGAACGGTTTCGCAGGCTCAATCTCGATGGCTCCATCCGTCTGTTCGAGACGGCGAGACAGGCTGGTGTCCGGCGCGTGGTCTTTCTCTCCAGCCGGGCGGTCTATGACGGCCTTGCAGCCGAAACTGCGCTGACCGAGGAGCAGTTTCTGCAGCCGTCCAGTCTCTATGGCGAGGTGAAGCTTATGGCGGAGCGAGTGCTGGCCGATCTCGCCGCGCCCGGTTTTGTGACCTCAAGCCTGAGGGTGACGGGCGTTTATGGCGAAGCCCGGCCGAACAAGTGGGATGCGCTTTTCGCGGATTATCTCGCGGGGCGGGAGGTGCCGGAACGGGCCGGCTCGGAGGTCCATGGCCGTGACGTGGGACAGGCGGTTCGACTGATGCTGTCCACCGAGGCGGCGAAGGTCAGCGGCCAGTTCTTCAATGTTTCCGATGTCGTGGTGGATACCCGCGATATTCTCGATATCTTCCAGTCGGTTACCCGATGTCCGCGGCCCTTGCCCGCGCCGGCGGACAAGGCGGTCGTCAGGACAATGCCGGTCGGGAAGATATCTGCGCTTGGCTGGAAGCCGGGCGGGTGGCCTCTGTTCGAGAACACGGTTCACTCACTGGCCGGCAGTTATTGAAATCCCTCGTCAGCTGAGGGTCGCAATATATATTCCGCCCTTGGAATGAAGAAAGCCGCAGACGCGTTTGCGCCTGCGGCCCGATTGGTAATGCGTTGGCCTCTTAACGAGCCGTAGCGATGCCGGCGATCAGGCCGGAGGTGATGCCGATCAGGAGATACTGGTTGTCGACCCGGATCCAGCGCTGGTCGCGGCCCGGCTTGCGCAGGCCATAGCGACGGTAGTCGTTGATCTCGTTGTGGCGGCGCCAGTCACGCATGCTCTGGCCCTTCTTCCAGTAATAGGGCTTGGGTGCTGCCTTGTGCGGAGCAGGCTTCTGCGGCTTGGCCTGATGATGCTGGGGCGGACGGCGATCGTCCGGGCGATACTGCTGGGCCTGGGCCATCGGAGCGGCGATCATCAGGCTGGCAATTGCAATCAGAAGTGCTTTTTTCATTGGTGTGTTCCTCGTTGTCTATGACCTGACGCTAGACCCCGAGATGTGAATGCAGTATGAATATTATAATTAATAATTTTTAATGAAAACAGCTAATTGAGTATGCTGCTCATTTGCTTCTACTCTTCCTGCCTGTTGCTTTGTCCTTGAAAAACAGGCCCGAACGCTGGCCTGGGAGGGCTTTGTATTACCTCTTCAACGCATCAGGTCGTTTTCGTTCCATCCGAGCGCATTCATCTCGTTTTTCCGCGCCTGTGCGTCGTCTCCCACGATGAATTCATCCAGTTGCTGCGGCCTGACGCTGGTGCCGGCGAGCATGGCGTGCACCTGTCCGCGATGGTGGGTCTGGTGCTGGAAGAGGTGGCTCAGGATGTCGTCGCAGCGGTCTTGCTGGATGCGGCTGCCACGGTGAACATCGACCGTTCGCGCGAGGTCGTCCGGCCTCAGGCCGTCACAGAATGCGAGCAATCGGCGATCGACATCGGCCTGTGCTGCCAGGAGCGCCTGTCGTTCGGGAAAGGGTATTTCGGTTTCCCATGCCTTCGGTCCGAGCGTTCCGCCTTCCAGCGCGTCGATATAGAACCAGTCGACCACGAGGACGTGGTTGAGCGTGGCCTGAATTGAGGGGAAGAAGCTGGTGCGCTCTGCCTCGAATTCTCCGGGTTTAAGACGTGCCACCGCATCAAGCAGCCTGAGATTGGCTAGTGCATTGTTGCGTGCGAGTTTTCGAAACACGCGGCATGGGTCGACAGGATCCATCATCGTGTCATTTCCTTGCCCCAAGGTTCCATCATCATGCTGCCGACAGGCCTGTTCCACCGAGTTCGACCACGACAATTTCAGGCGGCGCGCCCAGCCGGATCGGCAGGTTTGAGAGGCCGAAACCGGCGGAAACGATGAGATGGCGGTCATCCTCGACGATGTGGCCATAGGCATAGCGGTTGCCGAAGCGCGAGGGCACCAGCGGCGAGTAGCCGAAGAGCCTGAGCTGACCGCCATGGGTATGTCCCGAAAGCGTCAGCGCAATCCGTCCGGGAACCTCGACGAAAATATCCGGCTCATGGGCCATGAGGATCGCGGGTTCATCGCCCTTTATCTGTGCGAGCGTCGCCGGGAGGTCGTCGAGCCCCGGGATGATGCCGGAGCCGTCGGGCGCCGGGTTTCCGGGCTGGAGCTGGTCGGCGAGGCCGGCGAGCCAGAAAGGGCGGCCGTCCTTTTCCATCCGGATGGCGAGATTGTCGTAGACGGGAATGCCGACATCACCGAGCGCCTTGTGCGCGAGCGTCGGGCCGTGACCGGCGGCAAGAGCTACGGGATCGTTCAGCCAGTCGTGATTGCCGAGGATGGCATGAACGCCGAGCGGCGCCTTGAGCCGTGACAGGGCTTCCGCCCATCTGGCCGGTTCGACATAACCGGTGTTGAACCACATGCTGGTCATGTAGTCGCCGAGCAGGAGGACCATGTCGCCCTCAAGGTCGTTCGCCTGATCGCAGATCGCGGCGATGCGTTCGGCCGGCATCCACGGTTCGCAGGCGTGGAAATCCGCGAGTGCGACGATCTTAAGTTTGAGATCCCCCGGCCAGTCGCGAGGGGTGAGGGCATATCGCGTGACGCGGGGTCGGGCGAAGGGCTCGATGCCGACCGCGTAGGCGCTGGTTCCAAAGCCTGCCATCAGCAGGCCGCCGAGAAGCTTGAGGAACCCGCGCCGCGCGATCATTCAATCCCCCTCGAGGGTCAGGCGGAACTGCGCGGCTTCCAGATCCTTCGGCGGCTGCAGTCCCAGGTGTTTCCAGGCGATGGTCGTCAGGACCCGGCCGCGCGGTGTGCGCTGGATGAAGCCCTGCTGGATCATGTAGGGCTCGATGATATCCTCGATCGCATCGCGGGGTTCGGAAAGTCCTGCGGCGATGGTTTCGATGCCAACCGGGCCGCCGCCGAAGTTCACGGCGATCATGTTCAGATAGCGTTTGTCGAGCTGGTCGAGACCCATATTGTCGACGAGCAGGCGGGTCAGCGCCTCGTCGGCGATCTCGCGGGTTACGGCTTCCGCGCGGGCCACTTCAGCGAAATCGCGCACGCGGCGCAGCAGGCGACCGGCGATACGGGGCGTGCCGCGGGCGCGCCGCGCGATCTCGCGGGCGCCTTCGTCGGTCATGCCGAGGCCCATCAGGCGAGCGCCGCGGCGCACGATGCCTTCAAGCTCCTCAACGGTATAGAAGGAGAGACGGACCGGAATGCCGAAACGGTCGCGCAGCGGTGTCGTCAGCAGACCGAGGCGGGTGGTCGCGGCGACGAGGGTGAACTTCGACAGGTCGATCTTGACCGAGCGGGCGGCCGGACCTTCCCCGATGATGAGGTCGAGCTGAAAATCCTCCATCGCCGGATAAAGGATTTCTTCCACCGCCGGGTTCAGCCGGTGAATTTCATCGATGAAGAGGACGTCGCGCTCTTCGAGATTGGTCAGCAGGGCGGCAAGATCACCGGCCTTGGCGATGACGGGGCCTGAGGTCGAGCGGAAGTTGACGCCGAGTTCCTTTGCCATGATCTGGGCAAGGGTGGTCTTGCCGAGGCCGGGCGGGCCGACAAACAATACGTGATCGAGCGCTTCGCCGCGGTTCTTGGCGGCCTCGATGAAGATCTTCAGGTTGGCGCGTGCTTCGGCCTGTCCGGTGAATTCATCGAGCGACTGCGGACGCAGCGCGGTGTCGATATCCTCGCCACGCTTTTCCGATGAAATGAGACGGTCGGCTTCACTCATGACTGTACTTCCGGTTGGCGGCCATGATGGCAGGGCGGAGGGGGCCGCTCAAGCGCCTTTGACCAGATTCAGTAGAAGGGGTAAAGCGCGGTATCACCGCGACAGCTCCTTGAGGCCGAGGCGGATCAGCTTGGCGCTGTCTGCGCCCTCGCCACCATTCTTCAGGGCTGCGGCGATAGCGTTTGCCGCCTGTTCGCGGGAGTAGCCGAGATTGGTAAGCGCCGAGACAGCATCCGCGACCGGGGCTGCGGCCACGCCTTCCCCGAGTTCCTGCTTCAGGCCGATATTGGCGGCGGCTTCTCCGGCAAAGGCGGGAGCCTTGTTCTTCAGTTCCGTCATGATGCGAACCGCGACCTTCGGCCCGACACCGGGCGCGCGGGAGACGGCCGTCTTGTCCTGCAGCGCGATGGCGTTGGCGAGTTCGGACGGCGTCAGCGTAGAGAGCACGGCGAGAGCCACCTTGGTGCCGACGCCCTGCACGCTCTGCAAGAGATTGAACCATTCGCGTTCCAGCGCAGTGAGGAAGCCGAAGAGCTTCAACTGGTCTTCGCGGACATAGGTCTCGATGAAGAGAACCACGGCCTCTCCGGGCGAACCGAGCCGGGACAGCGTGCGTGAGGAGCAGTGAGCAATATAGCAGACGCCGTGTACGTCGATCAGCGCATGGTCGTCGCCGATTTCGTCGATGGTGCCTTTGAGCTTGCCGATCATGAGGTGTGTCCGTCAGGGATGGGTTTCGGGGGAAATGAGGGGAACCATCGGGAAATAGGAGCGGTAGCCCTTGGTGTCCCGAGTGAGAATTGAGTAGCCGCGAATGGCTGCATGAGCCCCGATCAGGAAATCCGGCAGAACGCGCTCCCGCTGTCCGCCGCCTGCCCGGTAGCGCCTGAATGCCAGCCCAGCGGCGAATGCCGCCGTCCACGGGAGGCTTTCCCTATGGAAGTCCGTTCGAGGAAGGAGCCGGTCGACCATATCGATATCGTCGTAGCGAACCGAGAATTCGGTGTAAATGACCGGATTAATGACGAGCGGCTGGGTTCGGGCCAGGCGCAACAGAGCATTGCGAGACCATTGAAGCCAGACCGGATCTCGAACGGCGAGGTCCACGAGAACGTTCGTGTCCACGAGCGTCGTCATGGATCAGCGATCTCGTGTCATGGTCATGAGAGCATCGGCGTCGATCGTCTGGTCGCCGGTTCCCTCCATGGCGTCAAGGGCGTGCATGAAGGCCTGCAGGCGCTCGCGCTCGACGCCTTGCTGTCCTTCCTTCTTGGGAGAGACAACCAGCTTGCCATCTTCGATCGTGAAAATGACTTCGCTGTTCGGTTCAATGCCGGCAAGCTCGCGCAAGTCACGCGGAATGGTGACCTGCCCCTTCGATGTAACTCGCATTGCCTTGCTCCTTCATTGAGTAAGAAAATATCTTACTGACGGAACAAGTCAAGAACAAATCAGGCGGAAGCCAAGACCTTGCGCATGCGGTCGCCGCCGCGATTGTGGGCGTGGCAGATGGCGATGGCGAGTGCGTCGGCGGCGTCGTTGCCCTTGAATTCCGCCTTGGGCATCAGGATCTTCAGCATCATGTGGATCTGCTGCTTTTCGCCGTGACCGACGCCGATCACCGATTTCTTCACCGCGTTCGGCGCATATTCGGAGACGGGCAGACCGGCGCGGGCGGGCACCAGCATGGCGATGCCGCGTGCTTGGCCGAGCTTCAGGGTCGCGACCGCGTCCTTGTTGACGAAGGTCTGCTCAACCGCGGCTTCATGAGGCTGGTAGCTGTGGACCACATCGGCCAGTCCGTCATGCAGCTGGCGAAGACGCGAGGCGAGGTCCATGTCGCCATCGGACGTAACTGTGCCGGAGGCGACGAAGCGCAATGAATTGCCAAGCGTTTCGATCACGCCCCATCCGGTGCGCCTGAGTCCCGGGTCAATACCGATAATCCGAATCGTGTCTCGCATGGCGATATCCTAACTTGCTGATGTATGGATCTGCCAGCGAAAAGTGAACAAACCAAAAACATCCGTTTCAGCGAAGCGCAACGTCGGTTCAAAAAGATTGCGGTGACGGTTCGGCAAAACCGTCATTTCGTTCTGGTATTGCTTTCGCGAATATCTACATGTGGGGAAACATCAAGACCATAACGGGATGCCGCGCATGATACCCTTTTCGATCCTCGACCTGTCACCGATCGCCGAGGGACATAGCGTGACGGAGGCGCTGGACGCGTCCCGTCGGATGGCCCAGAAGGCGGAGGAACTCGGGTTCAACCGCTTCTGGCTCGCCGAGCATCACGGCATGCCGGGGATTGCGAGCGCGGCGACCTCCATCGTGATCGCCCATGTAGGGGCCGCAACGAAGCGCATCCGCATTGGTTCCGGCGGCATTATGCTGCCGAACCATTCGCCACTGGTGATCGCGGAGCAGTTCGGCACGCTTGCGGCCCTGTTTCCCGATCGTGTCGATCTCGGTCTTGGCCGCGCGCCGGGAACCGACATGCGCACGGCGCGAGCGCTTCGCCGCAATCTGGACGCCGGGGCGGAGAGCTTCCCGCACGATATCATCGAATTGCAGCGTCTCCTCGGCGACCCGGAGGACGACCAGGTGCTGCTGGCGGTGCCGGGGGCGCGCAGCCATGTGCCGATCTGGCTGCTGGGTTCCAGTCTCTACAGCGCTCATCTCGCTGCGGCTCTCGGGCTTCCTTATGCCTTCGCTTCCCATTTCGCTCCCGATTCCTTGTTGGAGGCCATCGCCATCTATCGCGAGCGGTTCCAGCCTTCGGCCGATCTCGACAAGCCCTATGTGATGGTTGGCGTCATGGGGGTCGGAGCTGAAAGCGATGAAGAGGCGCAATATCTCTTCACCTCATCGCAGCAGCAGTTCGTCAATCTGCGGCGCAATGTCAGGCGTCCTTTCCCGCGTCCGGTGGAGAGCATGGACGGGTTGTGGACCGATATGGAGCGCATCGGCGTGGAGCACACGCTGAGCTATGCCGTAGTTGGCTCGCAGAAGACTGTCGAAAAGAAGCTTGAGGACTTTCTGGATGAGACCGGAGCGGACGAACTCATCGTCTCCATGCCGATCCATGACATCGATGCACGGTTGCGCTCGGTCGAGATTTTCGGCGGTGTCATGCAGAAAGTCCCGGAAAATAGCTGAATTTTCGGGGTGCATCGACGACCACAAATTGCCGCCCTCTTTAACTGCCGTTTAAACAACAACCTGAATGATGCAATCTCCGGGGTGTCCGCGTTGTCGCGGTTGTGCCTAAAATAGTTTGAAAGACTGCTGCGCTCGAGCGAAGGGCGACAGCGGCCGTGGGGATTCGCTTATGGTTTTTCGTTTCAACTCCCTTTCCTCCAAGGTGATCGGGATTTTCCTGCTGCTGACGGCACTGTCGGTGGGGATCCTCAATGTCCTTGCCTACTTCACTTCAAGTTCGCTTTTCGACAAGCAGACCTATCGTGCGATGGACGGGACACTGACCTTCCGGGGTGACATGCTCCGGGAACAGTTGCAGCAGCTGGAAAATCAGGCGACATCGATCGCCAAGATCGAAGGTCTGCAACAGTCGTTCACCTCGATGAAGAGCGGCTGGAACACGATCGTCAAGAATTCCGGCGATGCGAAGGGTGAGCTTCAGACGGTCTTCGTCAAGAACAACCCTTATCCAGCGGGCGAGCGTGAGAAGCTCCTGAAGCCGGAAGGGCCGAGCGGTTTCTACTATTCGAACCATGAAGCAACCCAGAATCTCGTCGCCGGCTATTTGCGCGATACCCAATTCCTGGACCTGCTGATGGTCGATCAGGCTGGCAACGTCATCTATTCCTATCGCAAGGGGCCGTTTTTCGCGGAGAACGCCATCGGCGGCGAACTCGCAGGCACCGGCTTGGGGCAGGCCTTTGCGCGCAGCGCCGATGTCGCCGGTAAGGCCGTCGAGGATGCCGCGCCGACCACCTTCTCGGGCCTCAAGACCGGCAAGGATGCGCAGTCTCCGGATATCTATTTCTCCGTGCCGGTGGTGAAGTTCGGTGCCTTCAAGGGCTCGATCCTGTTCCAGCTCAAGGAGACGGCGATCACCAGCCTGCTTTCCAAGGGCATTGCCGCCGACAGCGTCGAGCGTGCCGCCGTTCTCTCCGAGGATGGCACGGGCATCAGCCTCGGTCCCGATGGCAAGCTCATGGACATTGCGGCGGCTCCCTTCGGCTTCACACCCGATGCCATGCAGGGCAACGGTGGCATCGTCACCAGCGACTTCGCCCGCGATGACGGAACTGCCAGGGCCTATGGTCGCGCGGTCGAGTTCGGCGGCCAGAAGTATTTGATGGTGGAAAGCCTGACGCTTGCGGAGCTTGGCGCAGGTTCACTGCATATCGCACTGACGCTGACGGCAATTGCCGTGGCGGCGCTGGCGGTCATGGCGATTGCCACGGGTGTTCTGACCCGACGTCTGTTTGCGCCGCTTGCTCGGCTCGCGGTGGTAACGGGGCAGGTGGCAGATGGCCAGCTCGACAACCCTGTCGCCAACCAGAACCGTGGGGATGAAATCGGCACCATGGCGCGGGCACTGGAGCGTTTCCGTACCGCGCTTATCGAGCAGCAGCAGCTGGAACGACGTACGAGCGAAGAGCGGGAGCAGGCGGAAACAGAGCGTCGTCAGCGCTTCTCCGAACGCGAAGCCGAGGCCCGCACGCTCGAAGGTGTCGTTGCGGCGCTCGATCAGGGCCTCGACCGTATGGCTCATGGTGATCTCGCCTTCGAGATCCGGCAGCCGTTCCCGAACGAACTGGAATCGCTTCGCGTCAATTTCAACAATGCGCTTTCCACCCTGAGCACAACGCTTTCCGGTATCGGCGGCAATTCGCTTGCTGTGCGTGGCGGCTCCGAGGAAATGCGCGCGGGGGCTGACCAGCTGGCTGAACGCACCGAACGCCAGGCCGCAGCGCTCACTGAAACCGCGACTGCCATCAAGGCCATGGCCGATGCGGTCAAGGCTCAAATCGCGCGCGGCGAGGATGCCGAACAGAGCGCGCGGAACGCAAAGGATGAAGCCGAGCAGTCCGGCCACATCATGCGTGAGACGATTGCGGCGATGGAGGCCATTCGCGGCTCGTCGCAGGAGATCAACCAGATTATCGGCGTTATCGACGAGATCGCTTTCCAGACCAATCTTCTGGCGCTCAATGCCGGGGTTGAGGCCGCACGCGCGGGCGAAGCCGGGAAGGGCTTCGCCGTCGTTGCCCAGGAAGTGCGCGAGCTTGCCCAGCGCTCAGCCGGCGCAGCCAAGCAGATCAGCAGCCTGCTCGCGAAATCGGCCGGTGAGGTGGCGCACGGCGTGAGCCTCGTGGAAAAGGCTGGCCACGCGCTGCAGGGGATCGGCGAGCATGTCCTGTCGATCAACGGCAAGATCGGTGACATGATGCATTCGACGCGCGAGGAAGCGCAGACGATCTCGGAGATCAACGGCTCGATCAATGCGCTCGATGTCATGACCCAGCAGAACGCCGCAATGGTGGAAGAGACGACCGCCGCCATCCACCGGCTTGCGACGGAGGCCGCCGAAATGGATCAGCAGCTCGGACACTTCACGCTCGGGCATCCGGTGTCGGATTCTCGTCAAGTCGCATCCTATGAAATGCGACGGGCAAGCTGATCTCCAAGACTTTCGATTCCAATCAAAACGCGACGGGAGCAAACCCGTCGCGTTTTTCGTTGTCCGGAAAGGCTACGATGAGCGATTGCAACCAGAAGGCGATTTTTGCGAGCCATTTCCGTCGCCGCTTTCCTGCGCAATGATGTGTTCTTACTAAGCAAAATTCCAGCAAACAGGGTAAACAGACGTAGTTAAGCCAGCCTTAACTTTTCTCCTTCATTATCCAAGAGAAATCACGATGTCGGCCATGTGCGGGTCCGGTAACTCAACGATAGATTTTGGAGTATCTAGCCATGAAGACGAGCCTTTTTGCTGCGGCGGCCGCACTGCTTGTCAGTACGACCGCTTCTTTTGCTGCGGATCTGTATCAACCCGAACCGGCTCCGATCATGGATGCGCCGGAGGTCACGGTGTCGGAAGCTTCAGGCTGGTACCTCCGCGGCGATCTCGGTTACTCCTTCAACAAGCTTCGCGGTGCTGATTTCTTCCAGGGATCAAATGGCTATCGCGCGGATTTCGACCGTGCCACGCTGAAGGATGCTTTCTCCATCGGTGCCGGTGTCGGTTATCAGGTCAACAACTACCTGCGCACGGATCTGACGTTCGACTACATGTTCAAGTCGGATTTCCGCGGTTCCACGCAGGGCGGCGGCGCTGATTTCGGTGCCTGCGTCGGCCCCTGCACCTCGAACGACCTCTCCGCGATGCGTGCCTACACGCTGATGGCCAACGCCTATGTCGATCTCGGCACCTACGGCCTGTTCACGCCTTATGTCGGTGGCGGTATCGGTGGCTCCTACGTCAAGTGGGACAAGCTGCGAAACACGTCCTGCGCCGATGATGGCAGCAGCTGTGACGACTCTGTCGAGCATGGCGGCAAGGGCAGCTGGCGGTTCGCCTACCAGTTGATGGCCGGCACCACGATCGACTTGAGCTGCAACGTGAAGGCCGATGTCGGCTATCGCTTCCGCCAGACGATGGGCGGCGACATGTTCGGCTATGAGCAGAACGGCGGACCGGGCTACGACAAGGGCTTCTATAGCCACGAAATCCGTGCCGGTGCACGCTATGTGTTCGGCGCATGCGAGCAGCCGGTGGCTTACGAACCGCCGCCACAGCCGATCGTCTACAAGTAATAGTTTTCTATACTCCAGTCTTGAAAAGGCCGTCCGCATACGCGGGCGGCCTTTCTCGTTTTGCGTGCATTTCTGGGCGCGTATCGCATGATCCGGGAGCGTCGAAAGATTTTCCAGGAGCGACACGAAATTCGCTTGACGGGAAATCACGACAGGCGTAGTTCCGACGGCGGGACACCTCTCCCCAACGAGAGGCTAATTACCTGGAAGGGTATCTATATGGCTGATATCGTCGCCCCCGCCGCGCGTCCGGCGAATACTCATTTTTCTTCTGGCCCCTGCGCCAAGCGTCCTGGTTGGACACTTGAGGCTCTTTCCGATGCTTCGCTCGGTCGTTCGCACCGCGCCAAGGTTGGCAAGGCCAAGCTGAAGCAGGCCATTGATCTTACCCGCGAAATTTTGAACGTTCCGGCCGATTACCGCATCGGTATCGTTCCGGCTTCCGATACCGGCGCCGTCGAAATGGCGCTCTGGTCGCTGCTCGGTGAGCGCGGCGTCGACATGCTGGCCTGGGAAAGCTTCGGCGCTGGCTGGGTCACCGACGTCGTCAAGCAGCTCAAGCTCAAGGACGTCCGCAAGTTCGAAGCCGATTACGGCGTTCTTCCCGATCTCGCTGCCGTCGATTTCGACCGTGACGTCGTCTTCACCTGGAACGGTACGACCTCGGGCGTTCGCGTTCCGAACGCCGATTTCATCCCGGCCGACCGCAAGGGCCTGACCATCTGCGACGCTACCTCGGCTGCTTTCGCGCAGAACCTCGACTTCGCCAAGCTCGACGTCGTTACCTTCTCCTGGCAGAAGGTTCTGGGCGGTGAGGGCGGTCACGGCATGTTGATCCTTTCCCCGCGCGCTGTCGAGCGTCTGGAAAGCTACACGCCGACATGGCCGCTGCCGAAGATCTTCCGCATGACCAAGGGCGGCAAGCTGATCGAAGGCATCTTCACCGGCGAGACCATCAACACGCCGTCCATGCTCTGCGTCGAAGACTATATCGACGCGCTGCTCTGGGCCAAGCAGATCGGTGGCCTTGATGGACTGACCGCTCGTGCCGATGCCAATGCGAAGGTCATCTTCGACTTCGTCGCCGCAAACGACTGGATCGCCAACCTCGCCGTCAAGGACGAGACCCGCTCCAACACGTCCGTTTGCCTGAAGATCGTCGATAAGGATGTGGCGGCGCTCGACGCCGATGCACAGGCGGCCTTTGCCAAGGGTGTTGTCGCTCTCCTCGAAAAGGAAGCCGTGGCTCTCGATATCGGTGCTTACCGCGACGCTCCGTCCGGTCTTCGCATCTGGGCCGGCGCCACCATCGAGAAGGCCGACATGGAAGCTCTGATGCCGTGGCTCGCCTGGGCTTACAAGACCCAGAAGGCCACGCTTACCAAGGCTGCGGCCTGAGGTTTTCCGGCTCCGCCGTTAAAAGGCGGAGCCTCTTTGAAAATTCCCAGAATTCATCGACACGAACTCTTTGAAGGAGGCCTCGCAATGGCACCTCGCGTTCTCGTATCCGACGAACTGTCGGAAACCGCCGTCCAGATCTTCCGCGATCGCGGCGTGGATGTGGATTTCCAGCCGAAGATCGGCAAGGACAAGGACAAGCTTGCCGAAATCATCGGCAACTATGACGGTCTCGCCATCCGCTCCGCCACCAAGGCAACGGAAAAGCTGATCGCCGCCGCGACCAACCTGAAGGTCATCGGCCGCGCGGGTATCGGTGTCGACAACGTCGATATCCCGGCTGCATCGCGCCGCGGTATCATCGTCATGAACACCCCGTTCGGCAACTCGATCACGACCGCCGAGCATGCCATCGCGCTGATGTTCGCCGTTGCCCGTCAGCTTCCGGCTGCCGACGCCTCGACGCAGGCCGGCAAATGGGAAAAGTCGAAGTTCATGGGTGTCGAAATCACCGGCAAGACGCTCGGCGTCATCGGCGCCGGTAACATCGGCTCCATCGTCTGCTCGCGCGCCATCGGCCTCAAGATGCGCGTGCTTGCCTACGACCCCTTCCTGTCGAAGGAACGCGCTGAAGAAATGGGCGTGACCAAGGTCGAGCTCGACGAGCTGCTGGCCCAGGCTGATTTCATCACCCTGCATGTGCCGATGACCGACAAGACCCGCGGCATCCTCAACAAGGAAGCCCTTGCCAAGACCAAGCCGGGCGTTCGCATCATCAACTGCGCCCGTGGTGGCCTGATCGATGAAGCGGCTCTGGCCGACGCGATCAAGTCCGGCCACGTCGCCGGCGCCGGTTTCGACGTGTTCGAAGTCGAGCCCGCCACCGAAAGCCCGCTGTTCGGCCTGCCGAACGTCGTCTGCACGCCACACCTCGGCGCATCGACGACGGAAGCACAGGAAAACGTTGCTCTGCAGGTTGCCGAGCAGATGTCGGACTACCTGGTCAAGGGTGCCGTCAGCAACGCCATCAACATGCCGTCGATCACGGCGGAAGAAGCGCCGATCCTGAAGCCGTTCATCAAGCTCGCCGACGTTCTCGGCGCGTTCGTCGGCCAGGTTACCGAAGGCCCGATCAAGGAAATCGAGATCCTTTACGACGGCCAGACCGCGTCCATGAACACCAAGGCGCTGACCTCGGCCCTGCTTGCCGGTCTCATCCGCCCGCAGGTCGCTGACGTCAACATGGTGTCGGCGCCGGTCATGGTGAAGGAAAAGGGCATCATCCTGTCCGAGGTCAAGCGCGACAAGACCGGCGTTTACGACGGTTACATCAAGCTCACCGTCACGACCGAAAAGCAGACTCGTTCGGTTGCCGGTACGGTCTTCTCGGATGGCAAGCCGCGCTTCATCCAGATCAAGGGCATCAACATGGATGCAGATGTCGGTCAGCATATGATCTATATCACCAACACCGACGTTCCCGGCATGATCGGCTTCATCGGCACGACGCTCGGCAATGCCGGCGTGAACATCGCCAACTTCCAGCTCGGTCGCGAAAAGGAAGCCGGTGACGCTATCGCGCTTCTCTATGTCGACGGCGAAGTGGAGCAGGCCGTTCTTGACAAGCTGACGGCCAACGCAGCCATCAAGCAAGCCAAGACGCTGACCTTCAACGTCGAATAAGTTTTCGCCTCCCAAGAGAAGATCGGAAAAGCCCGTCTGGCGTCATCCAGACGGGCTTTTTCTTTTGCGCGAGGTGGAGCGGGTCAGTTGAGGGTGCCGCTCTGCTTCATGAAATTCTGGTTGTCTCAGGAAATGCAGTTCTGTCAGCTGCCGTGTGGTAATTGACCGAGCAGAAATGTTGCGATCGCGCTTTCGATGGAGCGTTCCATTTCGGCGGGCGAGGGTTTCTTCCCCATCAGCGCGAGGTAGAGCGGGTTGGTGACGATCATATCGTGATACTGGATGGCCAGCATGTGCGGATCGGCCTCCTGCATCTCCCCGCTCGATTGCTTTGCGGCGATGAAATTCGCGAAAGCCTTGCGGGACTGAACAGGGCCGCTCTCGAACCAGACGCCCGTCAGGTCCGGGAAGCGGCCGGATACGGCGAGCATCAGCCGCTGGAACGCGACATGCCGGTCCGCCATCAGCATTTTCAGAAGCGTGGAGCCTAGGACCCGCAACCCGTCGGCTGGACGCAGGCTCGAGACCTCCAGAACGGAGAGGGGTTGCAGGAAATCGTGACAGAGCTGTTCGACGACCTCGGAAAACAGCCCCTCCTTGCCACCGAAATGCTTGTAGAGGTTGGTCTTGGAACCGCCGACGACGCGGATGATCTCGTCGACGGTGACGGCGTCATATCCCTGCTCGAGAAAGAGGTCGGTCGCGGTCGTCACGATCAGGTTGCGCCGCGCCAATCCGCGCGATGTTGTCCGCTCGACATTGTCCGGTGCGGCGTCCCTGGTCATGATGGCATGCGTCCTTAGTTTTTCTTCGTCGGATGAACGTGGTGCGCGGGGCGGAAACCGCGACGGTCGACATGCTGGCTGTATAGCAGGCTGCCGATCACGAGCATTACGCCGACGATCTGCACGGTGTTGGGCACGAAGCCCCGGAAGACCGCATCCAGAACAAAGGCGGTGATCGGTGTCAACAGAAAGAAGGGCGCGACATGGGCCGCACCCGCGCCCTGGATCGCCCGGAACCAGAGCGCAAACGCAAGTGCCGTGACGAACAGCGCAAGGATGACGAAGCCTAACACATTGAGTGCAGAGAGACGGGCGGGGACATCGGAGACGATGGCGGTGACGAGGCTGAGTTCGATACCGGCGACGAGAAGCTGCCATGCGGTGAAGCCGAGCAGCGAGCGTGGCCGACCCCATTTGTGAACGAGGATACCGCCAAGTGCGACCGAGAGTGCGCTTCCAAGCGCTGCCGCGACGCCGATCAGATCGATGGCGGCATTGCTTTTCAGCACGACCATGGCCACACCGACCGCGCCGACGAAGACGGCGGAAACCTTGGCGATAGCCGGGATCGCGCCGAGCAGCGGCCAGGCCAGCAGCACCATGAACAACGGACCGAGAGCCTGGAAGGTTGCCGCGACGCCGCCCGGCAGGCGAATGGCGGCAATGAACAGGAGGCCGAAGAACAGCCCGCTGTTCAGCGTGCCGAGAATGACGATTTTCCCCCACCACTCCCTTGGAGGCAACTCCCGGGCAATCAGCAGGAGCGGCAGCGCGCCGCCTATAGCCCGCACAGCCGCGATGAACATGGGGTTCGGCGGGAGCATGGTCGTGGTGATGATATAGGTAAAGCCCCAGAGAACGGTGGCAAGAGCGGCTGACAGCTTGGGATTCATGGCGGACCTCGATGCTGGAGTGATCACGCCGCGTAACATAATGTACGATATCGTATCAATTTAATACTTATTCGTATTTATTGAACGCTGTGTTCACAGTTCACCAAAACGTGAAGGCGCGTGTTTTCACCAAAAGCCCGGAAACGCTGGGTTTTCCGGATCTCTTTCGGGAAAAGCCTATCGCAAGTCTTCAATATTTCGCGAAGCTCCCCCATATGGGGGCATCGAATTCCGGCGCTTCTGCCGGTGAACAAAGGGAAGGGACAGGATCAGGCCATGGGGCGATACGGTAAGTTTTTCGGAGTTCTGGCAATTGGCATGGCGGTTGCGCTGAGCGTGGCCGACATGGCGGAAGCACGCAAGGCGAGCGGTGGCTTCGGTAGTCGGGGCACGCGCACGTTTTCCGCCCCGCCGGCCACCCGGACCGCACCCGCACCGGCTGCTCCTATCGAGCGCTCGATGACGCCGAACACCGGTGCATCGCAGGCTGCGCCTTCGGCTGCCCAGACGCGCCAGCAGAATGCTCAGCGTCCTGGCATGTTCGGTGGTCTCCTCGGCGGTATCGGCGGTGGTCTTCTCGGCGGCATGCTGATGGGCGGCCTGTTCGGCATGCTGATGGGCTCCGGCTTCGGCGGCGGCTTCGGCTTCCTTGGCCTGCTGCTGCAGGCGGCTGTGATCTTCTTCGTCATCCGCTTTGCGATGCGCATGTTCGCCAACCGTCAGCCGGCTTTCTCCGGGGCCGCCGGCATGGCGCGTGACACGCAGCAGCCTTCGCCTTCGCCCTCGCGCCCCGCTTTCGAGATCCCGCGCATGGGTGGTAGTTCTGCCTCTGCTGCTCCGGCTGCACCGCGTAACGGCAATCCCGACGAACTGGGCATCGGTCAGCCCGACCTCGAACGCTTCGAGGGTTTGCTGAAGGAAATGCAGGCTGCCTATGCTGCCGAGGACTATTCGGCCCTGCGTCGCATCACCACGCCGGAAGCCATGTCCTATCTCGCCGAGGAACTGAGCGAGAACGCCACGCGCGGCGTGAAGAATGATGTTCGCGACGTTCATCTGGTGCAGGGCGATGTTTCCGAATCCTGGCGCGAGGGCAATGTCGAATATGCGACCGTCGCCATGCGCTATGAGAGCATCGACGTCCTGCGTGACCGTAACAACGGCAGCGTTGTCAGCGGCGATCCGGACCATCCCTCGGAGTCCACCGAGATCTGGACCTTCGTTCGTCGTGCCGGCACTGACTGGCAGATTTCGGCCATCCAGGCGGTCGGTGACGCGGAATAACAGAACGGGGCCGATCCGGCCTCGCCATTACTCAACGAAGCCGCCCGTGGCAGATTGCTGCGGGCGGTTTTTCTTGTCAGGGGCGCCACCAGCGCGGCTTGCCATCCTCGAAGGAGTGGTATTGCGGTTCCAGTTCGGCGGCGGTGCTATCGTCGAAGGTGCCGATCAGAAGGGCGACCACGAGGTCGTCATCGAGTGCACCGAGTGAACTTCCGCATGAGGGGCAGAAGGCCCGGCTCGAATAGTCCGACGAGCGATAGGTGGAGGGTGCTCCGCCCGAACCGGTCCACGCGACGTTCTCGCGGGAAAATTCCACCCAGCCTGCCGTCAGCGCGCCTGTATGCCGCTGGCAGAACTTGCAGGAACAGGTATGCGGCTTTTCGGCCGCGCCGGTTGCCTCAAACCGGATCGCGCCGCACAGGCAGCCGCCTCGATAGATCATCCAATATCCTCGTGTCTTGGGCGGCAGCTTTTGGCAGGATCAGTTCGGGCAGCTCTGCAACTGCCTGGAATAGGTGTAGGCGATGTTGGTAAAGCGCTTGGCGCCCTGCAGCGCCTCGCTGTTGCTTCGGTAGCTTCCGCGCGAGTAGCCGGCATGACCGGAATGGTATGCGAGATAGAGCTGATATGGCTCGTTTAGCGGAATGCCGTTCTTGATGTTGCTCTGGCGGTGATACCAGCCGATGAACTGGATGGCGTCGGCAAAATCGGTGCGACGTGCCGAGTAACGGCCGGTCTCGCGCTGGTAGCGATCCCAGGTGCCATCGAGCGCCTGCGAATAGCCATAGGCAGTCGATTTGCGCTTCCACGGAATGAAGCCGAAGAGCTTGGTGCGCGGGGGCTTGGCATTGGAGCGGAAGCCCGATTCCGTATAGATCGTTGCCATCAGGATCGGCACCGGAACGCCATATTCGCGCTCGGTATTTCGGGCTGCCCGCCGCCAGTTGTTGAACAGGCCGTCGCGCTGCTCGAAGATCGCGCAGGCATTGCGCGTCTGGTTCGGCGGCTTGGCGCAGGCAGACAGGATCAGCATGACGCTGAGAGTGGAGACAAGGGCGGTACGCATAACAAAGACCTCGCTTGGAAAGCGCAGTCTATTTCTTAAAATTTAATGAAAAGTTTTCTGACCTTTATGGGTGATAAGGGTCGGTGGAAAAGATCCGCAAGCCGCTGTTTCGTCGCGATTCTTTTTATCGCCTGCTGGCGAATTCGATGCATTCGTTGAGCTTGTCGAATACTTCAAGCAAGTGATGCGATTCGCGTCATACGTTCATATCTTCTGTCGCACGGTCCCTGATACGTACGTGGTAGACATCGCGAGCATTGGATCGATGCTTCGTGGAATGACGATAGATACCAATCGCGGTGCTGCAGCGGTCTAGACTGTCGCCCCACGATCACTTCTCCGCTGATGCTATTGGCCGTTCATTCAGGCTTTCCCTGGGGTGGATATTCGATAGGCTAGGGGTGATCCGGTGCATCATAGCTCCTCTTGGAATACCCGAAATGCGACAGCCATGCACCAGCGGGAAGAGGTAATAGATCGACCGTTCTTCGTGATGGGCTGACCGTCAGCTTCGGGAAAGACACGCCGGATAAGGCTCGATGCTCAAATGGAACGCTGTCTCTGTCCTGTTCACACGCCAGCGCTCCCTGTTAACGATGATGCCGAAGTATTCGGCGGAGGATATGATGCAGAGTGTCAATTTCAGTTATGGCGGCCATAATTTTCAGCTGTACACCCACAACCATCCTGATCATCTGTTCAACGTCATTACCGCCGAAAAATCGTTCTACGAATTGGACCTGCTGGTGAAGGCCAAAGAGGTTTATACACCGGGTTCGGTGATTGTTGATATCGGCGCCAATATCGGAAACCATACGGTGTTCTTCGCCAAGGTGCTGAACGCGCCTGTTCTGGCCTTCGAACCTTTCGACAAAAATCGCGAGATTCTCAGGGAGAACCTTCGGGTCAACGACTGCACGGATTTTGTCCGCATAGAGAGCCTGGCGTTGGGTGATTTTCAGGGTAGGGGCCGTGCGGTCATACCCACGACTGCCAACTATGGCATGGTCAACATCCAGCCCGATCCGAACGGCGATATCCAGATTGCCCGGCTTGATGACTATATAACGGAGCAGACGCCGCTGAGTATCGTAAAAATGGACGTCGAGGGCGGCGAACTCGGTGTATTGAGGGGGGCGACAGAAACCCTCCGGAGACAAAAGCCGCACCTCTTCATCGAAGCTGGCGAATTGGCGTATTTCATGGAAATCCAGAAATACCTCGCGGACTTCGGTTATCAGGTCCGTGGCCGCTATTGCCACACTGCGACTTATCACTTCAGCGTTTAGGCCGGGACTTCATAGTGGAATGGCTATCGAAAACAGGCCTCATGAGGAACAGGTTGGTGTACTCTTATTCTAAAAAAAACGGCCCGTTTTTGATTGTAGTTTTCCGCGCTGGATTCCTGATTGGAGACCGAAGTACAAATGATGAGATATAGAGTTTTCTGATGCGCAGAGAGCATTCGTTTTGAAGTAGGCCACGCCCCCGGACGAAATGCGCGGACAGAGGGAAGTTCAGGAAGAAAATGACCGCATAAAAAAAGCCGTTGCCGATCTGGCGCCGGATCCTGAGCCGTTTAGAGTGTTGTCGGTAAAAGCTCTGAAGCCTGCCCACAGGCGCAAGCCGGTGGATGGAATGCTGGTGGACTGCGGCGTATCGATCCGTGGGGTCTGCAAGAACCTGTTCTTCGGCGCCGTAGCCTACTATTTTCGGCGCGATCCTTTTTAGCGCCTGCTGGCGAATTCGATGCATTCGTTGAGCTTGTCGCGCAATCTTACGGCGGTTGCGAGATGGAAGTTGATATAGTTCGTCACCGAGCCTTCCGGTCCGGCGTAGCCGTCGGGTTTCATCGCAAGGCCGACCAGCAATTCACCGCTGTTCAGCCCCTTCTTGACCCGCCATTCCATGAAGGAATGCTTGAACTGGCCAGTCTCCTGCTCGGTCCTGAACGCAACGTCGCCGAACAGCCGTCAAATCTGTCTGGCCAAGAAAACAGATTCCTGAATGCCGTCCACATAAGGACTCTCCCGTGTCTTCACGGAATTCATTGCACGGAAAACGTGTGTGAACAACATGCGCCGGAACGCGCTTGGAACAGCATCATCAAGGATTTGGAGAATGTTGGTAGCGGGAGGCGGACTTGAACCGCCGACCTTGGGGTTATGAATCCCACGCTCTAACCACCTGAGCTACCCCGCCACACATCGATCGAGACTTTTGAAAAATCAAAGCCGCCCGAAGCGATGGGCGGCTTATAAGGCGAGGCTCCCGTTAGTGTCAAGCGCGTGACAGGGAAAAACAGAAGCGTTTTCACCGACGTTCGAAAGGAGGCCTTTCAGGCGGCGACGGGAGACGAAAGAAGCGCCTTCAGCGAGGCCTCCGCATCGGCTGCCCGTTCGGAGCGATCGATGAAGCCGCCGCCATAGACGCGGGCGTCAGCGCCCGGTGCAGAATAGAGAACGCAGGCCTGACCCGGCGCAATGCCGGCTTCGCCGATCTCCAGATCGACATAGATGCCGTTTTCGTCGGCATGCAGCATTGCAGGGGCCGGCGGACGGGTGGAGCGGACCTTGGCGAAGCAGGCGAAGCCATCACGGGCTTCGTCGGCAAGCGCCTTGTCGCCCAGCCAGTTGATGTCGCGCAGGTAGACGCGGTGGGTTTCCAGCGCTTCCTTCGGACCGACGATCACGCGGCGCGAACGGGCATCGAGATAGATGACGTAGAGCGGTTCGCCGGTGGCGACGCCGAGCCCCTTCCTCTGGCCGATCGTGTAATGGAGAATGCCTTCGTGGCGGCCGAGCACGCGGCCGTCGAGATGCACGATGTCGCCGCCCAGCGCCGAGTCGGGGCGGAGCTTGGTGATGATGTCGGCATACTTGCCCTGCGGCACGAAACAGATGTCCTGGCTGTCGGCTTTCTGGGCGACGACGAGGCCCATTTCCTCGGCCAGCACGCGGGTTTCGGCCTTGGAAAGGCCGCCCAGTGGAAAGCGCAGGTAATCGATCTGCTCCTGCGTCGTGGCAAACAGGAAGTAGCTCTGGTCGCGTTCGCTGTCGATCGGGCGAAACAGCGCCCGGTGGCCCGGATCATCCGGCAGGGGTGTCGCCCGCGAACGGATGTAGTGGCCGGTTGCCAGCGCGTCGGCGCCGAGTTCCTTCGCGGTCGCCAGCAGATCGGCGAACTTGACCGTCTGGTTGCAGGCGACGCAGGGGATCGGCGTTTCACCGGCGACGTAGCTTTCCATGAACGGGTTGATGACCGTGTCGCGAAAGCGCTGTTCGTAGTCGAGGACGTAATGGGGAATGCCGAGCGTTTCGCAGACGCGGCGCGCGTCGTCGATATCCTGACCGGCACAGCAGGAGCCGGCGCGATGCACGGCGGCGCCGTGATCGTAAAGCTGCAGCGTGATGCCGAGGACGTCATAGCCCTCGCGTTTGAGAATGCCGGCGACAACGGAGGAATCCACGCCGCCCGACATCGCCACAACGACGCGGGTATCTTCAGGCTTCTTGTCAAAATCCAGCGTATTCACGGGGCTTATCCGCCAATTTCATGCGTTGAAAGGTGAGGCATGGCCGGCGTTCCGCCATCGGAATGCGGCAAATTGCGATTATGGATCGCGAAGACCTCGACCATATTGTTGACGGATATAGAAAGGATTGCTGTCCCGCGCAAGGGGCGGCGATTCGCCAGCGGCGCCAAACGCCCTGCAGGGAAAGGAATGAAAGACGATGACTGGCCTCATTCTGACCGCGACGGAGGAGCGTTTCCCGGTTGCCGGCAGCTTCACCATTTCGCGTGGCTCGCGCACCGAAATCCGCGTCGTTACGGTCACTCTCTCGGACGGCAGCTTCACCGGGCGAGGGGAGTGCGTGCCCTATGCCCGCTATGATGAGACCGTCGAAGGCGTGATCGCGACCATCCTTTCCTGTGCCGCCGACCTGAAGAAGGGCATGACCCGCGAGGCGCTGCAATCGCGGCTGCCGGCGGGGGCTGCGCGTAATGGTCTCGATTGCGCCTTCTGGGATCTGGAAGCAAAGCGCGGCGGGCGGCCTGCCTGGCAGATTGCGGGTATTCCCGCGCCGAAGCCGGTCGAGACCGCCTTCACGCTGTCGCTTGGCACGCCGGAAAGTATGCGGGAGGCTGCGGCGAAGAATGCGGCGCGGCCGCTTCTCAAGGTCAAGCTCGGTGGCGAGGGCGATGTCGAACGGATCGAGGCGGTGAGGGCGGGCGCTCCCACCTCGAAAATTATCGTCGATGCCAATGAGGGTTGGTCGGTCGAGCAGTATCAGGCGCTTGCGCCCGTTCTGGTGAAGCTCGGCGTGGCGCTTGTGGAACAGCCGCTGCCGGCGGGCAAGGACGATGCTCTTCTCGATATCAAAAGAGTGCTGCCCGTCTGCGCCGACGAAAGCTGCCATGACCGAGCTTCGCTCGCAAAGCTCGTCGGCAAATATGATTCCGTGAACATCAAGCTCGACAAGACCGGCGGCCTGACAGAGGCGCTGGCGATGCGCGAGGTGGCGCTGGTTGCCGGCTTCGACATCATGGTCGGCTGCATGCTCGGCACGTCGCTCGCCATGGCGCCGGCCTTTCTGGTGGCGCAGGGCGCGCCCTATGTCGATCTCGACGGACCGCTGCTGCTTGCCGCCGACCGGGATGATCCGATCCGCTATGACGGGTCGATGATGCAGGCGCCTGCTTCCCGCCTCTGGGGTTGATTGAGTTCTGTTTCTGGAGCAATTTCTGGCGCAAAACCGGTTTCCGCTTTTGCTGGAATTGCTCTACAGCGTATCCAGTTCGGCGCGGTGGCGTTGCATGGCAAGGAAACGCCGGTAGTCGCGCTCATAGAGGGCGTGTTTCGCTGCATCCGGCTGTCTGCTGCGTGAGGGTGCGGCCATGCCGACGCCTGCGGCCGCAAGCGATGGATAAAGCCCGCCGGCGGCTGCCGCATTCATGGCGGTGCCGACCAGTACGGCGTCGTCGGTGTCGGGTATGACCAGTTCACGACCGGTGACATCGCCGTAAAGTTCGACCAGCAGCGGGTTCTTGACGTGCCCGCCGGTGAGATGCAGCCGTTCGGGCCGGATGCCGCTCTTTTCCATGGCTTCGAGGATCTGGCGCAGCGCCAGCGCAATCGCCACGCAGGCGCGCCAGTAGATGCGGCAGAGGCCGTCGAAGGAACTGTCGAGCGTCAGGCCGGTGATCGCGCCGGTAAGGTTCGGATCGGCAAAGGGCGAGCGGTTGCCGTGAAAGTCCGGCAGGATATGGAGGCGGGCGGCAAAGTCAGGTCCTTCCGCCTGCCTGAGAGACTGCACCCGTTCAATTACCTGTCTATGCCGCGAAGGCGTTGGTTCTCCACCTTCCGCATGCAGCCGCAGCAGATGATTGAGCAGGCCACCCGTGGCCGACTGGCCGGCTTCGACCAGCCATTGGCCGGGAAATACCGCGTCGAAGAAGGGTCCCCAGAGGCTCTTGCCGAAATGGGGCGCGGCGGCAAAGGAAATCAGACAACTCGAGGTGCCGCCGATCAGCGCGATCCGTTGTTCCAACGCGTCAGGCTGATCCGCGATCGAGCCCAGCACGCCCAGCGCGCCGGCATAGGCATCGACCATGCCGGCGGCGACCACGACGTCGGTGTCGAGGCCAAGTTCCGTTGCGGCCTTGTCCGTCAGCGGGCCTATCGCCTGTCCGACAGCGACACCCTGTTGCGGCAGACCACCACGAAGCAAAAGATCGCCTAGGCCGATCCTGTCGAGAAAATCGGGGCTCCAGCCGTTTTTCTCATGAGCCAGAAAATTCCATTTGGAGGTGAGTGTGCAAAGCGACCGGCCGGTGCTGCCGGTGGCGCGCCAGCTCATGAAATCCGCAAGGTCGAAGAAGTGGCCGGATTTCGCCCAGAGATCGGGGCGATTGCGTTTCAGCCAGATCAGCTTCGGGATCTGCATTTCCGGCGAGATCGCTTCGCCGGCATAGGCAAGCAACGGGTGGCGCGTTCCAGAGATTTCGGCAGCTTCGCGGCTGGCGCGATGGTCGAGCCAGGCGATGGTGTCGAAGTTTGCTCCGTTTTCGCGAGCTAGCGCCAGCGGTTCCCCCTCGGTGTCGCGCAGCACGAGTGAGCAGGTGGCGTCGAAGGCAAGCGCAGCGATGCGTTCGGCCGGCAGTTCGGCAGCTGCGAGCGCCTCGCGGACGGCGATGCAGGTGGCGGTCCATATCTGTTCGGAATCGTATTCGGCGATGTGGTCGCCAAGTTGCCTCATCCCGATCGGATGTTCCCGGCGGCAAAGCAGCCGGCCCTGTCGGTCGACGACACCGGCGCGCGCGCTGCCTGTCCCGACATCCACCGCAATCACGTGGTCGCGCATCGTGGCCTGTTTCCGTCCCGTTTTTTCATTTTTGCATAAGGTGGAGCAATTCGACCATATCGTCAAACCGCCTGTCAGGCTTGAGGGCTGCGATTTCGTCGCGGTAGGAGGCGAGTGTGGTATGCGAACCGCCGGTAAAGGCGAAAACCGTCATCCCGGCCGCCCTTGCCGCCATGATGCCGGCGGGGCTGTCCTCGATGACGATGCAGGCCTCGGACGGAAAGCCCATCTTCGATGCTGCATAAAGGAAGAGATCGGGCGCCGGTTTGCCATTCTCGACCATGGATGCGCTGAAGAGATGCGGCGAGAAACGGTCGAAGAGGCCGGTTATCGTCAGGGAAAGCGCGATACGCTCCGGCTGGCTCGACGACGCCACGCACCAGCTGTGCCCGGCTCGATCGAGATCGTCGAGTGCCCTGGCGACATTCGGTATGGGCTTGAGTTCCTGCCGAAACCTTGCATGGAGAGCGGTCCTCAGGTCGGCGAGGAAGGGCTCGCCGATTTCGAGGGAGAATTCGTCGCGTGCGGTTGCGATCACCGCCGCGAGGCTCTTGCCGAGAAAGCGCCGGTGGGCGTAGTCCGCATCGATGACCACGCCGGCCTGCCGGAAGGCATCGACCAGAACGGCGAGCGATATCGGCTCGCTATCGACGAGCACGCCGTCGCAATCGAAGATGACCAGCCGTCTTCCATCCTTTTCCATGACGGGATCAGGCTGCCAGCCTGCCGTCGAGATAGCGCTTCAGCGTTTCTGCCGTGCCGACCTCGCGAAGCGTTGCGAGCGCATGGCTGAAGCGTCGGATGAAGAGCGGGTTCTGGCCGACCGCGCCGAAGATATCGCCGAGCGCGAGGAAGGCCTTCGGGTCGCCGCGGGAGGCAAGGGCCGCTTGCTGCAGGCGTTCCGCGCTTGCATCGTTGAAGACGATGGGCTTGCCGCTGTCCGAAGCGCCCTCGAAATAGCGGCACCACAGCGCCGAGACGAGGGCCAGCCCCACGACATCCAATCCCTTGTTCAGCCGGTCGGCGGTGGAGGGCAGGATGAACTTCGGCTGACGGTTGGAGCCGTCCTGCGCCAGTCGTGGAATGGTGTCGCCGATCTTCGGATTGGAGAAGCGGCTTTCGATGAGCTGGAAATAGTCGTCGAGGCTGGTGTCCGGCACCGGCGGCACGACGGGAATGATCTCGTCCCGCTCCAGCTTGGCGAGGAAGGCGCGGATCAGCGGCTCCTGCATCGCCTCGTGAACGAAGTGGATGTCCATCAGCGCGGCGGGATAGGCGATGGCCGCGTGGCCGCCGTTCAGGATGCGCAGCTTCATCAGCTCATAGGGCGCGACATCCGGAACGAAGGTGACGCCGACCGCCTCCAGCGCCGGACGTCCCAGCGGGAAGCGATCCTCCAGAACCCACTGCTTGAATTCCTCGCAGAAGACCGGCCAGCCGTCCTCGATGCCGTAGGTATCGCGGGCGATGCCGATTTCCCGTTCGCCTGTTGCCGGCGTGATGCGGTCGACCATGGAATTGGGGAAGGCGACATTCTCATGGATCCAGTGGGCGAAATCGGGGTCCGAGAGCTTTGCAAGACCGGTGATGGTGGCTTCCGTCACCTCGCCATTGCCTGGAATGTTGTCGCAGCACATGACGGTAAAGGGCGGCATCCCCTTGGCCTTGCGCGCCTTCAGACCAGCGATGATGAGGCCGAATACGGTCTTCGGCTCTCCCGGATTGGCGGCGTCGGCCACCATGGCCGGATGGCCGGGGTCGAATTTTCCGGTTGCCGGATCGATGAAATAACCGCCTTCGGTGATGGTCATCGACACGATGCGGATCGCCGGATCGGAAAGGGCCGCGATGATGTCGCCGAAGTCGGGGGCGGCGATCATGCCGGTCATCGGTCCGGTGACGGTGGCGGTGCTGCGGTTGATGTCCTGTTCGACGACCGTCGTCAGATAGTCCTGCGCTTCCAGCGTTGCCTTCATCTTGCGGTCGGATGGCAGGACGCCGGCGCCGAGGATGGCGAAATCCATGTCCCGGCCCTGGTTGAATAGCTCGTGGAGGTAGACGGCCTGATGGGCGCGATGGAAGTTGCCGACGCCGAAATGCAGGATGCCGGCCTTCAACTGTTCGCGGCGATAGGCCGGGATGGCTGCGTTTCCAGAGATTTCGATAAGGTTTGCCAGCGATAGCTTGCAGGTCATTTCACTAGTCCTCGAAAGCGAGACATGATTTGTGCCGACGGCGGCCTTCAACTCATCCAGTTGCCGCCGTCGACGTTGTAGGTCTGGGCGACGATGTAGTCGGCTTCCGCCGTGGCGAGGAAAATCGCCATGCCCGTGAGGTCTTCGGCGCGGCCCATGCGGCCGAAGGGAACGGCTTCTCCGACGAGCCGTTTCTTTTCCCCGAGAGGGCGGTTCTCGTATCGGGCGAAGAGGGCGTCGACGCCATCCCAGTGCTCGCCGTCCACGACGCCGGGCGCGATGGCATTGACGTTGATGCCGTGTTTGATGAGATCGAGACCGGCCGACTGGGTGAGCGAGATGATCGCGGCCTTGGTGGCGCAGTAGATGGCGACAAGCGCTTCGCCGCGCCGACCGGCCTGACTTGCCATGTTGACGATCTTGCCGCCCTTGCCACGGGCGATCATCGATTTCGCGACGGCCTGCAAGGTAAAGAGCGAACCGGCGACATTGATCGAGAACAGCCGGTCATAGCTTTCGCGGGTAATCTCGACGATCGGTGCTAGGTCGAACAGGGCGGCGTTGTTGACGAGAATGTCGATGCCGCCGGTCCTGTCTTCCACGGCCCTGACGGCGGCATCGATGGAGGCCTGCTCGGTGACGTCGAGCAGCACCGGATAGGCCTGCTCGCCGATTTCCGCGGCGGTCTGGCTGGCGCGTTCGAAGTTGATGTCGGCGATGGCGACCGTTGCGCCCTCGCGGACATAGGCTTCCGAGAAGGCCCGGCCGATGCCGCGCGCCGATCCGGTGATCAGCGCCGATTTGCCCTGAAGTCTGCCGGTCATACTGCAAGTCCCTTTTCATTGAAGCGATGGATGCGGTTCGGATCGGGGCTCACGAACACCGTGTCGCCGCTTTTGGCCGCGAACTCCCCGCCCGCGCGGGCCGTGACCTGGCCGATGCCATCGACCGTGATGTGAAGGAAGGTGTCGGACCCCAGGTGTTCGGCGACCGCGACCTTGCCCATCCACGTCCCGCTTTCGGTCGAAAGCGTCACATGCTCGGGGCGAATGCCGATGGTGGGTGCGCCGTAGCCTTGAGCCGTCTGGCCGGAAATCAGGTTCATCTTCGGGGAGCCGATGAAGCCGGCGACGAAGAGGTTCGCCGGATTGCGGTAAAGTTCCAGCGGCGAGCCGACCTGCTCGATGCGCCCCTTGTTCAGGACGACGATCTTGTCGGCCATGGTCATGGCCTCGACCTGGTCATGGGTCACGTAGATCGAGGTGGCGTTGAGCTGATGGTGAAGCTCGGAGATTTCGAGACGCATGTTGACGCGGAGTGCCGCGTCGAGGTTCGACAGGGGTTCGTCGAACAGGAAGCATTCCGGCGAACGCACGATAGCGCGACCGATGGCGACGCGCTGACGCTGGCCGCCGGAAAGCTGGCGGGGTTTGCGATCGAGATAGTCGGTGAGGTTCAGGATGCGGGCGGCATCGTTCACCTTGCGGTCGATCTCGGCCTTGTCGACGCCGGCCATCTTCAGTGGGAAGCCGATGTTGGAGCGCACGCTCATATGCGGATAGAGCGCGTAGGATTGAAACACCATGGCAAGGCCGCGATGGGCGGGTGCGGTTTCGGTCGCGTCCTTTCCGTCGATCAGGATACGGCCGCCGGAGACATCCTCCAATCCGGCGATCAGGCGCAGCAGGGTGGACTTGCCGCAGCCGGACGGGCCGACGAAGACCACGAATTCGCCGTCGTTGATCTCAAGATCGATCGAGGGAATGACAGTCGCCTCGCCGAAGGACTTGGAAACATTTTCGAGCTTGATGCTACCCATGTGTGTGTTCCTTATTTGACGGCGCCGAAGGTCAGACCGCGGACGAGCTGTTTCTGGCTGAACCAGCCGAGGATGACGATGGGCGCGATCGCCATGGTTGATGCGGCGGAGAGCTTGGCGTAGAAGAGCCCTTCGGGGCTGGAATAGGAGGCGATGAAGGCGGTGAGCGGCGCTGCCTTGGATGCGGTGAGGTTCAGCGTCCAGAAGGCTTCGTTCCACGACAGGATAATGTTGAGGAGCACCGTGGACGCGATGCCGGGTACGGCCATCGGCGTCAGCACGTAGACGATTTCCTTCATCAGCGAAGCGCCGTCCATGCGGGCCGCCTCAAGGATTTCGCCAGGGATTTCCTTGAAATAAGTGTAGAGCATCCAGACGATGATCGGCAGGTTGATGAGGGTCAGCACGCCGACGAGGCCGATCCGGGTGTCGAGCAGGCCGAAGTTGCGGAAGAGAATGTAGATCGGCACCAGCACGCCGACCGGCGGCAGCATCTTGGTGGAGAGCATCCACATCAGGATGTCCTTGGTCCGCTTGGTCGGCGAAAACGCCATGGCCCATGCGGCCGGAATGGCGATGATGAGGCCGAGCAGGGTGGAGCCGAACGAGATCACCACCGAATTCATGAAGTGGCGGAAATAGTTCGAGCGGCTCTGCACTTCCGCATAGTTCTCCGTCGTCCAGTCGAAAAACAGGAAGGAGGGCGGCGAAGCAATGGCTTCGGCTTCCGTCTTGAAGCTCGTCAGGAAGGTCCAGAGGATCGGGAAGAAGATCAGGATGCCGAGCGTCCAGGCGATGGCGGTCCAGACGACTTTGCGGCGGGTGGAAACAGCGCGTGCCATGTCAGCTCTCCAGATTCTTGCCGATCAGGCGGATGAGGAAGAAGGCGACGATATTGGCGATCACCACGGCAACGATGCCGCCTGCGGATGCGCCACCCACGTCGAACTGCAGCAGCGCCTGGGCATAGACGAGGTAGGTGATGTTGGTGCTCTGGTAGCCGGGACCGCCATTGGTGGTGACAAGGATTTCGGCGAAGACGGAGAGCAGGAAGATCGTCTCGATCAGGATCACCACGGTGATGGCGCGGGCCATATGCGGCAGGATGATATAGATGAGCTTGGAGACGGGGCCTGCGCCATCCATCTCGGCGGCTTCCTTCTGTTCCTCGTCCAGCGACTGGAGCGCGGTCAGGAGGATCAGCGTGGCGAAGGGCAGCCATTGCCATGCGACGATCATGATGATCGACAGCAGCGGATAATTGGCGAGCCAGTCGACCGGTTGCAGGCCGAAGAGCTTGGCGATCCAGGCGAAGAGCCCGTTGACCGGGTTCATCAGCATGTTCTTCCACACCAGCGCGGAAACCGTCGGCATGATGAAGAAGGGCGCGATCACGAGGATGCGCACGATGCCCTGTCCGAACATCGGCTGGTCGAGCAGCAGTGCGAAGGCGATGCCGCCGATCACCGTAATGAGGAGGACGCCGCCGACCAGCAGCAACGTGTTGGTCAAGGCCGCGAAGAAGGCCGGGTCAGTTAGGAAGAAGCGGTAGTTCATCAGGCCGGCGAACTCTTCCATTCCCGGCATCAGCAGATTGTAGCGCAGGAAGGAGAAGTAGACCGTCATCACCAGCGGCACGATCATCCATGCCAGCAGGAGCAGTACGGAGGGCGCCATCATCAGGCGCGCCGAGGAGTGGGTGTGCGTAGTCGCCATGACGATCCCGCGCCTTTCTCGATCGCAGTTTTCAAATGTCGGCTTTTAGGTGTCGGCCATCTGCGGAGGGCCGCGGCAGTCCCGAAAAAGAGAAGCGGGAGGAGAGGGGCAGTTTACACCGCCTCTTTCGATCCCGCTCCAGGCAGGCCGGACGCTCTCGTCGTCCGGCCCCAGTCCACGGGAGCTTACTTGATGTAGCCGGCCTTCATCATTTCGCGCTCGGTCAACTGCTGGGCGTTTTTGAGCGCCTGATCGACACTGACCTGACCTGCAAGCGCGGCCGAGAACTGCTGGCCGACGGCGGTGCCGATGCCCTGGAATTCCGGAATGGCGACGAACTGCACACCGACATAGGGAACGGGCTTGACCGAGGGGTTCTTCGGATCGGCCGCGTTGATCGAGTCGAGCGTCATCTTCGCGAAGGGCGCTGCCTTCTGGTATTCCGGGTTTTCATAGAGCGAGGTGCGCGTGCCCGGAGGAACGTTGGCCCAGCCTTCCTTGTCGGCGACCAGCTTCAGGTAGTCCTTGCCGGTCGCCCAGGAGATGAACTTCTCGGCAGCGTCGGCTTTCTTGGTGCCGGCGGGAATAGCGAGGTTCCAGGCCCAGAGCCAGTTGCCGCGCTTGCCGAGCCCGGTGTCGGGAGCGAGCGCGTAGCCGACCTTGTCGGCGACCTTGGATTCCTTCGGGTTGGAGACGAAGGAGGCGGCAACCGTCGCGTCGATCCACATGCCGCACTTGCCGGTTTGGAAGAGCGCTAGGTTTTCGTTGAAGCCGTTGGAGGAAGCGCCCGGAGGGCCGGCGTCCTTCATCAGGTTGACGTAGAATTCGAGCGTGTTCTTCCATTCCGGCTGGTCGAACTGGGGTTTCCAGTTTTCGTCGAACCAGCGTGCGCCGAAGGCGTTGGAAGTGGCCGTCAGGAAGGCCATGTTCTCGCCCCAGCCGGCCTTGCCGCGCAGGCAGATGCCATAGACCTCATTGGCCTTGTCGGTCATCTTGCGGGCCGCATCGGCAATGAAGTCCCAGGTGGGAGCGTCGGGCATGGTCAGTCCCGCCTTTTCCATCAGGTCCTTGCGATACATGACCATCGAGCTTTCGCCGTAGAAGGGCGCGGCATAGAGCTTGCCGTCATCGCCGGTCAGACCCGAGCGGATCGCCGGCAGGAGGTCGTTCACGTCGTAGTCGGCGCCGAGATTGTCGAGCGGCAGGAGCCAGCCCTGCTTGGCCCAGATCGGAACCTCGTAGGTGCCGATCGTCAGCACGTCGAACTGACCGCCTTTCGTGGCGATGTCAGTCGTCACTTTCTGGCGCAGCACGTTCTCTTCGAGCGTTACCCATTCGAGGTCGATACCGGGATTTTTCGCCTTAAAGTCGTCCGTCAGCTTCTGCATGCGGATCATGTCACCGTTGTTGACGGTGGCGATGGTGAGGGTTTCGGCGGAAGCCAGGCCAGCCATGGCCAATACCGAGCATGCGCCCAGTAAAAATGTCTTCAATGTCATATCTTCCTCCCAGAAGAAAAATGAGCATTCGCTTTGCTCTTGGGCAATTTCTCACTTTGTCGCGTAAGGAGTCAATGCGGAATCCATGCTGCGCCGCCGAAGACGGCGGTTAAGCCTCTGCGTTAAAAGCGGAATTGTTGTTTTCAGAAGATCTCAGGATTGCAGCAGAAAGCGGGCCGCATCCTCGTCCGTGATCAGTGCATTGATGTGAGAGCCACGCAATGCAGCGCGAATGGCGGCATGCTTGCGCCTGCCGCGGGCCAATCCGATGACACAGGATGTGTCGCGCGACGGCAGTGGAATACTGGCCACCCGCTCGTTCACGGGGTTGTCGAGCAGCTTGCCATCCGCATCGAAAGTCCAGCCGCAGATCTCGCCGGTGGCGCCGGCCTGCATCAGGCTTTCCACTTCCTGTGGTTGCAGGAAGCCATCCAGCAGAAGAGGGGCCTGCGGGTCGATCTCACCGATGCCGACGAAGGTGACGTCAGCCTTCGCGCCGAGCGCTATGGTCGGCCGGACCAGCGCCTGCTGGTGCAGCAGATCCCGCTCCGCACGGGAAGAAACGAGCACGGGAAGCGGCATGGGGAAATGGCGTGCCTTGATGGCATCCGCCATCGAGAAGATGACGTTGTAATAGGCGGCCGAACCGTCGGGGCTGATATTGCCGGTGAGCGACACGATGCGGTGCTGCGGACACTCCATCGGCGACAGCTGGTCGACTGCGGCGCGCAGGGTTCGTCCCGTGCCCATGGCGATGATCAGCGGATCGGGTTGCTTGAGCCAGCGTTCGAGTTCGGCAGCGCCGGCCTCGGCAACACCCGTCGGAGCGGCATCGGAGCCGGGATCGGTCGGGACGATCTCGACTTGCCGAAGGTCGTATTTCCGCTTCACCGCTTCGGCGAGTTCCATGCAGACGGCGATCGGATGGTCGAGACGGACCTTGATCAGCTTTTCGGCAACGGAGAGCGAAACGAGGCGCTGGGCGCTCTGGCGGGAAATCCCCATGGCAGCCGCGATCTCGTCCTGGGTCCGGCCGGCGACATAATAAAGCCAGCCGGCGCGGGCCGCGTCGTCAAGCCGTCCAAGATTGCCAGCTCTTTTCGCCATCGAAATCCTCTGCTCGATTTTGAGTAGCGTTGCAGTTGCTGGGTGTCAATTCTGCTGCCAGCGCGGAGCTTATCGCTTGCTCGCAAGCCAGATCACATGACGGGCACCACCGCGCTTGCCGTTGGCGCGGGTATTGATCTCCTTCACCGCGAAGCCGCTGCCCTGCAGGCGGCGGGTGAAGCCGGCATCGGGGCCAGAGGACCAGACCGCGAGCACGCCGTTGGCTCGGAGCGCGATCTTGGACGCATTCAGCCCGCCGAAATCATAGAGGCCGTCATTCGAGGTGCGCGTAAGGCCATCGGGTCCGTTGTCCACATCCAGCATGATGGCGTCGAATTTGCCGGGCGAGGTGCGGATGAGCGCGCCGACATCGCCTTCAAGGACCTGCACACGGGGATCATCGAGGCTGCCCTTGAAAATCTCGGCCATCGGGCCGCGTGCCCATGCGACGACGGCGGGTACAAGTTCGGCGACAGTAACTTCCGCATCATCGGGCAGGACGGCAAGAGCTGCGCGCAGGGTGAAGCCCATGCCCAATCCGCCGATGAGGACCGCCGGACGTTTCTTGTCCTTGATATGCTCGCAGGAAAGCGTGGCCAATGCCTCCTCGGAACCACTGAGGCGACTGTTCATCAACTCATTGGTGCCAAGCATTATGGAGAATTCCGTTCCCCGCTGCTTGAGGCGCAATTCACCGCCGCCCGGAATGCTGGCGATATCGAGCTGCTTCCAGGGGATCATGCCGGTCTTTCTCTAGATATGCAGGAGTCTGGCGCTCTCCTATCATGAGCGCATGCGATACTTCAATCACGTGACGCGGGCTGAGCCATGCCAGGCGTGGCCGCGTCGGCGTCGATAATCATGCCTTGTTTTTTAATGATTGTTGAAAGGGGAAGAACCGGACAGAGGCGTCGTCGTTGCGGATGACCGCAAATTCTCTTGCATGCCCCTAAAATGAGAAATGCCGGTTATAGCGTCCTCCCACGCCAACCGGCATCCTCCTCCCTCCCGGAGTTTTAGAAGCCCCCTCCCGTCCGGCACCGAGTGCAGCAGACGGCCTCCTTGAGGGGTGAATTCGAATTTAACAAGTTAATAAAAGGGCATTCTCAAGAGCTTGTCAAGCGCCTGAAACTCAGAAACGCACTTTAATGATTAACGTGTTAATCATGTGTGGATAACAGGACCGTGATATGGCGTTGCCGTCCGGGTGGCTGTGGAGCGGAACCGCCGGACTTGCCGGCGGTTCCGCCGGTGAATGTGCGTTCTTGCCGATGCCGAGAAATGATTGATATAGAGACGGCAACCAAAGGCTATATAAGTTATTCTTGAAATTATAAGAGGCCCACTTCCGCAGGCGGTTCTATGTGGTGGCAGGTGCTCGGTGGGGACGTCATGATGGACAAGTACGGCGAGGCCGACGATAGCCACAGGGATGGCAGTACGAGTGCGCAGCGATTGCGGCTGCGGCATTTCTCGCGTTCGATGCCGATGCTTCTCCTGCGTGCCCGTGAATCGGTTATGAAGCATTTCCGCAATGCGCTGCGCATGTACGATATCACCGAACAGCAATGGCGCATCCTGCGGGCGCTGGTCACGGTGAAGGAAATCGAGGTCACGGAACTAGCCCGCGCCACCTTCCTGCTCGGCCCGAGTCTTTCTCGCATTCTCAAGGATCTGGAGGGGCGGCACCTGATCGAGCGTCATCCCGATGAAAACGACCTCAGGCGTGCGCGCATTTCAATCAGTACGGCAGGCCTTGAACTCATCGAGAAGATGACCCGTCATTCCGACGAGATCTATGGCGAGATCATCAGCGCCTACGGGGCCGACCGTATGCGCGACCTGCAGAAGCTTCTGGAGGAACTCGAAACCGCCATGGCGCAGGTCGATGTATCCGCGGTCGATGCTTCTGCAGGTTTCGTTGGTGACGACTGAGGGCGTCCGGACCTGTTGCCATGTCGGTTGGCAAGGTGGCCATCGCCGGCTTAAGTAAGCCCAAAACCTGAAGCGCCGGCAATCCTCCGCCGGCTATTGCTGATGCGGCCGGGAAGGCGGCTATGAACATGTCAAAGATCGCACAGATGCCGGGTCATCTCATTCGCCGCCTGAACCAGGTGGCCGTCTCCCTGTTTCTGGAGGAGGTGGCCAAGGGAGGCTATGATCTGACACCCGTGCAGTATGCGGCACTCGCCGAACTGGAGATTGCACCCGGGATCGATCAGGCGACCCTTGCTGCGCGTATCGCCTATGATCGCGCCACCATCGGCGGTGTGGTCAACCGTCTCGTCGCCAAGGGGCTTGTCGATCGCGATACCAGCAGCCGGGACCGGCGCGCCAAGCAACTCTCGCTCACCGAAGAGGGCAAGCGCGTCCGCAACGACATCGAGCCATTGGTCGAAGAGGTGCAGCGGCGTATTCTCACCGGGCTTTCGCTCGGGGAGGGCGAGGTGCTGGTGAAGCTCCTGCAGAAGGCAGTCGAGGCCGGCAATGAGCACAGCCGTGCGCCATTGCGCAGCGACGACGAATAGAGCGTTCCGGCCTTTTGAGGCTTATTCGTAGTCGGCGCGATTGATTCCGTGTCGCTGGAGCTTGTCGTAGAAGGTCTTGCGGGGGATCTGCAGCGCCTCGATCGTGCGGCGCACGTCACCTTCGTTCTCGATCAGTGCCGTACGGATCAGTTCGGCTTCGTGCTGTTCCATCCGTTCGGGCAGGCTTGCCTGACAATCTAACGGTATGGTGCCCGTGGTCGCGGTGGGTGTGGCCGGTTCGGCGAGGCCGAGCGCCACCCGTTCCGCATAATGGGCGAGTTCGCGCACATTGCCCGGCCATGAATGGCTGGCGAGATGTTGGTGAACGGCAGAGGTGAGGGGTGGCGCCTCCCGCTTGAAGCGCTCGGCGGCACGGGCAAGGAAGTGGGAAAACAGCAGCGGTATGTCGGCGCGCCGCTCGCGCAGCGGCGGAATGGAAACGGTCACGACGTTGAGGCGGTAGTAGAGGTCCTCGCGAAAATCGCCGCGCTCGGCCGGATTGCCAAGGTCGACCTTCGCCGCTGCCACGACCCTGAGGTCGATGGGGCGCACCTCGTTGGTGCCGAGCGGACTTACTTCCCGCATTTCCAGAACGCGCAGCATCTTCACCTGCGTCGCCACCGGCATGCTCTCGATCTCGTCGAGGAAAAGAGTGCCGCCGCTGGCATATTCTATGCGGCCGACGCGCTTCTTCTGGGCTCCGGTAAAGGCGCCGGCCTCGTGGCCGAACAGCTCGCTTTCGATCACCGTTTCCGGCAGCGCGCCGCAATTGAGCGCGACGAAATTGCCGTTCTTCCGGCGGCTCCAGCGATGCAGCAGTGTGGCCACGACTTCCTTGCCGCTACCGGTCTCGCCAGCGACGAGCACGTCGACATCGGTATCGGCGATCTGGCGAAGTGTCTGGCGCAGGTGTTCCATGGCCGGCGTCTGGCCAATAAGCGGCAGGTCGTCGCGGCTTTCCTCCGCCGCCTGCCGCAGGGCGCGGTTCTCCATCACCAGACGGCGTTTTTCCACGGCGCGGCGCACGGTCTGCGCCAGCCGGTCGGCCGGAAACGGCTTGGCGATGAAGTCGTAGGCACCATCATGCATGGCCTGCACAGCCATGGTGATGTCGCCGTGGCCGGTAATCAGGATGACCGGCAAGTCGGGATCGATGGTCTTGATGCGGGCGAAAAGCTCCAGCCCGTCCATGCCGGGCATGCGGATATCGGTGACGACGATGGCCGGGGTTGCAGCTGAAAGCGTGCCGAGTGCTGATTGGGCATTGGCATGATCCTCCACCGCGAAGCCGGCCAGTTCCAGTGTCTGCCGGGTGGCGCGGCGCAGGTCGGTGTCGTCGTCGATCAGGATGATGTCGGTCTTGTCCCGCATGGGCTCAGGCTCGCTTCAGGGTCACGGTGAAGGTCGTTCCGTTCGGGCCGCTGTCCACGGCGATGCGTCCGCCATAATCGCCGACGATGTCCTTGGTGATCACCAGCCCGAGGCCGAGGCCGCCTTCCTTCGAGGTGTTGAAAGGCGTGAACAGGCCCTTCAGGATTTCCGGCGGAATACCGGGGCCATTATCGGAGACGACGATTGTCGCTTCTCCCTCGTCACTTTCTCCGAGACGCACGACGATATGTCCATCGGCCTTGCCGGCAATGGCTTCAAGCGCGTTCTGGAAGAGGTTGATCAGCACCTGTTCCAGCCGCACGCGGCTGCCGAGCACACGGATATCCGTCGGAATATCGGCGACGCGCAGCATGTCGAGACGGCCGGAAAAACGGCTTCTGAGGAGAAGAAGGGCACCGTCGATGACGGTCTTGAGACCGACCGGTTCGGCAGCCGCGCGGCCCTTGCGGGCAAAGGTCTTGAGTTCATCGGTAATCGTGCCGATCCGCTCGGTGAGCTTGGCGATGAAGGCAAGGTTTTCGACCGCCGGTTCGTTCTGCCCACGCGAAAGGAATGTGCTGGCATTGTCGGCATAGGCGCGGATCGTGGCCACGGGCTGGTTGATCTCGTGGGCGACGCCGGCCGCGACCTGACCGAGAATGGCGAGTCGGTTGGCCTGCACCAGTTCCTGCTGCACCTTCTGCAGCCGTGTTTCGGTGGCGTGGTGTTCCTCTATTTCGGTTTCCAGCCGGTCGCGGGCGAGGCTGAGTTCGCCGGTACGCTCCTTGACCTTGTGTTCCAGTTCGTCGCGCGCCGCCCTCTCGGCAGCCTCGCGCTGACGGGTGCGCTGCCAGCGGAATAGCAGCAGGGCGCCGAGGCCCACCAGCGGCAGCAATCCGGCAAGCGCCTGAAAGCGTCCCTGCAGAATGCCTGCGGTCAGCGCCACATCGGCAGGCACCAGAAGGTGCAGGCTCCATGGCGTGCCGGGTACTGGCGAGGCAAGCGCCAGAAAATGCCCGGTCTCCCGCATTCCGGGTTCGTTGACATTCACCAGCGGCCGGCCGCCAGCCTGAAGAGGCGGCATGATGGGCAGCATTTTGAGCGAGGCCTCACCGAATTGCAGGCTTTCGCGGATCGCCGCGCGTTTCTCAGGAGGAATGGCCGCAATCGCTGAAAAGCGCCATTCCGGTCTGCTGGTCATCAGGACGATGCCGTTGCGGTCGGTGACAAAGGTCGGTTTGCCGGAGAGGCCCCAGTCCTTTTCCAGTCCGTCGAACTCCACCTTGACGACGACAACGCCCAGCGCCTTGCCGTTGCTGCCTTCTACGCGGCGGGAAAGGTAAAGGCCCGGTCGCTTGCTTACGGTGCCGAGCGCATAGTGCTCTCCGCGCCCCGTCGCCATCGCCTGGTTGAAATATTCCCGGAAACTGTAGTCGTTGCCGATGAAGCTGTCGGTCTGCTGCCAGTTACTGGCCGCGATGGCTATGCCGTTGGGCGGGATGACGTAGATGACAGCAGCCTGGCTATCTTCGACCAGCTTTTCCAGCTTGCGATTGAGGTGGGCAATTTCACCCTCGCTGCGGGTGAACAGGGCGCTGCGCAATTCTGCGTCGTCGGCCAGCACCAGGGGCAGGGATCGGGGGCGTTCCAGCACTGCCTGCAACAGCGCGCTCTTCAGCGCCACATCATTGCCTGCATCGTCCGCCAGTGCGACGAGCGCAGCGTTTCGGCCCACGCGCCCCGCATAATAGGAGCCGGCCGCAAGGATGATGGCCGCAACGAGGACGAAGACGGCCCAGACGGTGCGATCCTTCATTTTCAGTCGAGAGAACATGTTTTTTACTGTGTGTCAAATCGCACGAAAAGCCAAGTCGGATGTGCGGAAAATCGCACTTAACCTGAAATCATAATGATTTCGTGAATCCATAAATCCATTCGAATCAATGGGATGATTGGAATTTCACAATTCTGGCACAGGTCTTGCAGTTTCGTAAACACAACGATGAACCGTTGCTAACGTTCAAATTGCTGTGCCCGGGAGGCCGGAACGAGTTCCGACAGGGTACGAAACGGAGGACATCATGAATATCCCGTCCGCGGCTCCGATTTCCGGGGCCAAGCAGCCTTTTTACAAGCATCTCTACGTCCAGGTTCTGGTGGCTATCATTGCCGGCATCCTGCTCGGCCATTTCTACCCGGATATCGGCACGCAGTTGAAGCCGCTTGGCGACGCCTTCATCAAGCTCGTCAAGATGATCATCGCGCCGGTCATCTTCCTGACGGTCTCTACCGGCATCGCCGGCATGACCGACATGAAGAAGGTCGGTCGCGTCGCCGGCAAGGCGATGCTCTACTTCCTGACCTTCTCGACGCTGGCGCTGGTCGTCGGCCTGATCGTCGCCAACGTCATTCAGCCGGGTTCGGGCATGCATATCGATCCGGCCTCGCTCGACGCCAAGGCGGTCGCTTCCTATGCCGAAAAGGCGCATGACTCGACCATCGTCGGCTTCCTGATGGGCATCATTCCGACGACCATCGTCGGCGCCTTTGCCGATGGTGACATTCTGCAGGTGCTGTTCTTCTCGGTGCTCTTCGGTATTTCGCTGGCGCTGGTCGGCGAACGAGGCCAGCCGGTCACGGACTTCCTGCATGCCGTCATCAATCCGGTCTTCAAGCTGGTCGCCATCCTGATGAAGGCCGCCCCGATCGGCGCCTTCGGCGCAATGGCCTTCACCATCGGCAAGTACGGTATCGCATCTGTCGCCAATCTCGCCATGCTGATCGGCACCTTCTACCTCACCTCGATCCTGTTCGTGGTCGTGGTCCTCGGTGCGGTCGCCCGTTATAACGGCTTCTCCATCCTCTCGCTCATCCGTTACATCAAGGAAGAGCTGCTTCTGGTTCTCGGCACGTCTTCTTCAGAAGCCGCGCTGCCGGGCCTGATGAACAAGATGGAAAAGGCCGGCTGCAAGCGCTCGGTCGTCGGTCTGGTCATTCCGACCGGTTATTCCTTCAACCTCGACGGCACCAACATCTACATGACGCTTGCTGCGCTGTTCATCGCCCAGGCAACGGACATCAATCTGTCGCTCGGCGACCAGATCCTGCTGCTGGCCGTCGCCATGCTGAGCTCGAAGGGTGCCGCCGGCATCACCGGTGCAGGCTTCATCACGCTTGCTGCAACGCTCTCGGTCGTTCCATCCGTTCCGGTTGCCGGCATGGCGCTGATCCTCGGCATCGACCGCTTCATGTCGGAATGCCGCGCGCTCACCAACTTCATCGGCAATGCGGTCGCAACCGTCGTCGTTGCCCGCTGGGAAGGCGAGCTGGACGAGAAGCTCTTCCACGCGGCCCTCGGTGGTGTTGTCTATGAGGAAGAAAGCAAGCGACCTGAACTGCAGGCGGCTGAATAATCCGATCGTTCGGCGCCGACCCAAGACGGCGACCGGATAAGAACGCGGCCCGACCTGGAGCGGGCCGCGTTTTTTTATGCTTACTCGGCAGCCATGATGTGGAAGGCCTGAGGCACATCCGGATGCTGGGCCTTGCCCATCAGATAGATCAGGCAGCTTGTTCTCAGCAGCGAGGCGAAGTTGGAAACCGTGCCGTTGCGCTCCAGCGCCTCGTCATAAAGGGTGGATAGAAATCGCGAGGTCGACATCGACTGCCCCGCGGCGATCTCGTCGATCAGGTCCCAGAAGGCGGATTCGATCTGGATGCTGGTCGAATGGCCACCGATCCTCACCGAGCGGTTGACTGCGCGGTAGCGGGCCGGATCCTGTCCGGCAAAGACTTCACACATGGCATGCTCCTCCGGTGTTTCTTGTTTTGCTGGGCATTATGGGGCGGGGCGTGATCGGGGTCAATTTCGCAAATCGCCGTAATGCTTTGCGTCAAACGGAAAGAATACGAAAAAAACCACTCGAAATCACGGGTGCGGTAGTGGGCTGCTACCCGATTTGCCACCGTCATAGGAAACTCTTCAGCATCGATGATTTGCATGAAACAGGAGTTGCCCTTGGCGAAGATGATCCATTCGATGATCCGGGTGCTGGAAGAAGCCCGGTCCGTCGCGTTCTACGAACAGGCTTTCGGTCTGCAGATTGCCGAAAGGCTGGATTTCGACACCTTCACGCTGGTTTATCTGAGCAATGCGGAGACGGAGTTCGAGCTCGAGCTCACCGTCAACAAGGGCCGCGAGGAAGCCTATGATCTCGGCAATGGCTACGGTCATCTTGCCGTGAGCGTCACCGATCTCGATGCCGAGCACAAGCGGCTCACGGATCTGGGGCTCAACCCGAACAAGATCGTCGAGTTCAACCGTGACGGCGCGCTCTTCGCCCGCTTCTTCTTCATCACCGATCCGGATGGCTACAAGATCGAGGTTCTGCAGCGTTACGGACGTTTCAAGTGATCCGCGCCGCCGGAGGGTTGAAGGACCTTCCGGCAATGCGTTGAAATCGGGCGGCGCGTTCGCGCGCCGCTCCTGACGGACCGGAGGATGAGGGACCGTCGATTGCCACAAGACCTTGGGAGGAGACTGACGTGGTAACACTCTTTGAAAAGACCAATGGGGAAAAGACCAATGGGCTTTCGCGCCGCGACCTGCTGAAAACCGGTAGCGTGGGTGCGCTGCTCATCATCAGCGGTTCGGCGGTAATCTGTCCGCAGGCGGCCTGGGCGCTCGAAGCCAAGGCCCTCAAGCCCGAAACCATGGCGACGCTGATCAGGCTCGCCCGCGATATCTATCCGCACGACCAGCTTGCCGACCGCTTCTATGCGATCGCCGTCAAGGGACAGGACGATCTCGCGGCAAAGGACCCCGCCCACAAGAAGCTGGTGGAAGAGGGCATTGCCGATCTCGACAAGCGTTCAGGCCCCGGCGGCTATTCCGGGCTTGGCTGGGAGGACCAGCGCGTGGCGATCCTGCGCGATATCGAGAAGACTCCCTTCTTCCAGGCGGTGCGGGGCGACCTCGTGGTCAGCCTCTATAACCAGAAGGAGCTGTGGCCGATCTTCGGCTATGAGGGTGAGTCTTTCTCGAAGGGTGGCTATATCCACCGCGGCTTCGACGATCTCGAGTGGCTCTGACGCCCCGATTGTAACCCGACGATGCAAGCCGCCGGAGGAGGCCCGCTGATTGCGGGGAGGCGGCGCATTGACGACATTCCCGACTGATATTCCTGGGAGGAAACCATGGCAGCGCCTTATGATCTCAACGACGACAGCGTGGTCGTCATCATCGGTTCGGGTGCGGGCGGCGGAACGCTCGGTAACGAACTTGCCCAGAAGGGCATCGACGTGGTCGTTCTCGAAGCCGGAAACCGGATCGAGCACGAGGATTTCATCAACGACGAATGGGACAGTTTCGCCCAACTCGCCTGGCTCGACCACCGCACCACTGGCGGTGGCTGGCGGGTGGCGAAGGATTTTCCCAATCTGCCGGCCTGGATCGTCAAGGCGGTCGGCGGCACCACCACCCACTGGGCGGGCGCTTCACTGCGTTTTCAGGAACATGAGTTCAGGACGCTCACCCATTACGGCAAGGTGAAGGGCGCGAACCTTCTCGACTGGCCGATCACGCTTGCCGACCTCGAGCCCTATTATGCCAAGGCCGAGGACAAGATGGGCGTGACCCGCACCAACGGCATCGAGGGACTGCCTGGGAGCAACAACTTCAAGGTCTTCAAGGCAGGCGCCGATAAACTCGGTTATCAGGAATGTCACACCGGCCGGATGGCCATCAATTCCGCCGATCGTGACGGTCGTGTCGGCTGTCAGCAGACGGGCTTCTGTTTCCAGGGCTGCAAGTGGGGCGCGAAGTGGTCGACGCTCTACACCGAAATCCCGAAGGGTGAGGCGACCGGCAAGCTGGAAGTCCGGCCGAATTCCCATGTCGTGAAGATCGAGCACGACAAGTCGGGCAAGGTGACGGCGGTGGTCTATGCCGACAAGGATGGCAAGCTGCAGAGCCAGAAGGCCCGCATCGTCGCTGTCGCCGGCAATTCCATCGAAAGCCCGCGACTGTTGCTCAACTCGCATTCCTCGATGTTTCCGCACGGTCTTGCCAACTCGTCCGGGCAGGTGGGCAAGAACTACATGCGCCACACGACCGGTTCGGTCTATGCCGTGTTCGAAAAACCGGTGCACATGTATCGCGGAACGACGATGGCCGGCATCATCCGCGACGAGGCGAAACACGATCCGTCGCGCGGTTTTGTCGGCGGCTACGAGCTGGAGACGCTGTCGCTCGGCCTTCCCTTCATGGTGGCTTTCCTCGATCCGGGTGGTTGGGGCCGCTCGTTCACCTCGGCGCTCGACAACTACGCCAACATGGCGGGCATGTGGATCGTCGGCGAGGACATGCCGCAGGAACAGAATGCGGTGAAGCTGCACAAGGATCTGAAGGACAAATATGGCATGCCGATCCCGGATGTCTGGTTCACCGACCATCCGAACGACGACGCCATGCGCAATCACGCCTACAAGCAGGGCATGGCGCTCTACGAAGCGGTCGGCGCAACCCGTTCCTTCCCGACACCGCCCTATCCCTCGACGCACAATCTCGGCACCAACCGGATGAGCGAGAAGGCGCAGGATGGCGTGGTCAACAAGCATGGCCAGACCCACGACATCAAGAACCTGTTCATCTCGGACGGCAGCCAGTTCACGACGGGCGGCGCGGAGAACCCGACGCTGACCATTGTCACGCTGGCGATCCGGCAGGCGGAATATATCGCCGGACAGATGGGGTCGGGCGTGATCTGACGTTTGCCGCGTAATCTGCGTGCAGCGGTCTTGTGGTGACGGCATGCGATGAAATGTGGACTTCATGCGTAAGGAGCGAACCTGAAAGGTCGCGACACGCTTTAGAGTCTGTCAGGTTCATTCTGAACCAGCCAGACTCTCATTTCTTTTGTTTTCGTTTGTCTTTTCGGGATAACCGGTT
>QFQX01000114.1 GCA_003248775.1 Shinella sp. | reverse complement strand
GGTTTTGCGGCAACGACATGCGATGAAACAACGACTTAAAGCGTAGAGAGCGAATCTGAAAGATCGCGACACGCTTTAGAACGGCAACCACTCCATCTATTCAACGTTCAAGAGCCTAAAGCCCAATTTTAGTGAGAAGATTCGGCACAGGAGTGCCTACGGTTCTTCGTACCATTTGCTAGGTGTCCCAATATGAGGAGATTGAGGAAGGCTTGCTTGTTCGCGCACCTGTCCGCCTACAATCTATTTGGCCACCCCCTCCGCAAAGGAGGGGGCTTTTCGCTCAATCATCCCGTCGTCATGCGACGTTGCGGGATGGTGCCATCTGGTGGATGGCTTTCTTGATTTCCTGGCGGAATGCGGGGGTGTCGTGTTCGCCATGAACGGCAACGGCATGCTGCACGGCGGCGTTGACGAGTTCCTCCGTGGTGTCTGCCGAGATGGCGACGGTGCATTTCATTTCGCTCGGGAAATCACGGCAATCGATATATTGGCGTGACATTTTCTCCTCCTCACGAAGCTCCGGTCGCGGTGGCCGGAAGGCGAAAATTATACGCCCATTATCGGGGACCGGCAAACGGCAAAAGCTGCCCGCCGGCCCCGCCAAACCCTTCGCAATCGAGAGAAAAGCCCTTCAGCCAAAGGTCACAATCAGGCTGATCGGCACGGCGGCGAGCGCCTTGGAGACAGGGCAGCCGGCCTTGGCCTTTTCGGCAATGCCGCGGAAGGTCGCCTCGTCCGCGCCGGGTACCTTGCCACGCAGGCTGAGTTCGATCGCGGTGATGGCAAAGCCGCCGCCGACCTGATCGAGCGTCACCTTGGCCGTGGTATCGAGGGCTTCCGCGGTGAAACCGGCATCCCCGAGTTCCTTGGAGAGCGCCATGGTGAAGCAGGCGGCATGGGCCGCGCCGATCAGTTCCTCCGGGTTGCTGCCCGGTACCTCCTCGAAACGGGTCTTGAAGCCATAGGGGTGTTCTTTCAGCGCGCCACTCTCGGTGGAAACCGTTCCACGCCCGTCCTTCAGACCGCCGCTCCAGTGGGCGGAACCACGCTTTTCAATCGCCATGCTCTCTCTCCTCGAGTGTCGGTCAGGATTTTGACCCGGAAGCTAATGCGCGAAGACGACATCTGTTCCGGCGGCAGTGATTATTTCGGCAACGGCTCCCCCGTCGCACAGCAGCGCGCAGGTCTCGCCGTCAACAGCCAAAACGGTGAGAGAAGCCTATGGGACCGGCTCGCTCGGGTATCCCGCTCAGGATACGCCCGTCGAGCAAAGTTTGCGCAGCGGTCAAGCGGCTTCCACTATGACAACCATGATCGGGCTCCGACCCGATATCCAAAGCTCCATCGCCACCGACAAGTTCGGCCACAGTCCAAAGGTTCTCAAGAGGCTAAGTTATACGGGTCATCCGACAGCGAGGAACAATAGAGCCGGAGATTTTCATCATCGATCCGATCCAGCAAAGGCCGGACCTGAACACCTCGTCCGCCCTTCCCCGTTTTCCCACGAAATCCCCGCACGGCCTGCCCGTGCCTACAATCCATCCGTCTTGTCGCGGTTACACCGGTTTGCGTTACCGGCGAGGCAGGACCGGTGATCCGGGTGTCTGTTCGAAACGCGGAACAGGCTCCGGGGGCTGGATGAGAATGGTCTCCCTCTCGCCTGA
>QFQX01000015.1 GCA_003248775.1 Shinella sp. | reverse complement strand
CGATCTGAACCGCGATCTCTATGTCTGGCTGGCCGCGATGATGGCGGTGATGCCGCTGGAACCGGTGCCGGACGTCGATCCCCTGCGGCGGGATCTCGCGGTGCTGGAGCAGGGGCGGGTGACGGTGGAAAATGTCATCGCAGCCTTTCCTGGCATGTCCGACCGTTATGCTCGTCTTTGCCTTGCGCTCCTTACCGAACGCCAGCGGGGCAAGCTGCCGCGCATCGAGCAGATGGTAGAGGAACGCATCGTCGATCTATTGCGCAAAGGGGCGGGCCTCGGTACGCTGCATCCGCCCGTGATCCTGCCGGCAAAGGCGCCGCCCGGATATCTGCCGATGCTGCCGGTTCCGCTCTGGCCGGATGCGTTGCTGCGCGAAGAAAGCGCACCGCGCGAGGCTGAGGATCGACCGGCCGCAGGCGGCGACAGGCAGGCCATGGCTGCGGGTCGCCACATCGCGACACGGGAAAAGACCGATGGACGCGACAAGGATCGCAGCCCGTTCATCCTCAACCGGTTCGAGAAGATCCTGGCGATGGCGGAGATGGTCAATGTCGACCGCCCCGGCGACGACAGAGACGACCATGACGCAACGGCGGCCGAAGAACTCGATGACATGACGCTCGGCGAACGGAAGGGGCGGCCATTCGCCCGTTTCCGTTTCGATCTCGATCTGCCGCCGGAAGCGCTCGACCTTTCGCCGCTGACGGCCGAGCTTTCCTATCCGGAATGGGACTACAGACGGGGCGTCTATCTCAAGGATTATTGCCGGGTCCTTGCCGCGCCCGCGCCGGAGGAGGGTGATTCTCTGGAGACAGATGCGGCGATGAAGGGCCTGATGCGCCGGGTGCGGCGGCAGTTCGAAGTGCTGCGTCCGAAGCACGAAATGCTCAGAGCGCAGCTCGATGGCGTCGATCTCGACCTCGATGCCGTCGTGCGCAGCCGCAGCGATCTTGCAGCCGGTGGCGAGGGCAGCGACCGCATCCATCTGATGAGCCGGCCGCAAGCCCATGATCTCGCTGTGACGCTGCTTGTCGATGTTTCCCTTTCTACGGATGCATGGTTCGATGACCGGCGCGTGCTCGATGTGGAGAAGGAGGCTCTGCTGGTGCTGGCCAATGGCCTTGCCGCCTGTGGCGACAATCATTCGATCCTGACTTTCACATCCCGACGCAGGTCATGGGTCCGCGTCGAAACCGTGAAGGACTTCGGCGAGAAGATGGGACCGGCAGTCGAGCGGCGCATCGGCGCGCTGAAGCCCGGTTATTACACCCGGATCGGGACGGCGATCCGTCATGCCTCTGCCGGGCTCGCAAAGCAGCCGAACCGGCGGCAGCTGCTGCTGGTGCTGACAGATGGCAAGCCGAATGACGTCGATCACTACGAGGGCCGTTTTGCGCTGGAGGACAGCCGCCGCGCGGTGATGGAAGCCAGACGCAAGGGCATCCGGGTCTTCGGTGTGACCGTCGACCGCGATGCCAAATCCTATGTGCCGGCGATATTCGGCCAGCATGGTTATGCGATCGTCTCCAACATTGCGAAATTGCCGGCGGCCCTGCCGGCGATCTATCGCAGCCTCGCGGGTTAGGCGGTCCGCGAGGCGCGGAAAAGGCCCGGCATCGGGGTGTTGCCGGGCCTTTTCTCATTCATGGGTCTTTGACGTGCGCGGGTTTCAGGCGGCTCTGGAATGGGTGCGGCCGGCTTCGCCGAGATAGGCGTCGAAGCTTGCGGCGACCACGCGGATCACGAAACGATAGTTGCTGCTTACGCTGATGACGCCATTTCTGATTTCGATGACGCCGTCACTGGCCAATCTATCGAGCATCGTATTGCCCTCGGTCAGCAAGCCGGTGTCGAAGCCGTGGCGGCGGGCGAGACTGTCGAGATCAGCCTCGAAATCGCACATCAGCCGTTCGATCACGTCGGCGCGCAGGCGATCCTCCCTCGTCAGCCGGTAACCCTTCGAGGTGGCAAGCTGTCTCGAGGCGATCCGCTGCGCATACTGGCCGATGGCGACTTCGTTCTGCACATAACCTTCAGCAGTCCTGCCGATGGCAGATGCGCCGAAGCCAATGAGCGTGCGGCAGGCATCTGTCGTGTAGCCCTGGAAATTGCGATGCAGGCGGCCGTTTTCGGCGGCAAGGCTGAGTTCATCCTCGGATCGTGCGAAATGATCGAGGCCGATGCGCCGATAGCCGGCCGCAACAAGCGTTTCGGCGATGGCTTCAGCCTGGGCGTGACGCTCGGCGGTACCGGGAAGGGCTTCTTCGTCGATCAGTCGCTGATGTTTCTTGAACGAGGGAATATGGGCATAGCCGAAGACCGCGAAACGGTCGGGTCGCATGGCGATCGCCATTCGGGTGGTTTCGATGCAGGAGGCGACGGTCTGGTGGGGCAGGCCGTAGATCAGGTCGAAATTGATGCTGTCGATGCCGGAATTGCGAAGCCGATCCGTAGCCCATGCCGTTTGTTCCGCAGTCTGTATGCGGTTGATGGCCTTCTGCACGACCGTGTCGAAGCTCTGGACGCCGAGGCTTGCGCGGGTAACGCCGGCTTCGGCGAGCGCGCCGATCATGTCGCCGGTCAAGGTGCGCGGATCGATCTCGACGGCGATGTCCACGTCGGGCATCACGTCGAGCCTTTTCTGCATGAAGGCGGAGAGGTCGAGGAATTCCTCGGGCTTCATGATCGTGGGCGTGCCGCCGCCGAAATGGATGTTGCGGACCTTAAGCGGTTTGCCGGCCGTTTTCGCGACAATGGATATCTCGCGCTTGAGCACGTCTAGATAGTCGAGGATCGGTTCGTCCTTGAGGGTGATGGAGGTATGACAGCCGCAATACCAGCACATCGACCGGCAGAACGGGATGTGAAGATAGAGCGAAACGGGTTCGCCCGCCGGGACCTGGGTGAGCCAGTCGCCATAGGTGCCGGTGCCGATGGAGGGGGAAAAACGCGGCGCGGTCGGATAGCTGGTGTAGCGGGGCAGGCGGGCTTCGCCGTATTTTTCGACGATATCAAGGGACATGGGGCGGCTCTCCGTTCGAAACTGCCCGGAGCCTAGATCGCGGTCCTCTTTTGCTCTTTGCCAAATCCCAAGCAACGGAGCGAAAGCTGGCTGATGTTCTCGATGTTATTTGCGCAGCGACAAGTTCTCATCGCGCCCTTCGGGCTAGGTTTTGCTCGCAGGCCGGAGCCCGGGCCTCATAAACGACGATTTCGGGCCGATGAAGGACAAGAGCGACCCATGAGCCAGACCACGCAAGAAAAGCCCTCGATCGATGTTCGCACCGTGCCGCACTCCGAGCGGCATCCGCGCATCTTCGGCATGCTCAATGCATTGCTTCCCGGTGGTGCCATGCTGATTACCAGCGATCACGATCCGCGACCGCTGCACTATCAGCTCGAGATGCATTTCTCCGGCATGTTCGGCTGGGAATATCTCGAGCAGGGTCCGGACGTCTGGCGCGTCGAAATCGAGAGGCTGCAGAACAGCGGCTGCGACTGCTGCTGCGGCGCGGATCATTGAGGCGCGTCGTTTCTCGCTGAGTGAGGTGATCGATATGCCGGGAGCAAGCCTTTCCCGCTGGACCATGAGCTATTTCGCCGCCGCCTGTCTTTTCCTGCTTGCGGGAGAGGGCTTGCTGGCCGTGGGCTATGGCAATCCGGTCGCCGGCATTTCCGGCGGCGATATGCTGGCCGTCGTTCATCTGATTACCGCCGGGTGGCTGGGTCTCCTGATGTCGGGAGCCCTGCTGCAGTTCGTGCCGGTGCTTGCGGCAAAGCCGCTGCGGGCGGGGAGGCTGGCGCTGCCGGTCCTGGTTGCGATCCTTGCCGGCGAAGTCGGGCTGGTGTCCGGCTTCGCCCTTATTGCCTCGGGCATGGCGGTGTCGGAGCATCTTCTGGCTTGTGGAGCCGTGGTTCTGGCGGTGGGTTACCTTGGCGTCGCCGTCATGGTGGCACGCACATTTCTGGACGCCCGGCCCCTGCCGCTGGCGGGGCGCTTCGTGGCGCTCGGTATCGTCGGCCTGATCGGTACGCTCTGCCTTGGCGTCTTCATGGCACTGGGGCTGTCGGCTCTGTTGCCGGGGGGGCTTCTGGCGCTCGTGACCGACCTGTTGCCCTTGCATGTGATCTTCGGGCTTGGCGGCTGGCTGACGCTTTCGGCGCTCGGCGTGAGCTACAAGCTGTTGCCAATGTTCCTGCTTGCGGGCGAGCCTTCCGGACGACGGCCCAATACGGTTCTGCTGGGCGGGGCGTCCATCCTTGTGCTTCTCGTCGTGCTGGTATTCTTGACGGTGTTCGATGTCAGCGGCGTGTTTGCCGCCCTGTTGCTCGGGGTCGTTACAGGCATCGCCCTCCTTCTTTACGGTCTCGATCTCTCGGCGATCCTGAAGGCTCGGCGGCGCCGGGAGATGGAGTTGAACAGCATTGGGAGCCTTGCGGCTTTCCTCTGGCTTTTCATCGCATTCGTCTGGCTGGCGGTGGCGTTTCTCCTTGGCCGGCTTGAAGAACAGGTGCCGGCCATCGTCTATCTTGCCGGCTTCGGCTGGCTGACCGGTCTCGGGCTTGCCCAGCTCTACAAGATCGTGCCGTTTCTCACCTGGCTTGAATGTTATGGCCCGGTGCTGGGACGCGTTCCCACACCACGGGTTCAGGATATCGTGCGCGAGCGGCGCGCCCGGTTGTGGTTTCTCGCCTTTCATGCGGGCGTGACGGCTGCCACGCTTGCCCTCGCGATTGGTCACTCCTTCCTTTTTCGCGCGGGCGTTTTTCTGCAGTTCGGGGCAACGCTTGCCCTCGTCCTTGAATTCCTGCGCGCAAGGCGTCTTGCAGATGTCGATGCCGCCTTGCGCTTGCCGAAAGGCACCATGCGCCCCTATCTCTTTCTGCCATCCCCCGACCTCAGGAGGTAATGATGACACGACTATACAAGGAACTCGATGTGCGCCCCATCCTGCGCAATGGAGGTGAGCCATTTCAGGCCATCATGGAGGCTGTGCAGTCGCTTGCGCCGGGCGAAGGGCTGCGACTGCTGGCGACGTTCAAGCCCGAGCCACTGTTTCGCGTGATGGGCAAGCGCGGCTTCGGCCATGAAGTCTCGGAGATCGGTGGAGGTGACTGGCAGGTGCTCTTCACCCCCGAGGCTGGCGGTCCAGCCGATATTTCCGCATCGGCCAGCGGAACCGACGCCGCGGCATGGGCGGAGCCGGTGTTTCATCTCGACCTCACCGATCTCGATCCGCCGGAACCGATGACGCGCATTCTGGCGAAGATCGAACTCATGGATCCCGGCGAGGTTCTGTTCGCGCTTCTTTCCCGCGAGCCGGTGTTCCTCATGCCGGAGCTGGAGAAGCGCGGTCATCAATGGGTCGGTAATTTCGATGAAGCTGGTTCTGCCTATCGTATACTGATACGTGTCGGTGAAGCCCGGGAGTAACTGACGTGAGCGACGATGCTGTGAGTGCCCTCGTAGCGCGCATCTATGACGCGCTGAGCGGTATCCTTGATCCCGAGATCGGCGGAAACATCGTCGATCTCGGGCTTATCTATGAAGTCACGGTAGACACCGAAGGCGTCGTCGCCATCGCCATGACCACGACCTCACGCGGTTGCCCGGCTGCGGGTTTCCTGAGGGATGCGGTCGAGGCGAGCGTGGTTGTCGTCGATGGGGTGAGCCGGGTGGCTGTCGAGCTTGTCTACGAGCCGCGCTGGACGCCGGACAGGATCCGCGTTTCTGCGTTGAAAAATGTTAGTCGACATTGATCCGGAAGCATTGCAGTTCATGAACGAAAACGCCCGGTCCTTGAACCGGGCGTTTTCGTTCGCGTTGTAGTCGTCAGATGCGGCGAACGCGTGCGAGCATCGGACCGTACTCAGTGAGAAAGAGGCCGAAGGCAGTCAGCCATGCCAGACCGGCGAGACTGTAAAGCGTCATGGCCTGGTTGGGGAGAATGTCGGCAAGCGGTCTGAGGATCGCTGCCATGAGGATTGCGACATAGGAAGCGTCGGTGAGCCGCGAAGAGGTCAGTTGCCTGCCGGTGTGGCCGCGAGTGGCGCGGGTCATCACCGCCAGCATCATCGCCGCCATGGCACCGACCGTCATGACATGCATGATCGCTGTATCGCCGAGGCCGATGCGGTCACCGAGCGCGATTGCCGCAAATCCGAGTGGCAGGAAGGCGTAGGCGACGTGCAGGATGAAGAGCAGCTTTTCCGGCCACACGGCCAGCCCGCGCCAGCGCCTGAGCCTTGCGGCATGGGCGATGCCGGCGACCGCGGCAAGCGCAAGCGTTGCCGGCTCCTCCGGGCGAAGGCTCCAGCAGGCCAGTGCCAGCGCGCCGATTACGATGACGGCGGTATCGAAACGGCCGTAGGATACCGGAAAGCGCGTCTCGCCCTTCTGGTTAAGCCAGTTGCGGCTGAAGCTCGGAATGATGCGGCCGCCGATGATCATGATGAGGACGAGATAGGCTGAAACCGCCAGCCTCTCGACCATGCCGCCATGCTCGCCGGCCAGCGTATCCAGATGGAAGCCGATATTGGCGAGCGACAGCACGGCGAGCACGCCGAGGACCTTCAGATCCTTCCACTTGCGTCCGGTGATGATTTCGCGGGCGCAGATGAAGAGCAGGACCGGAAGGAAAAGGCTCTCGATGGCGACCGAAGGAACAAGGCCGATCAGGTCCGGGGAGAGCATCAGCAGGCGGCCTGCCACCCAGAGCGCGAACAAGCCGGCGAGCGGCCGCCCCGAAACCGGCAGGCGGCCGGTCCAGTTTGGAACCGCGGTCAGGAGAAAGCCGGCGACGACGGCAGAGGAAAAGCCGAACAGCATTTCATGGGCATGCCAGTGTTGGGCGCCGTAAGAGCCTCCGACGTCCACAAGGCCGGCCAGCGCTGCGATCCAGAGGATCATGGTTGCCATGGCGACGATTGCCGCGCCGAGGAAGAAGGGGCGAAATCCATAGGAAAACAGGACCGGACCTGTTTTGGAAAGTCCGCGTGGAATGCCGCCCGCCGGGCGGCTCGTCTGTTGGCTGGTGTTCATGGAGCGTCTCCGACTGCTTGATAAACCGCAATCGTTTTAGAAAGAAACTTTCTTCCGCTCTTTGTGCATTCGCAAGCAAAGCCTGCGCCGCTCTTCTTCTGACCTTTGTCATTTCATGGCCTGCCAAAATGACGCAGCCGGAATCCCGGGTCGGAGAAGTTTGTTCTGGCACAAATTACATTTCGGGATCGGGAGTAGAACTCTTGTCACCGGACGATATCCGCTCCGCTCTACCACAAGGAGATATTCCGATGACTGAGCAGTTTCAGGTAACCCGCCGCACAATCCTGGCCGGTGCGGCCTTTGCCGGCGCCCTGGCGCCGATCATCAAGACTTCCGAAGCACACGCCGAAGGAGGTGGCATCAAGACCAACGTAGCCGCAACGGCCGCCGATATCGCCAAGCTTCCCCGGGAAAAGGTCGAACTGGTCAAGCCTCCGTTCGTCCACGCCCACACTCAGAAGGCCGAAGGTGGTCCGAAGGTCGTCGAGTTCACCATGACCATCAAGGAACAGAAGATGATCCTCGATGATGCGGGCACGGAAGTACACGCCATGACCTTCAACGGTTCGGTTCCCGGACCTATGATGGTCGTGCATGAAGGAGACTATGTCGAGCTGACGCTGATCAATCCCGACACCAATACGCTGCAGCATAACATCGACTTTCATGCTGCAACCGGTGCACTGGGCGGCGGCGCGCTGACGTTGGTCAATCCCGGCGAGAAGACGGTCTTGCGCTTCAAGGCAACCAAGGCAGGCGTCTTCGTCTACCACTGCGCACCTCCCGGAATGGTTCCGTGGCACGTCACCTCGGGCATGAACGGCGCGATCATGGTGCTGCCCCGTGACGGCCTGAAGGACGCCAAGGGCAATGACCTGAACTATGACAAGATCTACTATGTCGGCGAACAGGACTTCTACGTTCCCAAGGACGAGAACGGCAACTTCAAGAAATACGAGAGCGCCGGCGATGCCTATGCCGATACGCTTGAGGTCATGCGGTCGCTTACTCCGAGCCACATCGTCTTCAACGGTGCGGTCGGCGCGCTCACCGGCCAGAATGCCATGAAGGCAGAGGTCGGCGACCGGGTCCTGATCGTCCATTCGCAGGCCAACCGCGATACCCGTCCGCACCTGATCGGCGGGCATGGCGACTATGTCTGGGCGACCGGCAAATTCCACAACGTGCCGGAAACCGACCAGGAGACCTGGTTCATTCCCGGAGGTGCCGCGGGCGCTGCCTACTACACCTTCCATCAGCCGGGCATCTATGCCTACGTGAACCACAACCTGATCGAGGCCTTCGAGCTTGGCGCCGCCGCCCACTTCACCGTCACCGGTGAATGGAACGACGACCTGATGACCTCGGTCGTGGCTCCGACCGCTAGCTGAATGAAAAAGGATCCGCGTCTGCCACAAGCGGGCGCGGATCCGCCACATCCATCGCGGCCTTGGGGAGGTCGTCATGCTTTCCGTTCATGCAAATCATTCCGTTTCCGCCCTGTCGCTGATGCTGCCGGGGGTGCTGCTGCTTGGTCTTGCGGGGGCGCTTGCCCTGCGCACCGGCATCCTGCCGCGGCCCGGTGTGGTTTCGGTCGTGCCGCCGGAGACAGTTGTCATCGAGCCGCGGACCTTCAGCTACCGGCAGGCGGGTGAGTTCTTCAAAGCCGGATTTGCCGTCGATGCCCCGATGCTGGAACGGGAGATCGCACGGCCGCTGACGATCACCAGATATCAGATCTCGACTGCTGAATATGACCGCTGTGTTGCGGACGGGGCCTGCCCTGCGCGGGAATCGAAGACGCCCTCTTCCGCCGACATGCCCGCGACCGGTGTCAGCTATGATGATGCGACGGCGTATTCGGTCTGGCTCAGCCAGCACGGCGATGCCGTCTGGTCGCTGCCGAGCGACGAGCAGCTTGCATTTGCGGCGGGCTCGAAGTTTCCCGACGATGCGCTTGGCGTCGATCCCGAGAGTAAGAATCCTGCGCTCAGATGGCTGGCCGACTATCAGCGCGAAGCCGCCCGCAAGACATCGCGGGAGCCCGCTCCGCAACCCTTCGGATATTTCGGCGAGAACGAATACGGGCTTGCCGATTTCGCCGGCAATATCTGGGAATGGACGACCACCTGCAACCGACGCGTCAACCTCGGGGCCTCGGGCGAGGTCCTCGACAGTGTCGAAAGCTGCGGAATCTATATCGCTTCCGGCAAGCATCGCGCGCCGCTCAGCGCCTTCGTGCGCGAGCCAAAAGGCGGCGGATGCTCGGTCGGCACACCTCCCGATAATGTCGGCTTCCGTCTGGTACGCGACGATCGCTGGTTCACACGCCTCTTTTTCACCTTCCGCCAGGCAAGGCTCTAGTCTAAAGGAATCGAAGATGTTGCATTCTAGGGGGCAGGGTATGCGCACACGCGTATCCTGTTCGTAACGTCCGATGCCGGAGGAAAGGAATGCGGCGGTGAAGATTGACCGTGCCGTCGTGAAGTCGCTCCCATTGTTCGATCGCATGAGCGACGAAGAGCTGGACAGGCTGCTCTCGTACGCGACCTCGCGTCGCGTGCCGCAGGGCGAAGCCGTGTTCGAACAGGGGCAGCCGGCAACCAGTTTCTTCCTTCTCCTCCATGGACGCCTCAAGGTCACGCAGGTGACGGAAGATGGGCAGCAGATCATCGTGCGTGTCGTCCATCCCGGAGATCTCTTCGGTTTTGCCAAGGCACTGCAGCGGACGGATTATCCCGGCACGGCGATTGCCGCGGCCGAGAGTGTGACGCTCTGCTGGCCGACCGATCTCTGGCCGAATTTCGTCGAGCACAATCCCCGCCTCGCAGTCAGCGCCATGCAGACCATCGGCCAGCGGCTGGAGGAGGCCCATACCCGCATCCGGGAGATGTCGACCCAGGAAGTGGAGCGCCGTGTTGCCCATGCGGTGCTGCGTCTGGCGCGCAAGGCCGGGCGAAAGGAGGGGGGCGGTATCCGCATCGACTTTCCAATTTCCCGGCAGGACATTGCCGAAATGACCGGTACCACGCTGCACACCGTTTCGCGTATTCTCAGCGCCTGGGAGTCGCGCGGCTTCGTCGAGGGCGGACGACAGAAGCTGCTGGTGACCGATCTTGAAGGCCTCGCCGAACTGGCAGACGGTGCCCGCGATTAACTCCCAAAAGCATGAAAGTTGCCCCCGTTGCTGCCTTGCACAAATTGCTCTTTGCTATTTGTGCGGCGACAAAGAAGGGACCGGCTCACCGGCGTATCTCCTTGTTCAACAGGCCCGAGGGGGCCTCTTTCAAGGAGCAAGACAATGACCATGATGATGAAGCGTCTCGTTGCCGCCGCCGCGATCCTCGCCGCAGTTGCCGGCTCTGCCGCTGCCGCCGATTTCGAAGTCCATATGCTGAACAAGGGCAAGGACGGCGCTATGGTCTTCGAACCGGCAGGCATCAAGATCGCGGCAGGCGATACGGTGACCTTCATACCGACCGACAAGGGCCACAATGCCGAGAGCATCAAGGGCATGATCCCGGATGGTGCCGCCGAGTTCAAGGGGAAGATGAGCGAGACGATCAAGGTGACCTTCGACGTGCCCGGCGTCTATGGCGTCAAGTGCGCACCGCATGTCGGCATGGGCATGGTCAGCGTGGTTGTCGTCGATAATCCGAGCGCGAACCTCGATGCCTTCAAGACCGTCAAACTGCCGAAAAAGGCCCAGGAGCGCATCGACGCAGCACTTGCCAGCGTGCAGTAACACGTCTCTTTCCCAATCGTGCTTTGGACCATCTCAAGGGCCGCTCCTGCAAGGGGCGGCCTTCCGTTGTTCATGACGGGAAGTACGTTCAGGATGTGATTGCCCAGCCCAGCGCAGAGGCTGCGCCCCAGATCAGTCCGCCGGACGCACCGAGTGCGATTGCGGCCAATACGATGCCTAACAGTGTCGCGAGGCCATCCCTTTCCATGAGGCCCATGGCTATCACCACGAGCGCGCCGACCGGCAGGAAATTGCCGAAGGGAATAGGCAAGGCGATGGCCACGGCGAGAAGAAAGACCGGAACACCGAGCAGGGTCTGTGCCCTATGGCCGGTGAGGGCCCGCAACCGGCCGCGCTGCAGCAGAGCCTCCACCCGGCGCACGAGGGGAGCGGTATGGCGGACAACGAGCGTCACGATGGATGCCGAGAGTTTCCGGTCAGCGAGTACGCGCGGCAGCCAGATGCGCTTGTAGCCGGCGATGATCTGCAGGGAGACGATGGCAAGGCAGGTGCCGAAGAACATGCCGAACGGACCGGGGATGGGGGTCAGTGCCGGCAGGGAAAGGATGAGGATTGCGAAGGCAATGCTGGTTCGGCCCATGGCGTCCAGCAATTCTCCCAGAGAAAGCGCGCCTGCGCGGGTGGCGGTTTCCGCCAGGGCCTCGAGCTTGGCGGAGGTAATGCCGGCGCATTGCTCTTCGGTCTCGTCCTTCACTCGGATCCTCTTTTCTGTTGGAAATGATTTTCGCCGTTACCCCAGTCCGGGATGACCGGACTGATGTAGGAACGCCGACCGGCGGCGCAAGGTTCGGCACAAAAACGCCAGATTGCTCGAGGTCCGGGGGAACTGTTCCACGTCGCAATAAAAAGAGCCGGCGCGAAGACCGGCTCTTCCGTTTCTGTCATCCGTTTCAGAGGTCAGATATTTTCGGCGATCGCTTCGCGGTCGCGCTGAAGCTCTTCTGCCCGTTCCTTGCGGTTGTAGCGGATCGAGGACCAGAGCGAGATGCCGATCAGGGCGGCGCCGCCAAGGCCGGTGACGACCTCGGGGATGTGTACCAGCGTCTGGCAGTACATGATCACCGATAGGATCAGGATGGCGTAGAAGGCACCGTGTTCCAGATAGCGGTATTCCGCGAGCGTTCCCTTCTCGACCAGCATGATGGTCATCGAGCGAACGTACATCGCGCCGATGCCGAGGCCGATCGCGATGACGAACAGGTTCTGGCTGAGCGCGAAGGCACCGATGACGCCGTCGAAGGAGAAGCTGGCATCGAGCACTTCAAGATAGATGAAGGCGCCGAGACCACCCTTGGCCGCTGCCGACATGGTTTTCTGCGACTGGTCGAGCAGGCCTCCGAGCACCTCCACCGCGAGGAAGGTCAGAAGGCCGTAGATGGCCGAATGCACGAAGGTATTGGCGTCCTCGCCTTCCAGCAGGTTGGAAAACAGCAGGATGAGGAGCAGCACGAAGGCGATCTCGATGCCCTTGATCGAGGCGGAGCGCGCCATGTGCTTCTCGAGGAAGACGATCCAGTGCACTTCCTTCTCGTGGTCGAAGAAGTAGGTGAGGCCCACCATCATCAGGAAGGTGCCGCCGAAGGCTGCGATCGGCAGGTGCGCATCTTTCATGATGCGCGCATATTCAGCCGGTTCGCGCGCCGCAAGGAAGAGCGCCTCGATCGGGCCGATGCCGGCGGCGATGACCACGATCAGCAGCGGAAACACGATACGCATGCCGAAGACGGCGATGATGATACCCCAGGTCAGGAAGCGATGCTGCCAGACGGGGGTCATGTCCTTGAGCTTGTTGGCGTTGACGATGGCGTTATCGAAGGAAAGCGAGATTTCCAGAACGGCAAGCACCGTGCAGATGAAGAAGACGGTCGCCATGCCGCCAAGCGTGCCGGTGGTCTGCCATCCGAGCCATGCACCGAGCAGAAGGCCTACGCCCGTGACGATGAAAGCCCATGTGAAATAGGAGAGGGACGAGTGTCCGGTCGAAGGCTTGCTCATTGGCCTGCCTCCGAAAGTTCAATTACGAAAAGATACTCGAAATCAGCGTGCACGGCGTCGCATGCACGCGGGATAGGCATGATCTGAAGAGTCATGTTTTTGAATCCGCCGGCTCATCTTGCTGGCGGTACCGACATCACGAGAGCGCCGTAAACTCTCGCCAGAGGGGCCCGGCACCAGAAGTTTGGTCCGCAACGCAAGGCACGAGGCGTTGCGCGACAAGCCGGTTTTATCTCAGCCCGACCATCCGTCAAGCCTTGAATCTGCCAGCCCGCTGATCAGGTAAGGTCGTGCGTACAAGATTTCCAGTGGTGGGCTGATTTTTGTCAGAAACAGTCAGTCGCCGGCTTCTATCGAGAATTCCGGGCTGCCCGCCAGCGTATTGCTGACCGTGCAGATTTCCTCTGCAGCATGGATGATCCTCAGGCGGGTTTCGGCGTCGACATCGCCTGTAACGGTGATGCGGACATCGAAGCGCGTGACCCGCGAGGGGCCTTCCTGGTCCTTTTCGCCCTTCACCTCGGCGGTGATGTTGGTGATCTTGTCCATGACATGCATCTGGGTCGCGGCGATGCGGGCGCTCATGGCGAGACAGGCGGCAAGCGATGCATAAAGCAGGTCGACGGGATTGAAGCCCGGCTGGCTGGGGCCGGTGACGATATCGAGTTCGCCTCCGGTGGCCGATACGACATGAGGGAAGCCGCGGTGGCCGAGCGTTGCCGTTGCGCCAGTCTGTCTCGTCTTCAGTTCCGTCATGGCCTCGATCCCTTTTTCCAGTCGGTCATGGCTTACGCTTGTCGCGGCCAACGGGCAAGACGTCTGCTGTCCCGGCAACAGGAGCCCCGTTTTCAGGAGCGGACGAAAAAGCCCACGGTCGCCGCGCGACCGGCGGCGTCGATGACCGTCAGTGTCGAATAGCCGATGCCTTCGGGTGTCCATTCCGTCGTGCGCCGGCGTGTCGGTTCCGACAAGGGTTTGCCATTGGCAAGCCAGCGAAAGGGTGCGCGCCCGGACTGCAGTTTCAGGGCAAGGGGCAGTGGCCCGCCGTCAGGTCCCACTCCGAGTTCGATCTGTGCGCCCTCCGGCGGGTAGACGATCTGCGGCGGCTTTTCGCGTGTCGAGGCAGACAGGAGGCCGCTCGGGTCGAGCGAGAAGCGGCGCTGGCTGATCGGCAGTTCCGACTGTGCGATGCGGTTTGCGCCGCGTGGGGCGGAGGGAAGCGGAGTGCCCGAAAGGCCCGATTTTGAAAAACCTTCAAAAAGCAGGGGAGCCGCCGTCGCGTAACCGGAAATACCGGGAACCGCGGCATTATCGGGGCGACCGATCCAGACGCCGAGGACATAACGACCGTCGAAGCCGACCGACCAGGCGTCACGGTAGCCGTAACTGGTACCGGTCTTATAGGCGATGCCGATGGTCGGGCTGCCGGATGGAGGCAGCACGCCCGAGAGGATGTCCGCGACATTCCACGCGGCGACGGGTTCGAACAGGGCGGCGGTATTCTCTATCTCGCCGGGCTGGTCGTTGATACCGTCACCCAGCCGGACCGGCGTCCTGCGATTGGCGAGGCCGGCATAGAGCTGGACGAGTTCCTTGAGCGTCAGGCCGGCTCCTCCGAGCGCAATGGCAAGTCCCGGCGCTTCCGCGGTCGGCAGGCGCGGACGCACCTCGGCGCGACGCAACCTTACCATCAGCTTCGAGGGGCCGAGCGCATCGAGCAGCCGCACGGCCGGTACGTTCAGGGAGAGTTGCAGGGCTTGGCGGATGCTGACATCACCCTGATAGCTCATGTCGAAATTCTTCGGCCGATAACCGAAGAAATCCGCCGGGCGATCCTCGACGATGGTCTCCTGTGCGACCAGTCCTTCCTCGAAGGCCAGCCCGTAAATGAATGGCTTCAGTGTCGAACCGGGCGAGCGGCTGACGCGGGTCATGTCGATCCAGCCGGAGCGGGAGGCATCGAAATAATCGGCCGCACCGATCTCGGCGACGATTTCCCCGGTCTCCGCATCCGCCATCAACATGGCGAGCGACACCTTCGGATCGAGACGCTGGGAGGTTGCCCGCGCAACGGTTTCCAGCCGCTGCTGCACATCCCGGCGAAGCGTCGTTCGATATGTCGTTTCAGTCGGAGCCTTGCGTCTTGCTGCCTCCGCCAGATGGGCGGCGAGTGCCGGCAGTTGCAGGCGTTTTTCCGGCAGGGGAGCGATATCGGCACGGGCGATCTCGCCGGGTTCCAGCACGCCGGCGGTTTCCATCCGTTGCAGGACACGCTTGCGGGCAGCTTCGGCGTTCTCCCGGTAGCGGTCGGGGCGGCGTCGCTCCGGCAGTTGCGGCAGCGCGACCAGCAAGGCGGCTTCCGCCGTCGAGAGACGTTTCGGCTCCTTGCCGAAATAGGCAAGGCTCGCGGCCCGCACGCCTTCGAGATTGCCGCCATATGGCGCGTGGGTGAGATAGAGGTCGAGGATCTCCGATTTTTCCAGTCGCCGTTCGATCTGCAGGGCGCGGGCGATCTGGATGAGCTTGGCCGTCAGCGACCGTTCGCGGCGCGGCTCGATCAGGCGGGCGACCTGCATGCTGAGCGTCGAGCCGCCCGAAACGATGCGGCCATTGGTCAGCAATTGCCAGCCGGCGCGGCCGAACGCCATGAGGTCGATGCCGGAATGCTCGTAGAACCGCCGGTCCTCATAGGCGATCAGCATTTTCACGAGTTGCGGATCGACATCGGCAGCCGTCGTTTTCAGCCGCCACAGCCCGTTCTTCGTCGCGAAGGCGCGCAGCAATTGCCCATCGGCGTCCAGCACTTCGGCCGAGACCGTGGCGGCCTCCGGCAATGGCGGCGGAAAGGCGCGGTCGGCCGCGTCGAGGGCAAAGAGCGCCACGGTTGCTGCTATGGCAGCACCCGCAAGACTCAGACCCGCGACGCGCAGCTTTCCCATCGCCCTCTTCCCGTTACTCCGCTGCCGAGACCTGCATGCGGCCGGTGGCCGTGCGGGCCGAGAACTGCGGCCGGTACATGTCCTCGACAGAGGCGGCCGGATGCTCGTATGTGCCGGGCGTCACGGCCCGGACGACATAGGCAAGGGTGATCTCGCCGTTCTCGTTGGCCGGCCGGTCGATTGCCGCGACGAAGCGGTCGTTGCGGAATTCGAGATGGGCCGTTTCCGTCTCGCCGATCCAGTCGAAGTTGGCGAGCGCCGCACTGTCCACGAGGCTCGGATTGTCGATCTCGAAGCCGGCGGGAAGCAGGTCGGTGATCAGCAGTTGCGCTGGCCAGTCGTCATTTTCGGTGACGTTGAGAACGACGACATAGCGTTCGTTCTGTGCGGCTTCGCTGACATTCGCCTCCTCGCCATCCAGCGTGTAGTAGGTGCGGGTGATGTCGAAGCCTTCGCCGCCGGCCGGCAGCGGAGCTTTCGGCGCCGCGACCGTGGTGATCGCAGCCGAAACCGGATCGTTGCTCTTGTTGGTCAGCGTAACGGCATGCTGGAGCAGGGCGTCGCCGGTGATGCTCGCCTGATAGGCGCCGTTATGCTGAGCGCCGTTGACGTCGAGCGACAGGCCGTCGTCTCCCTTCTGCAGGGCGCGGGCGGCCAGCAGAAGCCAGGTTTGCTCCTGGGTGCTGAGATACTGTTTTTCACGCCATTCGTCGGTTACAACCTTGGCAAGCGCGGGCACGATCGGCGGAACCGGGCGGCTTTCGGCGGCAAGCGCAAGCACGGCCGCTCCGTCGCGCAGCGACGAGCCATAGTCCGACCGGTTGAGGCTGACCTTGGTCAGGCGCGCTTCTTCCGACATGCCGGCGGCATCGAGGAAGACCGAGCGCGAGCGTTCGGCATCGCCATAGAGCGAAAGCGCCGCGGCCAGATGCGCCTTCGAAAGCGGGGTCGGGAAGTCGCCGAGCATCGTGTCGGCATAGTAGCGCAGGTCGCTGATCGCGGCCTTGCGATTGCGCGCCAGCACGTAGAGCGAATAGGCGATCTCGTTGCCGCGGCTGCGGATATCTGCATCATAGCCGATGCGGTTCTGCAGGTTTTCGATTGCCTGCAGCATCGCCTGTTCCGGCACTTCGAACTTCTGCTCGCGGGCGCGGGTGAGGAAATCGGTCACATAGGCATCGAGCCACAGATCCTCATAGCCCGGAGCCCAGAGGCCGAAGCTGCCGCTGGAGGACTGGTAGGAAAGAACCCGGTAGATCGCGTCCTGCACCCGCTTCTTTACATCCTCGTCGTCTGGCAGGCCGGAAATCGAGGAGAGTTCGCTCAGATACAGCAGCGGTAGCGCGCGGCTGGTGGTCTGCTCGGCGCAGCCATAAGGGTAGCGGTCGAGGCCCATCAGCAGGGCGGGAAGATCGAAGCCATCGGCGCGGCTGACATTGAGGCTGACCGCCGCATCCTGCAGCAGGCTGTCGGCCAGCAGATCGGCATCTACGGTCAGGCTCTTGCCGGGGGCGAGAGACAGAACCCGGCGTTCCGTTACCGGCAGGGATGCCGGGCGGACGGGAACCTCGAGGCTCTGGTCGAGCGACAGGCCGGCCGCGTTGGTAAGTGCGATGTCGATGGTTGCGGAACCCGGCTCGACGCCGGTGACGGGCAGCGTCAAGACGGTTTTGCCGCCGGCTTCCAGGCTGATGGTCTGGGTCGCGGCCTGCGGATCGATGCGAACCGCATCGTTGGACGAAACCGCGAGAGTGTAATCGCCGGTCGGCGCATCGGTTGCGGCGATGTCGAGACGCAGTTCGGTTTCGTCGCCGGGGGCAAGGAATTTCGGCATGCTGGCCGTGACAACCACCGGATCGCGGATGATGACATCGGTTTCGGCATGGCCGACGCCGGACTTCGACCAGGCGACGGCCATCACGCGGGCCGTGCCGTTGAACTGCGGGATATCGAAGGAAACGGTGGCGCGGCCCTCGGCATCGAGCTTCACCGGACCGGCAAAGAAGGCGACCAGCTTTTCCTTCGGCGGATTGCCCTGAAGCGGGCTTTGTGCGCCGTCACCGCCAGTGCGCAGGCGTCCCATCGCGCCAAGCGATCCGTCGATCAGGCGGCCGTAAAGGTCGCGGATCTCAAGACCCAGCCGACGCTGGCCGAAATACCAGTCTTCCGGGTTCGGGGCTTCGTAACGTGTCAGGTTGAGAATGCCGACATCGACGGCGGCGACCATCACATAGGCCTCCTCGCCAATGCCCGCACCTGCCACCTCGATGGGGATCTCCAGCGGCTGGCGCGGCAGGGTCTGTTTCGGGGGATCGAGCTTGATCGCCAGTCGGTCCATTCCCGGATCGACCTTCAGCCAGCTTACGCCGATGGCGCGTGCCGGCATGCGGCTTTCCTGCGCATCGCCGGGACGGAAGAGCGTTGCGGTGACATAGGCTCCGGCACCGAATTCCGCGGTGACGGGAATGGCGATTTCGCCTCCATCGGCGGGAATGGTCGCCACCTGCGTGGTGACGAGGGACTCGGTGCCGACGGTTACCAGTAGTTCGCCGGCAAAGCGCGGCGAGACCTTCAGGGTCGCCGTATCGCCGATGGCGTAGCTCTCCTTGTCGAGGCCGATTTCAAGCGCATCGGGCGTTTCGGTGGTGCTCGCTTCGACGAACCAGCCAGCGTCGAATTCCACGCTGGTCGCAGGACCGTTGAGGATCGCCGTTTCGATTTCGAGGCGGTAGCGGCCCCATTGCACCGGAGCGGACACCTCGGTCCCATCGGCGGAAATATCGACGGTGCCATCCGCCACCTGCTTGGTGGTGATGATCGGCTCGTAACGCCAGGAAGTCCCTTCGCGATACCACTGGTAATTCCGCTCGAGGCTGACGAGTTTCCACTTGGCACCGGCGAGCGCTTGACGCTTGCCATCTGGACCGAGCGCGATGACGTTGAACTTCGCGATCGAATTTTCAGCGAGGTCGCCGGTGAATTCGGGCTTGATGCCGATCATCGGGCCTTCGGGGCGAACCGGAAGCGTGAGCTTGCGCTCCACGGCGCGGCCACCGCCTTCGACAAGGCGCAGCACGACTTCGGCGTTGAGAAGCTGCGTTGTCGACGGCAGTTCGCCGAGTTCGACGTCGAAGGTCGTCTTGCCGTCCTCATCCAGCGGTTCCAGCGCTTCGAGCGGCACCTGGGTTTCTTCGCCTGCCTCCTCGTCGGCAAGACCGAAGACATAGCGCTCATAGTCCGGATGGCTTCGGGTCGGGCGAATGTTGACTTCACCCTCAAGCGACAGCCCGGCGGCGGGTGCGCCATAGAGATAGCGTCCGTCGACGCTGACCGGGACGGAGGCTCCGGGTTCGATGTCCTTCGCTTCACTGGTGATGTCGAATTCCAGCCTGTCCGGCACGAAATCGTCGACCAGGAAGGTCTGGCGGGCGATGGCCTCCTTTTTCGGATCGGTATGGATCGCGAGGCTCCACGTGCCGCGCATGGAATTGGCGAGCAGAGGCAGATCGACAGCATAGCCGCCGAGCGTTTCGCTGGTGACCACCATGCGGCGGAATTCAACGCCATCAGGCCGCGAGAAGATGAAGGTAAGCGGCAGCCGGTCGATGGAGTCTGCCTCGATGTCGCGGGCGAGTGCCGCTGCATGCACGGTTTCGCCGGGGCGGTAGATGCCGCGTTCGGTCCAGGCGAGTAGATCGATTGCGCCGGGAGCGGGCCGTCCGGTGACGCCACGGTCCGAAAGGTCGAAACCGGCGCGGGTCATGTCGAGGAAGACGTTGTCGTCGTCCTGCGAGCGAGCGGTGATGACGGCGGGGGCAAGTGCCGCGCCGGCGCGGATCAGGCCGGCATCGAAGCGGGCGTGGCCATCGTCATCCGTCTTCGCTGTCGCCAGCACCTCGTTGTTCTTGGCGATAAGCTGGAGATCGACGCCAGCCAGCGGCTTTGCCGTCGCAAGAGAGCGGGCAAAGACGTGCAGACCATCGGTGCCGGCAAAGGTGGAAAGCCCGATATCGGAGACGACGAACCACTGGGTCGGGCGGCTGTCCCAGTTCTCGGAGCTGGCATTGGCGACTGATGCCGTCATCACGTAGATGCCGGGTTTGCGCTGGGGCAGGGCCTCATCCACCGGGAAGCTGGTGACGACGTCCTTGTTGAGTTCGGTGGCGATATCGATCGAACCCTGCCATACGAGTTCACCGGTTTCGCTTTCGATGCGGTCGGCGCTGTAGCCGTCGAGCTGGGTGAGGAACTGCGAGGCGGCGAGCAGCGGAGCGACGTTGCGGTCGCCGATGCGGTAGAGCTTGAGGTTGGCGCTGTCGGTGTTGACCGAAACCAGCGGAATGCCGCGCCGCGCCGTGGAGGGCAGGACGAAGCTGTCGCCGGTGAAGCGAACCGATGCAGAGCGGTCGCGGACATAGATATCGAGATCGACCTGCGCTTCGAGGCTTTCCTCGACGGAGGAGGGCAGGCCGGCGCGCAGCGCCAGCTTGTAACGTGCGCCGTGGGTCAGGCCCTCGACGCAGATCTGGTTGTCCTTGGCTTCAAGCGCCTTGGGCGCTGCGCCGTCGAGTGTCACGAAGGGCGTGTAATCTACCCCGCGCTTGACCAGCGGGTCGGAGAATTCGACGCAGGCGCGCGGCGTCAGGCTGTCGGCATCGACGCTGTTGGAGATGACACGGAAGCCCTTGCGGGAACGCAAGTCGTTATAGGCGGCCTGTACGGTCTTGGCGGTGACGAGCTTGAGGCTTTCCTTGTAGGCGTTCAGCGCGTTGCGGTAGTCCTCTGAATTTTCGAGGCCCTTGGCAAGGGTGGCGAGCGCATCGGCGCGGGTCTGGGTGTCGCGGCTCTGCAGGTAGCCGTTGAGCGCGGCGAGCACGCCCTGTCCGGTGACGCTGCTGTTGCCTGAGACTGTATTGGCGGCGCGAGCCATTTCCAGCCAGATGGCAGAGTCGTCCGGGGTGATCGCAAGCGCACCCTTGAAGGCGTAGAGTGCTGCGTCGATGTTGTTGTTCACAAGCGACTGACGGGCGATGACGAGAAGAGCACCCTGACCGAGCTGCTGCTGGTCTTCTCCGAGCGAGAGGTCGGCACGCTGCGTGCGGGCATCCTCCATCAACTGGTCGGAGACGAATTCGGGGCGCTTGGCGGCCCCGAGATCCTCCGTAACACCTGCTTCCACCACGCGACCGGCAATCGCGCCGGCAAAGGTGTTGAGCTGGTTGAAGTCGGATTTCAGGAAGCACCATTTCACCTTCGGATTGTAGGTGAAGGCGCGGCAGGAGCCGTCCGCGATGCAGCTTGCCTCGCATTCGTCGAGCGAGAGGTTTTTCTCGGTCCGCAGGTCGAAACCGAAGTAATCGCCGTCCGGAGTCGTGACGATGCTGCGGGTGTCGGCCGCGATTGCCGGCATCGCCAGCAGCGAGATTGCCAGGAATCTTGCGAGAAAACCTAAAGCCTTGCGCCTAGACATTCTGTCCCTCCCACGCTGACCGTTTTATTGGGAGGTACTCTTCTTCCATAACAACAGCTTGTCAATTGGACCGAAGATGAGGCTGTGCGTGATGACACAGTCTCATCTTATTTTTCGGTGGGCACCGAACGGACGTTCACATGGGCGAGACGTCCGGCGCCCCAGCCATTGATCGCAGCGCCGAGGCCGAGTGCGACGAAAAGTAGTGCCGTCGCCGAAAAACTTCCCGTCCAGCTTCTGATCAACCCGACAAGCAGGGGGCCGATGGCCGCCAGAAGATATCCGATGAACTGCGCCATCCCCGAGAGATGCGCGGCGACATGGGAATCCGGCGAGCGCAGCACGATGGCGGTCATGGCGACGGCAATCAGGCCGCCCTGACCGATGCCCTGAAGCACTGCCCAGATCCATATCGTGGAGAGGGGTGCGAAGAGGAGACCGAGCAAGGCGACGACTGCGAATGCGACCAGCGTAACATTGATGAACCGCTGGTCGCGTCCGCGCACCGCGATTTGCGGCGCGACGATGCAGGACGCCGACTGCACCATCACCGAGACAGAAACGATGACCCCGGCCGTTACCCCGTCGATGCCGCGTTCGCGCAGGATGGGGACCAGCCAGCCGAAGACGCAATAGGCGAGCGCCGATTGCAGCCCCATGAACAGCGTGACCTGCCAGGCCAGCCTGTCGCGCCAGAGGCCTTCGATGCGGATGCCGCTGCCCTTGGCGGGTTTGGCGCTTCGCAATGCCTGCGGCAGCCAGATCAATGCCACCACGAAGGCGGGCAGGGCCCAGAAGGCAAGCGCCGCGCCGAGAGACCCGCCGAAGGCTTTTTCCACCGGCAGGCTCAAGCCCGCAGCACCTGCGGCCCCGGCGCAGAGCGCCATGGTGTAGAAGCCGGTCATCAGCGCCGTGCGGTCGGGAAAATCCCGCTTGACCAGACCCGGCAGGAGGACATTGCCGATGGCAATGCAGGCGCCGGCAAGGGCGGTGCCGAAGAAGAGCAGCGGAAGCGAGGAAAGGCCCCGCAAGGCGGTTCCGGTTGCCAGCAGCAGGACGGCGAAGAGCAAGGCTCTTTCCGCGCCGATCCTTTGTGCAAGGCGAGGCGCCAGCGGGGAGAAGAGACCGAGGCAGATGACGGGAATAGTGGTGAGCAGGCTGGTACCGAGGGCCGAAAGGCCAAGCTCCGAACGGATTTCGGGCAGCAGGGCCGATGCACTGGAGAAGACCGGGCGAAGGTTGAATGCGATCAGCACGAGGCTGACGGCCAGCAGCCAGCGGCTGGCAGGACCTGTGGTCTCGGTGATGGCGGTTGAAGGCGCGTCTTCGGCGTCGATCAGAAGCTCGTCCGCGAGGTCGAGCGTATGGCTATCGGCATTGTCGGTCATCAGTCGTTCCGGCGGTCGAGATAGGCAAAGACCGGGTCCATGAAGCGGCGCACGGCGGCGTCCGCCTTGTCGGGCTCGCCGGTTTCGATCGCATCGACGATTGCCATATGGGCGGCCATGTCGGGCTCGGGCAGGTCGCCCATAGTCGTGGCTTCGATGGTCTCGGCGATCGTGGCGGAGAAAAAGTTGTAGAGTTCGACCAGAGCCCGATTGTCGGAAGCGGCGACGACGGCCCGGTGGAAGGCGAAATCGCGCGCGATGAAGGCGGCGCGGTCGCCCTTGTCCGAGTTGCCGCGCTGAGCGAGCAAGGCGCGCAGGCGGGCGATGGTTGCGGCGTTGGCGCGAAGTGCGGCAAGGCGGGCTGCCTCGACATCGAGGGCGCAGCGGGCCTCGAAACGATCACGCAGGCTGGCGCGCCGCGCCGCGTCCAGCGCGCCATCGGTTTCCACGAGGGAGCGCACATAGGTTCCCGAACCGTGACGCACGTCGAGAAGTCCCTGCGAAGCCAGAACCCGCACAGCCTCGCGGATGGTTCCGCGGCTGACGCCGAGGGTTTCCGAAAGGGTCGCTTCGTTGGGGACACGGGAGCCGACCGCCCAGCGACCGCTGCGAATTTCCGCGCGCAGCGCTTCGGCAGCGGTATCGGCGAGGCTGGTTTTGTGAAGTGCCTTCATGGCATGATGATTAAGTCATCGGATGACTTTGGTCAAGGTGATGCTCGGTCGCCTCGACAGGCCATCAAATCAGGATATCTGTTCGCTCCGACCGGTCTGCCGGGAGTTGAACTCGCGTACCTGTTCCAGAAGCCATTGCGAAAAGGCGGTGGCGGGCGGGTAGGCCATCTTCGAAAGGGGCCTGACAAGGTAATAGGCGCTGGCGCTCCTGACCTCATGGTTCCAGGCGCGAACCAGTTGGCCGCTGGAAAGCTCGGGTTCGATCAGGAACGTCGGGACAAGGGCGATGCCGAGACCGGCGAGGCAGGCCTGCACCACGTTGGAAATCTGTTCGAAGCGCATGCCGCCACCGCGGCCGTTTGGTATGTCCAGACTTGCGAACCAGTGTTCCCAGGCGCGGGGCCGCGAGGCGAGATCGAAGAGCGGCATGGAGAGCAGGTCTTGCGCACTCGCGACCGGGTGATCGCGCAGAAAGGCCGGGCTGCAGACGGGCGCCACCATCTCCTGCATCAGGAACTGGCAATCGGTGCCGGGCCAGTTCGGCTCGCCGATATGAATGGCGGCGTCCAGCCCGGAGCTTTCGAAATCGAACTGCCCGATGCGGGTGGCGAAATCGATGATGATCGAGGGATTGCGGGCGAGGAAATCCGGTATGCGCGGCATCAGCCAGCGGGTGCCGAAGGTCGGCAGCATCGCAAGGCGCAGATGAGTGTCGCCCGCCTTGGCCATTGCTTCGAGAGAAAGCGTACGGATCGTCGCCAGCGCGTCGCCGATGCCCTTGGCGTAATCGCGGCCGATGGGCGTCAATTCGACGCCGCGATTGTTGCGCTCGAAGAGCTTGACGCCAAGCTGATCTTCCAGAAGGGATATCTGCCGGCTGATGGCCCCTTGGGTCAGCGCCAGTTCGTTGGCTGCGGCGGAGAAGCTTCCGAGCTTTGCCACGGAATCGAAGGCCGCGAGCGCGCTGGTGGAGGGCAGGAAACGGCGTTGATGGGTCAGCATCCGATATGAATAGACCTGATGGCAGCATGAGTAAACATGGCTTGCGCAAGGGGCCGAATTCGTCAATCTGGCTTAAAATCTGAAGAGGATATGAGTGATGAGCGATATGCGGCCTTTTTCCTGGAGCGATCCTTTCCTGATGGCGGAGGTTCTTTCCGAAGACGAACGGATGATCCAGTCGGCGGCAGCGTCCTTTGCCGAAAGCGAGCTTCTGCCGCGCGTGAACGAGGCGTATCTCGGGGAAACGGTCGAGCCGGAAATCTTCCGTCTCATGGGCCAAGCTGGATTGCTTGGCCTGACGCTGCCGGAAAAATACGGCGCAGCCGGTGCAAACTATGTCTCCTACGGCCTCGTCGCCCGTGAAGTCGAGCGCATCGATTCCGGCTATCGCTCGATGATGAGCGTACAGTCGTCGCTGGTCATCCATCCGATCTATGCCTATGGCTCCGAAGACCAGAAGGACAAGTACCTGCCCGGCCTCGTTTCGGGCGAGCTGATCGGTTGCTTCGGCTTGACCGAACCGGATGCCGGCTCCGATCCGGGCGGCATGAAGACGCGTGCCGAAAAGATCGAGGGCGGTTATCGCCTGCGCGGCTCCAAGATGTGGATTTCCAATGCGCCGATCGCCGACGTCTTCGTCGTCTGGGCGAAGTCGGAAGCGCATGGCGGCGAGATCCGCGGCTTCGTGCTGGAAAAGGGAATGAAGGGCCTGTCGGCGCCGAAGATCGGTGGCAAGCTTTCCCTGCGTGCTTCGGTGACCGGCGAGATCGTGCTCGATGGCGTTGAAGTTGGCGAAGACGCATTGCTGCCGGGCGTATCCGGCCTCAAGGGACCGTTCGGCTGCCTCAACCGTGCCCGCTACGGCATTTCCTGGGGTGTGCTTGGCGCGGCGGAAGATTGCTGGTTCCGCGCCCGCCAGTATGGCCTGGACCGCAAGCAGTTCGGCAAGCCGCTGGCCGGCACGCAGCTCTACCAGAAGAAGCTTGCCGACATGCAGACGGAAATCACGCTTGGCCTTTTCGCCTCGCTGCGCGTCGGGCGGCTGATGGACGAACACCAGTTCGCGCCGGAAATGATCTCGCTCGTCAAACGCAACAATTGCGGCAAGGCGCTGGATATCGCGCGCATGGCCCGCGACATGCACGGCGGCAACGGCATCCAGATCGAATATCATGTCATGCGTCACGCCCAGAACCTCGAGACGGTCAATACCTACGAGGGAACCCATGATGTGCATGCGCTGATCCTGGGTCGCGCCCAGACCGGCATTCAGGCGTTCTTCTGAGTCTTCTGCCGATTGCCGATATCGACAGCATCTCATACAAAAGGCCCATCATCTGATGGGCCTTTTGTTTTTTCCTGCTTCACCCGAAGCAGTTCGAACTGCCTTAATGCCGTCCGGCTCTTCCGGGCGTGGAGGAATAGGTCGCGGATACCGGGTCGCTGGCCGGGAAGGAATCTTCGAGACCTTCTTCGAGCTGGGTTTCCAGTTCTTCGGCATCTTGCGAGCGGCGCGCGCTCAGCACGGCATCCGACAGACCGGTCTCATCCGTTCCGAGTCGGTCGCGCATGGCGGACCGGTCGTCGGCACCGGCGAACGAACCGACCTCAAGCAGGAATGCTCGCGCCTTTTCCAGCGCGTTATGGCGATTGATACCGTTCGCTTCGGTCTGCTTCATGTGAACCGAAACGATCTCGCCTCCATAGCAGACGAATTCGACCGTGAATCCCGGTTTGCGGCCGGCATCTTCATGAACCTGTGTACTGATGACCTGCATCGCCTTTCTCCCTTCTGGAGCGCTTCGGCGAAAATGGAAACGCAGAAGCGGCTCTCATCGTTCTGAGGATATTCCGGAGCCGGATCGACGGGCTTTCCCGGAAGAGCTTTTCCGAAAACTACAACGTTCGAAGATCCTCGATGTTCCGAGGAGCGAAGTTTGGAAAAGAAGGGATTCATTAACCAAAAACGACATGAATTCATGGAAAACCGAACAATACCGGACGGGCTGCGTTCTGTTGCAAAAGGAGACAGATCATGCAGCCAAACGCTAAACCACTTGAGGCCGATACGGTCCTGATTGTCGAGGACGACGTGCTGATTTCCATGGATGCGGCGGAAAGTGTCGCCCGTGCCGGCGTGAACGTCATGACGGTGGAAACGGTGGCGGATGCGCTCGACGTTCTGGATCACGAGCGGATCTCGGCGGCGATTCTCGACTTTCACGTACGCGACGGGGCCGTCACGCCCGTCGTGGAAAGATTGCAGCGATCCGGTGTTCCATTCCGCATTGTGTCGGGGTCACCGCTGTCGGAAATCGCGGCAAAAGGCATTCCGCTTCACCTCTGTGCTCAGAAGCCGGCGGATTATCTGAAGGTTCTGATTTCGTTGATCGGCGACCGGCCCTGGTTTTCCCTGAGGGCCAGTCACTAGAGTCTGTCAGGTTCGTACTGAACCTGACAGACTCTGGATTCTTTTGTTTTTCGTTTGTCTTTTCGGGAAAAGCGGTGTCCACTTTTCCCTGACAAACTCCAGGACCGGCAGGAGGATCAGGCCGGACGGCGCTGATCCAGAAGCCGTGTCAGGGTCCGCTCGACGACGTCGACCATCACCATGGTCTGGTGATCGACCTCGATATTCAGCTCGTCGCCCGGCTTGTAGCGCGGGAATGTGGTCTGGCGCAGAGTTTCGGGAATGAGGTTGATGGTGAATTCGTTCTGGTCTGCATCAGCGACCGTCAGGCTCGCGCCGTTGACCGCGAGAAAACCACGCGGGAAGACGTATTTCGCCCATTCCTCCGGCACCGCGAAGCGGATGAAGGCGCCCGGCATTTCCATTTTCGCATCCACCAGCTTCGCAGTTGTGGCGATATGGCCGGCGATGGCGTGGCCGCCATTCTCGTCGGTCGGCTTGGCCGAGCGCTCGATGTTGACGTCATCGCCCTGATGCAGCGTGCCGAGATTGGTGCGCGACAGGGTCGCATCCATGGCGTCGAAGGTCACGGTTTTGCCGCTGATCGAGGTTGCCGAGAGGCAGACGCCCTCCACCGAAACGCTGCCGCCGATCTGCAGGTCCTCGAGCAGGTGTTCGGGAAGTTCGACGGAGAGCGTGGTGTAACCGTCATGGCGGATGATGTCGGTGACGGGAGCCACGGTCTGAACGATACCGGTATACATTGCCAATCCTGTGTGTTTCCTCGGCGGGCAACCGCCGGAACGTGAGCGAAATCCCCACAAAAGTAATGCCTGCCCGGCCAAAGACAACCGCGAAATCGGGACGCTGAGTCAAGATTTTCTGAACGGTCTTTTCCCGGTTCTTTCGGAATTGCAAACAGAGGCACGCTTTGCGATGAAGCGAAAGACGGTTCGGTGACCGAACGACATGGAAGGACATTCCCGATGCAGCCCCACGACTTTTGGCAGGACATTCATCCGGCCGGCAGTTTCGATCCTTCCGGTCCGCATGAGGCGCGCTTTCCGGCCACGCTGGATGATGGCAGGCAGATGCTCCTGCCGATCCGCACGCTCGCGGACGGTGAGCACGGGATCGCCTCGCTGATCGTCAATCAGGCGAGCTTTGCGGTGCTGCGCGCCCTTGCCGAAGACGTTGCCGCAAAGCTCCAAGCGTATCGGCCGGAGGTTGTCGTCGGACTTCCGACACTCGGCTTGACGCTTGCGGCGGCTGTGGCCGAGGCGCTGGGGCATACCCGTTATGTGCCGCTCGGGACTTCGCGCAAGTTCTGGTATGAGGACGAACTGTCCGTTCCGCTGACCTCGATCACCACGCCCCTCCAGCAGAAGCGGCTTTATGTCGATCCGCGAATGCTGCCGCTCATCCAGGGACGCCGGGTCGTGCTGATCGATGACGTGATATCGAGCGGCGCTTCCATGGCGGCAGGGCTTTCCCTGCTTGCGGCGGTCGGGGTCGAGCCGGTGGCGATCGGGGCGGCCATGCTGCAGACGGATCGCTGGCGCAACGCCATGGCGGCGATTGGCGCTCAATGGCCCGACCGCATCGTTGCAGCTTTTTCTACGCCGCTTCTCGTCCGTAGCGCCGATGGCGGCTGGGTTGCTGGGCCCCTCCGCCTTTGGGAGCGTTGAACGAGGCGTGCTTCGCGGCTATACCGGATCGGCCGGGCAAGCCTTTTATCGCCCGGGTTGTTTTCTTTGATTTGTCATATTGGAACGGTAGCTTCGGGCATGTCGAAAATTCTCTCCATCGCACTCAATCCCGCTATCGATATTTCCAGCGACGCGGACGAAGTGCGGCACACGCACAAGACCCGCACGCATAACCAGCGTCAGCATGCGGGCGGCGGCGGCATCAATGTCGCGCGCATCATCGTCGAACTCGGCGGTCATTGCGAACTGCTTTACCTTTCCGGCGGAGCGACCGGGGAACTGTTGGAAACCATGCTGCGGCCGCTCGGCATCCAGCAGCATGTGATGAAGATCCACGATCCGGTGCGGGTCGCCTACAATGTGCATGAGCTTTCGACCAACCTCGAATATCGCTTCGTGCCCGAGGGGCCGCTGGTCAGCGACGCGGAACTCGCGCCGGTCTTCGATCTGCTCGAAACCAGCGATGCGGATTACATCGTTGCGAGCGGCAGCCTGCCGCGCGGCGTGCCGATGGATACCTATCTTCGCATGGCCGAAATCGCCCAGCGGAAGGGACAGCGCTTCGTGCTGGATACCTCCGGTGAAGCGCTCCGCGAAACACTCGCAAGCTGCCATGTCTTTCTGGTGAAGCCGAGCCTTGGCGAGCTCGAAGGGCTCGTCGGACGCAAGCTGGACCACGAAAGCGTCGGTCCAGCGGCTCAGGAAGTCATCCATCGCGGAGCCGCGCAGTATATCGCCGTAACACTCGGTGCCGACGGGGCGGTTCTGGTCAGCGCCGACAGCATCACGCGCGTTCCCGCAATCAAGGTGACGGTGCAATCGGCGGTCGGTGCCGGCGACAGCTTCGTGGCGGGCATGACATGGTCGCTGTCCGAGGGGCGTGATATCGTCGACGCCTTCCGTCTCGGCATGGCGGCTGGTGCCGCAGCGGTGATGACATCGGGCACCGAGCTTTGCCGGCAGGCGGATATTCTGGGCCTCTACGACGCCAACAAGGGCTGACTTCGCCCGTAAGTGATCGCGAACCCTGTTAATGAGACGGACGGAAATACTTCCGTCCGTTCTATTTGATCAGAGGCCCTCGCTCAACGAAGTCCGAGAGCGGCTTCGGTTTCCGCGACCTTGCGCTTCACCTCCATGAAGCTGTCGGGGCTTACCGACATGGAGTCGATACCGCACTTCACCAGAAACTCGGCGAATTCCGGATGGTCGCTTGGAGCCTGACCGCAAAGGCCTATCTTGGCCCCGGCCTTGTTGGCTTCCGTAATGACCCTCTCGATCATCCATTTCACGGCTTCGTCCTGTTCGTCGAACAGATCGGCCAGTTCACCGGAATCGCGGTCGACGCCGAGGGTCAGCTGAGTGAGGTCGTTCGAGCCGATGGAGAAGCCGTCGAAGCGATCGGCAAACTTGGCAGCGAGGATGACGTTCGAGGGAATCTCGCACATCACATAGACCTGCAGGCCGTTTTCACCACGCTTCAGGCCATTCTCTGCCATCACCGCAAGCACCTTGTCCGCTTCTCCGACCGAGCGGCAGAAGGGGATCATGACGACGACATTGGTGAAGCCCATCTCGTCGCGCAGCCGCCTGATGGCCTTGCATTCCAGCGAAAAGCCCTCCCGGTATCGCGGCGAATAGTAGCGCGATGCGCCGCGGAAGCCGATCATCGGGTTTTCTTCGTCCGGCTCGAATTCCGCGCCACCCAGAAGACCGGCATATTCGTTGGTCTTGAAGTCGCTCATGCGAACGATTACCGGCTTCGGATGGACGGCGGCGGCGAGGCGGGCAAGGCCACGGGCGAGCTTCTCGACGAAGTAATCGGTCTTGTCGTCGTAGCCGGCGGTCAGCGCGGCGATTTCGCCCCTGGCTGCCTCGTCTTTCAGGCAGTCGAAATGGACGAGCGCCATCGGATGGACCCGGATGGCATTGCTGACGACGAATTCCATGCGGGCAAGGCCAATGCCGTCGGAAGGCATGCGCCACCAGCGGAAGGCGGAGCCGGGATTGGCGAGATTGAGCATGACCTGCGTGCGGGTCGAGGGCAGGTCGCTGACGTCGAGTTCCCTGACCGCATAGTCCGCAATGCCCTCGTAGACGAAACCTTCGTCGCCTTCGGCGCAGGAAATCGTCACCTCTTCGCCGCTGTGCAGCAGTTCGGTGGCATTGCCGGTGCCGACCACGGCCGGCAGGCCGAGTTCGCGGCTGACGATGGCGGCATGCGAGGTCCGCCCACCGTGATCCGTCACAATGGCTGCGGCCCGCTTCATGATTGGAACCCAGTCGGGGTCGGTGGTCTGGGTGACGAGAATGGAGCCGTCGATGAACTGGTCTATGTCCTTGACGCTTTCGATGAGGCAAACCTGTCCGCTGGCCACGGCATCGCCGATCGACAGGCCCTTGGCGAGCACCTTGCCCTTGTTGTTGATGCTGTAGGATTTGAAGACGCCGGCGCCACGTCGCGCCTGAACGGTTTCCGGACGGGCCTGGACGATGAACATCTCGCCCGTCTTGCCGTCGCGCGCCCATTCCATGTCCATGGGGCAACCGTAATGTGTCTCGATGATCACCGCCCAGCGGGCGAGATCGAGGATTTCCGGGTCGCTCAGCACGTAGGACGCGCGCTCGGCCTTGGAAGTCGGCACGTTACGCGTCGGCTTCTCTCCGGTCGCGTAGATCATCTTGATCGCCTTGGCGCCCTTCTTCTTCTCGATCAGCGGCTTCAGCGCGGCGTCGGCAAGCAGAGGCTTGAACACCTGATATTCGTCAGGGTCGACCGCCCCCTGCACGACGTTTTCACCGAGCCCCCAGGCGGCATTGATCAGCACCACCTTGTCGAAGCCGGTTTCGGTGTCGATGGAGAACATGACGCCGGAGCCGCCGATATCGGAGCGCACCATGCGCTGCACGCCGATGGAGAGAGCGACCTTCATGTGGTCGAAGCCCTTGGCCTTGCGGTAGCTGATGGCGCGGTCGGTAAACAGCGAGGCGTAGCAGCGGCGGCAGGCGTCGATCAGGGCGGCCTCGCCCTTGATGTTCAGGAAGGTTTCCTGCTGGCCGGCGAAGCTCGCATCCGGCAGGTCTTCCGCCGTGGCGCTGGAGCGCACGGCAACCTCGACCTCATCGAGGCCTGCGCGTCTTGAAAGCTCGCGATAGGCCGCGCGGATCGCGGTTTCGGTTTCTGAGGGCCAATCGCCCTTAAGGAAGATGTTGCGGATCGCCTGACCGGTTTCGGCAAGCGTTGCCTTGCCCGCTTCCCATTCGGCCAGCAGCGAGGTCATCCGGTCCCTCAGCTTGTTGGCTTCGACGTAATTCCAGTAAGCGTCGGCCGTGGTGGCGAAACCCGGTGGAACCCTTATGCCCTCTGCGGCCAGCGTCCGGACCATCTCTCCCAGTGAGGCATTCTTGCCTCCTACCCGGGCGACGTCCTCGCGTTTGAGGTTTTCGAACCATGCGATGGTTTGCAAATCTGCGGACATGAAGGCCTCCCGTGCCACGTTAACTTCCCTGGTTGCCAGAAACGCTCTGGATGTTGTGCAGCATAATCATCGTGAGGGCGGCCGCCTTGATAACGATCAAATCGGCATGGGGCACGCGTATGGCGTGTCTCTGCCCAACCCTCGTCCAAAACGGCTCACGGCGCCTCCCCGCGATTTCTTGTGTCTTTTTGTCGTGTTTTTTTGGTTTCTATCCGGTTTATTACTTGTCAAAATAAGTCAAGTTTACTATCGAAGACAAAGTCGTTGTCCACCCGATCCTAAGCGGGTTGGGCCGCCTTGTCCTGTTCAGTCATTGCCAAAAGGAGCTCCCAGTGTTTCTTCGTCATTCGGGACCTTCCGCCGCGGCCGCGTTTGCAGCCTGCATGATGATCCTCGCCGCTGCGCCGGCCCTCGCACAGGAGACGGCTCCCACCGCCTCGCCTCCGGAAACTCCGGCCGCAACGCAGGTCACAACTGCGCCTGTGCCCGCCGCGCCTGCCGCAAGCCTTGATACGTCTACTCCAAGCTCGTCGCTTGCGCAGGAAGCTCCGGTTGCTTCCGATGCCGCGCCTGTTGCCAGCGAGCAGGCCGCTCCTGCTGTCACGCAGCCGGTAGCGACCGAGCAGCCGGTGGCACAGCAGCCGACGACCTCGCGGCTTGTCGCTCAGGATGCTGCCCCGGCGGCGGCCGAGCCCACGGCATCAGCTCCGCTTGAAGCTGCTCCCGTTGAAGCCGCTCCGGTCGAGGCAACGGAAACTCTCCTGCCTGAACTTTCCGCGCCGCGCGGAGATCTGCCGCACAATCTTTCGCCCTTCGGCATGTTCATGGCCGCTGACTGGGTGGTCAAGTCCGTGATGATTGCGCTGGCGCTTGCTTCGCTGGCCACCTGGACGGTCTGGCTGGTCAAGACGCTGCAGCTTGCCGGTGCGCGTATTCGTGCGAAGAAGGGGCTGAGCGCGGTTATCAAGGCTGCAACGCTTGGACAGGCGCTTTCGCATGTCGAACGCCGCGGTGGTGTCGTTGCCGGCATGGTGCGCGCAGCCAATCATGAGGTCCGGCTTTCGGATGCTGCCATCGATTATGCGGGTGGCGAGGGCGTCAAGGAACGCGTCTCTTCCGCTCTGGCGCGGATCGAGGTCGGCGCGGGCCGCAACATGGCCAAAGGCACCGGTGTTCTTGCGACTATCGGTTCGGTTGCTCCGTTCGTCGGCCTGTTCGGCACGGTCTGGGGCATCATGAATTCCTTCATCGGCATTTCCCAGTCCAATACGACCAACCTTGCCGTCGTCGCGCCCGGTATCGCCGAAGCACTTCTGGCAACCGCGATCGGCCTTGTCGCCGCTATTCCCGCGGTCATCATCTACAACATGTTCGCCCGCTCCGTGACTGCTTACCGCCAGCTTCTGGCCGATGCCGCAGCCGGCATCGAGCGGCTCGTCAGCCGTGACCTCGATTTCCGCAAGGTGCCGAATGACGGGCACCATGCCAGCATGAAGTTTGCTGCGGAGTAAGTAAGATGGCAGGCGGCATTCGCGAAAACCATTCCGGAGACGAACTCCAGGAAAGCCACGAGATCAACGTTACGCCGTTCATCGACGTCATGCTTGTGTTGCTGATCATCTTCATGGTGGCTGCGCCGCTTGCCACCGTCGATGTCAGCGTCGATCTGCCTGCCTCCACCGCCAAGCCGGCGGAGCGTCCGGACGAACCTGTTTATGTGACGCTGAAGGAAGACATGTCGCTGGCGCTCGGCAACGAGACCGTGGCGCGTGAAGCCCTTGGCGCGGACCTCGACAGGTTGACCGAGGGCAACAAGGATGCGCGCATCTTCCTGCGCGCCGACAAGGCTGTCGATTACGGCGCGTTCATGGAGGTGATGAACCTCCTGCGTGACGCCGGATACCTGAAGATCGCCTTGGTCGGCCTTGAAACGCTGCCTGCGGCACAGGCATCCGCTGCGTCGACCTCCGATGTACCGGCTGCTCCTGCCGAAGGTCAGACCCCATGACTGGCCCTGGCGGATATCGGTCCCGGTTCTCCGCTGGAGAACTGTTGCTGTGGTCCTCCGCCGCCGTGCTGGTGGCGAGCGCCCATGCGGGCGCTGTCGCCTTTCTGATGCGGTCGACGCCGGAGCCTGTGGGTGATCCCGCGCCTCCGGCTGCGATCATGATTGAGATGGCGGATGTGCCGGAAGCTGCAAATACCGAAGAAGAACAGATCGTCAATGATCAGGTGGATGCGGAAGATGTGAAATCGGAATCCGTCATTCCGGAGCCAATTTTGGAGCCTCCGCCGGTGCCCGAGCCGGAACCAACGCCCGAACCCGTCGAAGAAGTGGTTGAAGAATTGCCACCACCAGAACCGGAGCCCTTGCCGGAGCCAGTCGAGGAGCCGCCGCCGGAAGTCGTGGAAGAGATAGACCCGATCGAACAGCAGGTTTTGGCTCAACTCGAAAATGTTGCTGTGCCGATCCCTGTGGTTCGCCCTCCCGAACCGAGGAAGGTCGAGGAACAGCCCAAGAAGAAGCCGGAAAAGAAGGTTGAGAGGAAAAAGCCGACGCCACAGCCTCCCGCCTCTCAGGCCGCCCGTCAGGCAAAGCTTGACACGACCAAGTCTGATCGCACTGCGGCTAGGCAGACGAGCAGCGGCGGTAACAACAGCATGTCGCCCGCAAAATGGATGGACCGTGTTCGGGCTCACATCGTTCGGCGCGCAAAGACCGTGCCTGTGAAGCAGTCGACGGTCGTAAATTTGTACTTCACGTTTGATGGTTCCGGGAACGTACTTTCTGTTTCCGCGAAGAGTGCGTCGGGCGATGCAGCATTGGAGGCAGCCGCTATCGCTATCGTACGTCGCTCTTCACCGCTCCCGCCTCCGGTAGATAACGTTGCCAACCATTTGTCTGTTGCTGTAAAGTTTGACGCTAGATAATTCCATGCCAAATGGTGTTGACGGATAGAGCGTGTTTGCTGACCTCGCTAGGGTCTTCAAACAATCAGGCTAATTGATTGGCATTCAATCGGCCTTAACTCGAATTTGTCTTGGGTGAAACGTGTCCTCTGTCCTCCCACCGCCGGGCGTCAACAAGACGATCACTGCACCGGTTCGGTTCAATCTCCGGTAAGCTTGCAAGCCCCTTGCCATGTTGCGCCGCGTCGTACAGGTTTAGCTGTCGACGGAGCCCGAGGGATTTCATGGAATTGCTGCAGGCCTATGAGGCGGAATATGCGTTGATCGAGTCCTGGCTCGATATGGTTCTGCCTCAGGCCTGTGTCGATGCCGGCCTCGAAGTCATGGCGTCTAAACCGCCCGAGCATGTGAGCATCATTGCCCGCGACGAACGCTGGCTGCGTGTATCGCAGGAGGATTGCGTCGATGCGCTCCTCAACGTCTACGCCAACACCACCCGTTGCAATGTCGTGATTATCGCCGATCCGTCGACGCCGGCGGATTTCCTCGCCGAAAAGGTCAGGGCGACGACTGTCGGCGCCAAGCAGATCGGCTGGACGTTTCTGGCGGTGGACGACCACCGCCTCGTCTGTTTTTTCGAGGATATGGATCTCACGGCCTCATCAGGCCGCAATTCCGGCTGGGTGGCCCGCGATCTTGCCCGGATGCTGCGCTGGCTGTTGTCGCGGGGCACCGCTTTTTGAGCCCGGTCCGCGCCGAAGCTTAGAACTCCAGACGCGGCATTTTCTTTGAGACAATGGATTCTGTCAGGAAAGGCTTACGCTCGTCCCGACCGATGATCTCTCAGGCGCAGACGGATTCGGATTTTGCGGCGAGGGCTAGCACCCTCTCCACAAGTTCAGTGGTCGGCACCGTTGTTACGAGCCGGATCCAGTTCATTTCACCGATATCCTTCGCAAGCTGGCGTTCCAGAATATCCGTCGTCGCATCCGACTGTCCCTGCGGGCGGTTGGCGATCCTGACTTTCAACGTTTCGGCATCCGCTTCCAGCCAGATGCCGGTGAAAGCTATTCCGGCCTCGGCTGCAACGGCCTCGATGTGCCTGCGTTCTTCCGGCCGGTCGAACACGGCATCCACGACGACTGCACCATTCCCGGCGATGATTTTCGCGGCGCGGGTGGCGAGGTTATCATAAACCTTTTGCGAAACTTCGGGCCGGTAGGCTTCAAGCGGCAGACGCTCGTCGACGGCTATGCCGAACATCGCCTTGCGTAAGCGGTCGCTTTCCAGAAGCCGGGCTCCAGGGGCTGTTCCAAGCCGTGGCGCAAGCGCATCGGCCAGTGTCGACTTGCCGGAGCCGCTGAGCCCGCCGATCGCAATCAGTCGAGGCATGCCGGGCTTCAGCAGTTCGGCCGCGAAGGCGAAGTAGCCTCTGGCGCTTTTCGTCAGGTTGCCATCGGCATCGCCTGCTTCCTCGATCTGGGTTCCCGTCACATGCGCGCGCACCGCGGCCCGCACGGCCATGAAAAAGGGCAGCAGAGCGTAGCCTTCATCGTCGCCGGTGCGGTCGAGATAGCGGTTCATCACGATGTTGGCGAAGTCCGGGAAACCACGATGCCAGAGATCCATCAACAGAAAGGCAAGATCGTAGAGCACGTCGACGGTGGCGATCTGGTCGTTGAAGTCGATGCAATCGAACATGCGCGGACCCGCAGCGCTCATGAAGAGGTTCCGGAGGTGCAGGTCGCCGTGACAGAGGCGCACCTTGTCCTGCTCCTCGCGGCTGTCCATCAGCGATGCATGGCCTTGCCAGGAAGCGCGGAAAGCCTTGGCCAGATGCGCTATTTCTTCCGGCGGAAAGACATGGCTGGTGGCGAAACCGGCCTCGTTGATATCGAGCACGCCGGCCAGATTTGCGGAGCCGCTGCCGGCATGAACGACGGGCGCCTTTGCATGGAAGCTGGCGACGAGACCGGCGGTTTCCTCCATGATCCGGGTTGTCAGCCTGCCTTCCTGCGCCATGCGGTCGAAAAGGTCGTGTTGGGCAAAGCGGGTCATCTCGACGATCACATCGACCGGTTTGCCGGTTCCGTCAAAGGTAAGCCGGCCATCTGCTTCGCGGGTGATCCGGCGGATGCCGAGATAGAGATCGGGGGTCGCGCGGCCGTTCAGTTCGACCTCGCGCTGACAGTAATAAAGTCTCAGATCGTAGGTGGAGAAATCGACATAGGGCAGTTTCACCGCCCGCTTCAGCTTGAAGGCGCGGCCATCGATCAGAAAGACGAAGGAGATATGGGTCTCGATGACCTCGACCCGTCCGGAGAAGCCGTAGTTTTCGGCGCTGCCGAGGAATTCGATGGCCGCCGACTGATCGTGAATATCCATTCGCCCTCCGCGGGAGCCGTCCATATCACTCCTGGCACCTTGTCCGATTCCGACAGGGAAGGCCAGCCTTTCGCGCTCGACCTTGGTCGCAGACTGGCGAGAGAAAGCCTGCAATGAAAGAGGCCGCGCGGTCCCTGCGGATCGCGCGGCCTTCAAAGGATCGAGGGGCCGATTATCAGCCCACGTCGAACTTGACGCCCTGGGCGAGCGGCAGTGTACGACCGTAGTTCACAGTGTTGGTCGCGCGGCGCATATACGCCTTCCAGGCGTCCGAACCGCTTTCGCGGCCGCCGCCGGTTTCCTTTTCGCCGCCGAAGGCGCCACCGATTTCAGCGCCCGAAGGGCCGATGTTGACGTTGGCGATGCCGCAATCCGAGCCACGATCCGAAACGAAGGCTTCCGCTTCGCGCAGGTCGTTGGTGAAGATCGAGGAGGAGAGGCCCTGCGGCACGTCATTGTTCAGCGCGAGCGCTTCGTCGAAGTCGCTATACTTGATGACGTAGAGGATCGGGGCGAAGGTTTCCTCGACGACCGGGCCGGTCTGGGCCGGCATCTCGACGAGAGCCGGGCGCACGTAGAATGCGTCTGCGGCTTCGTCGGTGTTGACGCGGTCACCGCCCGCTACCCTGCCGCCGGCAGCCTTGGCGGCTTCGAGCGCCGTCTGCATGCGGTCGAAAGCGCCCTTGTCGATCAGCGGGCCGATCAGGGTGCCGGTTTCCAGCGGGTTGCCGATCGAAACGGAGCCGTAGGCCTTGATGAGACGGGGAACCAGCGTGTCGTAGACGCTTTCGTGGACGAACAGGCGGCGCAGGCTGGTGCAGCGCTGGCCGGCCGTGCCCATGGCGGCAAAGGCGACGCCGCGCAGCGTCAGGTCGAGATCGGCGGTCGGGCAGACGATGGCGGCATTGTTGCCGCCGAGTTCGAGGATCGAGCGACCGAAACGGCCAGCAACGCGCGGACCGACGGCGCGGCCCATGGCGGTGGAGCCGGTTGCCGAGATCAGCGGAACCTTCGGATTGTCGACGAGGATTTCACCGATGTCACGGCCGCCGATCAAGAGGGTCGAGAGGTTTGCCGGAGCCTTGTTGCCGTCTGCGACATAGCGGCTCACAGCCTTTTCGAAGATCGCCTGGGTGGCGATGGCGGTGAGCGGGGTCTTTTCCGACGGCTTCCAGATGGTCGAGTTGCCGCAGACGAGCGCCAGCGCCGAGTTCCACGACCAGACGGCGACCGGGAAATTGAAGGCGGAGATGATGCCGGTGACGCCGAGCGGATGCCAGCTTTCCATCATGCGGTGTTCGGAGCGCTCGGTGGCGATCGTCAGGCCGTAAAGCTGGCGGGAAAGGCCGACCGCGAAATCGCAGATGTCGATCATTTCCTGAACTTCGCCGAGACCTTCCGAGGTGATCTTGCCGACTTCGATGGAGACGAGACGGCCGAGGTCAGCCTTGGCGGCGCGCAGTTCCTCGCCGAGCAGGCGAATGAGTTCGCCACGCTTGGGGGCCGGTACGAGGCGCCATTCGAGGAAGGCCTGGTGGGCGGCTTCGATTGCAGCCTTGGTGCCGGCTGCGTCGATTTCGCTCAGCGCAGCGATCTGTTCGCCGTTGATCGGGGAGCGGACAGTCAGCGAGCCGCCGGTCAGGGCCGAGGCGGGTACGCCGAGCTTGGCCATGATGGAGGCGACTTCTGCTGCGAAATTCTGTTTGGCAAGGGTCATGGAGTTCCTTCCGGTATCCTGTTGTGTTCCGTTGTCGTGTCGTGGTTCGGCGTGTTCCGCTTTCAGAAGCGTTCGCCGGCAAAATGAGCTATCTGGGCACCTGCCTCGTAATAGGCACCCTTAAGGTTGCGAAGAGGAACCTCCTTCACCGCCGAAACCGGCAATGGCATTTCCTCTTCAGACAGTTCGCCAAGAATATGGCGTGCCAGCGTCTTACCGAAAACCGTACCGGGCGCAATGCCGCGGCCGTTATAGCCGGAGAAGCCGACGACATTCGATGCGAACTTGTGGAAGCGCGGAATGGCGTCGTCGGTCATGCCGATGCGGCCAAACCATTCGGCTTCGAAGGCGACGTCTCCCAGTTCAGGGAACAGCCTCTTCAGCGAGCGCTTGGCCCAGGAGCGGTGAATGGAAGCGCCGGTGTTGCGCAAAGCGCCGACGCTGCCGAACACCAGCCGGCCGGCCTTGTCCATACGGAAGGAGGAGAGGATTTCCTTGGTGTCCCAGCATCCCTCGCGACCCGGCAGGATCTTCCCGAGTTGGGCCTTCGACAGCGGCACCGTGGCGAAGTTGAAGTAGGGCAGCAGCACCTGTTCGTTGCGAACCTGTTCCCACGGGCCGGTCGAATAGAATTCCGAGGCGACGATGATCCAGTTTGCGGAGACCGAACCGTTCTTCGTCCCGACCACCCAGCGGCTGCCGTTGCGCTCGGTCGAGATGGCGGCGCTGCCCGTGTGGATCTTCGCTCCGGCGGCAATTGCTGTCTTTGCGAGGCCGCGCACATAGGCGAGCGGCTGCAGCGTGCCAGCGCGCATGTCGAGAAGCGAACCGGTATAGGCCTTGGTGCCGACGCGTTTTGCCGTTTCCTCGGCCGAGAGAACGCGGACATCGGCGCCTCGGGCTGCCCATTGCGCGCAGCGTTCCTTGATTTCCTTGAGGCCTTCTTCGCCGACGGCGCAATGCAGGGTACCGTTCTTCTCGATCTCGCATTCGATGTTGTGCTTTTCGACGAGTTCGCGCACCAGAAGGGGCGCATTGCCGAGAAGGTCGAGCACGCGTTCGCCATAGACAGGTCCGAGCACGCCTGGTATTTCCAGCGGCATGACCCACATGCCGCCGTTGATCAGGCCGACATTGCGGCCCGCACCGCCGAAACCGATTTCGGTCGCCTCCAGCAGGACAACCTTCGTGCCCGCCTGAGCAAGATGAAGGGCGGCGGAAATGCCTGTATAGCCGCCACCGACGATCACGACGTCAGCATCGACATTGCCGGAAAGTGCAGGTGTCGAAGGGGCCGCGGGAGCGGTTTTTTCCCATAGACCGTGGGAGCGGGGGTCGTTCAACATGATGCCATCCTCTGACGTGGCCGTGACAACTGGCCTCAAAGACGCGTTCCGGGCGGGATGTCACGGCGGCTGCTTCGTCCCTCCCCGGAGGAAGCAGCGTTCGTCGGCGCGTCATTCCGAAACGTAAAGTCTTGCGAAATCTAGAAGACGAAACTAACCCGTTCCAACGATAATTTCTCAAGAGTTCATTCCGGAGATGCATGACATGCTGGCGGCCAGACGCTTTCTTCCGTCCCTCTCCCTGCTGGCCGCTTTCGAGGCTGCGGCGCGCACCGGCAGTATCACTGCGGCGGCACGGGAACTCGATCTGACCCAGAGTGCGGTCAGCCGCCAGATCAAGGCACTGGAAACCCAGCTTGGCGTCGAACTCTTCCTGCGCGAGCGCCAGACGATCCGCCTCACCGTCGCCGGTGACGGCTATGCGCGAGAGATCCGCGAGGCCCTGCGGCGCATCTCCAGCGCCTCGCTCAACCTTCGGGCAAACCCGGATGGCGGCTCGCTCAATCTCGCCATCCTGCCGACCTTCGGCGCGCGGTGGCTCGCGCCACGGCTGGGCAAATTCCTGTCCGCCCATCCCGGTATCACCATCAACATGGTCACGCGTCTCTCGCCTTTCGATTTCCGCCTGGATTCCATCGATGCGGCCATTCATTTCGGCGATCCGGTCTGGCCGGGAGCCGAGCTCGACTTCCTGATGCGGGAGACGACGCTGCCGATGTGCAGTCCGGCGTTCAGAGACAGACACAGGTTGGACGAGCCGTCGGATATCCTCAAGGTGCCCCTGCTGCACCTGACGACGCGGCCGGATGCCTGGGAACGCTGGCTGACGGGCCGTGGGGTGGCCTTCGAAAGCGTGCATGGCATGCTGTTCGACCAGTTCGCCACAGTAGCGCAGGCGGCCATCGGCGGACTTGGCGTAGCACTTCTGCCCGTCTTTCTGTTTCGAGATGAACTGGAGCGGGGCGAACTGGTGCCGGCCATTGATGGTGAAGTCGAAAGCGCCGAGCGTTATTACCTCGCCTTCACGCGGGAGAGGTCCGACTATCCGCCGCTTGCCGCATTCCGGAAGTGGATCGTCGGGGAAGCCCGCGATGCGGCTGATATGACGGCTGTCAAAGGGTCTGGCTTGTCGCCAGAATGATGGCGAAAACCAGATGGGTGACGTGGTGCAGCGTCTGGTCAGTGCCGAGCAGCCACCAGAAGCCGGTTGTGGTCGTGGTCAGGGCGTAGTGCTGCTGTATGACGGCCTTTGACCGATCTATGGCGAAGTGGATGGCGAAATCGACTGCGCCGATCCATGCCAGCGGCGGGGCGAACGTGGCGAAGATCGCGGTGGTCAAGGCGCCGTGGACGCCGGCATGAATTGTAAGCGGCACCAGCCAGCCTTGCGCCCGTTCCTTGCCAAGCGCCATCCATTTGGTCTGCAAGATGAAGTCCGCAAGCAGATGCTTGACCAGAAACAACGCGATACCGTTCATCATCCACGTGGTGGAGATCTGGTCAGGCAAGGTTAACATCATAGTCCCTTCGGCAGGGTGGGGCTGCGGACCAAGGATAAACCGGCTCGGAAAGCTATGGGAAGATGGATTCTGAGCGAGCTGGTGTTGCGATGTGTGAAACGTTGACGACATCGAAAAACATCCGATGTCGCGGTTATCGTGAATTAAGATCCTTCGCTGTTGCTAAAATATTCTACCAGCCTTCGGAAAGCACCTTTTCCAGCATGTCGGCGAAGAAATCGGCGCTCTCGCGGCTCAGGCAGAGCGGCGGCTTTATTTTCAAAACGTTAAGATGATCGCCGGTCGGCTGCATTATGACGCCGAGATCCAGCAGCCTGTCGCAGATTGCCGCGGTCTCTTCCGTTGCCGGCTCCAGCGTTTCCCGGTCGCGGATGAATTCCAGCCCGAGATAAAGCCCCATGCCATGGACAGCACCGACCAGCGGAAAGCGCTGGCCGAGCGCCTGAAGCCGGGATTTCAGGTAATCGCCGGTGTCGCGTGCATTTTCCTGCAATGCTTCGTCGCGCATGATGTCGAGTACCGTCATGCCGACGACGCAGCTGACCGGACTGCCGCCGGAGGAAGAGAAGAAATAGCCTTCCTTTTCAAGGCTGTCGGCGATTTCGCGGCGGGTGATGACCGCGCCGAGCGGCTGGCCGTTGCCCATCCCCTTGGCGATGGTGATGATGTCGGGAACGACGCCCTGTTCCTCGAAACCCCAGAAATAATGGCCGAGACGCCCGTAGCCGACCTGAACCTCATCGGCGATGCATACGCCGCCGCGTTCGCGCACCTTGGCATAGACTTCGCTGAGATAGCCCGGGGGCAGAGGAATGCCGCCGGCATTGCCGTAAACGCTTTCGCAGATGAAGCCCGCGAGGCCTTCTCCCACCAGATCGAGCGCTTCCAATGCCGCTTCGACGCGGGCGACATAATCCGCGGTCGATGACGCCCCGCGGAAGGGGCCGCGATAGGTGTTGGGCGCGGTGACGGGGTGCACCCAGCCGGGGCGCGTTTCCAGCGCTTGCGGATTGTCGGCGATAGAGGTGGAAACGGCGTCGCTCGCCACTGTCCAGCCGTGATAGGCCTCGAGCAGGCTGATGATGTTTCGGGCTCCGCTTTGCGCCCAGGCAAGGCGCAGTGCGAGATCAACCGCTTCGGAACCGCTGTTGACGAGGAAGACCGTATCGAGGCCTTCAGGCGCAAGCGAAGCCAGACGGTCGGAAAATTCCGCTACCGCCGCATAATGGAAGCGTGAGTTGGTGTTGAGCAGCGACCACTGACGGCCGACGGCGCGCGCGAGCCGCGGATGGCCATGGCCGAGGATCGTGACGTTGTTGACCATGTCGAGATAGGCGCGACCGGTCACATCATACATGTGCTCCTTCCAGCCCCGCTCGATCTGCGGCGGTTCGGCATAATAATTCTTCTGCGGCCTGGCGAAGCTCTTTTGCCGCTTTTCCAGCAGTTCGCCGCTCGTTGGGGCGGGTGCATCGAGATCGACACCAAGAAGTGGTGACGGCGACGGAGCAAGCCTCGACCACGCCGCTGCGTGGCCGGGCCGGGCAAAGAGCGGCGGCACGAGATTGGCGTCGCGGCAAAGCTGCAGCCTGAGACCGCCGACGGAGCCCGGATGGCCGGAGACGACGCCGATCGGATCGCCGGCGGAGACTGCGGTCTCATGTTCGAGCGGGGATTCAAGCCCATCCAGATGCAGGCGAATATCCGGGGAAGAAAGGATGAGGTGATGGCCATCCTTCAGCAGCGTTCCGTCGAAGGGAGCGACGGCCTGTGCTTCGGCCGGCACACAGGCATCGACATGAAGCGCGAAAGTCGCAGGCGCGCGCGGCGAGAGCGGCTGGGTGTAGGAGAGCCGGTATTCGCCATAGCGGGTCGAGGCCGCGCCGGTTTCGGTGGCGGCCCGGGCGAGAACGCGCCAGTCGATTTCCGGATCGGACCAGTTGTTTTCCGCAAGCTCCGTACTCAGGACCGAGAGATCGGTCAGGTGAATGGTTTCCGGGGCGATGTCTGGCAAAAGGCGACCGATCGCCGGCAGCGCCTTGTCGGCGATGCCGGCAAGCTGGAGGATTGCGGTTTCCATCAGCACGAAGGGAACCGAGGTCGCAACCTCGAACATCTCGCGCTCGTGACCGGCATTGCCGATAACGTATTCGTTGTCCGGATCGATGGCGAGCTGCTGCTCGGTGCTGGCAACCAGTACTCCGGCACGGGCGACGACCAGCGGCCAGAGCGCCCGCAGCTCTGCTTCGTTGAGCGGATGGATATCCTGAAATGCGCGAATGGCGGGCAGAATGAAGAAGGGGTCGCCGTCGGCATGGTGCAGCAGGGCGGTGCAGGTCACCGCAAGGTCGGCTACCAGCCAGCCGGAGATGACATCACCGAAGTCGATCACGCCATCGGGCATCAGCCGGCCGCCGGCATCGGGCCGGGCCACGACGTTGTCATCGGTGATGTCGTGATGGATCGCCTGGGTGCGGAGCGCCGGAGCGAGAGGCTGGATGCGCTTGACCGCTGAAATCATCGCCTTGGCGATGCGGTCGCGGCGGTCCTGATCGGTCACGGATTTCAGGAGATGCAGAGCGACCGGGCCGGCGCGGCGAAGATCCCACTGCAAATCGCGCTGCAGGCCGGGGTGGCTGAAACCTTCCAGTCCCTTGGCGATGCGGGCGGAAACCGCGCCGAGTTCGGCAACCACGGAGGGGGCCAGATATTTGCGGCGGGTCAGGGATTCGCCTTCGAGGAAGTTCAAAAGCCTGACCTGATAGTCTTCGCCTTCCAGCGAGAGGAAGAGAATGTCTTCGCCGGTTTCCGGTGCGGCAACCGGCTGAGGGATGCGCGGCATGCCGGGCAGCGAGCCGAGATGCCGCATGGCTGCATTCTGGGCTTCCAGCTCTACTGTCGCATATTCCGCGCGGCAGATCTTGAGAACGAAACGGGCTTCGCCGGCGTCGATCAGGTAGTTGCGATCCTGCTGGCTCCCCAGTTCGCGGATCGTACCTTCCAGCCGGTAATGGTCCTTCAGGATTTCCCGGGCCTGGGCCTCCGACACATTTGGTCTCGGCAGCTCGGTGCGCTGAAGAAGAGCGGAGTCCGGCATGCTTGTTTCCCCTCGTGAATCACAGTTGTGACATTATCAGAGGAAGTGGGCGCGTCCATACCACGCTGCATAGGGACGGCGGGTCGCCGTCCCTCTTGTCGAGCTGCTTCAGCCCATGCGCTCGGAAGCGTAGGAACCCGGGCTTGCCGGGAAGACGACGGTGCGGTTGCCGTTGATGAAGGTGCGATGGTGGATATGGGCGTGGATGGCGCGGGCGAGAACCTGGCTTTCCACGTCGCGACCGATCGAGACATAGTCATCCGCGGACTGGGCATGGGTGATGCGGGCGACGTCCTGCTCGATGATCGGGCCTTCGTCGAGGTCCGCGGTGACGTAGTGGGCGGTTGCGCCGATCAGCTTCACGCCGCGTTCGAAGGCCTGCTTGTAGGGGTTCGCGCCCTTGAAGCTCGGCAGGAAGGAGTGATGAATGTTGATGATCTTGCCGGACATCTTCTTGCAGAGGCTGTCGGAGAGCACCTGCATGTAGCGGGCGAGCACGATCAGCTCCGTGCCGGTCTGCTCGACGAGGTCCAGAAGCTGGGCTTCCGCCTGCGGCTTGTTCTCCTTGGTCACCTTGATGTGGTAGAAGGGGATGTCGTGATTGACCACGACCTTCTGGTAATCGAAATGGTTCGACACCACGCCGACGATGTCGATCGGCAGCGCGCCGATCTTCCAGCGATAGAGAAGGTCGTTCAGGCAGTGGCCGAAGCGCGATACCATCAGCAGCACCTTCATGCGCTGTTCGGCATCGTGGAATTCGCAGTCCATGCCGAACTTCTCGGCAATCGGGGCGAAGCCTTCCACCAGTGTGTCGCGCTTTGCGCCTTCCTCGGAAATGAAGCTTACGCGCATGAAGAACTTGCCGGTGCCGAGGTCATCGAACTGGGAGCTATCGACAATGTTGCAACCCGCGCCGGCCAGATAACCGGAAATGGCGGCGACGATGCCCCTCGTGGACTTGCAGGAAACCGTCAGTACATAGCTCGTCATGTTCTCATCCTCTACTCGCTCGGCAAACCGCGCGGGTTGTCTCTACTCTAATCAAAAGGCGTCGGATAGATCCGACGCCGTGATTCGGGAATGGCGAATTGTCGCCCGAACGGAAGTTCCGGCCGCCCTAGATGTCGAGTGTGGTGGTGCGTTCCCACTCGGTAAAATGGGCGGCGTAGGCGTTCCATTCATTGTGCCTGAGCTTAAGATAGGCGGCGGAAAACTCCGTTCCCATTGCGTCTTTCAAAAGCGTATCCCCGTCGTATTCACGCAGGGCATCGAGAAGATTGAGCGGAAGACGCGGCGCGTCCTTCACCAGATGGCCTTCCTGATACATGTCTATGTCGTAGTGCGGGCCGGGGTCGGCCTTGCTGCGAACGCCGTTGATGCCGCAGGCGATGATGACGGCCTGCAGGAGATAGGGGTTTACGGCTCCATCCGGCAGGCGCAGCTCGAAGCGGCCGGGGCCGGGTACGCGCACCATATGGGTGCGGTTGTTGCCGGTCCAGGTGACGGTGTTCGGCGACCATGTGGCGCCGGAGATGGTGCGCGGCGCGTTGATGCGCTTGTAGGAGTTGACCGTTGGATTGGTGATGGCGGCGATTGCCGAGGCATGCGCCATGATGCCGCCGAGGAAATTTCGGCCCTTGGCCGAAAGGCCGAAGTCCGTGTCGCCATCGGCAAAGACATTGACCTTGCCATGCGCATCCCAGACCGAGATGTGGCAATGGCAGCCATTGCCGGTCAATCCCTTGAAGGGTTTTGGCATGAAGGTAGCGCGAAGCCCATGTTTCTCAGCAACCGATTTCACCATGAATTTGAAGAAGGAATGCTTGTCGGCGGTCTTCAGCGCGTCGTCGAATTCCCAGTTCATCTCGAACTGGCCGTTCGCGTCCTCATGGTCGTTCTGGTAGGGACCCCAGCCCAGTTCCAGCATGTAGTCGCAGATCTCGGAAATCACGTCGTAGCGACGCAGCAGCGCCTGCTGGTCGTAGCAGGGCTTTTCGGCGGTATCGGCTCCGTCGGAAATTTCCGATCCGTCGGCGGAAATCAGGAAGAATTCGGCCTCAACGCCGGTCTTTACCCGCATCCCGTCGGCGCCAGCTTCCGCGATCAGCCGTTTCAACACGTTGCGCGGAGCCTGCTCGACTGGCTTTCCTTCCATGTAGCAGTCAGCCGCCACCCAGGCGACTTCCTTCTTCCACGGGAGCTGGATGACGGAGGAGGCGTCCGGCAGGGCGAAAAGGTCGGGATGGGCGGGTGTCATGTCGAGCCAGGTGGCGAAGCCGGCAAAGCCCGCGCCTTCCTCCTGCATGCCCTTGATCGCCGCGGCGGGAACGAGCTTGGCCCGCTGTCCGCCGAAGAGATCGGTATAGCTGATCATGAAATACTTGACACCATGCTCCTTGGCATAGCTTTCGAGATCCAGTGTCACTTCGTTCCCCTTTTGGATTTTATGAAGACACTTCTGGCGATGTATGCGGAGTTGTCGGGAGGGTCAGAATCCTCCCTTGCCGGGGTACCAGCTGGTGCCGGCAAGTGGCACCTGCGCCATGGCGGCGGCTTCCATGGTGAGAGCGCAGAGGTCTTCCGGCTCCAGATTGTGCAGTTTGTTCTTGCCGCAGGCGCGGGCGATGGTCTGGGCCTCGAGCGTCATGACCTTGAGGTAATTGGCGAGCCTGCGGCCGGCGATTTCCGGATCGAGCCGCCTGGCGAGTTCCGGGTCCTGCGTGGTGATGCCGGCGGGGTCCTTGCCCTCGTGCCAGTCGTCATAGGCACCGGCCGTGGTGCCGAGCTTCTGATATTCCGCTTCCCAGTGCGGATCGTTATCGCCGATGGCGACCAGCGCCGCCGTGCCGATGGAGACCGCATCGGCGCCGAGCGCAAGCGCCTTGGCGACATCGGCGCCCGAGCGGATGCCGCCGGAGACGACGAGCTGGACCTTGCGGTGCATGCCGAGATCCTGAAGCGCCTGAACGGCCGGGCGGATGCAGGCGAGCGTCGGCATGCCGACATTTTCGATGAAGACGTCCTGCGTTGCCGCCGTGCCGCCCTGCATGCCGTCGAGAACCACGACATCTGCCCCGGCCTTCACGGCCAGTGCCGTGTCGTAATAGGGGCGTGCGCCGCCGACCTTGATATAGATCGGCTTTTCCCAGTCGGTGATTTCACGCAGCTCGAGGATCTTGATTTCCAGGTCGTCCGGGCCGGTCCAGTCGGGGTGACGGCAGGCCGAGCGCTGGTCGATGCCCTTGGGCAGCGTGCGCATTTCGGCGACGCGGTCGGAAATCTTCTGGCCGAGCAGCATGCCGCCGCCGCCGGGCTTGGCGCCCTGTCCCACCACGACCTCGATCGCATCGGCGCGGCGAAGATCCTTCGGGTTCATGCCGTAGCGGGAAGGCAGGTACTGATAGACGAGCTTTTCGGAGTGGCCGCGCTCCTCGTCGGTCATGCCGCCGTCACCCGTCGTGGTGGAGGTGCCGGCGAGCGTCGCGCCGCGTCCAAGGGCTTCCTTGGCATTGCCGGAAAGCGCGCCGAAGCTCATGCCGGCAATGGTGATCGGGATCTTCAGCTCGATCGGCTTCTTGGCAAAGCGGGTGCCGAGGACGACCGATGTATCGCACTTCTCGCGGTAGCCTTCGAGCGGATAGCGAGAGATCGACGCGCCGAGGAACAGCAGATCGTCGAAGTGGGGCACCTTGCGCTTGGTGCCGCCGCCGCGAATGTCATAGATGCCGGTTGCCGCGGCGCGACGGATTTCGGCAAGCGTATAGTCATCGAAAGTGGCTGACTTGCGCGGCGGGGTGTAGGGGTTCTGATAGCTCATGGCTGTTCCTCGCCTCAGTACGCGTCGGCGTTGTCGATGTTGAAATTGTAGAGCTTGCGGGCGGAGCCGTAGCGCTTGAACTCTTCCGGTTTGACGTCCTTGACGCCTGCCTTTTCCAGGAGGGCGGCGAGCTTTTCGAGATGCTTCGGCTTCATCTGCTTTTCGACGCAATCCGCGCCGAGGCTTTTTACCGTGCCGCGCACGAAGAGCTTCGCTTCGTAAAGACTGTCGCCCAGGGCCTCGCCGGCATCGCCGAGCACGACCAGATGGCCTGATTGCCCCATGAAGGCGGACATGTGGCCGATATTGCCATGGACGACGATGTCGATACCCTTCATCGAGATGCCGCAGCGCGAGGCGGCATTGCCCTTGATGACGAGAAGCCCGCCGCGGCCGGTCGCGCCGGCATATTGCGAGGCGTCGCCCTCAATGACGACGGTGCCGGACATCATGTTTTCGGCGACGCCGGGGCCGGCCGAACCGTGCACGGTGACCGTGCCGCCGTCGTTCATGCCGGCGCAGTAGTAACCGACGGAGCCCTTCACCTCGACGGTGACGGGGCTGTCGATCCCGACTGCGACCGCGTGGCTGCCGCGCGGGTTCACGACTTCGAAGACGGTGTCGTTGGCGCCCTTCTCTATCTGGTGAAGCGCGCTGTTGAGCTCGCGGAGCGGCGTTTGGGAGAGGTCGAAGACTGGCATGGTTCAGGCGGCTTTCTCGTGATCCCAGAAATAGACGGTCGCCGGCTCCGGCTCCCAGATCCTGGCGGTTTCGATGCCGGGCAGGCCGACGAGTGCGCGATATTCGGAGCCGAAGGCGACGTACTGGTCGGTCTCGGCCATCACGGCCGGCTTGCAGGCGATGGGATCGCGAAGCACGCCGAAGCCGGATTTCGTGCCGACGACGAAGGTGAAGAAGCCGTCGAGATCGTCGAGGGCGCTTTCGAGCGCCTTGCCGAGATCCTTGCCCTTGGCCATTTCCGCGGTGAGATAGGCGGCTGCGACCTCGGAGTCATTGTCGGTCTCGAAGCTCATGCCTTCCCGCTTCAGTTCGCGGCGCAGGTTGTTGTGGTTCGAAAGCGAGCCGTTGTGCACGAGGCACTGGTCGGGGCCGGTGGAGAAGGGGTGCGCGCCGAGCGTCGTGACCGCGCTTTCCGTCGCCATGCGGGTGTGGCCGATGCCGTGGGTGCCGCCCATGGCGCGCACGTCGAAACGGGAGACCACATCCTTCGGCAGGCCGGTTTCCTTGTAGATCTCGACGCTTTCGCCCGACCCCATGATCCGGATGTCTGGACGGATTTCGGCAAGCACGGCGCGGATCTCGCCAAGCTTGCCTTCATCGATCTCGATGACGGCATGGGTGCTCTTCAGTGTCACGCTTGCCGGAATTCCCACCTTGGTGAGGTCTGCTTCCAGGCCGGAGAATTCCTGGTCCGGCTCGGCGGATTGTACCGTGATCTTGGCCTTGCCCGCGGGCGCACCGCCATAGATCGCGATGCCCGCCGAATCCGGTCCGCGGTCGGTCATGGTGATCAACATGTCCGAGAGCAGGGCGCCAAGTTGGGGTTCAAGGCTCTTGTCCTTTAGGAACAGGCCGACGATTCCGCACATCGCTTTTCTCCTTGCCAGTGTGCAACTGCACAATGGCTAGCAAAGGAAAAACGGCAAATCAACCAAAGAGAAATTTAATTTCCTACAATGAAACTTATGTTGAATGTGGCGAAGGTTCCGTCGTCAATTCACAGGCTGCGGCCCTTTTTCGGCGTGGTGCCGTAGAGTTCCCGGTAGCGGCGGGCGAAATGGGCGGGGCTGGCAAATCCGCAGGCGAAGGCGATCTCGGACACGGAAAGGGCGCTCTGCTGCAGCAGCTTGCGGGCGTGCTCGAGCCTGAGGCGACGGTATTCCCGCAGGAAGGTCGAGGCGAGATGTTCGGCGAACAACCGGTCGAGATGGCGGGGCGTGATGCCGGCAAACCGCGCCATGGCATCCCGGTCGAGCGGATGCTCGATGGTCGCTTCCATCTTCTCAAGCACCGCGAGCAGCGCCGGATGATGCAGGCCATGACGTTCGGCGAGTGAAGCCCGCTGAGGTTCGGCGGATGAGGCGACATGGGTATGCAGGTACCAGTCACTGACGCGGGTGGCGAAGGCGGGGCCGAAGCGGGCGGAGATCAACGCATGCATCATGTCGAGAGGCGCCACGCCGCCGCCGCAGGTCAGGAGATTGCGGTCGAAGATATAGCGCGCCTGCTCGGGCTTGAGCCCCGGAAAATCCTCGATGAGAGCCGGCGCGTGTTCCCAGTGGATGGTGAAGCGGTGATCGGTCAGGAGGCCGGCGGCGGCAAGCAGATAGGGTCCGCCCGATATCCCGCCAATCGTCACGCCATCGCGCTCGAAGGCGCGCAGGCTGGCATGAACGGCCGGCCATTGCCAGCCGGAGGGATGGCCGCCGGCGATGACGAAGAGCGAATGCAGACGGTCCCGTTTCGCTGCCGCCAGCGGTTCGGCCGGGACGACGGCGCCCGAAGAGGAGGGAACAAGTTCACCCGACGGCGAATAGACGTGGACGCGATAGAGTTCGCGCCCGGCAAGCAGGTTGACCGCCCGCAGCGGCTCGACGGCGGAGGCGTAGCACATCAGGGCAAAGCCGGGGATCAGGATGAAGCCCACATCCTGCACATTGTTGTCTGTTTCCCGCATGCTGCTTCGCGTCCCGGACTTTCGATGCCAATTGCCGTGCGGTCAGAAAACATGAGCGCGTGACAGCTTGCAAGGGCGATGCCGGCTGGGTGCCTTTTCAGGTCGGTTCCACCAGAACGATGCCGAGTACGATGTCGCGGCTGTAGCCCAGTGTTTCGAGGAGATCGTCGACGTCGGAACCGCTTGTCCGGCCGATCTCCATCAGAACCACGATAGTATCGGCTTCATGAACGAGTTGGGGAAGACATTTCGCCGCCGGTGTTCCGCAGGCATTGATGACCACCATATCGGCATTCGAAGGGTGAGAAATGCTGTCATAGCGGGAGAACGTGCGGCCGATGCCGGCGAAAGCCGTCACTTTCGCCGCAGAGGGAAGATGTTCGTATTTCAGGAGGTCAGCGAGCGGGGCCGATCCTTCCGTTGCCGCGTCGGCAAGGCCCATTACCCCTTGTCGGGGTTCAGTGCCGAGGCGTGTCACCTTTGGCTTCAATGCGCCGGGGGCGTAGAGAATATCGCGGCCGGCATCGATCAGTTCCTGCACTATGTCTGCGGCCACCGCGCGTGGCTCGTTGAGATCGCCGATGCCGATGAGCAGAACCGTGCCGCGGCGTCCTGTCGGCATCGCCGCCTGCAGCCGATCTGCCACATTGCGAATGCCGTCGTTGGCGGCTCGGGGCGATGCCGTGCGGGGCGACCGGCCAATCCGCAGGAACCGTGCGAGGCCGGAGGATTTCCGCGTTGTCTGTGCCGCGGACGAGACACGGCCAAGGATCGGGAAGCCGGTCTGTTTCACGAGGGTCTGTTCCGTCAACCGTCTGGAGACGGGCAAGCCGGTCAGGAAGGTGAGGCCACTGCCGATGGCGAGGCCGCCAAGCAGGACGGCCCCCAGAAGAGGCCATGTCCTGACGGGCGGTTGTGTTTCAACCGGCACGGCGGCAGTGAGGATGCGTGAATTGAGCGTCACAAGGGATTGCTGCCGGCTGTATTCCTCTACCCGGTCCATTGCTTCCCTGTAGGGCGTGCGCGCGGCTTCGGCCTCGGTCTCGAGCTGGCGCAGCCTGCTTCGGACGGCAGCACTGTCGACGCTTGCTTTGGTCAGCGTCTCCAGTTGGCCGGCAAGCGAGCGGGTATTGGCGGTCGCGCGCTGGTAGCTGGATTGCAGCGATTGCCTGAGACGGTCGATCTCCGTCCGCATCGTCTGCTTCACGCTGGTCATCTGCGTGTCGAGCGCACGCATCTGCGGATGATCCGGGCCGAGATGGATGGCAAGTTCCGAATACCTCTCTTGCAAGGCGTCAAAACGTTCGCGCAAACGCGCGATGGCGCCGGATTGCAGGACCTCGGGAATGGTTCCCTGTTCCAGCGAACCGACCGTCAGGTTGCGCGCCTGTTCGTATATGGTGCGCTGCTGTTCCTCTGCGTTTCTGGCGTCTAGCAGTTGCTGGTTAAGGCTGGCTAGCTGCTGGTCGGCCAACTGTCCCAGCTGTTCAGCGCCGACAAGGCCGTTTTCCGCCCTGAACGTTTGCAAGGCGAGATCGGCCTTGTGAACGCTCTCTCCCAGTTCGTTCGCCTTTGCGGCGAGGGCATCGGCGGTGCGTTTCGTCTCCTCATTGCGCGCTTCCCTCAATTGCCGGAGATAGACGTTTGCCGCGGTGTCGGCGATCTGTGCCGCGCGCGTTCCGTCCGGATGTTGGGCGGTGATCCTGAAGACGCTGGATTTCCCGGCCCGGGTAATCGTCAGGCGTGATCGCAATCGTTCAGCTACGGCGTTCTGCGCTGCGGTAGCCGCCCGGTTCGATGAGGTGCGCTGAGAGCCGAAAGCCGGGTCGCTTGCGAGATCGAGTTCGGTGGCGATGGCGTCGAGTACCCGGCGCGATTGCATCACATAGACCTGACTGTCGAGACTTGACGGGTCGGGTCGGGCGCTTCCTGTCCCACCATCCGTGCTCGTCGTTACGAGGTCGGCCGGGTCCACCAGCAGTTCCGTGGTCGCGGTAAAGCTTGCCTGTTGGCGAAAGACATGGATTGCGGCCAGCAGAGCACAGAACGCGACTGCGCAGGCCACGAGGAGCAGCCACCGCTTCCACAGTCCTGTCTGTCGCAAGATGCCGATACCCGTTCTCCCGTCAGAAGGACCGTATCGCGAACTTTCGCCTCACCAGGCGTTTTCCGCGTCGATCCTGTTTCCAAGCCCGTGTCCGGTTCCATCGCTTTTGGCCGCAAGCGTGTCTCCGGCCGAGCGCGATTTCGGATAAATCCTCTCCACTCCACACTTAACCAAGCCTGAACACAAGCTATTGCAAGTATTAACCCTGCTCGCAAGCAAGCGGCGCGGAGAAGGCCGAGAACACCTGATGTTAAGAGTTGGCGGCGTTGAGAATAGGTCATCGTGAGGTGTTCTCCCGGAGTTGCAGATCTTCTCCGGAGCCGCAAACCAGGCAGGTGAAAAATGGCGTTCAGCTCTTCCACAGCCGGATCGATTCCGCTCGGCAAGTCAGGCTCTCCTCTCGTCGTGCAGGTCGTCCGTCAGTATCCGCCAAGTCGCGGCGGGCTGGAAGATGTCGTTTCCAATCTCAGCCGGCTGCTCTTGAAACGGGGTTTTCGTGTTCGCGTCGTCACGCTCGACCGTCTCTTTGTCGATCCCGGCACGACGCTGCCGGCGCATGACGTGATCGACGGTGTCGAGGTGGTGCGCATCCCGTGGAAGGGAAGCTCCCGTTATCCCGTCGCTCCGCAGGTATTCCGCCATATCGGCGATGCGGATCTCGTACATGTGCATGCGATCGACTTCTTCTTCGATGCACTGGCCTGGACGCGGCCGTTCCATGGCAAGCCGATGGTTGCGACGACCCATGGCGGCTTCTTCCACACCAAGAACTATGCGGCGATCAAGAATATCTGGTTCAAGACGGTGACCCGGCTTTCGGCGTCCGCCTATCGCTCCGTGGTCTGCTGCAGCCAGTCGGATCTCGACCTGTTCGCGCAGATCGCCGACCGGCGTTCCGTGCTTGTCGAGAACGGTGTCGACAACGAGAAATTCGCCCGCCTTTCCTCATCCGTGCCGAGGCGTCGCATCATCACCATCGGGCGCTTCTCCGTGAACAAGAGGCTGGACCGGCTGTTCGACACGATCTACGCGCTGAACAAGATCGAGCCCGGTTGGGCACTCGACGTCGTCGGTTCGGTTTCCGACCATAGCGAGGCGGATATCCGCAACGAAATCGCACGGCGAGGGCTGGAAGGGCAGGTCACCCTGCATGTGGGTCTGGAGAATGCGGAGGTTCGCAAGCTGATCGGCCGTGCGTCGCTCTTCGCTTCCGCATCGGAATATGAGGGCTTCGGCCTTGTCGCCGTCGAAGCGATGAGCGCCGGTCTCGTTCCGGTCCTGCATACCAACGACGCCTATCATGCGCTCGGCAAGCGGCATGGCGGCATCTTCCTTGCCGATTTCGCACGGCCGGAAGAGGCGGCGGCGGCTGTCCGCAAGGCTTACCAGCACCTGTCGTCCGATCCGGAAACCGTTCGCAACGCCATGATCGATGCGGCTGCAATCCATGCATGGGAGAGCGTTGCGGATCGTTATGCCGCAATTTACGAGGATGCGCTTCGCGGACGTCCCGTCCGGGCGAGTGCCTGAGCCGATGGCCGAGCCTCGCATGCCCCGCCGTGTGCTCATCGTCACCGGCCAGCATTTCGCTGCCGCACCGCGCAAGGTCGACCTGCACTTCATGGCTGACGCCCTGCGGGCGCAGGGAGATCACGTCGATTTCCTCACCTGCCGGCTCAGCCCGATCAGCCGTTTGCTGAAGGACGGGCGTTATGCCTATGCCCGCAGCCGGGTGCTCAATCGCTGGGTGGAGATCGGGCCGGGGTTCGAGGAATTCATCTGGTTCGCGCCTTTCCACCCGATGAACCTGAAGAAGCCGTTCCTCAACCGCCTGTCGGGGCTCTTCTTCCGGCGTTATGCGGATCTGCTGCCGAAGGCCATGCGGGATCGCCTGCCGGGCTATACTCATGTGCTGATCGAAAGCGGGCCTGCGTCACTTCTCACCCCGCTTATTCGTCGCAAGGCGCCGGATGCGCAGATCGTCTATCACGCCGCCGATCGGCTGAAGACCATCGGGGTGCATCCGGTGATCGAAGAGGTGCTCAATGAGAGTATCGGTCTCTATGACCTCGTCCACATCATGGCGGAGGCCATGCGGCCGGATTTCCCCGCCGATGCGCCGGTTCTCTATCTGCCGCACGGCATCAGCAAGGGGGTCTTCGATCAGGCAACTGCAAGCCCCTATGCAAAGCCGCTCAATGCCGTCAGCGTCGGCGACATGCTGTTCGATGCCAACGTGATCGACACGCTTTCGGCAGCCAATCCGGACTGGACGTTTCATCTCTTCGGCAAGAAGGCGCTCCCGGCGAAGCCGCGGGACAACATCGTCGTTCATGGTGAAGTCCCGTTCGAGGCGATTGTGCCCTTCATCAAGTTCGCCGACATCGGCCTTGCGCCTTATCGCCTGAGCGACGGTGCCGATTATCTCAGCCAGTCGAGCCTGAAGATGATCCAGTACAGCTATTCGAGGCTGCCGATCGTTGCACCGGCGTTCGCGGCAGGGGGACGGGAGCATGTCTGTGCCTACGATCCCGCGGATCCGGCATCCATTCGGGAGACTTTCGCCAAGGCCCAGCTTCTTGATCGCAGCAGGATCGACGTATCCGGGATCAGAACCTGGGAAGAAGCCGTGCAGGTGATCTTCCCGGCAGACAGATCAGGTTAACCACATTTGGAACTCATTCGCCCGCGCGGCGGCGCAGCATAACATTCTTCAATGATTTCCCCATAAAAGCGCTGGATATGCGCGCCCGCATGAAGCAGGGCTTGGATTAGAGGCAAGATGGTAAAGCGGATCGTCGCAAACTCGGCTCTGAATGCTGCCGCAGGCATGTCCCTGCTGATGATCGGTTTTGCCTGCTCCATCATCACCGCCCGTCTTCTTGGACCGGAAGCCAACGGCATCATCGCATTCTCGCTCTGGCTTGCCGCCACGGCGGCGCTGATCGCCGAACTCGGTACCGGCATTACCCTTCTCCGGTTGCTGCCCCAGCTTCGCGCGCAAGGGTATGGTGACGACGCCCGGCGTGGTTTTGCGGTCTATCTGCTTCGCCCGGTCGTCCTTGCGACCATTGCCATCACCCTCCTCTACGGCGGCATCTACTGGCTCGCGGAACACGAACACTGGGCCACGAATACGCCCGTCGTTCTGATCTTCACCGGCGTCCTGCTGTTCGTGCAGTCGATCGGTTCCTTCACCAAGAACGTAATGCTGGGAGAGCAGAATGTTGCTGCCTTCTTCCGCATATCGGTGGTGGCAGGCACATTGCAGTTTGCGGGCGTTCTGCTTGGCGCGATCTTCTTCGGCATACCCGGAGCGCTCTGCGGCTATATCCTCGGCTTCATCGTCCAGTTCTTCTATTCTCTCGGCTTGCTCCGTAGTCCGGCGGATCTCTGCGGCGTCGCACCGCGCTATCTGGTGACATCGTCGGCCATGCTGTCGGTGCAGTACATCATCGAGTCGATCTTTCTGACTCGTGTCGAAATCTACTTCCTCGAACGCTCCCATGGCGTCGAGATGGTGGGTTACTATGCGGCGGCGCTGTCGCTGGCGAACCTCGCCCTGCAATTGCCCGTCCAGCTGACCGGCAGCCTCGTCCCCTATTATTCGGAGAAGATCCACGCCAACGGGCATGGCCGCCTGCCGGTCGAGGTTTTCGAAAGCGTCGTCCGCAGCCTGTCCTACATCACCCTGCCGATGAGTTTCGGGCTTGCCGTTATCGCGCCGCGTCTGGTGACGACCGTGTTCGGCGAAGCCTTTTCGGAAAGCGGCCCGATGCTCACCATCCTCGCGCTGGTGACGCCGATCTATGTCTTCGGGCTCGTCTGCTCGCAATATCTGCTGTCGCTCGATCGGGTGCGCGCGCGGCTCATCATCTGCTTCGTCGGTGCCGTCATCATGGTCGGCGGGGCCTTGCTGGTGGTGCCCGAATTCGCTGGCGAGGGTGCCGCATCCATCCGTTTCGTGGTCTTCCTGGTCATGGCGATCCTGACGCTGCGGCAGCTGGAATTCGTGGGGTCGTTGCGCGGCATGTATGTCACTCTCGTCAAGGTGACGATTGCCGCGACCCTTTGTGCAGGGGCTGCGTATGGTGTGCTTCACGTCGTCCCGGGGCTGGCGGGCCTCGTGCTGTCGATCGGCTGCGGCGCGCTTGCCTATATCGCCGCTCTCAGACTGTTCGGCGCCATTCCGGCGGAAGATCTCGCGGCGATTGAAACCATTGTGGTGCGCCTGCCGGGACCGGCGGCATCGTTGGTCAACAGGCTGCTCGGTTTTCTTGTCGCCAAGCCGCGGGTCTTCGAGGGGAGTAACTGACGCGGGGTTGCGCGCGGTGAAGGGGGAGCCATGAATGCCTTGTCGAAGTTACCATCGGAAAACTCCGGACCTGCCTTGAAGCCGGCAGTGTCGGCGGCGCGGCCGTTCACGTTTTCCGGCAAGGTCGGCCTTTTCATGCCGTCAGCCGCCCCCGTGCGTGATCTCGCAGTGCTTTTCGTCAGCCCGTGGGGGCTGGAAGAGCTTTGCGTTCACAAGTTCTGGCGGGTGCTTGCCGATGCGCTTTCCGCGAACGGCGTCGCCAGCCTGCGCTTCGACTATTCAGGAACCGGTGACGCGTTGGACACTGCCGATGGGGCGGCTGCCGGGCTCGCTCTCTGGGAAAACGATATCGTCGAAGCTGCGGCGCAGTTGCGGACCCTTTCCGGCTGTAAAACCATTGCCGTCGTGAGCCAGGGGCTTGGCTCCATGCTTGCCCTGCGGGTGCTGGAACGGCTGGATGACGTCGCAGGCATTGCCTGCCTTGCTCCGGTGACCTCGGGCCGCGCCTATCTCAGGGAATTGCAGATCTGGTCGCGCATGGTGGACGAGGGGCTCGGCATACCGGAAAAGGACCGCATTCGCGATCAGGTCTCGATAGCCGGGCTGCGCATGCCGGAGGCAATTGCGGCTGATATCCGCAAGGTCTCGGTGTCGGGCGCCGCCGTCCGTAAAGCCTTTGTTGCATTCCGCCCGGACCGGCCGGGAGACAGGGAGCTTGCCGAGACGCTCCGGCGTGATGGCACCGATGTTCTCGAGATCAATTATGCCGGCTATGATGCGTTTGTTTCCAACCCGCTGATCTCGGTGATGCCGGAAAGCGTTGGCGAGAAGCTGGTGTCGTGGGTTTCCGGTTTGCCGGTTCTTCAGCCTGCCAGCAAAGACCGTGTGTCATCGACAGTCGGCGTGCCGGGCGAGTTGCGTGGTCCTGATTTTCGGGAACTGCCGGTCACCTTCGGTGACGACGGCCGGCTCTACGGCGTCCTCTGTCAGCCGCTCGATGAGCGGAAGGGGGCGACGACGATCATTCTCGGAACGGCTTATGACCGACATGCCGGCTGGGGACGATCCGGCGTCGAGATGGCGAGGCGGCTTGCGGGCGAGGGGATCGCGTCCCTGCGCTTCGATGCCGCCAATGTCGGCGACAGCCCGCCGGTGCCGGGTGGCCCGGAGCAGATCCTCTACAATCCCTCGCAGATCGACGATGTCGCGGCCGCTCTCGATTTCCTCGAAACGAGTGAGTTGCTGCCGGCCGTCATTTGTGGTCGTTGCAGCGGCAGCTATCTCGGATTTCGCAGCGTCGTGGCCGACCCGCGCCTCAAGGGGGCGGTGATCGCCAACCCGTATGCCTTTCAGTGGGACCCGGCTCTCGATGTCGATGTGGTCATCCACTCCGCCCCGCGCCAGCTTCACGAATATCGTACCCGAATGCTGAAGCTCGAGACGTTCCACCGTCTGCTAAGGGGGGAAGTCGATGTCGTGGGAGCTGCGACGAATATGGTTCGAGCCCTGCTGCGCCGATTGAAGCGTTTCCTGCTGCCGGTTCTCAACCGCTTTTCAGGCAGCGGTTCGCTGCATTCCCAGATTGTCGGCGAGTTCCAGGCGTTGCAGGATCGCGATGCAGCGATCGGCTTGATCTATAGCGAAGACGATGTCGGCCTTGTGCATCTCGCCGAGCATTTCGGCGAGGGCGGGCGCGGTCTTTCCCGTTATTCCAATGTGCGGATGACGATCCTGCCGGATGCGGATCACAATCTCACGCCGGTTGCCGCGCGCGAAGCCTATCTTCGCGCGGTACAGGACATGGCGTTTCTCAAAAACTGAAACGGCGTTGCGAGCCGAGGTGGGAGACGGTTCCCGCCGGCTTGCTTTCCCCGGCCGCGCCCGTCGAGCGAAGGCGGATGCGTCGGCTGGCGCCCGGCGCAAGATGGAACCAGTTTTCCTCCGTTTCATGGGTCTCCATGGCGATGTGAACAGACTGGGCGAAGGTGGTCGTGGACAGGTCCAGCATCCAGCCTTCCTTGGTCTCGTGCAGGGCGAGCGCCAGTTCTGCCGGGTGAAGGGCGGTCTTGCGGCCCTGCGGGAAATGAAAGGCTTCGGCAAGCACGGCACCCGTTTCGCCTTCGATAAGGCGGGCCACGGTCACGTCATGGGATGGCGGACCGAAACGGAAGGCATAGGTGGTATCGAAAAACGCACCGAACAGATCGGTGCAGGCGATCGTTTCGCCGGTGTGTGGTGCAAGCACCATCTCTCGCTTGCCGCTGACGACGGGCTGCACGCCTTCCCGAAGGCAGGCGACTTCGACGACGACTTCCCTTGCGGTTGCGGTGTCGTTGAGCAGGTGAACGTCAAGGCCGTTGGTGCCTTCATCGGTCAACGCGACCTGCAATGGGCGGAAGGCACGCTTCAGTGCATGCCATACCGACTTGGGCTTTCCGGTTGAATCGATGATGCCCCAGCCGGGACCGGGCTGTAGATCCTGCAGGGTCCAGACGAGCGCACCGTTACAGGTCGATTTCGGCCTGCGCCATTCGGCATAGGTCTCGGTCACGACCTCCGCGACGACGGCGCGGGAGAAATCGAGATAGCGCCCGGCATCCTCGCGGCGCAGGCGGGTGGGGTCGAAGCCATAGAGATCGAGGAGATAGTGGTCACGGACATCCTCGAAATCCCAGGATGCCCCACGGTCACGTGGCACCCGCGCCTTCCAGCGGGGGTCGTGAACGGGTGCGACCGGAAGATGCCGGTCGAGCGTTTCCTGTTCAGGCACATTTGCGAAGGCAAGGCTCTCGGCGGCGAAACGCACTTCGGCGCGGCGGGCGTCCTCCAGCGGGCGGCAATAAGCGCCGACGCCGTAATAATGGGTGACGCCGGAATTCGGCGAAAAGGGCATGGCCCCGCCGGAAGGCGAGTTCTCGACATAGGGCACATCGGGCCGTGCATCGGAAACGATGCCGGGAAGGACCTCCGTGAAGAACGGCGTTTTCCAGATCCGTTCCGGCAGGCCCAGCATGGCGGCCTGCTGGTAGACCTCGCTGCCGCCGCAGACGATGGCAAGCGATGGCGACGCCTGTGTTGCCGACAGCGATTGCCGGATTTCCGTGTCGATCGAAGCGAGGAAAGCTTCGTCGGCAACGGGATAGTCGAAGTTCGCGAACATCAGGTCCTGCCAGACCAAGATGCCGAGCCGGTCGCACAGGCGGAAGAAATCGGCGCTCTCATAGCTCATGGTGCCGCCGATGCGGATCATGTTCATGTTCGCCTCGGCCGCCTTTGCAAGCCAGGGAGCGTAATCCTCTGCCGCGCCGGGCAGACGAAGGATATCGGCGTTGGTCCAGACAGCGCCCCGGCAGAAGATACGCGTGCCGTTGACGAAAAGAGCGAAGTCCTGTCCATCGGTTCCACGGTCTATCTCGATCCGCCTGAAGCCGGTGAGGCCGAGCGAATGGCGCTTGCCGTCGATGCCGAGGGTTATGTCATGCAGCTTCGGTTCGCCGTGGGTGCGCGGCCACCAGGGCTGCACGTCGGGTAGGGAAAGCTGGGCCTGCCAGCGCCCGTCAGCGGTGAGGGTGAATGCCGTCTCCCGGTCACCACAGCCGAGGCGAAGGTCTCTGGCGTCTTCCGGCAGGGTCAGCGAAACCGAGAGGCTTCCCGTTCCGTCTTCCGCAAGGTTGCTGCTGATCGAGAGATCCTTGACGCCGCTACCTTCCGTCCTGATCAGGCTGATCGGGCGGAAAGGACCGACAGGGTGAATTTCCGGGCACCAGCCGGGCATGCGGCCAAGCGCTGTGGTCCGGACAAGCCGGAGCCCCTGATTGTCCATCAGGCCGGGACGCCAGCGGGCTCGGGGGCCGCGCTTGGCGAGTTCATCTTCCAGCGCGCGGAAGCATATGGCGATTTCGTCCCTGCCTGTCAGGACAAGTTCGAGGTCGTGCGCCTGATACATGCTTGCGGAGGAGAGCCTGAGCTCGCCGTTCAGATAGATCTCGGCGATGGTGGCAAGGCCGGCGAACCGCAGGATGGCCGGTCCCGGCTCCTCGCCTTCCAGCGAACGGAAATACCAGGCGTCCTTGTCATGCAGGGACTGGGGTTTCCCGGGATCGAAGAGACCGGCACCAGCAAGGGCTGAAGCGACGGTTCCGGGAACTGGCGTAGGGATGCGGGCCGCCGGACGATGTACGTCGCGCGCGGTGGCATAGCGGCCTGCTTCGGTGACGAGCATGGTCCAGCCGCTTTCGAGCGGCCGCTCGTCAGCGTCGAGATAGGTCGTCATGCCGGTCATGTGTCAGCGCGCCCCACGAAATTGCTGCCAGATCCTGCTCTTAGAGCATAATTCGACCCTCGTGAAACGAGGATCGAGAAGATTATGCTTCAAAAATAAAACGCTTGGAGCGCCGATCTTATTCCATCGGATCGAAATGCTCTTTCAGGCCGGATCTTGTCCTCAGGAAAGCGTCTTGCCAAGCTCGCCCATCAGCCTGTCCCAGGCTTCAGCAGCCGGGTCGAGAGCCGAAGCGAGAGGATCGAACTTCTTGCGGGTCACGGCGCGGGCAAGTTGGAACTGCACCGATTTCGCCACTTCCGAAATCTTCAGCGCCTGCTCGACGACCGGAACGTAGCTTTCGCCGGAAAGCCAGGTGAGATGGCTTGCCAGAAGTTCGAAATTGGCGCCGAACTGGCGGAGCGTGTTGAAGGCGTATTTGTGGAAATAGCCGAACGGACGTTCCGCGATCGCCTCGACCTGCGCCGGGAAGACGGCAGCAAAGGCCGCAATCGGGTTGGCGTGAGGCCGGCGGTCGTAGTGACGGCGGAGCAGTTTCGCGGCGACCGTACGCTTGTGTTCGCGGGGAACCGGTTTTGCGGGAAACTTGGCAAATTCCGTGTAAGGCAGGAAGGGCAGGGCGCCTTCCGGGGCGTTCAGCTGGAAAAGGCCGTCGAAGTCCTCGCCGTCGACATGGAAGAAACCGCCATTGTGGAAATAGTCCATGGAGCGGCCGGCCATGTCGAGCCGGTTGATCGCGACCGTCGTCTTGCCATGGTCCTGCCGGTAGCCGACACCACGGGTGTCGGGCATGTAGAAGCTGTCCATCTCGACGAGGCAGATGCGGCCGCGCCGGATCTGTTCCATGACATGGGCCTCAACGCTGTCGAAGATCGCCAGTTCCGTGACGCGGATGCCATAGAGTTCCTCGAGGTCTTCCAGCGGCACCTTGAAGAAGGTGAACTGGTCGCCCTCGAAATCCTGCGTCAGGGTGAAGCCCAGCATGGCTTCAGGCGCGACGTGATGACTTGCCAGCACCTCGATCCAGAGGTCGACATAGCAGTTGGTTTCCGGCCACATCCGGTCGCTCGCATGCAGGGCATGGGCTACGTATGTGGCCGGCTCGATGCCGGGAAAAACTGCGTTCATCTGTCGGCTCAGCCCCAGAGTGCTGCGCGGACCGATGCCGGCCATGCCTCGGTGTCGAGGCCATGGTGATGGAAGAGCGCAAGCGCGATGCGCTCGAGGCCAAATCCGACGCAGGCCGTGTGCGCGACGGCTCCGTCCGCAAGATTGAGGCCCCATTTCGTGCCAAAGGCATCCTGATGGTAGTTGAAGCTCATGCAAGCCGTGGGCTTGGCAACCGAAGTGATCGGGATCAGCAGTTCGAACTTCAGGTTCTGGTCGCGCTGGTTGTTGGCAAGCATCTTGCCGGCGCGGCCGAAGAAGGGATCGTTCGCCACGTCGATTTCGACCGGGAGTTCGACCTCGGCCATCATCTTGACGCCGCGGTCCATCCAGATCTGGCGGAATTCGGTGACGTCGGCCTGTGTGCCCATGCGGACATATTCGCGCATGCGGAAGAGTTGCTGGCGGGCCGGATCGTTCGACGGCTCATGGCGGAAGCAATAGGACTGCAGGTCGTAGAGACCGCCGGCTTCCGGCAGGTTGCCGCGCTTGGCGACGGTCGGATAGAGCGGATAGCAGGCCGCGGGCGTCAGTACGATGTCGGTCGCCTTCTGCTCGGCCGTCCAGTCGTTGCCCTCATCCATGCATTTCAGGAGGCTGACGTGATCCAGTTCGCAGCCGCAGAAGCTGTGGACCGTGCCCGCAAGCTGCGGGAAGCTCTTCATGTAGCCGCTTTTTTCGAAATAGGCGCGGTTCATGCCGGGCGGAAAGCGGATCGCTTCCGCGCCGTCTGCGGCGCCGTAGCGGTCGATAAGGCGTTCGAACGCGGCGATGACTTCCTCGAAGCGGCCGCTACGGCCATAGAGGCCTTCGACGCCGGTTTCGATCAGGAGACCGCTTTCGAAGAGGCGGTCGAGAAAGCTTACCTGCATATCCATGGTTCTTACCCCAGCAATCCGGTTTCCTGCTTGTGAACGAGCAGCATGGTGGAGGTGTTGGCGAGAATGCGATCGTTGGAGATCATCAGTTCCGCCGAGTGAGCGTCGCGCAGATGGCGACCGAGACTATAGGGCGTACCGTTCTTGTAGCCCATGATGCCGCAGATGCGCATGGCCTGGTTGATGACCGGCAGGATCATCTCGGAAGAGGCGATCTTGACGTTGTTCATCGCAACGGCGAAGCCCATCGAGGACAGCCGGTCGGAATCCTTGCGTGCGCTCTCGAAGGTTTCAAGGCCGGTCACGATGTTGGCGCGGATCACCTGCAACTGGCTCGACATTTCCGCAAGCTGCACGAGGCCGGGAGGCTGTGTCCCCGGCGCCTTGCGGGCGGCGGCGCGCACGAAGTTCTGGGCGCGAGCGAAAGCGTCGACGGCGATGCCGTACCACAGCGCGCTCCACAGAAGATGGGCGTTCGCCAGCATCGACTGCGCGGCGATTTCAGCGAAAGGCAGCGGCAGGATCTGTTCGGCCGGAGCCTCCCCGCGGAAGATGAAGCCATCGGAGCAGGTGCCGCGCATGCCGAGCGTATCCCAGGTCTGGGTGTGCTCGAGCGTGTACTGGTCCCTTGTGAAGACGGTCATCACCTGATCGGTGGACGCCGCATCCTTGTGGCTGCGGGAGGTAATGAGGATCGCGTCGGAATCGGCACCGTAGGAGATGACGGTCGCGTCCTTCTCCAGGCGGCAGACGCCGTCCTTGACCTCGATGGCGCAGATGCTGTTGCGCATGTTGCCGCCGATGCCGGCTTCCGTGGTCGCGGAGCCGAGCAGAAGCTGTTCGGCGACGACGCGGCGCATGAAGGCACGGTGCCATTCCGCCTCTCCCCCGTGGGAGACGAGGCTCGATGTCTTGATCTGGTGCATGGCGAAGATCATCGCGCTCGATGCGCAGGACTGCGCCAGCAGGGTGCAGGTCTCGGCGATCTCGGCGTGGGACAGCCCCTCGCCACCGAATTCGACCGGGATCATGATGCCCATCAGCCGTTCGGCCTTCATGGCGTCGATCGCCTCGCGCGGGAAGCGACCCGCCTTGTCGACTTCATCCGCATAGGCCGCCGCTACCGCGGCCACGCGTGTCACCCTGCTTTTAAGGCTCTTGTCGATAGATCTTGCCGAGAGGTCCATTATGCGACCTTTCTGTCTTCCAGGATCGTCGAGAGAGTGGTCTCGATAGCGGCGATGCTGGCGAAGGATTTGCGGTTGAGCAGATGGTCCGGGAATTCCAGATCGAAGGCCTCTTCAAGGCCGAGCATCAGCTGCACGGAGGCGAAAGAAGAAAGACCGGCCGCGTAAAGATCGGCCTCATCGGAAATCGCCTCGACGGATGTTGATAGTCCACCAACCTTGGCCAGCAGAGAACGAATTGTTTCGTTCATGTTTCTCCCCTTCATGTAGATGAATTTCCATTTCGGAGAGATTTCTACTGCGGGAAGGCATAAGATTCCGCTAAGTCGCGTAGTTAAACAAAGGTGATTGCTTCCCGTCAATTTGCGCGGATCGTGCGGGATACGCGGGAAACGCCTTTGTGGGCGGGATGTTTGTCTTCACGATTCCGTGATTGTCGTTCCCGGGTAGCGGTGGCTTGTCCCGTTTCGGTCCAGTATTTCGTACGTGTTTTCATCCGTTTCGTGGATGGCGCCTTCGCCGACTGCGACCTTGCCGTAACCACCCGGCAGGTCGAGAATATAGGCCGGAATGCAGAGACCGGAGACCCGGGCGCGAAGCTCACGCATGATGGCCTGCCCCTCGGCGATGGTGAGACGGAAGTGTCCTGTTCCGGGCGCCATGTCGGGATGGTGCAGGTAATAGGGCTTTACCCGAGCCTCGACGAAAGCACGCATCAGGTCCGCAAGAATTGCGGCATCGTCGTTGATGCCGCGCAGCAGCACGGACTGGCTGACCATCATGATCCCCGCATCGACAAGCCGGCCGCAGGCATCCCGCGCTGCCTTTGTCATCTCGCGCGGATGATTGGCATGGAGCGCCAGATAGACCGTCTTCCCTCCGGCTTTCAGCGCGTCGATCATCTCGGCGGTGATGCTGTTGGGATCGACGACGGGTACGCGGCTGTGAATGCGGACGATCTTCACATGGGTCATCGAGGCAAGCTCGACCATGATGGCGCGGAGCCGGCGGGGCGACATGACCAGAGGGTCGCCACCGGTCAGGATCACTTCCCAGATCGCGTCATGGCTGCGGATGTAGTCGAGTGCGGTTGCGAGCTTCTCCGAACTCAGGTTGCCGTCCCCCTGTGGTCCCACCATTTCGCGGCGGAAACAGAAACGACAGTAGACCGGGCAGACATGCACGGCCTTCAGGAGAACCCGGTCGGGATAGCGGTGAACGATGCCCTCGACAGGGGTGTAGGCGTGGTCGCCGATCGGGTCGTCCCGTTCGCCTTCGGCTTCCACCAGTTCGGCGGGCGTTGGCACGAACTGGGCGGCTATCGGGTCTGTCGGATCCGTTCGGTCGATCAGCCCGGCGACCGTCGGTGTGAGCGCGACGGCGTAGCGTTCCGCGACCTGCCGGATGCCGGCGGTGTCGGAGGTCGACAACAGTCCCGAGGCGACGAGATCGTCGATGGTGCGCAGGGTGTTTGCGCTCAACGGGTAACCTCCGCGACGGGAGCCCACATGACCTGATCGATCCTCAGCGCGCCGGTTGCCAGCATCACGAGACGGTCGAAACCGAGTGCGATGCCGGAGGCTTCCGGCATTACCGCCAGCGCATCGAGAAAATCCTCGTCCATCGGATAGGTCTCGCCGTAGATGCGCTGCTTTTCCGCCATCTCCGCCTGAAAGCGGCGGCGCTGTTCGGCTGCATCCGTGAGTTCCCCGAAGGCGTTGGCGAGTTCTACACCGCAGGCATAGAGCTCGAAGCGCTCGGCAACGCGCGGGTCGCGGGCGGACGGGCGTGCAAGGGCCGCTTCGGCAATCGGATATTCATCGAGAATGGTGGCGCGGCCGAAGCCGAGATGCGGCTCCACCTTCTCCACGATGACGCGGCTGAAGAGGTCGGCCCAGGTGTCGTCGGCGGCGATGCGGATGCCGGCCTGCTTAAGCTCGGCGGCAAGGCGGTCGCGATCGGTTGCGCCACCCGGTTCCACCGAGGAGAGGAGATCGATCCCGGCGTAACGTTCAAAGGCTTCTGCGACCGATAGCCTTTCCGGCTCGGCAAAGGGATCGCATTCGCCGTTGCGGAAGGTGAAGCGGCTGGTTTTCGTAGTGTCGGCCGCGAGTTGGAGGATTTCGGCACAATCAGCCATCAGCCGTTCATAGCTCTCGCCGACCCGGTACCATTCCAGCATGGTGAACTCGGGATGATGCAGCGGCCCGCGTTCGCGATTGCGATAGACATGGGCAAAGCAGGCGATCCGCGGCTCGCCCGCGGCCAGCAGCTTCTTGCAGGCGAATTCGGGCGAGGTGTGCAGATAGAGCGGTGCCGCCTCGCCGTCATTGCCGATTGCCTCGGTCGAAAACGCGTGGAGGTGAGCCTCGTTACCGGGGGAAACCTGCAGCGTGGCGGTGTCGACCTCGATGAAATCGCGAGTGGCGAAATAACCGCGCAACGCCGTCTGGATCGCGTTCCGCCCGAGCAGGAATGGCCTGCGATCCGCATGGATCGAAGGCATCCACCAGGAGGGAGAGGCGGGTCTGCGATCGGTCATTCAGGCTTTCTCTGTCCTTGTTGCAACACGGGCTGGCTATTTCGCCGATTTTAGGTTAGTTGCGCCCAAGAAATTTGATGACGTCATACGGACGGCGGGTCGTCCTTTACGATGGCTCACAGGCAGATACAAGGAATTCCCATGGTCAAGATCATCGCTTCTTCCGTCCGCAAGGGCAATGTCCTCGAAGTCGACGGCAAGCTCTATGTCGTGCTCACCGCCCAGAACTTCCATCCGGGCAAGGGCACGCCGGTTACCCAGGTCGACATGCGCCGCATCGTCGATGGCGTGAAGGTTTCCGAACGCTGGCGCACGACCGAGCAGGTCGAGCGCGCTTTCGTGGAAGACCTGAACTTCCAGTTCCTCTACGAGGACGGCGAAGGCTTCCACTTCATGAACCCGGAAAGCTATGACCAGGTCGTGGTCGATGTCGACACCATGGGCGACATGAAGGCCTACCTGCAGGAAGGCATGACCTGCGTCCTGTCGATCCATGAAGGCGTTCCGCTTTCGGTCGAACTGCCGCGCCACGTCACGCTCGAAATCGTCGAGACCGAACCGGTCGTCAAGGGCCAGACCGCTTCGTCCTCCTACAAGCCGGCAATCCTTTCGAACGGCATCCGCACGCTGGTGCCGCCGCATATCGACGCCGGCACCCGCGTCGTCATCGCGACCGAAGACAACTCCTACGTTGAACGCGCGAAGAACTGATCTTCCGTTCCATCCCGATATGGAAAAGCCCGGCGCCGATGGTGCCGGGCTATTCTTATGCGAGAATGCAAAAAAATCCCCGGTCGAAGCCGGGGATTTCCGTTTCAGGGCGGAGCCTGATGCTTATTCGATGCCGCCGAGGCACATGTACTTGATCTCGGTATAGTCATCGATGCCGTACTTGGAGCCTTCACGGCCGAGGCCGGACTGCTTGATGCCGCCGAAGGGTGCGGTTTCGGTGGAAATCAGGCCAGTGTTGATGCCGACCATGCCGTATTCCAGCGCTTCGGCGACACGGAAGATCTTCGCCACGTCCTTCGAGTAGAAGTAGGAGGCAAGACCGAACTCGGTGTTGTTGGCGAGTTCGATGACCTGCTCTTCGGTTTCGAACTTGAAGAGCGGTGCGACCGGGCCGAAGGTTTCCTCGGTGGAGACCCGCATGTCCGGGGTAACGCCGGTCAGGATGGTCGGTTCGAAGAACAGGCCACCTTGGGGAGCCGGCTTGCCGCCGAGTTCGACCTTGGCACCCTTGGAAACGGCGTCGGCGACGTGTTCCTCAACCTTCTTCAGGGCGTTCTTGTCGATGAGCGGGCCGGTGGTGACGCCTTCGGCAAAGCCGTCGCCGACCTTCATCTTGCCGACGCGTTCCGCAAGCTTCTTGGCGAAAGCGTCATAGACGTTGGCCTGAACGTAGAGGCGGTTGGCGCAGACGCAGGTCTGGCCGGCGTTGCGGTACTTGGAGATCATCGCGCCTTCGACGGCCGCATCGAGATCGGCGTCGTCGAAGACGATGAACGGAGCATTGCCGCCGAGTTCGAGGCCGAGCTTGAGGATCTGGTCCGCACCCTGACGCATCAGGATCTTGCCGACATTGGTCGAGCCGGTGAAGGTGAGCTTGCGCACCTTGTCGTTTGCGCAGAGTTCCTGGCCGACCATGGCCGCGTCCGTGGAGGTCAGCACCGAAAACACGCCGGCCGGTACGCCTGCGCGCTCGGCAAGGATGGCGAGAGCGAGAGCCGAGAGCGGCGTCTGGGCCGCCGGCTTCGATACCATGGCGCAGCCGACAGCGAGAGCCGGAGCCATCTTGCGGGCAAGCATGGCGTTCGGGAAGTTCCACGGGGTGATCGCGCCGACGACACCGACCGGCTGCTTGACCACGATGATCCGCTTGTCGGCCTGATGGCCGGGGATCGTGTCGCCATAGACGCGCTTGGCTTCCTCGCCGAACCATTCGACATAGGACGCACCATAGAGGATTTCGCCGCGGGCTTCCGGCCACGGCTTGCCCATCTCCATGGTCAGGATGGTGGCGAGGTCGTCGGCATTGGCAACCATCAGGTCGAAGAGCTTGCGGAGGACCGTGGCGCGCTCCTTGCCGGTCTTCTTCGCCCATGCCTTCTGCGCGATGTAGGCCGCGTCGATGGCGTGGGCGACTTCCAACTTGCCGAGATCCGGCAAGGTGGCGATCACGTCGCCCGTCGAGGGATTGGTGACTTCGAAGGTCTTGCCGCTTTCGCTTGCAGACACCCATTCGGTGCCGACGAGCGTCTTGTCGGTGACGAGCGACGCGTCCTTCAGCTTCGATGTGAGAAGGGTCGATACGGTCATTACTTGGCCTTTGCTGCGCATTCGCGGAGAGAGGTTTCGATGATATCGAGAGCTTCGTTGAAGACTTCGTCCTGGATGGTGATCGGCGACAGGAAGCGGATGACGTTACCGTAGACGCCGCAGGTCAGGAGAACCAGACCCTTTTCCAATGCCTTCAGGCGAACGGCATTGGTGAAGTCCGCATCCGGCTTGATCGAGCCGGGATGGCCGAATTCGACGGCAACCATGAACCCGGGGCCGCGGATGTCGGAAATCTGCGGAATGTCGGCGCGCAGGCCTTCGAGGCGCTGCTTCAGGCGGCTACCGAGCTGGTTGGCGCGGTCGCAAAGCTTTTCTTCCTCGATGACGTCAAGAACGGCATGCGAGGCGGCAATCGCCAGCGGGTTGCCGGCATAGGTGCCGCCGAGGCCGCCGGGGCCGGGAACGTCCATCAGCTCGGCGCGGCCGGTGACGGCCGAAAGCGGGAAGCCGCCGGCAAGGCTCTTGGCCATGGTGACGAGATCCGGCGATACGTCGTGGTGTTCCATCGCGAACAGCTTGCCGGTACGGGCAAAGCCGGTCTGCACTTCGTCCGCGATCATCAGCATGCCGTGTTCGTCGCAGATCTGGCGAACGGCCTTCATCAGAGCGCGCGGAACGTCATAGAAGCCGCCTTCGCCCTGGATCGGCTCGAGAATGATGGCTGCGACGCGCTTCGGGTCGACGTCGGCCTTGAATAGCTTGTCGAGAACATCGAGCGATTCCTCGACGCTGATGCCGTGCATCTCGATCGGAAAGGGAACGTGGAAGACGTCGCCCATCATCTGGCCGAAGCCGACTTTGTAAGGAACGACCTTGCCGGTCAGGGTCATGCCCATGAAGGTACGGCCGTGGAAGGCGCCGGTAAAGGCGATGACGGCGTTGCGGCCGGTTGCGGCGCGGGCGATCTTGACGGCGTTTTCGACGGCTTCGGCACCGGTGGTGGTGAAGATGGTCTTCTTCGGGCCGGAAATCGGAACGAGCTTGTTCAGGCGCTCGGCCAGAGCGACGTAGTTCTCGTATGGCATGACTTGGTGGCAGGTGTGGGTGAAGGCATCAAGCTGCTTCTTTACGGCCTCGATGACCTTGGGATGGCGATGGCCCGTGTTGAGAACGGCGATCCCGCCTGCGAAGTCGATGTAGCGATTGCCTTCGACGTCCCAGATCTCCGCATTCTCCGCCTTGGCGGCATAGATCTGCGTCGTCATGCCGACGCCACGGGAAATGGCCGCGTCCTTGCGAGCTGCGATTTCGGAGTTTTTCATTCTCGGATTCCCTTTGGTAGCAGTTGACCTTCGACGTCGGCTTATTTTCGATCGCGAGGTTGCATATTTCCTACATTTTTTCTGTAGACTTGCAATATGGTTTGACGCATTTATCACGCATGGCAATGACAACGTGCTGACAGGGATCGGCCTATATGGATGACGTCCATTTCAAGATTGCCGAAGCCGCCCGAATGGCGGGGGTTTCCGCTTCGACGCTCAGGCTTTGGGAAACGCAGGACCTGATCCAGCCGATCCGTACGCCTTCTGGTCAGCGGCTCTATGATCTTGCGGTTGTCGAGCGTTTGAAGACGATTGCGTGGCTTCGCAGTGAGAAAGGCCTCAACCCGGCTGCGATCCGCGAAAGCCTTCGCGAAGAGGCTCCTCCGGCGGTGGTGGCCGAGGTCGCTGAAATCCTCGATGAGGACGATACGGAAAACTCCGACATTGCCGTCGGACAGAAGGTGCGGCGGCTTCGGCGGGATGCCGGGAAAACGCTTGAGACGGTGGCGCAGGCGACTGGCGTTTCGGTTTCTCAGCTTTCGACCTTCGAGCGCACCTCTTATGGTCTGTCGTTTACGGCGCTGCATACGGTGGCGAGCTATCTCGGGACGACGGTTGCCAATCTCAGCGGGCAGGAGCAGGGGGATGGAGGGGAATCCCTCATCCGCGATGGCAAATGGCCGACATGGCCGACGACCTCATCCGGCGTGACGATCCAGGTGCTGGCGGAGGGGCGCAATCAGATGGAATGCAATCGCTTCCAGCTTGCTCCCGGCGCATCGAGCGAAGGTGCCTATCAGCACGAGGGCGAGGAATTCATGCATGTGCTGTCCGGCAGTCTGGAGATCATTCTGGACGGCGACAGGTTCTTCGAACTCAATGCCGGCGACAGCTTCTATTTCGAAAGCCGCAGGCCGCATTCCTGGCACAACACGTCCGATGGCGAGACGGTGCTTATCTGGATCAATACGCCCGCCACCTTCTGATGGCTTCCCGGCAGACTGCGGGCCTCGGAAATCATCGACATCCTGAAAATGAAAAACCCGGCAACTCTGGGAGATGCCGGGTTCAAAGCTTTACAGAAGGCTGACCTTAGTTGGTCTTTGCCTTCTTGCTGTCGAATGCATAGCCGCCGCCGATGGCGACGTTCAGCGCGACGTAGTCGGCTGCCATCTGCTGCACCGCCTGGGCAAGGCTTGCCTGAGCGCTCGATACCGAGCGCTGGGCATCCAGAACGTCGAGCAGCGAGGATGCGCCGTCGCGGTAGCTGGCAGTCGAAAGCTGGAGAGCTTCTTCGTAGGAGCGAACGGTCGCAGTCAGCGCCGCAACTGTCTGGCTGTCGCGGTTGACGGCGGCCAGCGCGTTCTCGACTTCCTCGACAGCCTTCAGCACCGTCGATTTCCACGCGAGATAAGCTTCGCGAGCCGATGATTCTGCGATATCGACATTGGCCTTCAGGCGGCCGCCGTCGAGAATCGGCAACGACAGGCTCGGGCCGAACGACCAGGAGGTAAGGGAACCCTTCAGCGCCTTGGTCGAGATATAAGACGGCGTAATCGAGCCGCCGAGCGTGATTGTCGGGTAGAGCTGCGCCTCGGCGACGCCGATTTCAGCGGTAGCCGTTGCGAGAGCCCGTTCCGCCTTGCGGATGTCAGGACGGTTGCGGATCAGGTCGGCCGGAACGCCGGCATTGACGCTGCGACGTGCGATCGGCTGGGGAGCGCCCTTCTGCATTTCGGATACCAGCGCGGAGGCGGGCTTGCCGAGCAGTGTTGCGATGCGGTGAGCCGACTGGCGGAAGTTGGTTTCAAGGCCGGGCAGATCAGCGAGCGTGGAGTTGACCAGGCCTTCTGACTGCACCACGTCGAGGCGCGAGGCCGCACCGGCTTCGAGCTGCAGCTTGGTGAGTTCCAGGGTTTCGCGACGCGATGCCAGGTTCTTCTTGGCGATGGCGATGCGCTCCTGATAGTAGCGAGCGTTGATGTATGAGGTCGTCAGATCCGACAGATAGGAGAGCTTGGCAACGTCGGCAGTTGCATATGCTCCGTCCAGCGAAGCCTCTGCCCCTTCCTTCGCACGCTTGTACTGACCGAAGAGATCGAGCAGCCAGGATACGCTCAGCCCGCCGCTGGAAGTCGAGCGCGTATCCTGTTTATTGAAGCTGCCGTTCGCGCCGCTTACGGATTCACTGGCGCTGGCGTCAAGGCCAGGGAGGGCACCGGCCCCGGCTACCGTCACATTCGCTTCCGCGGCGGTAATGCGCTCCAGTGCCTGAAGAATGTCAAGATTCTGGTTCAAACCTTCATCGACATAAGCGTTGAGCCGCTTGTCGTTAAAGGCCGTCCACCAGGGGGCCAAGGCCACATCGCCGGCGCTCTTGGAGCCGCCCTCGCCGAATTTCGCGGGGAGTGGCATTTCCGGAGCCTTTTGATCCGGGCCGGTGACGCAACCCGACAGCAGCAGAAGTGCAAGGGGGGCGGCTACGCGTATGGATACCATCATACTATCCTAGTTTTTGCTCGGTTGCGTCGCGCGGCAGGCGCGTCGTCATAAGTCTCTGCCGCTACGCCTATCGTTTCATGAGGAATCAATTATGGTAAATATCTGTTTAACGTAACGATATCTATATCCTCATGACAGTGCTTCTTTCGGTTTTGCACGGGTTGTGAGCTTGCGAACAACCACAAAGAACGACGGCACGAAGAAGATGCCGAGTGCTGTGGCTGCCAGCATGCCGCCGAGGACACCGATACCGATGGAGTTCTGGGCGGCGGAGCCAGCGCCGGTGGCGACGGCAAGTGGTACGACGCCGAGGATGAAGGCCAGTGACGTCATGATGATGGGGCGCAGGCGCAGACGTGCTGCCTCCAGCGTCGCATCGACCAGGCTCGTTCCGCCCGTCATTCGATCCTTGGCGAACTCCACGATCAGGATGGCGTTCTTCGCGGCGAGACCGATGGTCGTCAGCAGGCCCACCTTGAAGTAGACGTCGTTTGCCTGGCCGAAGTAGTAGGCTGCGGAAAGAGCCCCGAGTACGCCGACCGGCACCGCCATGATGACCGAGAAAGGTATGGACCAGCTCTCGTAGAGCGCCGCAAGGCAGAGGAACACGATCAGGACCGACAGGGCATAGAGCGCCGGAGCCTGGGAGCCGGACAGGCGCTCCTGATAGGAAATGCCCTGCCAGGCTACGGTGTAACCGCCACCGAGGCTTGCCGTAAGCTGCTCCATTTCGTCCATGGCATCGCCCGAGCTGACGCCCGTCCCGCCTGCGCCTTCCAGCGAGATGGCGCTTGTACCGTTGAAGCGGGCGAGTGTCGGTGCGCCGCCGACCCATTCGACCTGACTGAATGCCGAGAATGGCACCATCTGGCCGTCGGTGTTGCGCGCATACCAGTGGGTCAGGTCGTCCGGTTGCATTCGATATGGGGCATCGCCCTGCACATAGACAGGCTTCAGTTCGCTGTTGAGCGTGAAGTCGTTGACATCCCGGCCGGCGAAGATCGTCGATAGCATCGAGTTTACGGAAGCGAGGTCGAGACCCATCGCGCCCATCTTTTCCTGGTCGAGCAAGATCTTCAGCTGGCTTTCCGCGTCCGGGCTGTTGGAGCGCAGGGAGCTGATCTTGGCGTTGGCACTTCCAAGACCAATGAGTTTCTTGGATGCCTGGGTGAGCGCATCGGTTCCGGTCTTGCCGCTGTCCACAATGTACATGGAGAAGCCGCTGGACGTGCCGAGGCCGGGGATTGCGGGTGGCTGCAGCGGGAATACCTGGGCATCACGGATCGTGAAGAAGTAACCCATGGCGCGCCGCACGATGGCAGAAGCCGCCAGATCGGGATTCTTCCGCAGATCGAAGTCCTTGAGCTTGGCAAAGACCATCGCGTAATTCTGCCCCTGGCCGACGAAGCTGAAGCCGGAGACGGAGAAGACATCCCTTACTGCATCCTTCTCCTTGTCGAGATAATAATCCTCGATCTTCTTGATGACTTCCTGCGTACGGGCCTGGGTCGCGCCGTTGGGAAGCTGGACAATCGTCATGAGCACGCCCTGGTCTTCCTGCGGAAGGAAGGAGCTGGGCAAGCGGGTGAAGATCCAGGCGCAGCCGCCGATGATGATCGTGAACATCAACATGACGCGCATCGGCCGCTTCAGGAGATAACCGATCGTCGAGACGTAGCCATTGGTCGTGCGGTCGAAGGTCCGGTTGAACCAGGCTGCCGGGCCACGCTTCGGTTTCGTGTGATCGACCGGCTTCAGCATGGTGGCGCAAAGCGCGGGCGTCAGAACGATAGCCACGACGGCCGACAGCAGCATCGCGGACACGATAGTGATGGAGAACTGGCGGTAGATGATGCCGGTGGAGCCACCAAAAAAGGCCATCGGAATGAACACGGCGGTAAGCACCAGCGCAATACCGATGATGGCGCCGGTGATTTCGCCCATGGATTTTTCCGTAGCCTCGATTGGCGACAGATGCTCTTCCGTCATGATGCGTTCTACGTTTTCGACGACCACGATGGCGTCATCGACGAGCAGGCCGATCGCCAGCACCATGGCAAACATGGTGAGGGTGTTGATCGAATATCCTGTCAGCGCAAGAATACCGAATGTTCCCAGGAGCACGACCGGAACGGCGATCATCGGGATAAATGTCGCGCGAAGGTTCTGCAGGAAGATCAGGAGGACGAAGAAGACGAGTATGATCGCCTCGATCAGGGTGTTAGCAACCTTCTCGATGGAAAGCTGTACGAAGGGCGTCGTGTCATAGGGATAGGTGATGACGACGTTTTCCGGCAGGGACGGCGCCACGGCGTCCAGCGCCGTCTTGACGCGGGCCGCGGTATCGAGAGCGTTGGCACCGGTCGCGAGGTTGACGGCGAAGCCGGTTGCCGGATTACGGTTAGACCGGGTGTTGGTCGTGTAGCTTTCCTGGCCGATCTCGATACGCGCGACATCGCTCAGGCGAACGGTAGCGCCGTCGGTTTCTACCTTCAGGATAATCGACTCAAAGTCGGAAACTGACTGGAGCTGGCTCTGCGCCGTGACGGTCACGCTGAGCTGTTGTCCTGGTGCGACCGGCTGCGCGCCGAGCGAGCCGACCGACACCTGAGTGTTCTGTGCCTGGATGGCCGTGGTGATGTCCGTCGGGGTGAGCTGGAACTTGTTCAACTTGAACGGGTCGAGCCAGACACGCATGGCATAACCGGTGCCGAATACCTGAATACTGCCCACACCTTCGAGACGCTTGATCTGGTCTTCGATTTGGGTGGAAAAGATATCGCCGAGTTCTACCGGCTTGCGTTGGCCGTCAGTGGAAACCAGAGCACCGACGAGGAGAATGCTGGAGGTCGAACGGGTCACCTCAATGCCGGCGGTCTGCACGACGTCGGGGAGTTGCGACTGGACGAGCTGCAACTTGTTCTGCACCTGCACCTGGGCGATATCCGGCTCGATGCTGTTGCCGAAGGTCAGGGTCACAGTCGCACGACCGGTGCTGGAAGACGAGGTCATGTAGGTGAGGTCGTCGAGGCCGGTCATGCCGTCCTCAATGATGGTGGTCACCGACTTTTCGACCGTTTCCGCGCTCGCGCCATTATACGTCGCCGAAATGCGCACGGTGGTCGGTGCGATTTCAGGGTATTGCGAGATCGAAAGGGTGGAGATCGCCAGGGCGCCGCCGAGCATGATCACGATTGCGATCACCCAGGCAAAAATCGGGCGATGGATAAAGAACTTGGCCATTGGTTACCCCTTTGCGCCTGGTTGCTGCCCGTAAAGCCGCGCGATCACGGCTTTGCTGCCGGGGCTGCTTCCGGCGCCTTGGGTGCTTCTACGACGAAGCCGTTTTCATCCACTGTTGCTTCCACAGGTGCGACCTTCGCGCCGTCGCCTATCCACTGGAAACCGTCCACGATCAGCTTGTCGCCATCTGTAATATTGTCGGCCACAAGCCAGTTATTCCCGGAAACACTACTCTGTTCGAACACGCGAGTTTCGACAGCGCTCTGGGCATTCACGAACTTTGCGGTGAGTTCACCGCGCGCGTTACGGGTGGCGGCGCGCTGGGGAATGAGGTAGCCGTTTTCCTTGCCGACGGTGACGCTTGCGCGCACGTACATGCCGGGCAGGATGAGATTGTCGGGATTTTCGAAGACGGCACGGATCGAGAAGGTGCCCGTCGTCTCGCTGACGGCCATTTCCGACATGTCGAGCTTGCCGATGATCGGATACTGGGTGCCATCCTCCATGGTCAGCCGGATGTCGGCGATCTGGCCGCCCTCCTGATTTATCCGGCCTGCTGAAACAGCTTCACGCAGGCGCAACAGGTTTGCACTGGATTCCGTCAGGACAATGTAAATGGGGTCGAGCCGGCGCAAGGTGGTGAGTTTGTCCGACTGGTTGGCCGTGACCACGTTGCCGATGGAGAAGGCCGAGACACTGGTAACGCCCTCGAAGGGCGCCTTTATGTCGGTGAGGGCGAGATTGATCTCGGCGGCATTCAGGGCAGCCTTTGCCTGGGCGACATCAGCCTGCGCCTGCAGCAGCGTTACCTTGGCGTTTTCATATTCGATCTGCGTCGCGCCGCTGTTGACCAGCCGCTCGTAACGGGCAAGGTTCGACTGCGCTGTCGGTACACTCGCTTCGGCCTTCGCGAGGCTTGCCTGGGCCTGCGCCACCTGGGCGCGGTAGGTGTCGTCCTCGATCTTGTAGAGAAGGTCGCCTTCGTTGACTTCGCTACCTTCCTTGAAAGCGATCTGCTTTATGACGCCACTGACGCGCGGGCGGATATCCGCAGTCTGGAAGGCGTCTGCGCGACCCGGTAGAAGGCTGGTCAGCGGATATTCCGCCTTTTTCATCACAACGACACTGACGGGCGACGGCGGGCGTTCGGTGCCGGCACCCGCCGCGGCATTCTTGTCCGATTTGCCGGAATCACTGCAGCCGGCGATGACGGCGGAAAGCAATACGATTGCCGAGGTCAGGTGAATGCGTCGCTTCATGGGTTTTTCCACGTCGAGATTGAGGCAGTCCATGAAGCATCGCTATAGCATGCGAGCGCAACCGAGAAATTAACTCTCGTTAATTTTTGCCGTTGGCACTGCATGTGACGAGATAGCCACAGGACTCGCCATTGCAGGCGATATTGCGAAGTGACGTATGTTAAAATTCGTCACTTATCAAGTGTGGTTTGCAATGCAGCATTGATCAGGCGAACAACTTCCTCGCAACGTGTTGCCAATATGTCAGGCTGTTCGTTGGCGATCATCACAGGATGCAGAACGCAGGCAAGGGCATAGAATGCAGCGTCGGCCGCTTGGCTGCTGTCCTGCGGGGCGAATTCGCCATCTCTGGCGCCGTCTGCGATGATTGCCTCAAGCGCGCCACGCACGATATCGCGATATCGATGCCCGCATTGAAGCTCGTCTTTCGCCGTCAGCAGGATCATTTCGAAAATATAGGGATTTTCCTCGAGGTCCCGCCTGTGGCTGGCCATCAGGTGTCGGGCGAGGTCCAGCAACCTTTCACGCGCCGGGCGGCGGCTATCGACCGAGGCCAGACCGGCGAACTTGACTTCCATATGGCGGGCGGCAATTGCATCCACCAGGCTCGCCTTTGAATGAAAGTGCTTGAATACGTTGGCGGGAGACATTCCGAGCGCGTGAGCGATGTCGGCAATCGCCGCGTTGGCATAGCCTCGGGTGCGGAAGAGTTCTTCCGCCGTGTTGAGGATGTCCTCCCGGGTTTCGCCAGCAGGCCGGCGCACACGACGGGGTTGTCGCTCTGCGGTTACGCTCGAGGGCGAGGCTGTCGTTGTGCGAGGGGCCTTGCGTGCATTGGACACGGGAATCTCACCTCTTGGGAAAATACGTCGCCAGGTTTCCTCTTATACGATCGCGCGGTGTCTCTCCGCGGTCATCCGGTACGAATGTCTCGCCAGTGATTGCTTCATAGGCCTTAATGTAAACCCTGGACGTCTGTTCGACCAGTTCACGGGGAATTTCCGGAATGTCGTCCTTGTAGGGATCGCAGCGCTCGGCGACCCAGGCGCGCACGAAATCCTTGTCGAAGCTCTCCGGCCGCTTTCCAGCCTCGAAGCTCGCCTGATAGCTGTCAGCGATCCAGTAGCGGCTGCTGTCGGGAGTGTGGATCTCGTCCGCAAGCAGAATATTGCCTTGCGCATCGGTGCCGAACTCATACTTGGTATCGACGAGGATAAGGCCACGTTCGGCGGCGAGCTTCTGGCCGCGGGCGAAAAGCGCGAGCGCATAAGCGGACACGGTGTCCCACTGGCTCTGGGTCAGCAGGCCTTCGGAGACGATCTGCTCCGGTGTCAGCGGTTCGTCGTGACCTCCGTCGAATGCCTTGCTCGTTGGCGTGATGATCGCCTGGGGCAGGGCCTGATTGTCACGCATGCCATCCGGCAGCGTAACGCCGTACATCGTCCGCTGACCTTTCTTATAGAGTGTCAGGATGGATGTCCCCGTCGTGCCGGCGAGATAGCCGCGGACCACCATCTCGACCGGGAGAATGTCAAGGCGCTTGCCGATCACGACATTCGGATCTGGATAGTCGAGAACATGGTTCGGGCAGATGTCCTTCGTCTGTTCGAACCAATAGCGGGCCGTCTGGGTCAGAACCTGCCCCTTATAAGGTATGCAGGTGAGGATCCTGTCGAAGGCGCTCAGGCGGTCGGTCGAGATAATGATGCGCCGTCCGTCCGGAAGGTCGTAATTCTCGCGCACCTTGCCGCGATAGTAATTGGGAAGTTCAGGAAAATGGGCTTCCGAAAGAATGCGCAAGGTTCTCCCCTTTCGCGGCTGGTTCACTCGGGTGTGGCGCGGAACAATACCGGGCCGATATCGCCGCCTAGCGCAAGGCGCGGCAATTTTCAAAGAAAAAGCGCATGGCCACGCCATGCGCTTCAAATGTGTGGGACATGGCATCACGCGGCGGCGTGATGCAACCGATTGTAGAAGAAAGAGGTCTTCGTCAAAGGTGCGAGGGTCTTGGCGATCGCAAGGACCGCCAGGTCGGCCAGCGGTTCGAGGATGATGACCGTCATGTAGGCTCCACCGAACGTTGCGACATTGTGCAGGTTTTCGGCGCCCAAGCCCTGACCATAGAACGCCCAGAAGGCAACCCATGCGACGATACCTGCCTGATAGGCCGTCGACATCGACAATGCCTGCAGATAAGTGACATCCACATAAGCTTTACGCGATGGCACCACCCGCTTTGCCAGTTGGCTCACGGCCCAGAGCGGAACGATCAGTGTCGTGACGTTCATGCCATATTGCGGAAGATCGAATGGGGTGAAGAAAAAACCCTGAATCAGAAGTCCCAGAGCAAGCCCGATCGATGCGGCACCAGCGCCAAACATCAAATAGAGTGTCGAGCCGAGGATCAGATGCACTTCTGAAACTCCGACGGGATAGTGAGGCAAAATTTCGAAAAAGCTGAACACCAGTGCCGTGGAGATCAGGCTGCGGCTGACCAGGGCTCCAAGCCCTCCATCCCGGATGATCGTGTCACGCGCCATCTTGGCGACAAGTCCGAACGATACTGCCGCTGTAGCGTAGCTGAAGATAATCTTTGCGCCGTCTACGACGCCCGGTTCGATATGCATATTCATTTCCTTTCTCCCGCGCCCACCGCGCGGCTGGAGTGACGTGCCGTTGTGTCGGCGGAAACGATGGCAGGTCTCCTGGCTCACGGGTCAATGCTCGGCCCACCTTATCGGCCTTCCGGCCAATGGTCTTACGGACGTCGCTCTCCGCTTACAGTTGCGGGGGCAGCCACGGTCTCGGCCCCTGATGGGTAGTCCTCACCGTATTCCCTCTTCGTCCACCCTCATCTTCCGATCAGGCGGAACCATCATTTGTCATTGATAGAACCGACTTGGGGCACCTGTCCAGAAATGTCTCCCACATCAGAACTCATAAAATCGTCGTATACCGCGCGTGCGGAGGGTTCATGGCGAGAGGCTGTGTCGTTCGAGCGTCGTATGACTTGGCAAACGTCATTTTGACGCATTGTCCGGCTCGGAACTCAGGGATAGTGAAGTGATAAAAATCAAGCTGCCGGTGCTATCGGAAAGGAATTCTCATGATTGCCAGGATGATTTACCACGTGCCGGTCTTTGGCTGGATGCTGAAAGAAGCGATAACCGGGCCGGTCACGGCAAAGGTGCTTTTCATTGTCAATCTTTTGCTCGTGTGGCTGCTGGCGATCATAACCTTCGGATATCCTGCGATCATAATCCCGGCACTTGCCGCTGTGCCGACCATGTTCGTCATACTTATCATGATCACCAAGGGGTGAGACGGCACTCCGTGCAGATAGACGGCCTGGTGATTGCGTAATTATCTCCGTCAAACGCTTCATTGGATTGCCTCTTGCACACCCCAATCCAATAGCGGATGTCATGTCGCCATGTTGTGACGTGAGCGGACTCGTACGGCGGGCAGGGAGCTGTCTTGTATCCCGGTATGTCCCCAGAAGGTGGGAAATCCACATCATTTTCGGTTCCGGAATTCAGAACTGAGTGCCGTAGGTTGTGCCTTTCCATGATATTTCCTGGCTTTTCAGCTGGCGATGTCGGAAGGCTTTGGTGATGGCAGTTTTTGTCTTTGTTTTTCAATGCGTTATTGAAAACGACAGTTTTTTGACGAAAGGCTGTTGACTGGTCCGGAAAGCGGTTCTATAAGCCGCCTCACCGAACGAGAAGCGGCGGCGCTGCTGGCGACGAAGTTACTCGTTCTGAAGAAATCATGGAAATTGGCTGAGATGCTGATTGGTAGCCAGG
>QFQX01000074.1 GCA_003248775.1 Shinella sp. | reverse complement strand
AGGATCGTCCACTTCCAAGGCGTCATTCATCTCATCGCAGCCATGATATGGATGCGATGAATGTCGATCCGGCCTAACGTTGCAAGCCTCTTATATTATGTAGGCTATAGCGTAGGCATAGTTCTCCGTTTCATCGGCTTCGGCCCGCCATTTCACCTTCCAACATATTGATTTTATGTTGTTAAATCAGTTGACGTGCGGGACACCCCACAAATTCACCCACATTGTTTTTCGCGTTGCGTTGACGGGTTGTCATTGAGCGCTACTTCGCGTCAATGCGGTCACCGCTATTGGTGGTCGGCAACGACCACAATGGGGTCGGGGCGGAAGGTCGGCTAATGGAAATAAAACGGCGAAACGATAAGCCTTGGAGAGCTTCCCGCCTGTTTGCTGGAAGATCGCCCATAAGGCTCTACTGGCCCCACGAAACATCAGGTTGCGTTATGGCTTCCCTGAGGGGACGGCGGATATCCCATCGTCGCGTGCACGCAAGAAACCCTATCTGCTGGATCGCGGTGCATACAACGAAGGAACGACATTGAGCGCTTGTTCCGCAGGTTCAGGAATTGGCGGCGGCGCAACAAGACATAACCGCCTTGCAACGAATTATCGCTCAGGCCTCGCTCTCCTTTCGGCCGTCATTTCATGGATAGGATTGTATCCCCATCCTAGTGAAAATTGCGCCCCTTCGGCATGACGCCGGAGATGTCATCGCGCGTGTCAGGCACCAGTTCCGGCAGCATGGTTTCCACACCCGTTGGTGCCGACTGCCGGGGCGGCCAACTCTGCGGCCGGGGCATCAGGCGGGCATTGTCGGGATCAGAGGAACGGTTGGTATCCTCCTTCAAGAGACCGAGTTTTTCCGTCGAATCCACAATCCTTTCTGCCACGATATGGATGACTCCGCTCGCCTTCTGCAACCGGCCATGAACCGTTACCAAACGCGCGCCCATCACGACCGGACGGTAACGCTCGAAGGTCTTCTTCCAGACGATGATATTGGCGACGCCGGTTTCGTCCTCAATGGTCATGAAGATGACGCCCTTGGCCGAGCCCGGCCTCTGCCGCACCAGAACGAGCCCGGCGACCTTCACGAAGCGGCCAGGAGCAACATCTTCCAGTTCGGCAGACCGGACGATACCGCTCGATGCAAGATCCGCGCGCAGGAAGGAAAGCGGATGCGCCTTCAGCGAAAGGGCAAGCACCCGGTAATCCTGAATGACCGCCTCTCCTGCCGGCATGGGCCGCAGCGACATCCGCTCCTCCGCCTGCAATTCGCAATCGGCAGCCTTTTCGAAGAGCGGCAGGTTTTCGACGACAGTCTCCTTGTCCAGCGCGCGCGCCGCCCAGAGCGCATCCCGTCGGCCGAGACCCATGGAGGCGAAGGCATCGGCATCCGCAAGCAATTCGATCGTCGATCGCGACAGGTCGGTCTTCAGCCAGAGATCCCTGACAGAAGCGTAACCTGCCCCTCGCCGCTGAACGAGCAGGTCCATATCCGCCTCTGAAAGCCCCTTGACCAGACGGAACCCCAGCCGCACCGCCTTCGTGCTGCGAATGACCGTCCGCATCGACGCATGCCGCAGCGCGACGCGCTTCGCCGCAAAACCATCTTCCTCCAGCCCGGCATCCCAGCCTGAGAAATTCACATCGACCGGCCTGATATCCACCCCGTGTTCGCGCGCATCGCGGATGAGCTGGGCCGGCGCGTAGAACCCCATCGGCTGGGAATTGAGCATCGCCGCACAGAAGACATCCGGATAAAAGGTCTTCATCCACGCCGAGGCATAGACCAGCAACGCGAAGGAAGCCGCGTGGCTTTCGGGAAAGCCATATTCGCCGAAACCTTCGATCTGGCTGAAGCATTGGCCGGCAAAGTCGCTCTCATAGCCTTTGGCGATCATGCCATCGACGAAACGCTGCTTGAAATCGGTAACCTGTCCCGTTCGGCGAAAAGTCGCCATGGCGCGCCGCAACCGGTCGGCTTCGGCCGGCGTGAAACCGGCGGCGGTGATCGCGATCTGCATGGCCTGTTCCTGAAAGAGCGGCACTCCCAACGTCCGTTCCAGAACAGTCTTCAGCTCGGGTTTCGGATATGTGACTTCCACGCCTCGCTCTCGATTTTCGCGGTTCTTCAGATAGGGATGGACCATCTTGCCCTGGATCGGACCCGGCCGGACAATCGCCACCTCGATCACCAGATCGTAGAACTTCCGGGGCCTCAGCCGCGGCAGCATGCTCATCTGTGCCCGGCTCTCGATCTGGAAGACGCCCAGCGTATCGGCCCGGCAGATCATGTCGTAGACATCGCTTTGATGATCATGGAAGAGAGTGGCAAGCGACTCCTCGCGTCCGTAATGATGGAAAAGCATCTTCATCGCCTTGGCGAGGCAGGTGAGCATGCCGAGTGCCAGAACATCGACCTTGAGGATCCTCAGCGTATCGAGGTCGTCCTTGTTCCACTCCACCATGTAGCGGCCATCGGCCGTGTTCATGATCGGCACCACCTCGTCGAGCCGGTCGCGGGTAATGACGAAGCCGCCGACATGCTGGGAAAGATGCCGGGGGAAACCAAGCAGCGCCGAGGCATAACGGAGCACGCTCAGCGTCGTCGGATTGGCGAGCTCCAGCCCGGCCGCCCGCGCCTCGCGTTCCGAAAGCTCGGACGTTGACCAGCCCCATATAGACCCCGCGAGCGCCGACTGCACGTCTTCCGAAAGACCGAAAACCTTGGCCGTCTCGCGGCCTGCCGAACGTGCCCGGTAGCTGATGACGGCCGCCGTCAGCGCCGCATGCTCCTTTCCATATGCCTTGTAGATGAACTGGATGACCTCCTCGCGCCGGGCATGTTCGAAATCGACATCGATATCCGGCGGCTCCTCGCGCTCGGTCGAAATGAAACGGTCGAAAAGCAGCGTCGTTTCCGACGGATCCACCTCGGTGATGCCAAGGCAGTAGCACACGGCGGAATTGGCAGCCGATCCGCGTCCCTGACAGAGAATGTCCTGGCTGCGGGCATAGGTGATAATGCGATGGACCGTCAGGAAGTATGGCTCATAATGCTTGTCCGCGATCAGGTTCAGTTCGTATTCGAGGAGACCTGCGACCTTGGACGGAACGCCGTCCGGAAAGCGCCGGGCAGCCCCTTCGTAGGTCAGCCGGCGCAGGGCCTTGTCCGCTGGCTCGCCATCGACCGTTTCGTCGGGATATTGATGGCTGAGTTCATCGAGGGAAAACTGCAGCCGGCCGAAGAAATCGGCCGTGGCCGTGATCGCCTCGGGATAGAGATGGAAAAGACGCATCATTTCCGCCGGCGGCTTCAGATGCCGCTCGGCATTCGCAGCAAGGTGAAAGCCCGCCTCCGCAAGCGTCACATGCTCGCGGATGGCGGTGACGACATCGGCAAGCGGCTTGCGTTCGGGCACATGATAGACGGGCTCGTTGCTGGCGATCAGCGGGATCGAAAGCCTTTCGCCCATCGCGGACAGTTGCGCGAACGTCAGCCGGTCGAGACCGTCATAACGCGGCACCAGAGCCAGATGGAGCCGATCCTTCAGATGCACGGCAAGGACCGCCAGACGCCCGCAAAACGCTTCCGCCTGTTCGGGATCTGCGAATGCCGGCGGCATGGCCACAAACATGAGATCTTCGGACCATTCGAGAAGATCGGCTTCATACAGCGTGCACACGCCCTTCTCCGACCGCAGGTTTCCCGCACTCAGCATCCGGCAGAGATGCCCCCAGCCGCGCCGGTTCATCGGATAGGCCAGCAGTTCCGGCGTTCCATCGGCAAAGACCAGCCGGGCGCCGGGCCTGATGGCGTAACCCGTGACTCTCGCCGCGGCATGCATGCGCACCACGCCCGCCACCGTGTTGCGATCGGCAAGTCCGAGCCCCGCAATGCCGAGTTCGGCCGCCGCCGCAACCATCTCCTCAGGGTGAGAGGCCCCCTCGAGAAAGGAAAAATTGCTCCTTGCCCCGATCTCGAAGAAAACGGGCGTGCTCATGCGAAGAGCCCTTGCATGAACCAACCGGGATCGGTGGCTCCGCGTTCATACAGTCCCTGACGGTAAAGCCAGAAACGATGACCGGCACTGTCCTCGATGCGGAAATAATCCCGCGGGGGGGCATCCTCACCGTCGATCCACCACTCCGCGCTCAACCGCTCCGGCCCTTCGGCCCGCACGACCCGGTGCAGGGCACGACGCCAGCGAAAACTCGCCGGCGAGCCGTCCGGCACCGCCGCCATGACCTGCACCGGTTCCGGATGGACAAGGAGCCGCATCGGCCGCTCGTTGCGGACAGGCGGTGCAACCTTCCCTACCGGCGACGTCACATCGGCAAGCGGCGCGAGGCCGGAAGCCCGTTCCGGCCAGTGACTGGCATGAAGCACGGGCTGCCTGAGGAAATCGCGTCCGAAACGGGCTGCCACCCGGTCGATGAAATCGAGAGACTGGTCGGCATCGGAGGAGCGAGCGCCAAACGCCACCTGTTTCTGGTCGAGAGCCTCCGACTGCAGCACGTTAAGCCTGAGGATCTCGAAACCGAAGCCGGCATCCAGATCGTCATGCAGCACGGCCATGCGCTCGTTGAACAGGGCCTTGATCCGCGCGGCATCGCGCAAGGGGCTTGCCGCGCCGATCTCGATACGGAAGACGCGCCCATCCACCCGAAACAGCAGGAGTTCGAACAGCCGCCCGCCTTCGCCGCGCCCCTCCAGCCCGGATCTCAAGCCCGCCGCCAGCCGCCCGACAAGATCGAGGATCGCTTCCTCGTCGCGGACCGGTTCGGCAAGACGCCGCTCGACCGAAAGAAGGGCGACCGGCCGACGCGGCACGATCGGCTCTCTCTCCCGCCCGAGCGCCTGGTCGAGCCTGAGCAGAAGCTCCGGCCCGAAGCGCCGCGTCAATGGTCCGCGCGGCGCGGCCAGCAAATCGCCCACCTGCTTCAGGCCGACCCGGGCAAGCGCCAGCGACATATCCGTATCGATGCGCAGCGCCCGCATCGGCAAGGCGGAAAGGATCCCGACCATCGCCTCGTCGACGATCACCTGCCTGTCCGAAAACCGCGCCGCCGCCCAGGAGAGGCCGGGGGTCGAGGAAATCGCACCCCGCACCTCGAGGCCAAGCTGCAGGAGCCGCCCCAGAATATCGTCGATCAGGCCCTGCTCCCCGCCAAAGAGATGGGCGCAGCCGGTGATGTCGAGAAGCAGCCCGTCGATCCCGTCGATCGCCACCAGCGGCGTGTAGCGATCGCACCAGTCGGCGATCGCATCGAGAAACTGCCGGTCCGAATGTTGGTCGGCCTCGGCGACATCGAGCGTGGGGCAGATTGCCCGCGCTTCCGCAAGGCCCTGTCCGGTCCTCAAACCAATCGTCTCGGCCGCCTCGTCGAGCGCCGTCAGCCGCATGCTGTTCTGCACCCGGCCGGCGCAGACAACAGGCGGATGTTCAGGACGCCCTTTCGAACGCCACGACATCCCCCAGCGCCGCCGCGCCAGCCTGTCGGTCGAAAGCCGGGGAAACCAGAGCGCCAGAATGCGCCGGGCGGAAGGAGCGTGCCCTGCCGGAAGAAGGGAAAACTGCGGGGGAAAACAGACGGTCATGGGGGTTCCACTCCAGGGTCAGTCCGGCGGGCGCCGCAAGTCGGCTCTTTTCCGGAACAAGATGAAAGACGGGGTTGCCGATGCTGCCGCCAAGCATCGACCTGCCGGGCAGGAACCGCGCCGCTGCCGGCGCGGGTTCGATACGCAGGCGAAGGGAAGCGCTGCTCGCCTCCTCCTCCCCCGACTGCCGCAGGAGAAGCAGAAAGCCGCCGCCGGCCTTCGCCTTCAGGCTGAGGCGACGGCTCTCGGTCAGGCCGAAGCCGCGCGGATTGCCCTGAACCTCCAGCATCACGGCGGAAAAAGCTCTGCAGGAAAGTGCTGCATCCGCCAGCCACAGCGCATCCTCGAGCTTCCTCGGCATGGCATGCAGCAATTCGCCCGGCCCGACGCCATAATCGGCGAGGCCCGACGCGTAAGGCAGGCCGGCCTCCCGGGCGACGGATCGCTCGCCGATCCACAGGATCCGCTTGTCTGACCGGTCAGGCCGGCACGACAGGCAGAGCCCGAGGCCGAAGCCTGAGACCGACGCCGCATCCCGCATCGCCGCACCGCGCACCTCGATCATCGCCCCGACAGGAAAGCCTTCCGGCAGGAGCCGTCCAAGATCGTCCGCGCCGGCACCTGATGTATCGGAAACCGGGGGAACGGCATCGCCGCCCGCCGGCGATAGCCCCTCGGCCGCCGGCTTGCCCTCGATCTTCGCAATCGCCTTGCGCAGGGCGAAAAGCTTCTCCTGCGCCAGAGCGTTCCCGCCCATGACGTTCTCTCCTGTCAATTTGTTCTCTATATGTTCTTATGGATTCCAGAGCTTTTGCGAAGAGTCAACCACATTTCCTGTGAATTTATTCCTTGACCGGATTCCCACTCGAAAAGCCGCGGCAAAAACCCTATATGATGGGCTCGACAAGGAGCTCAGATGGCCCGCATTAACCAGACCGAAGATTGGCGTGAACGCCATGCGCCAACGATCAGCACATTCGAATCGTTGGCCATCGAGGCCTATGGCCATCTGCCGGAAGAATTCCGTGCCCTGACGGGTAACCTTATCATCGAGATCGCCGATTTTCCGACCGACGAGATCTTCGAGGACATGGCGCTCGAGACGCCCTTCGATCTGCTCGGCCTGTTCGAGGGCCGCGGTATTTCCGAGCGTTTCACCATGGACACAGGCGAAATGCCGAACCGTATCACGCTCTATCGCCGGCCGATCCTCGATTACTGGGCAGAAAACGAAGAGACGCTCGGCGACATCATTACCCATGTGCTGATCCATGAGATCGGCCATCATTTCGGCCTTTCCGACGACGACATGGAACGTATCGAGGAAAGCGCCGAGGACGCCTCCACCAACCGGTAAGGCCCGAAACCAGGTCGAGAACACCGGCTTTTCCGACCCACATCCGAGCCGACGCAGGAAACGGGTGGCTGGCATATTTCCATGCCCCTATGCCTTGGCCTCCACTTCAAGGAGGTCTCCATGCCATTTCTGAAAGACAAGGTCGCAATCGTCACCGGCGCATCGTCGGGCATAGGCCGTGCCACGGCCATGCTGCTTGCCGCCGAAGGCGCATCCGTCATCCTGAATGCCCGGGGCCATAAGGCTCTGGAGGACGCCGCCGATGCCATCAGGCGGGAAGGTGGAACGGCCCTTGCCGTCGCAGGCGATGTCAGCCTGGACGAAACCCATGCGGAACTCGTCGCCGCGGCCACAAGCCGGTTCGGCAGGCTGGATGTCGCGATCAACAACGCCGGAACGGTCGGCTCGATCAGGCCACTTGCGGAAATCGCCCCGCAGGAATGGCAGGACACGCTTGCCGCCAACCTGACATCGGCCTTTCTCGGCGCTCGCCACCAGATCCCGGCCATGCTGGAAAGCGGCGCGGGCGCCCTCGTCTTCGTTTCGAGTTTCGTCGGAACCAGCGTCGGCCTGCCCGGCATGGCGGCCTACGGCGCCGCGAAGGCAGGGCTCATGGGTCTGGTGAAGGGGATCACTGCGGACTATGGAGACCGGAACATTCGCGCCAACGCGCTTCTGCCCGGCGGCACGGATACGGCCATGGCCGGAGATCAGGCCCAGAAGGAGTGGGCCGCAGGCCTGCATGCGCTGAAACGGATCGCAAGGCCGGAAGAAATCGCCCAGGCAGCCCTTTTCCTCGCAAGCCCCATGTCGAGCTTCGTCGCGGGCTCGGCGCTTTATGCCGATGGCGGCAACGCCGCCGTCAAATGATGCGAAAATGACCGCAAGGGTCCGCCTGACAGGCAGACCCTTAGCCGGCTTAGAGCGCTGTTCGATCTGATTGAATCAGATCGGCACTCTGAGCCCGTTTGTTTGAAGCATAATCTTATCGATCCTCGTTTCACTCCGGACGGATCATGCTCTATTGCTCGCCGAGCTTCATGGCCGGATCGTAGTCCTTGCCATGCACGGTCTTCACCACGGCCTGGCCGCAATGCATCTGGTTGGTCGCTGCGTTGAAAGAAAGGCTCGGCGCGCCGTGCAGTTCCCAGCCCTTGTTGAGCGCGTCGGTGACCCGATGACAGAAGGATGCGTCATCCGGACCGGTGAGGAAACGATAGACTTTCACGATGGCTTGCCTTCTCTCTGTTCGATAATCGCGATCTTCGCGAGCAGTTTTTCGGCCTCGTCGAGATGCAGTCGCTCGATCATGCGGCCCTCGACATTGATGACGTTGAGCGCCGCCGTCGCCGGATCGGCAAAGGCGGAAACGATCATCCGCGCCTCGGCGACAGCCTCCGGCGAAAAGCCGAAATGCCGGTTCGCGCCTTCGATCTGCGCCGGATGGATCAGCATCTTGCCGTCGAAACCCATGGAACGGCCCTGCAGGCACTCGCGGCCAAAGGCCTCCAGATCGCGAAAATCGTTCGAAACGCTGTCGATCGCATCGAGCCCGTAGGCGCGCGCCGCAAGGACCACCTGCATCAGGAAGGGCACGAGATAGGTGCGCCTCGGCTCCGGAAGAACCTCGGTCGCCTTTCTGAGATCGTTGAGACCGACGACGAAACTGTCAAGCCGCCCGCCGGCGGTGCGGCCGGAGGCAGCAATCTGGGCTGCGTTGAGAACACCGAGCGGCGTCTCGATCATCGCCCATATCCTGAGGCTTTCTGACGCATCCGCTTCCGACAGGAGATCCGCGACGGCGCGAACGACGTCGGGTCCATCGACCTTCGGAAGCAGGACGGCATCGGGCCGACATTCGATCACCGCCGCCATGTCGTCGGCGAAATGATCGCTGCCGATCTCGTTCACCCGGATCACGGCTTCGCGGCCCACAAGCGGCGTTTCGGCAAAGAAACGGCGCAGATTTTCCCGCGCTTCGGCCTTTTTCTCCGGAAAGACCGAATCCTCCAGATCGAAGATGACGGCATCGCAGGCAAGGCCGTGGGTCTTTTCGAGCGCGCGGACGTTGATGGCGGGCACGCTCAGAACGGAACGGCGCAATCTGGAAGGGTGATCGTCGGCAAAGGAAACCATGCCAGCGTTCTGCCAATCTTTGCCTGCCGGTGCAAGCCGACTTTTGGCCGACAGCCCCTGCATTTCCCGATGAAGCCCTTGCATTCCCGATGAAGAAGAACCACTTTCATGGACGAGAAAGGATTTCGAACATGCAGAATCTTCGTTCCGTCGCTCTGGGTCTTGCCGGTATCGTCGTCATCGCCGCAGCCGCCGCCTTCACCGTCTCCCTGACACTGATCGCCGGCGCCGTCCTGACGCTTTCGCTCGGCTATCGCATGCTGACCGCACGGACCAAGGCCGCCCCGATCTACGCCAAGACAAACCGTAAATCCGGCGAACGCGAAATGCGCGTCTGGAACGACGGTCGCGGTACGATCATCGACCTCTGAGACCAGCGTCGCGTTCAATTGGCGAAAGCTGCAGCAAAAACTGATGCTGCAGGCCTGCAGGCGTACCCGTTCGCGCAGAAAAGACCTTCAAATCCGCACATTTTTGCTCTAAGTGCAGCGGAAATTCCTGAATTGCGTTCAGAAGGCGGAGTCTGATGGAAAAATTCGAAAAGCTCACCGGCGTTGCTGCGCCGCTTCCGGTCGTCAATATCGATACGGACATGATCATCCCGAAGGACTATCTGAAGACCATCAAGCGCACCGGTCTCGGAAAGGGCCTTTTCGCAGAAGCCCGTTACCGGGAAGACGGCTCGGTCAACGAGGACTTCGTCCTCAACAAGCCCGCCTACCAGAATGCCAAGATCCTGGTTGCCGGCGACAATTTCGGCTGCGGCTCCTCGCGCGAGCATGCGCCGTGGGCGCTTCTCGACTTCGGTATCCGCTGCGTGATCTCCACCAGCTTCGCCGACATCTTCTACAATAACTGTTTCAAGAACGGCATCCTGCCGATCGTCGTCAGCCAGGACGAACTGGACAAGCTGATGGACGACGCGGGCCGCGGCGCCAACGCCGTGCTCACGGTCGATCTGGAAGCCCAGGAAATCACCGGTCCGGATGGCGGTCGCATCAAGTTCGAGATCGACGCCTTCAAGCGCCACTGCCTGCTGAACGGCCTCGACGACATCGGCCTGACGCTCGAAAAGGCCGGCAACATCGCCTCCTTCGAAAAGACGAACGCCGTCAACCATCCCTGGGCCTGACGTCTCTTAGACCTGACCCGGAAAACGATACCGGCGCGATGGCTCATGCCGCCGTGCCGGAAATGTTTGATATTTTGACTGACACGCAATTCCGGACGCAAAATCGCTTCACACTTTGCTGGATTTGCTCTTGATGACGGCTTCTCCCACCGTACCGTTCTGCCGCTGAGCGTCCTTGAAACGCAGGGCTTTGCCCGATAGAAAGCGGCAACTCTTTCAAAGCCAGGGAGGCTTCCCATGACACAGCGCAATCTCTTCCTTCTGCCCGGCGATGGCATCGGCCAGGAAACCATGGCCGAAGTGCGCAAGATCATCGACTACATGAATGCCGAGCAGGACGCAGGCTTCACCACCGACGAAGGCCTTGTCGGCGGTTCCGCCTATGACGCCCATGGCGTGGCGATCACCGATGCCGACATGGAGAAGGCGCTTGCCGCGGATGCCGTCCTGTTCGGCGCGGTCGGCGGTCCGAAGTGGGATGCCGTGCCTTACGAAGTACGTCCGGAAGCCGGCCTGCTGCGCCTGCGCAAGGATCTCGAGCTTTTCGCCAACCTGCGCCCGGCAATCTGCTACCCGGCGCTCGCCGCCGCTTCCTCGCTGAAGCCGGAACTGGTCGAAGGCCTAGATATCCTGATCGTGCGCGAACTGACCGGCGGCGTCTATTTCGGCGAGCCGAAGACCATCACCGATCTCGGCAACGGCCAGAAACGCGCCATCGACACCCAGGTCTACGACACCTACGAGATCGAGCGCATCGCTTCCGTCGCCTTCGAGCTGGCCCGCACCCGCAAGAACGCCGTGTGCTCGATGGAAAAGCGCAACGTCATGAAATCCGGCGTGCTCTGGAACCAGGTGGTCACCGAGACCCACAAGGCCAAGTATCAGGACGTGAAGCTCGAACACATGCTGGCCGATGCCGGCGGCATGCAACTCGTCCGCGCGCCGAAGCAGTTCGACGTCATCGTCACCGACAACCTGTTCGGCGACATGCTCTCCGACGTGGCCGCCATGCTCACCGGCTCGCTCGGCATGCTGCCGTCCGCATCGCTCGGTGCGCCGGACGCCAAGACCGGCAAGCGCAAGGCCATGTACGAGCCCGTGCACGGTTCGGCGCCGGATATCGCCGGACAGGGCATTGCCAACCCGATCGCCATGATTGCCTCCTTCGCCATGTGCCTGCGATACTCCTTCAACATGGTCAAGGAAGCGGACAATCTGGAAAAGGCGATCGCCAACGTGCTCGACAAGGGTATCCGCACCGGCGACATCATGGCTGAAGGCGCAACCCGCGTCGGCACCAAGGAAATGGGTGACGCGATCCTCGCCGAGTTCAAGGCACTTTCTGCTGCCGCATAATTTCCGACACAGGAATTGGCTCAGGGAATTCCTGCGGTCATTCCAGTCGCTGCCATTCCCATCACGCGCGTTAAAAAGCATGTGACAATCCTAGCGCCCCTTGCAATTCGCAGCCGTGGCAACCATCTTGCCGCGGCTGCCGTCATGTTGGGTACTGGCGAACGACGCTTTCACCATCCAGCCATGGCGAAATAGGAATAAGTGGAAAGTACGCGTGAACGGCATCGAAAAAACCTGGGCATGGCTCAAGAAACGACGCGACGCAAACCGCCACCCTCCCGCACCTCACTATTGGCAAATCTTCGCCATCGTCGCCGCCAATCTGGTGGTGTTGTCCTTCCTGATCTTCGACACCGCCGTCGGCGAAACCCGGCCAGCCGGCCCCGTTGCCCGGGCGATCGGTGAACTCATCACCGATTTCGGCACGTCCGGCTGGATCCTCATCGTATCGGCCATACTTCTGCTCGAAGGCCTGTCCTCCTTTCGCCTGTCGAGAACCGTGAAACGCCGCTTCCGCGCGCTTTATGCGGCACAGATCGGCGCCTATTTCTTCCTCGTCGTTGCTCTGTCCGGCCTTTCGGCCAACGTTCTGAAACGGGTGATCGGCCGTGCGCGGCCAAGCCAGTTCGACGAATGGGGAGCCTTCGGCCTTTCCCCTTTCAGCGGTTCCAAGTTCGAAAGCTTCCCCTCTGGTCATGCGACCACCGTCGGCGCCATCTTCATGGTGCTGATCCTGCTTCTGCCCCGCTACCGGCTGGCCTTCATCCTGCTGGCGCTCTGGATGGGTTTTAGCCGCGTGATGGTCTCCGCCCATTATCCGAGCGACGTGATCGCGGGCCTTGCCTACGGCGCCTGGTTTTCGCTGCTGCTCGCCAATATTTTCGCCCGTTACCGGCTGGTTTTCATGCCGGATGCCAAGGGCTGGCCCGTGCCGCGGCTGTCGCTCATCTCCTCGTATCAGCTTCCGCCGGACCCCTTGGGAAAGCCTTTCAGCAAAGGCAATTGAGCCCTTGGGCCGATTCCCTTCCCCAATGAATAGGAAAATTGCTGCCTGCATCGCATTTCCAGCGTTTCAGGCAAAAGAGTGTGCCGTCTTCATGCGCAGGATGCCCTGACGACTGGAAGATCCCGTCCGGAAACTCGCTGAAAAAAGCCCCGTTCGCCATGGAACCGGAACGTCTTCAGTCCGTTGAAGCATAGTTCCGGCGGGATAGTCCCGCAGCGGTTGCATATTCCATGGAGACGACGATGAAAGCCATGTCCGCCGACAGACACATCATCCGGTTTGCTATGGCCCAGCCCTATCTCGACCGCGAGGAAGAACTGGATCTCGCCATCCGCTGGAAGGATGGCAACGACCAGAACGCGCGAAATCGCATCGCCCAGGCCCATATGCGCCTGGTGATCGCCATGGCCTCCAAGTTTCGCGGCTTCGGCCTGCCTCTGAACGACATGATCCAGGAAGGCTATATCGGCCTTCTGGAGGCAGCCGCCCGTTTCGATCCCGCCCGCGAGGTGCGCTTCTCCACCTATGCCGGCTGGTGGATCCGTGCCTCCATGCAGGATTACATCCTGCGCAACTGGTCGATCGTGCGCGGCGGCACGAGTTCCTCCCAGAAAGCGCTGTTCTTCAACCTGCGCCGTCTGCGCGCCAAGCTAGCCCGCGGCGACAATCGCCTGAGCGAGCAGGCGATCCATCAGGAAATCGCTTCCGCGCTTGGCGTCAGCCTCGCCGACGTCCAGTCCATGGACGCACGTCTATCCAGCAACGACACCTCTCTCCAGACACCCGTCGCCGGCCGGCATGGCGAGGGCACAGAACAGCTCGACATGCTCGAAAGCGATGAGTTGCCGCCAGACGAACAGGTAAGCGGCATCATCGACGGCGAGCGCTGGAGCGCATGGCTACACACCGCCATGACCGGCCTCAACGAAAGGGAAAACCGCATCATCAAGGCCCGCCGGCTGACCGAAGAAACCGTCACGCTGGAGGAACTCGGCGTCGAACTCGGCATTTCCAAGGAACGCGTCCGCCAGATCGAGACCCGCGCCATGGAGAAGCTGAAGGCAGCGCTCACGGAAGTGGCCCCGAAAGCCGGCAAGTCGCTCGAAATGGCTTTCTAAAGTGTCGCGATCTTTCAGCTTCGCTCTCTACGCTTTAAGTCCTTGTTTCATCGCATGTCGTTGCCGCAAAACCGCTGCAC
>QFQX01000073.1 GCA_003248775.1 Shinella sp. | reverse complement strand
AGGCTCTCCCGTCCAACACGGAAGCCTATGAATCAGCGATTAACTGATTTGGGAATCCTGAATGTCGATCCGACCTAGCGAACAAAAATCGGGTGTCGATCGGGCTCAATCGCTGATCAGTAACTCGTACAGGAAGCCGACGTCGCCATCTCTGACGGCCAACAGCCCGAGCGCGTAGCCGAGGGTCTGTTACAGAATGGCATTGCCAAGGAACAGTGGCCCGCGTCGCTGCGAGAAGCCCTCGCGAACACAAAACGGGTGACAATTGGTCTCGGGCGCTAAGTTCGCCTAAGGACTGATTGAAATATATTTCTGGTTGTGCGAACCCATTGGCGCAATGCCAAGGGGAATATTTGTGTTTTATAAATTTAGAAATAACTTTGCTAAAGCTATTGCAAGTAAGGACAGCATACCGCTCTCGAACTTTAGTGACCTGCCCGAAAAGCAAACTGAACCTGACGCCGAGGTCGTGGTCCATATGCTTTGGGTTTATGGAGAGCTGAGCAACCTTGAAAGGCTCTCATGCTCCAGCTTCGTTCAAAATGGATACCGCGTTCGGCTATGGACGTATGCCGATATGCGTGATGTTCCTTTCGGCGTTGACCTGTGTGATGCGCGTGAAATCCTGCCGGAGAGCCGTATTTTTCGCTACTACAATGGCAGCTACGCGGGTTTCGCAGATCTGTTTCGCTACGCGGTTCTTTGCATGAAAGGTGGGCTGTGGGCCGATCTTGATGTCATCTGCATGCTCCCTGCTTTGAAGTTACAGGCCAAAGCCGTTGATGGCTTCGTCGTAACGGAGCACAAACTGGATGGACGTCTTCACCGGCTGAATAACAATCTGATCTATCTCCCCCAGCCGAAATCCGGTGACATCATCGACCTCGCCCTTGCAATCGCGGAGCGCTACGAAATGCAGAAACTGCGATGGGGTGATTGCGGGCCGAGACTGCTGACCATGCTGGCCAGAAACTACCCGGTGGTCGTGCCAACATTGATGGAGCCGGATTTCGCCAATCCGCTCTCCCCCGCAGCCTGCCCCCGCGCCCTCTTCAAGAAAGGCACCCGGTTACCGAAAAGCGCCGGCTTTCTGCACTGCTATAATGAGCGGTGGCGCAAGAAGGGCTTCGACAAGAATAGCCCGTGGCCGGCAACGACACTCTTGGGCCGTTTGGCAAACCGATACCTGCCTGAGCTATCGGCTACAACGCGGGAGCGCATAAACGGCTGATTGCAAATATGGGGCGGATGTGCACACTTTCTGCGTCATTACCGGGGGTCTTTGCATGCGTTATCCTGTTTTATTGTCACTCCTTCTGCTGGCTGGCTGCGCGCAGACGGACACTATGAGAGTTTCCAAGAATGAAGCTATCATCAGTACCAGCGCCGCGCCGATCTGTGGCGGCTCTGGTGCAGCCAAGGTCGCTCAGCAAATGGCCGCGATCGAGACGATTCGAAGTGGGTATGACAGGTATGTGATCGTTGCCGCCAACAGCTCGAACAGTGTGCATACCACGCAAATGCCAGGCACCTACAATACGATGGGAAGCGCATCTTCTTACGGCAATTTCACGAGCTACAATGCGACGACGACATACACGCCCGGCCCGACTGTTGTGTCAGGAAGCCACGATCAGCGTATTGCGGTCCGGATGTTCAAGGAAGGTGAGTCCGGGAGCGAGAGCGCGCTTTCGGCGCGGGAGATTTTGGGGCCGAAATGGCCCTCGTTAGTGAAACACGGCGTGGCGACCTGCGCAGGGTGAACCTGTCGGGGACAGGCCCATCATTCATCCCCACGTTCTTCTTCATATTTTCTCAGATACATCAAAGCTGCAAAAGAAGAGATCGTAACAAAGGCCCAAGCCGCAATCGACCCTGGCCTGTCTCCTGCTCCGACTGATTGAACCGTTCCAGCTATACAGGACAACAAAAGAACCCAAATGCAGGCCTTAAGATTTAAAAACGGACCGTTCATTTGTCAGTTTCCTCCGCTCCTGCCATGGCTACATACCCGTGCCTAATCAGCCAGTCGCGGAGAATGCGGCGGATTACGTCAGGGCGGTTACTATCTTGCCGCCTTCGTCATACGGCATTTGGCAATGCACGAAACCCAACAGAGAATTGCTGATCGGTTCAATGTGTCGAGATCGCTTGTCGGTCAGATCATAAATAGAAAATGCTGGGCCTGGCTCGACTGAGTTGGCGGCCGGACCGCCGTCGGTCGGAGACCCTTTGTTTATCGATTCAGAGCGCGAATGGATCTGCCGCGTTCTTGACCGCCGGTTCCTCTCGGAACGGATCCTTTTGCTCCGGGGTGTTCGATGGTTTCTGCGACATCACTGAGTTTACTGCTTCTTGGCAGCTCAGCATTTCCGAAATGGCAGCAGAAGAGCCGCCTAGTCTGAGAGCTGCAATTTGCTTCCCTTCAAATGTCGCCTTCAGCCCATGCTTTCGTCTGAACTCTTCCGCGAAATTTGTATCCGTCGTTGAAACATTGATAAAATTTACGCCGCCGATCTGCGATGCAGTGGCGGTAGCACTCCATACAGGATTTCGGTCGAACTGTATTTCAACCGGATAATCCTTACCTGCCTCTAGAGAGGCCCACTTAGGATTGCCGAGGCCGAGATAAATCATCGCCTGGGGTGAGGTGAAATTGAAGCCGAGCCTCAACACCGTACCTTCTTCGTATAACGTAGTGACATAGCAGGCGTTTCCCATGGAAGGGTCCATGTATACCTGCCATCCCGCCACTTCTTTCCAGAGAACGGAATTCTCGGAATCGGAAAACGCTGCGGTCGCAGAACATAGACACGCAACAGCTGCGACAAAAACTCGCCTCATACTCACCCCCATAAGCCAAGAAGAGTATGACAAATTTTCCGGGAGAGTCGAGATCCGTTACCCTGAGCTGCCGCCGAATCGGTCACTCCGAAACCCCGGAAGAGGTACAGGGTCGTGCGGATACGAGCAAAAATGCAAGTTCGAAGACGTTGGGATAACCTACATATATGAACGTCGATCCAGCGATGGTGATGGCCAGGTCGCCTTCATGAGACGGTCGCAATAGGATCCTCGTGCGCACCTTCGCCGTTCTGCTGATGATTGTCCTTACGGCGCCGCCGCTTTTCGTGTTTTCGGCTTCGACCGGCTGAGCGACGTTTCAGCCTTCACCGGTAAATCGTCTCCGGCAACTTCCCGCGCAGATCGCGTCCGAGCACTTCGTTCGAAATCAGCACGCCGTCTTCCCGCTTGGCCCGGTTCCGCGCCCTGTTTTTCAGGGAGCGCTTCAGCGTGTCGGCCGAGATCACGACGCCGCGATGCAGCGGCGCGGCGTTGAACTCCCTGACATCTGCCAGCACGGCGGCGCGGGCCTCATCGTCGCCATCCTCGACAGCCTTCGCGAAGCGATTGATGATCTTGCGGCGGCTCTCATTGATCCGGATCTCGGCGTTTTTCAGCGCGTTGTTCCGATCATACGTCTCCGCGATCCGCGCCGGCGTGAAGCCGATGGCCTGCCGCACCAGATCGGCGGCGCCGAGATCCTGTGCAGAAAGAATTTCATCCCCGCGGATCGATGTCACACCGTCCTGGGCGTAGCGAAGCGTTTTCAACAGGTCCCTGACTGCCTTCGGGGCCATGATCTCGACGCCTCGAGCGACGTTGCCTTCATTGACCGCGATGTCGTACCCCCTGATGACATCCCCCACCATACCCGCACCGGCGCCGAGCCCGTCGAGCAGGAACTGGTTCCACCATTCCTCACCGCTCATATCCTTGTTCTGCGACCTGAACCACAAGTCCGGCATCCCGATGCGGCTGGTCAGGTCGATACCGAGATAGTGTCCCGGCACCCCGTTTAGCACGATCCCGCCCAGCTCCGGGCCGAGCATTTCGAGAACATCGGCCTTGAACCTCGTTTCGAAGTCGAGATCGTCATCATCGTCGCCGAACAGGGACGACAGGATCGCGCCGGCGGCCATAGCCATGCCGTAACCGTAGGAGCCTGTGACGCCTGCCATCAGCGTCATCATCCCGACCGCGCCGGCGAGCTGCGCCCTTGCCTCTCGCCGGACCGCCGCGCTTTCTCCTTTGACCGATTGATGGATGTCGCGGAACAGGCGGTAGAGCAGGTTGATGTTATAGGAGCGGAACAGCAGGGCGACCTTGGCGAAATCGTTCTGCATCAGCCGCGGGCGGGAGCTGTTCGACATATCGAAATGGATGCCATAGGTGCGCTCGTGCGCCGAGTTGATGGCATCCAGATGCGACTGACCCGCTTCCCGGGCAAGACGATACGCCGCCAGGGCCGTGACGGAGCGGTTCATGACCTCGATGTGATGGAAGCCCGCGCCGACGATTTTCATGACACGGTGCCGGATGGGATTGTATTTCGTTCCGGTTTCTCCCACCGCCGCCAAGTCATGGCTCTGCGTCCTGTCGATCAGTCCGGATCGGTGGAACGCGTCCATCGCGGCGCGCTCGTCCGGCGTCAGCCCGGCGTCGCGGAACGACCCCACTCCGGCGGCGTACTGACGCACAGCCTTCAGCAGCTCTGTGGATGCTTTCGCCATGCCGTATCGTGAACCGAGCATCGGCACGCCGAGCATGACGGTCTGCGATGCGTTCACCAGCGCCGCCGCCGGGCTGGCGCCCATATACCAGACAAATGCGGCGCTCGTGATCCAGTTGGTAACCGCGGCACCGGTCGGGTTCCTGACCCACTCGTCGCGGCGAGCGAACTCATTGTAGAGCGTCATGGTTTCCGTGCTGTCATCGACGTCCTGTGCCTGTTCCCTCGCCCGGTTCAGGTTCTCCTGCAGGTCGAGTCCATATTTTAGGCGGGCCATCTGGTGCGCCGAGTGGAACATGGTGCTGGCGAATACGCGGAACGCATCGCGGTTAAAGCCCGGTGTTCCCTTTCGATGGATCTGTCGCTTGCGCATCGACAGGTCAGGCATCGTCGCCAGATAACGCTGATACAGCGCATCGCGGACGCTTTCATCGACATTGGCGTCCTTCAGCATCTCATCGAGTTTCGCGACGATGGCCGGGTCCATCGCCTCGCGGGCGGCCTTGTTCTGCTCGATCACGCCGCTCTGGATCACGGCATTCGGAAGTTCCTTGCGGATCGCATCGAGAGCGAAGGTCATGTCCGCCTTCTTCTCATGCCGGGAAAAATGCAGCACGCCGCCGTCGATGTCCTTCGCCACGACAAAATAGCGGCCGAAGCGGGCGAGTGGGAAATACGGTGGCTCGACGCGGCTCTGCTCGAACTCCTGCCGCAGCTTCGTCATGCGGGCCTTCATCCGCCACCGGTCGCGCGTCGAATCGCTTTTGTACTTGCTCGCCGCATCCTCCTCGGCCTTCCTTCGGTCGATCGGGTTGAGGTTCTGTGCTGCGATGTCCTCGAGCTGGCGCTTGTATGCCTGCTCGGCGTTCTCCAGCGCGATCTGCTGCGCCTTGCGGATATTGTCGAGAAGCAGTTCATCGAGTTCATCGGCCTGCTCACGGTAGGCGTCGCGCACGTCCTGAAACAACTGCCGGGCTTTCGGCGGCAGCGCGGTATATTTGGCACGGAGCTCGCGATAGCCCGGCTTGCTCATCTCCTCGGCCGTCGTGATCGATGGATCGATACCGGCCAGCGTCGCTTCGTGCATGACGTCGGAGATCTGCTGGGCACGGCCCTTGTCGATCGTCACATACGCCTTGCTGGCGATGATGCCGCGCCAGCCGTCTATGACCTGCGCCGCGGCGTCGTGCTTGTCGCCGCGATAGGCGTCCATCATCCGCTTCACGCGCAGATAATCGTCGATCGCGGGTATCTTCCCTTTCGCCAGCTCGGGGAAATAGTTGAGAGGGACAGCGGCAAGGATGGTCGGGTCGGCGTCGGCAACCGTGTCGGTAACCGCGTCGCGCACCGCCTGAAGGATATTGGCCGGTGTCGCCTTTACTGGCCGGTTCTCTCTCTCCAGTCCTGACCAGATGCCGTCTTGGCCCTGATCATTGCGTTGGCTTCCTTCAGATAGCGGGAGCGTTCCCGGGATGGGGCGGCCATTTCCAGTTGGCGCTTCCAGTCTTTCCATGTCGCCAATGTGTCGAACAGGTTCGGAGGATCCACGAACCCCATTGTCGAGACCTTGATTACCTTCGCCATCGAAGACGTCCTTTTTCAACTGAGCCGCTGCCGTGTCGAGGACGCCGGTGAGGCCTGCGACGGTGGTAGGATCATATTCCGCATTGGTGAAATAGTCTATCACGCCGGCCTTTCGTGATGTGAGCGGCAAAGCCTCGTAAGCTGCACGGCGGCCTGTTGTCGGCGAAAGCCGCCCATCTATCACGCGCTTCTCAAGAAATCCGGCGACGGTTGCATATGCGTCAGAAAGCGCCTGGTGCAGCCGGGCATATGCCGAGAGCTGATCGTCGACGCTGGATGCCGCACCGACGATCCTGTCCCGCGCTGCAGGCGTCAGCGACGCCCTTGTGTCACGTCCGTCATGGCCGATGGCCCATATCGCGTGCATGCCGGGATGCGCGAGGGCAGCAATGTCGGCAAGGCTAAGCGGCGTGTTTTTCGGATGGTTGTGGATGACCAGCACATTGCGGTCCCGGTTCATCATCGCGCCGAACAGCTTGTCGTTCATGCCGCTGTAGTTCGGCAGGCCGGCTGAGCCGTACTCGATGATGGAACCATCGCCGTCGATCGCCATCACATATTCATGACCGGTACGGCGGCCAGCGTCGAGCACGGACGCCCTGCCCCAGTCATAGAGCGCGGTTGCGTATTCCCGTGCCGGCGGTGGTATGGATTTCAGGTCGTTATCGGTTCTGGTGACGGGATCTGGAGCCCTCACACTGTCGGGCTGCTCGACGTCATTCTGCCCAATGGCATCGTCGCCGCGACTTACTTCCTGCTGTTCTTCGGCTCCAGATGCGCGAACGCCTTTTTGAAATAGGCGCCGCTCTCTTTCGCTTGCTGCCTTAGCGACTCGATCTCGGAGGGTGTCAGCATCTCTGACATTGAGGAGGAAGTAGGCTTCGTCGCCGGTGAGCGCGGTAGGTTCGACGCCGAAGGTTTCTCGTACAACATCGCCAAACCTCCTTTCTATCTCTTTGACCTGCGACTTGGTGGGCGCAATATGCAGCGTCCTGGATGCATTGACAAGGGTGACCACGCCTGCGACCTCGCCGCCATTGGCGCGGATATGGTTTGCCATCTCGGCCAGCGTGCCGCCCATGACCGAAACATCATCGACCAGGACATATTTTGCTCCTGCCCTCACCGGACCTGAGAAAAGAGGGCGGCCGAGCAGACGATCCAGAGGCCGCGCACCGGTGTGATAGGCCCGAGAGGATTGCACGATGTCCGTATCCACGGTCGCACCCGTCACCGCCGCCAGCAACCACGACAAGGCGCCCGGTATGGCGTTCCGCCCCGTCGCTTCTTCCGCCATCGGCGCGGCGAACACGACGTCGTTCCCGAAGGCCGCTTTCACCTGTTCGAGCATTTCCGGCTTCGCCAGCGTTTCCACCAGGCGCGCCGCCGCGGCCACGTCTCCCGCCTTCGCCGCGGTATAGTCGGAACTGGCCTTTATGGGATTGTCGTTCCGGTATGCATAGATGCTGGCCGCGCCGGCAGGAATGCCATACGACCTGACTGCCGCGTTCGGGTCGCTCCCCTCCTGCAGCTGGATTGCGGCATCGGGAGCATTGTTTGAGCTAGCGTCCATGCCCCCGCCTTCGGCACGCTGTTGGACTTCCGACGCGGCGCCTGCTATAGATCCACTTGGCGGCGGGGCCGAGGAAGCGTCAGCCCAGATATCAGCGAGCCGGTCTGTCGAACGCTCGTTGCGCCGTTCCCCATCCTCATCTATATTACCTCTCGGCGGCGATGCCGACGCAGACTGGTCGGCCCACAAGTCAGCAAGACGGCGTGAACTTTTCTCGCTGCGCCGCCACCCCTCCTCATCGACTTCATTCGGCTCGTCCTGATCCACTGTGCCAAGGATTTCATCGAAATCGGCAGGCTGCTGCAGTGCGGGAACTACGGCCGACTGGACGTCTTTCAGTCTTTCGCTTATATTGTCGTCGCCGGTTCCTCGGCTAGTTCTGTCATCCGAGGGTTTCGCAGGAGCGGTGTCTGTCCTAGCGCCCCTGCCGGCATTTCCCCACAACTCATTTAGCGTTTTTGTGCTCGGTGTGGCGCGGCGATTGTCGATTTCGAACGCCGTGAGAAGCCACTTTTTGGCAACCCCGTCGAAGTCAAGGCGAAGCGCCGCATTGCCAGTTTCATCACGTAGCTGAATGCGCCTGGGTGTTGAAAGCTCCTGATCAACAGTCAGCCGGTCAATGAATCCCTGCAAATCATTCAGAACTTCGGGATGCCATGCGAGGAGTTTTGACAGACCGGCCCCGTTATTGCGGTTCGTTCCAGCTCTCCCCCAAACCAGATCAATCGGCCCGACATCTTTATGATGCAGCGCGCCGATCGCATCGCCGTCCTGTCGTCGTTCCAACTCAAGCGCCGCTTCCCGCCAACGCCCCTCATAGCCGCGCAGGATAGGACCCAACGGTCCTTGCTCCTCGACCTTATTCGCTGTTTCCTGGACCTCAGTCTCATTTCCTCTTATGGTCGCGGTCGGTGGCGGGACAGAGGATGCGTCTGTTCGGACATCGGGGGGCCGGAGTGTAGAACGCTCCCCGCGCCGCTCGCTTAAACTGCCTCGGTCCTCGGGATTAAGGGAACCCGTTTCGGCGGGTGACGCGCTGGGCCCGGCGCTGTCCCGGGGCAGGTTTTCCGCCTCACTAGGCGCTTTGAGGATTTCATCCAGATCCGCGCTCGCCACCTCCGACAGATCAGTCATCCCTTCCACGCCTGTGAAGCGGGGATCGAGAACCATGGCGGCATACCATGACTTCAGGTAAGGCCGGGCCGCGTCTCCGAGATCGGCGATCATCGCCGTGGCATAGGTGGCGAAGGTGCGGGCACCACGCTCGATGTGATAGCCGGCCAGAGTGATACCGGCCTGCATGATTTCCGGGTCGATGCCACTGTTAAGCTGGCTAAGCTTGCGCCTCAGGATCTCCCGCGCCTTTTCTGCTGCGTCGGCGGTAAATACCGTGTTTTCGGTGACGGGAGGCTTTTCCTTGCCGGTGTTTTGCAGACCGCGATATATTGCCTCGGCTTCAGACGTACGAACAACAATGGCCTTGCCGTCACGCGCGGCGATGTACCCCATGTAATAGGGCACGATAGGATCGAAGCCACCGTTACCGCTGACGCTTCCAACTGCTTCGTGAGCTGCGGCCCGGCCGGCCTTCTGATCCTGCCAGCCGCGAACCAGATCAAAGGCCACGGCGCTTTCTGGATGCGGCGTTCCCATCCATGTGACGAGTGTTGCTTTGTCCCCACGGATGGCTACGCGTGCACCTCTGTCACCGAGCCCATTGAGGCCTGCAGCAGACAGAACTGCGGCGTTGGTATCGACATAGATCGTTCGGGCGGTTCGGGCCTTGACGCCGCTGTCACCCTCGTGGCCGGGGTCATTTCTTGCTGCTTTGTTACGCGTCGTAGTGCCGTCTGCGTGGACGGTGTAAACGCTGCCCTTCGCCGTGGTGAAAGTGCTGGCATGCACAGTGCGAGAGTTCGGGCCGGCGTCACCCTTCTCGCGCTCGATCGGCGGGTTACGTTGCTCGTCCTGCTTCTCGACCTGCTTCGGAGTGAGCTTGGAGACAAACAGGCTGCTGACAGGGACTTGCAGGTCCTTGCCGTCGTCTGTCGTAATAAGGGCCTCGTCACCCTCATAACTGCGGACGCGAGCGGCGAACCTGCCACCGTTCTTGTCATCGACCAGGACACGTTCGCCGGGGTTCGGTGCCGAGGGGAACCTTTCCGTTGCCGGCTTCTGCTCGCTCTGCGGCGGCAACGGCTCGGTGCGGACCTCCGCACCTTGCGGAGCCTGAGGCTCCAACGCGGGGTCCGTCGAGAACTCGGGGATGGTGTCATTGACCGGCTGGGGCGTCGTTGGCTTGGGGTTCTCGGCCGACAAACGCTCGGGGGACGCGGCGATCTGCGTGAGGTTGCCAACGGGGATCTGATAGACCTCGCCCGACGCGCCGTCGATAATGACGGCCTCGTCACCCTCATAGCCATCAACACGGCCCATAAACGGCTCGATGCCTTCTGCATCCACGCGGACGGTCGCCCCCAGCTCGGGCCGGCCATCTTGTGCTGCCGGTGCCGTAGCCGGTGCGGTAGCCGTTGCCGCCTGCCTCTGCGAGAGCTGCTGTTCTGCATGCTGCACTGAACGACCGACAGGGCCGCTCGGTGCCGGCGGCGACTGCGTTTCAGCATCGGCCGCGACTGACGATTCGGGTGCCTGCGCGCCATCGGTACGACGGCTACCGGCACCGCCAACGGCACCCATACCGCCACCCATGGTACCGCCGCCGGCAACGCCGGATGCTACCGCTTCACCCACACCCTCGGTGAGCGACTGGTTGGGATCTACCGAGCGTACTGCTGCATTCTCAGCAATGGTCGCGGCGGCCCCTTGCGGTCCTTCCTCGAGCAAGCCCTCTCCGACCATGCCACGAGCGGCTCCCTCCAAGATGCGCCGGGCAACGCCACCGCCAACCCCTTCAGCCAGGATCTTGGCCAGCGCCCGGTCTCCCATGCCACCAAACATGCCGGTCGCCACACCCGAAATCACGAACGCCTGCGTGGCGGCATCTTCGGTCACGGCCTTGACGGCATCGTCCTCGGACATGCCGCCTTCGATCAGGGATTTCGCAGCGTCCGTGGCGAGGATCTGTTCGCGAGGCAATTTCCCGATACGGTCGCGAACATTTGCTGCCGAGTCGGCACCGCCCATGCCACCCTCAAGGATAGCGCCGGAGAGTGTGGCCGTTCTTGCCGCCGCTGCCGCTGCGGCTCTTTCGGAACCACCCGCAGCAAGTGTGCGAAGGAATGCGCCACGGGCGAGGATGCCGCCCGGGGCCATGGTGACGACTGTTGCGGGGATGCTTTCGCCGACGGTGCGCAGGTAGCTGCGCGGGTCGCCCCATGCCGGACCGAACCAGCCCTTTTCTTCGTCCCACCAGTTCTTTACATCGCCCTCATGCTGACGATCCGAGACCGACGCGTCAGCCCGTGCCTTCGCGGTATCCATCCTCTGATCGAGGGTCTGTCCCATCGCCCAACGGTCGATCTCATCCGACGCTTCAATAAACTTCTTTCCGCCCGGGAGCTTGTTGAGTACGGTGTCAGCGAGCGAAGAAAGTGTTTTTCCGACGTTGATAACGCCGGATTTCCCGACAATCCGGTATATGTCGCCCGCCAATCCTTCAGACTGGTTCTCGTCCTTCCACTTCTGCTGAAATGCGGGGAGGTCTTCCTCGGCGATTTCCTGATACCGGCCCGGCGACTGCTGTTCGAGCTCGCCACGCTGCTGGTCGACGGGTGCGTTGTGCTGCTCGTTGTAGGCCCGGATGCGGTTCTGTTCGAACTGATCCGCTGTTGCAGTCTTTTCGGCCTCGATCGCCTGCTTGCTTTGTTCAGCGATACCGGCAAACGGGTTACCGCCGGCCATGAGGCCCATGGGGTCATTCGACTGGAAATTCTCATCGATGACGATGGACTTCCCGCTGACGGTATCGGGCGTGGTGCCACTTTCCCCACCGGACCGGGCCGACGTGGTTTCGACGTGCCATGGCTCATGCGCCATGGGAAACGACAGGTCATATTTCCCAGCGTTGGCATGGACCCAATCATGGACTTCCTTCGGCGCTGTGCTGAAGGCTCCACCATTCCAGCCGAGATCAGCGGCGTCACCATGCTGGTGGCGCGATCCTCCGGGCATGCCGATGTTCTTCGTGAGGCCGAGCTCTCGGAACGTTGGCCGCCATTTCTTGCCGGCTTCGACGGGGCCGAGCTGCTTCACGTCCGATAGCCACTGCGACCGATCGAACCCATACTTGCCAGCATTATCGGCGATAATCTGCGCCTGCTTTTCAGGGGTGCGCGCACCGGAAAGGATGTCGAGACCATTGCGCACGAAATCCGGCGCTTCATTGAACATCGCCGTCAAGCCGCCGCGCAGGCTCGGGGCCATATCGGTGATGTAGGTATCGGGCTTTCCTGCCTGCAGCTTGGAAAGCAGCGCCGATCCATCGTCGGCCGCTTTTGGCGCGGCGGTCTCGCCCTTGAGTACCGCTGCGAACGGATCATCTCCGCCCTTACCAATGCCAGGTGCAAACGCAAGAGCGTCCCGCCGCGCGGTATCCGGCCCGCTGCCGGCGCGGTAGAAACGATGGCGCCCGACGCGGGCGGTCTCGGGCATGGCAGACGCCCAATCCGGCGAAACAGAATCGGCATGGTAGTGATCCGCACCGCCAGTCTGATCGGGCATATTGCCCGCCAGCACTGCATCAAGGATGCTCTCCGCGCGTTGGCGAACAGACGGATCGTCCATCGCCTTCAGCGCATCCGGGCCGGGTTTGGAATATCCGGTGAACTGGTTCGGCTCGCGCACGATGTCACCGGGCGTCTTGCCACGGCGCTCGGACCTGTTGCGGATCACATTGGCAACCGCCGCCATACCCTCGTCGCCCTCGCCCGCGGCCTCGGCGATGATCGTATTGACCAGATCACGCCGGTCATTGTCCGCAAGGCTGGTCTTTGGGGTGGAGGAATTGGCCTGAGTGGTCGGCGTCGGAGAACCGCCGTAGATGTTCAGCGGGTCGTTCCAGTTGTCCTTGCCGAGGCCGATAACGATGGGCATGAATGGGCTCCGAGAGAGGTGCCGCACTCATGCGCGATCGATCCCGGATTTATAGATTGGCCCGCACGTGATTGGAAGAGTGGGAGAGAGGAACGTTATGAACTGGATATATGCCTGTCTGTGCGCAGTGGCCTTTATCTGCAGTGCGATATCGGCCGCGCTCGCGTGGCGGGGAACGAAGCAACCTGTTGTGCCAACATGGTTGACTTGGGGAAATGGGCACGAGCCATTAGACCCCACTCGATCTCAAGCAGGTTGGATAGACGGAATGCTCAAATCCAATGACGCGGCTGGGAGGCTCAACAGGAAAGCGGTGGCTTGGGCGGCTGGCGGTGCCGCGATCAGCCTCGCGAGTAGGTTGCTCGCTACATTCTGATCAACCACAAATTGAGACAGCAAGAGGACGTGTTGATGACTTATCTGCTCTCGGAGGCGGTCGCTAGCCTACGTTGCTGTTCTGCACGATAGCGTTCACACGCCGCTCACTAATTGATATTTCCAAGAGCTTTAGCGTTTCAAGTTGCTCCTGCGCCTTAATGAGCGTGTCCGGATTGTGACCGGCGTCGGCCTTAATGGACGCAACCCGCTTCTCTGCTCTAGCCCGTTGTCTTGATATTTTCCAGTCTGCCACAACTTCGTCCATGAGGCGCACCAGTTCACTGTACACGGCGCTAACCAGAACAGCCACAGGAGGCGCAAGAATCAGAAGTATGGATTTGATGCTCCCATCATCCATCAGGCTGATCAACGATGCGAACAAAGTCCCCGTGCTTGCTCCAGCGATACTTGACTCGCGAGCGCTTGTTTTCTTTTTGTCGCTCACTGGGGTGCCTTGAGCCTCTTGCGTCGACCCACTTCAGCAACAGCATCTTTGTCGCCACTGACTACCGCCATCCAGAGAGCGACATCTTTCATCTCGTTCTCGGATGGCTTGCTGATGTCAGCTATTTCAATTTCGTCTCTTTCTTTGCCACGCGAAATCTTAATTACAATGGCTTTCGAGCGAAACGTCATTCGTACAACGACAGAGAGCTGGCCGATAAGTGCCAGCAAACTGAGAGCCACGCCAATGTAAGCATACCAACTTTCCATGCCGGCGATCTATAGCAATACCAATACGCAACGTGAAGTAGTTTTTATTGACCCATTAAACGAGGTTTGATCGTCAATCTGACCTTCCCCAACAACATCGTTGCGGTCAATGCCGCCTGGGCGGTCATATTGAATGACCTGAGACCCAATTTCCCTCCAGTTTTCGAGAGAGTCTTGTGTTTTCAATCTGGCCTCATGCGACCCGTTTTTCCATAGCCATTTTCATTGCGAACTCGCTTGGTGTGATGTTGCCCAGCGACGAGTGGGGTCTGTTCCTGTTGTAATCCTCCTTCCATGCGGTGATT
>QFQX01000113.1 GCA_003248775.1 Shinella sp. | reverse complement strand
GTAATGAACCCCAAGTCCCTGCCTATTTCGATATTGAGAGGAGGGCGAGAGGGCTTGGTTTCGGCATCTGGTCGTCGCCTGACCTGTCTCCTCCCTGGCTCTACAATGTATCGTCAGAGCCTGGTGATCTGTCCGATGGCCCGGCGTCAGCCACAGAAGAGGGGCTTCCCCTACCCCTGCCCGTCACTCCCGACAAAGCACTGTCGTTCACGCAGGTGCACGGAGGTTAAATGAAACGCGCTTTCGAAAGCTTGACCATTATCGCCATTCTACTGGCTGTTTCTCCGGTTGCCGCCGGCGCGCAGGACGGCGCCACCCAAACCCAGATCGAACAACGCGATCCGGACTTTTGCGGTGCGGGTGGTGCTGGCTGCGATCCGGCGGACGTGCAGCAATGGAAGGCGGTTGGCAACAGGCTTGCAGACCTGTCCTCGGCCGACCTTAGCCAATACGCCTACGCCTGCGCCAAGCATCGCGAATGGAAATCGGAGTGCGAAACCAATCCCATCGCGATCCTGAAACGCCTCGGGATCGAAGGATATTGAGGTTGCCGATGAAGACGCTCGACTACGGATCGCTTATCGCCGCCGGCGTCGCTTTTGTCGTTGGAACGGCCGGCGGTTACACGATCAACGCGTTTGAACGGGCCGACAGGATAGCGGAGCTTGAACAAGAGGTCGCGCGGCTCGAGAGTGAGCTTCAACGGCAGCCGACGTTTGACTTTCCCGACGACGGGCAAGCGAGTGCCGCGATCGCCAAATCGGGCCGCACGATCCGCATCTCGGAGTGCAAACCCCGTCAGAACGCACCCGGTGTCACTTGTGCCGGCATCATCACAACAACAAGCGGTTCCTTCGCGGGTACGACGCAGCCCGGCACCCTGTCCTTTGCGAAAATCGACGGCACCTGGGTGCAGATCCAATAGGTCACTCAAAGGAGACGGACGGTGAAAGCGATCATGTTCTTGGCCGCAGGCTTGATAGGCACGTTTTCGACGGCGCTAGCAAAGGCAGAAGATGCCGAATGGGGATGCCAGGTTTTGCTGTGTGCAGCATCGAAAAACCCATCCTGGCATGGCGTCCCCTATTGTGTTCCACCCATGCGAAAACTCATCACCGCCATGTCCAAACCCGGCTTCTCCTGGCCGATTTGCCATGAAGCCAAATCCGGTAAGCCGGGCCACGAAACCTACGAGGATTGCCCCGCGGGAACGACTGTCGGCTACTCGTCGACAGGCGGCGACAACAATTGGCGGGGCGAACCCGATCAGTGCATCAAAACGGTCAATGTCTGCGGAACCTCCGGCCACTACTTCAACAGCCACCGGGATGGCGAAAGCTGCATCCAGCAGATCGCCACTCCGCGCCCGCGACGCGCGGACCCTTACTATTTCGATATTCCAAACGAGGATGGCGTCAAAGAAAGGTTCTGGTTCAACCTGAACCGCTAGCACGTGCCTGTTGCTGCGGTAGCGACCACAACGTTATGGCTCTGTTTCGGCGGCTTTCTTTTTCTTACGGCGGGCTTTCCAGACAGCTACCCGAGGGAGATCGGCTTCGGTGATCTTGAGCAAGTCCTCAATGACGACATTCCACTCACGCTGCATCTTGTCGAGGGTCGACAACTTGACGTCCCGCATGGCCCGCATCACCTGCGATATGTACGCGGCGTGTACGCCGAGCTGCTCGGCCAAATCCCTGTTCGTCAATTTGCGCTCGGACTTCAACCGTTCGAGGCCAATGGCAAGCCTCTCCTGGAACGTCAGGGAATCGAGTGTCGAAATGTCAACGGCCTCGACCGGGGGCTGGCGTTTTACAC
>QFQX01000072.1 GCA_003248775.1 Shinella sp. | reverse complement strand
GCCGCTTCGACAACATGCATGAGGATAAGCGTTTAGGTTTCGTAGAGTCGCTTTGCGATGATCGCCACGGGGACTACATCACCATGTTCGCCATGCGGTGGGCCACAGTGCAGGACAGGATAGCGCCCTATCTCGTTCAACTCGGAGAAGAGGACGCTTAAGCGGCTTCTGGCGGCTCCCTCGGGGGCTGCCTTTTCCAGACCTCCAACATCGCCTGTATCTTGGGCTGGACCTGTTGCCTCGCAGCTTCCCGCTCAACACCATGAAGGAGAAGGGTTTCATACTCGGTCATCTGGTGGCGCAAGATGCTTTGCATCGTAATCCCCACCGCACGGCCCAGATTAACGCCCTTCCATTGCCGTTCCGAAATCTGCTTGGCGATGTAGTGGATTGCGAAGTCAGGGCAGCCGGGATGTTCCTTTCGGATGTGCTGGCAGACCACCTCAAACGGGTAGGGTGAGATACGTTGCGTCCTTGGTGTCCTAGCCACGCGCTGCCCTCGAATACACGTGGAGTCGCTTGACTCCAGCCTACTTGGTAGTGGTTTGATCATGTAGCCGTCTAGCCACAGATTGCTATTTGAAATCATTGGAACATAATGCGAACAAGGAGGGCTGTAAGTTGAGTCGCTATGAACCTTCTTACGTGCCGATATTCGGCTTAGGCTTGTTATCTGGTGTAATAATCACCGTATCTACGCTTTTTTCCATACGCCTCACTCCCGAGGAAGCGAGCAATGTGACCATGAATTACAGCGATCTAGTAGCGATATTGCTCACCGCCACATCCACGATCATCACAATACTAGGAGTATTCGTCGCTGTGTTAGCAATCTGGGGTTATTCCCAGTTTGAAAAGATGACCCGAGAAGCGTCCAGCAGGCACCTCGAGTTGTTGTTGCAGTCGGGAAAGTTCCGAGACGAAGTCGATCAGACAATCCTGCGGCATGTCAGCGCCGAACTGGCGAAGGAAAGTAGCCCTTTCCGCGACCTCCTTCGCCAGCAACTTGAGACGATGATCTATACCGATGCGTCTAGGAGACAGGCCAAATCTGAACAGACGGACACGGAATCACCATTTAACGAATAGAAAGATCGAGACCTAATATGACCAGTCGAGAATGGGATATCCTCCATACTGACATCAAGGCGGCGCTCGGTTCGTTGATGCATCAGCCTCCAATAAAGCTATCACAACTCGCCGCAACGATCGGTGGGGTGCGTGTCGTTGCCGCGCCCCTGCCCAAAGGCATTTCCGGCGAAATAAGGCCCGACCCTGCGCACCCCGGAAATTTCCTCATCAAGGTCAATAAGAACGATTCAGCGCGTCGGCAGCGGTTTACCGTCGCTCATGAACTTGCGCACTATTTGCTCCATCGAGATCAGATAGGCGGAGGTATCGAAGACGATGTTCTTTACCGTTCGAAGTTGTCCGATGCCCGGGAAGCGCAGGCCAACCGATTAGCCGCAGACCTTTTGATGCCCGATAGACTGGTGAATGAATGGATAGATAAGGCAAGGGCACTACAAGTCGAAGATATCGTTGGCTTTCTCGCGGATAAGTTTAATGTGTCTGAAGCAGCAATGAAGATTCGTCTTGGCATAAAGTAAGGTCGCTTCGATGGGGTTCATGGATTACAGCTATATGCCTATTCTTGGCGTCCGCCCCGCCGAAATGAGAGCGCTTGAGGAGTTGGCTCCCAATGTGAAGGACACAATGCTCCCTTACATTGCCCTTCAGCCTTGGCTTGCCGCAAATGAACTTGCGAGCGCTGTAGCCCGTGTTAATGCGGCAGTCGGCTTACGGCCAATCATCGCTGACATTTCTGAAGCAGCGCCTATCCAAGGCAAGCGCCGCCCTGTGCATGATGCCTTCGATCTACTACGCAGCTCTGCAAATGGATATGAACACTACGTCAACTTCATTAGCGAGAACGAAAACTTCTTACCAGCGCTACAGCTCACTGATCTGACTGAGCTTGACCATCAGATCGCCCGATTAATTGCTCTGGATCGAGACATAACGATTAGACTGCACGAGCCAATGCTGCAATTCGCGGGCAATATAGCCGAGAGATTTGTGGGCGCTATGCAATCTGACCGTTTCCACTTCATTTTGGATTTCGAGAAACAGAACCGAGATATTTTGGTCAAGTCAGCGGTGTCGCTGCAGACAATCGGAAATATTCGCGCAGCTCTTCCTGACTGTTCAGTTTCTGTTAGCGCGTCTACGTTTCCTGAGAGCTTCGTGGGCCTCGATCATCAAGATATCTTTGAGCGTCGACTTCACGCGGTCGTTCAAGATGCTCTCGAAGGAGAGAACCTCATTTACTGCGACCGCGGAAGCGCTCGCGCAGAGCCCTTGGGCGGTGGTGGTGGAACCCCAGCGCCTCGGATTGATCTCGCAAACATTTCGCGATGGCATTTCTTCCGGGTGGATGACGCCGCCGACAAGACTGAAGGCTTTCGACGTGCCGCAAATAACGCAATGGAAGCGAACTGCTGGATTGATTTGGGAGTCTGGGGAACCGAATATATCAAACGGACAAGTGATGAGGATGAAACTGACGTAATTGACACCGCCACAAAATGCACTGCGGCCAGAATCAATATCCACCTGCATATGCAAGCGACGGATGGGGGCCAAGACGATGGAGCAGAGGAAGTTGGGTGGAGCGATTGATCAGCCAAACACGACTTGAGCCTGCAACTCCCATTGCCTCCAAAAGCCCTCGCGGGCATCTTTGTAACTTTTCAACTCAGACCTGCTTTCCGCAAATCGGCTTAGATAGACGAGATGATTGGGCAAAATTCGTCTTCCGCTTACCTCTCGAAAGAAGGCTTCACTAGTCGTTTGATAGGTTGCCTCAAAAGCCTTCAAAACGAGTGCTCTCACATCAATCGATAGATCGGCGACAAGACGATCTTCAAGCTGCGGCCGGGGGTGTCTGCTTGTTGTCTTGATGTCCAAGCCCGAATAAAGTTGTTTTACGGTAAGCGATCTTACGCATTCGCGTCTATCAATCTTGCTATTGGGTGCCGCTTCGCGAGCAAGCTCAAGTTTTCGGTCACGCCAAACGTAAATCCCAACGTCCTCGTCGCATATCACCTGAGCCTTATCGAGATGGCTGGCATCGCAAACGAGAATGACCTCGTCAAAGAACTTGTGGTAAGCTCGCATTTGGCTCGGCAACCGAGACAAGTTATCTCTTGCGCTTTTTACCTCGACCCCGATGAAGGCCCCGTTCCAGATCGCTAAGTCGCTGCGGCAACTTGTCTGCCCGAGAACAAATTCAGAAGCAATTATTGATGACGCTGTTATGCGCCTCTCGCGGCGAAACTTAGCCAATAAGCAGCTCTTAAGCTCCTCTTCGCTCAATGTCATCGCAAGTTTCCCCATTAATGACGGGAGCGTACCCGTAATACGCTTAACGGTCTTTAAATTTTCGCGAGTGCTACTGGACGCCAGCGTAACTTTCAAGCAGTCTTTGAGGCTTTTCGATTTTTCGCCATGGGCACATCTCGAAGCGCGTTGACCATTTGTCGACCGAAACCATGGCTTACCGTGACACTGACAGCGACACTGCGCGAAGCGATTGAGAGCAAGCGCAGTTGATTGACGCTGCCTTCCTCACAATGACCGGCTCCAGACTACCATGGTTCTCCCGTCAGTCGTGAGATTGGGCAAGCGCAAGGCTTCTCTCATGCTCATTCTTCGATGCCAATGTTACTGTCAACATATGGGCGGTGACATCGTGAAGCCGCTCACCCGGCCCCGCATGATAGTGCCTTACCCCTTCGAACCGCATCGCGTGAATGCCCTGCGTGTCGCTAAGGATTGCTCCCTGATGATACTTACTTGGGTCATCTTCGAGTTGGTAGGACATGGCAACCTCATCACGTTCGCGGTGCTTCCATCAGCCCGCAAAGGCATGAGAACTGATTCGTCTCGAATGAGGAAGGTCCAGCACCTCAAAGCATTAGCTAGGATTGTTTGCCAACCGCTACAAAAGCCGCTACAAAGGCGCACAATCGCGATGAGAAAAACGCTTTGAAATCAACAAATAACAGGGCGATCAACGGTTCCCCGTCGTCCGCACCAATTGCAGGATGTCAGCTGTCGTTTTTGGAGTCAGCAATCGCCCCAGGGACAAGCGCCGTTCGGGCACCGTCCGTGCCGATCGCACGATGAGATCCGGTTCAGGCGGCGTTTGCCGTGCCGAAGGAAACTCCGAGTTCCTTGGCGTTGCGCCAGCATGCCCTGCAGGGGCGAATGCTGCCGTCCTCGAACCTCAGGTTAAATTCATCCGGTACGCCGGCCGTGGTTTCCATCACCAGCTTTGCTCCGCCCTCGGAGAGATTGCGGACCATGCAGTCGAAGGTGGAATATCCGCCTGGCAGAATGATGCGCGCCGCCTTGAGCGCGCGCGAGCGTGGGTGAGTTCTGCGTTCATTCATGGCCGTTCATCCTGTCCTTTCTGACAGAATTCAGCGCCCCAAGTGTCTAATTTTTCGTTGCAAAAACCTGGAAACAGTGACCGAATCCACAAAAAAGGGCGGAGGAAACCCCCGCCCTGTTATGGAGCAAATACCAGAACGATCAGGCGAGTTTTGCGGCAAGCTTGGCGACGTGCGCGCCCTGGAACTTGGCGGCTTCCAGTTCGACTTCGGAAGGCTGGCGCGAGCCGTCGCCGTCCGTGATCGTGGAAGCGCCGTAAGGCGAGCCGCCCTTGACGGCTTCAACGCCCATCTGGCCCTGAAAAGCGTAAGGCAGGCCTGCAACGACCATGCCGTGGTGAAGCAGGGTCGGGATGAAGCCGAGAATGGTGGATTCCTGACCGCCGTGCTGGGTCGCGGACGAGGTGAAAACCGAACCGACCTTGCCGACGAGCTTGCCGCTGAACCACAGACCGCCGGTCTGATCCCAGAAGTTGCGCATCTGCGAAGCGACGGTGCCGAAACGGGTACCGGCGCCGACGATGATGGCGTCGTAGTTTTCGAGTTCTGCCGGGGTTGCAATCTCGGCCTTCTGGTCGAGCTTGAAGTGGGAGCTCTTGGCGACTTCTTCCGGAACCAGTTCAGGAACGCGCTTTACGGTGACTTCGGCGCCAGCCGACTTTGCGCCTTCAGCCACGGCATAGGCCATGGTTTCGATGTGACCATACGAAGAGTAGTAGAGTACGAGTACCTTTGCCATTGGCTTGCTTTCCTTTTCTGGGATTACCGTTTGTGGTTGGCCGCTGAAGAGCCGTTTCAGGAAGTCGAGGATCATGTCAGATGTTCCGTCGTGATCGATGACAGGAATTTATAACAGCGATCTGTCGTTCACCAGATGACGACACTGAGACGGAGTGTTCAACTCCGGTGAACGATTTCTCCTTGCATTTGCATTGCCGACACACTTGCGCATGCGAACGATAGAACAATGCTCTTGCTTCCGGGAGAGACGGGACTAGGTTCTGCTCACGACGCAATATCGGGATGCCTCACCTCCATGACACAAACAACCATCAAGACGGCCGCCATGCTCGCCATCGGCGACGAACTGCTTTCCGGCCGCACCAAGGACAAGAATATCGGCCATCTCGCCGACATGCTGACGGTTGCCGGCATCGATCTGAAGGAAGTGCGCATCGTCGGAGACGAGGAGGACGCGATCGTTGCAGCAATCGACGCGCTGCGCAGCCGCTACGATTACGTCTTCACGTCCGGCGGCATCGGGCCGACGCATGACGACATCACCGCCGATGCCGTTTCAAAGGCGTTCGGCGTGCCCTGCGAGCACGACGCCGATGCGATGCGACTGCTCGGCGAAATGTATGAGCGTCGCGGCATGGAATTCACCGAGGCGCGCCAGCGCATGGCCCGCATGCCGCGCGGCGCGCGCCACATCCCCAATCCTGTCTCGACCGCACCGGGCTTTGTCATCGGCAACGTGCATGTGATGGCGGGTGTTCCGCAGGTCTTCCAGGCCATGCTGGACAACGTGATCTCCACCCTTCCCGCCGGCGCAAGGGTGATCTCCCGCTCCATCGCCTGCCCGTTCGGCGAGGGCGATATCGGGACGCTGCTGGCGGGTGTGCAGAAGGCGCATTCAGATACCTCGATCGGCTCCTATCCGCAGTTCGATGGCCAGCGTTTTTCCACCGAACTGGTGGTCCGCGCCCGTGATGCGGCGGCTGTCGATGCGGCGGCCGTCGATATAGAAGCCATGATTGCGGCAATCGCCGCTGAGAAAGATGCGGCCCGCGCCAGGGACCTCGGCACCGGAGAGCTGGCCTAACCCGGCTCTCTATTGACCGAAGTCAAGGAAGGGACCAGTCTCCGGCGGCAATATGTTCACGCGGGACCGATTTGAACACCGCCGAGGAGACCACCATGGGTTATAAGACACTTCTTGCCGTTCTCGACTTGCAGAAGGACGCGCAGCAAATCACTGATTTTTCCATTTCCCTTGCAGAACAGTTCGGAGCCCATGTCGTCGGGCTGCATGCAGAGGCGCTCGCCGCCGTTCCGCTGGTCGCACCGATGGAAATCCCCGATCCGGCGACTGTGCAGGCCCTACAGGACATGGCGCACAAGGAAACGGTGGAAGTGGAAAAAACCTTCCGCGCGACGGCCGAGCGCAATGGCACATCGCATGAATGGCGCAGTTTTGTCTCTTCAGCGGGTTATGGCGCCGCTTCACTCATCGACAGTGCCCGGTCGGTCGATCTGGTGGTCGCCGGTCAGGGCGAAAGCGGCCTGCTTTCGGAAAGCCGCGCAGATCTTGAAAACTTCCTGTTCGAAAGCGGACGTCCAGTCCTGCTGGTACCCTATATCCTGAAGCAGCCGAAGCCGATAAAGCGGGTGCTGATCGCCTGGAACGGTTCGCGCGAGGCGGCCCGCGCCACGTTCGACGCCCTGCCCTTCCTCAAGGCCGCCGAAACGGTCGAGGTGTTCTCCGTCGACCCGCCGGAAACGACGACACAGTCGGCATCAATGGCGGGTGCCGAAATTGCCGCTGCACTGGCGCGCCACGGCATCAACGTTACGGTCGTTCACCAGGAAACGGACAGGCTGCCTGCCTCTGCGGCCATCGAGAACCGTCTGTCCGACAGCTCGATAGACCTGCTGGTCATGGGAGCCTACAGCCACAAGCGCTGGTGGGAGACGCTGTTCGGCGGCGTGACCCGCACCGTGCTCGATTCGATGACGGCGCTGACACTGCTGTCGCGATAAGGCTGGAGAGGGACGCGAAGCCCTTGCCTTGGGACACGAAATGCCGCTAATAGCAGCGGCCAGAGACCAGAGCCCCTTGCGGGCCACACTCGCGCGGCTTGTCCGCGCGTTTGCCGTTTTTGGCAGCGACGCCTCGGAGACGATGCGCGGCTCCGCAACGGAACGGTCTTCACAGGATGCCGGCCGGCCGGCGAATACGAAACACTCGCCCTTGCGGAGCTCTTAGTCTGATGTCCCTGCCCGATAAAGCCTTTCCCGTTTCCTGGGATCAGTTCCACCGCGATGCGCGCGCCCTTGCCTGGCGGCTGGCAAGCCTTAATCAGGAATTCCGCGGCATCGTCTGTATCACCCGCGGCGGTCTGGTGCCGGCAGCGATCATTTCGCGCGAACTCAACATCCGCCTGATCGATACAGTCTGCATCGCCACCCGCCATGACTATGTCAATCAGGGCGAAACACAGCTCCTGAAGGGCATCACGCCCGAGCTTGCCACGGATGGCGGCGCAGGTGTTCTCGTGGTGGACGACCTCACAGACACCGGCAAGACGGCGCTGGAAGTTCGCGAGATGCTGCCGAAGGCACACTTCGCATGCGTCTATGCCAAGCCTAAGGGCGTCCCGACCGTGGATACCTTCATCACCGAGGTTTCGCAGGACACCTGGATCTACTTCCCCTGGGACATGGGCTTCACCTATCAGGAGCCGATCGCCAAGGGCAGCAAGGGCTGACCCTCCGGTCGCTCCGTACCCATGCTGAAAGCCCGCCTTCCGGCGGGCTTTTCATTATTGCCGATCGTATTCAGCCGATCGTTCAACCCGGCAGCCGACGCTCGTATTCCTGGCGCAGCCGTGCCCAGCCATCCCAGAACGGCTCTGTGCGTCCGCCCGAAAGCGTCGCGGCAAGCACTTCGAGATGCATATGCCAGCCGGCACCGATCATGATTTCGTTGGTCCGGTCGCTGATCCGCCGATGAATGACGGTCATCAGCACATCACCGCCTCTCGGCTCCAATGTAAAGCAGACCTCGCCCCGCTCTCCCCAGGAGAACACCAGACGCCGCGGCGGATCCACTTCGAGGACGCGGCTCTGCATGCGGTGCTCCTGAGGAAACTTCTCAGGGCGTTTGCCCGGCGGATCGGTCAGTTCGTCATTTCGCCAGACGAGTTCGAAGGGCGCTCCCGGTTTCATCTCCATCGTTCCAGAAGCGAGCCACTTTCTTCGAAGGTCACTGTCCGTGAGATAGGACCAGACGCGTTCGATCGGCCCGGGCAGGAGCCGCTCGATCTTCAGGGTGGCGGGCTCGATCAGCTCGCCAAAGGCATGCATGCCAGCAAGTTCGGTCATTGCTCTTCTCCTCTTTCACTGGTTCGGGCATCATGCCCGTCCTCCTCGCGAAGCAGGCGTTCGAGTACGTCGAGACGGCCGGTCCAGAAGCGCTCGTAGAATTCAAGCCATTCATGCGCTCTGGCGAGCGGTCCCGGCTCAAGACTGCAGAAATGGGTTCGCCCCTTCACTTCCCGCCTGATCAGCCCGGCTCCCTCCAGCACCTTGATGTGCTTGGAGGCCGCAGCCAGCGACATATCGAAGGGTTCGGCAAGCTGGGTGACCGTCCGCTCTCCAGAAGCGAGATCGCGCAGCATGCGCCGACGCGTGGCATCGCCAAGAGCGTGAAAGATGTCATCCAGAACGGGGCTCATATATTCAACCATAATGTTGAATATATTTCGACGAAGCAAGATAGTCAACCAATTGGTTTAATTTCTGGGATTGCTGGACGTACCAAACGAAAAAAGCGCCGCATCGCTGCGGCGCCTTCGATGACAAGAATTTGAGGATGGCGTTATGCAGCGTAGCGCGATTGGCCGACATAGGAGCCGTTTTCCAGACGGAAGCGGCCGAGCTGCTCCTGAAGCTGGCGGGCTTCACCGGCAAGAACCTCGCTGGAAGCGGTGGTTTCTTCCACCATGGCGGCGTTCTGCTGCGTCATCTGGTCCATATGGTTGACCGAGGTGTTGATCTCACCGAGTGCCGAGGACTGCTCCTGGGCGGCACGGGCAATGCTGGCCACATGGTCGTTGACGCGGTTGACCAGATCCTCGATCTCGGTCAGCGCCTTGCCAGTCGAAAGAACCAGCGAAACGCCGCCGTTCACCTCCTCGGCAGACGCGGTGATCAGCGTCTTGATTTCCTTGGCGGCATTGGCGGAGCGCTGGGCAAGTTCGCGAACTTCCTGTGCAACGACGGCAAAGCCACGGCCCGCCTCGCCTGCACGGGCCGCTTCCACACCGGCGTTGAGCGCCAGCAGGTTGGTCTGGAAGGCGATCTCGTCGATCACCGAGATGATCTGGCTGATCTTGTGCGACGACTGCTCGATACGGCCCATGGCGTCGATGGCGCTGCGGACGATCGCGCCCGACTTGCCGGCGCTTTCCTTGGTTTCGTGCACCATGCGGCTTGCTTCGTTCGCACGCTCGCTGGAGGTACGGACGGTCGTGGTGATTTCCTCGAGCGCAGCTGCCGTTTCCTCCAGCGCTGCCGCCTGCTGTTCGGTACGGCGGGCAAGCTGGTTGGCGGCGGAACTCAGTTCACCGGAGTTCGAGGTGATCGTGCCGGCCACGGAGCGAATGTTGAGCATCGTGCCGCGCAGCGTACCCATGGTGCTGTTGACGTTCGCCTGAAGTTCCGCGAACGCGCCCTGGAACTGACCCTGCATCTGCTGCATCAGGTCGGCATCAGACAGTGCGGCCACGACGCGGCGGACTTCGGTGACGCCGCGGTCAACGCTCTCCACGAGTTCGTTGACACTTGCGGCGAAGCGCTGCAGATCCTCGTCCTCATAAGTCTTCGAGATGCGCTTGCTGAAATCGCCGGCAACGGCTGCGGCGACGATGCCGCTGATGCTGCTCTGCAGATCCTTGCTCTGGGCGTGCAATGCGGCTTCCTGGGTTTCCATTTCGCGCATCTGCTGTTCATTGGCCTGGAAGACCTGCAGCGCGCGCGCCATTTCGCCGATTTCATCCCTGCGGTCGGTGCCCGGAATGGCTTCCCCCAGCTTGCCAGCGGCAAGGCTGGACATGATATCGGTGAGGTGGCGGATCGGCTTGACGATACCGCGACTTGCCAGCAGGAAGCTTGCGGCGACGCCGGCAACGATGCAGAAGACAGCGGTTGCAAAAAGTACGGTGACAGTCAGGCCGGAAGCGGCAAGCGCAGCGGCGCGAGACTTGGCAAGTGATTCGGCCGACGAGGTGCTGTAGAGCTTGACTGTGCTGGTGACTGTCTTCTGGGCGTCCAGCACCTTGTCGAGTTCGGCCGTCATGGTTGCGCGGTCCTTGCCGGCTTCGGTTCCGGCAACGGTCACCATGTCGCGGATCTTACCAAAATAGGCATTCAACGTAGAGCGAATGTCCTCCAGCAGCTTCTGCTCGTTGGCATCTGCCGTCGAAGCGATCTTCGGCAGGCGATCCAGCATCTCCTTGGAGCGCTTGTCCGTTTCAGCGGCGAAATCAGCGGCCTTTTCCGGCGCAAGCGCAAGCTGATAGGTCATGCGGCTGATGGCGATGATGTCGACGCGAAGGTCCATGGCTTCGCGCGCCACTTCTTCGCGCGCGCCTGTATCCTTGAGAGACGAACCGAGAGAGAAAAGTCCCTGTGCGCCGACCGCCGCGATAATGCCGGCGGCACAGCCCATGAGAACGACCAGAAGACTGATCTTCTTCAGGATAGACAGATTGACGATGTTCATGTGGATATCCTGTGGGGCGGCCCGGCTCATGCGCAGCGGCAGCCCGTCCCTTACAACCCACAATTCATTTGGGGCCAATTTCGCCCGACTTTGCAGGACATCCGTTTCAAATTAGTTGCACATTACACCCATATCTTGCAGCGAGGTCACTTTTTGCAGGTATTTAGCGTCTCACCCAGTCCGTTTGGTTCGCATTGCCGCGAATCGATGTGCACCGCAGCAACACCTGCTAAGCAACTGGATGGCGCCAGCTTGACCCATGTGCCGGATTGGCACAGGCGCATGGCCTGCGGGGCTGCATTTTTGCCACAGGCAACGCCCCCGCTTGAGGCATTGCTCACAAACCACTGATTTCCTTGAATTCACTTCTTTCCCCGTTTTCCACAGCCGGAACCCACAAGATGTGGTGTTAACCATTTCGTATCAAACCAGCCCTTGACGGAATCGGCTCTTTCAAAGTTAATGCTTCCTTATGTTGCGGCGGCGACTGGACCGGACCATAACGAGGCCGGTTCGCTTCAGGAAATCGACAATCGAGTGCGGGGCGCGAGTTCATGAAGAGCTGCGCCGAACCGGTGATTGCGTGTGCGATTTTCGCCGCCAAAACGCGATTGGGGACTGGCAGCAAGAATTTGTTAACACTATATCTAGTAGGCTTGCAGCCATAATCAACACAATGTAGACGGTCACTCATCTCCGGATGAATGACCTGACGGACGAAATGACAACCGGCTGCGTGGCAAGCGCTTGCAGACGGACGGGGCTTTTTGCGCCTATAATGGCGCGCCAGATGCGAGGGACGAAGATGCGTATCGAACGACGTTTTACCAAGCCAGGCCAATCAGCCTATGCGGAAATCGAATTCCGCAAGGCGGTGAGCGAGATCAAGAACCCGGATGGTTCGATTGTCTTCCGGGCAGCGGATATCGACGTTCCCGCGCAGTTCAGCCAGGTTGCGACCGACGTTCTGGCGCAGAAGTATTTCCGCAAGGCCGGTGTGCCGAAGGCGCTGAAAAAGGTGGAGGAGAATGACGTCCCCTCCTTCCTGTGGCGCTCCGTACCCGACACCGAAGCCCTGAAGGCGCTGCCGGAAAACGAGCGCTTCGGCTCTGAAAGCGACGCCCGTCAGGTCTTCGACCGTCTCGCCGGCACCTGGACCTACTGGGGCTGGAAGGGCAAGTATTTCACGTCCGAGGAAGATGCCCTCGCCTTCCGGGACGAGCTTGCCTACATGCTTGCCACCCAGCGCGTCGCCCCGAATTCCCCGCAGTGGTTCAACACCGGCCTGCACTGGGCCTATGGCATCGACGGTCCCGGCCAGGGTCATTTCTACGTCGACCCCTTCACCGGCAAGCTGGTCAAGTCCAAGTCGGCCTACGAACATCCGCAGCCGCATGCCTGCTTCATCCAGTCCGTTGAAGACGACCTCGTCAACGAGGGCGGTATCATGGACCTCTGGGTCCGTGAAGCGCGCCTGTTCAAGTACGGCTCCGGCACCGGCTCCAACTTCTCCTATCTGCGCGGCGAAGGCGAAAAGCTTTCCGGCGGCGGCCGTTCGTCCGGCCTGATGAGCTTCCTGAAGATCGGCGACCGCGCTGCCGGCGCCATCAAGTCGGGCGGCACCACCCGTCGCGCCGCGAAGATGGTCGTCGTCGACATCGACCATCCGGATATCGAAGCCTATATCGACTGGAAGGTGAAGGAAGAGCAGAAGGTTGCGGCGCTGGTCACCGGCTCCAAGATCGTCGCCAAGCACCTCAAGGCGATCATGAAGGCCTGCGTCAATTGCACGGCCGACAACGATGCCTGCTTCGACCCGAACGAGAACCCTGCCCTGAAGCGCGAAATCCGCGCGGCCAAGAAGGACCAGGTTCCGGAAAACTACATCAAGCGCGTCATCCAGTTCGCTCAGCAGGGCTACAAGGATCTCGAGTTCAAGACCTATGACACCGACTGGGATTCGGAAGCTTATCTCACCGTTTCCGGCCAGAACTCCAACAACTCCGTCTCGCTGAAGGACGACTTCCTGCGCGCCGTCGAGAACGATGGCGAATGGAACCTGACCGCCCGCAAGGACGGCCGCGTCATGAAGACGCTGAAGGCCCGCGACCTCTGGGACAAGATCTCCTATGCCGCCTGGGCATCGGCCGATCCGGGCCTGCACTACAACACGACGATGAACGACTGGCACACCTGCCCGGCTGCCGGCCCGATCCGCGCGTCGAACCCGTGCTCGGAATACATGTTCCTCGACGACACGGCCTGCAACCTGGCTTCGCTGAACCTGCTGCAGTTCAAGGACGCCGCGACCAGGAAGATCAACATCGCCGACTACGAACACGCCGTGCGCCTGTGGACCGTCGTTCTCGAAGTATCGGTAATGATGGCGCAGTTCCCGTCGCGCCAGATTGCGGAACTCTCCTACGAATACCGCACGCTCGGCCTCGGCTACGCCAACATCGGCGGCCTGCTGATGTCTTCCGGCATCCCTTACGATTCAGCTGAAGGCCGCGCTATCTGCGGTGCGCTCACCGCAATCATGACCGGCGTTTCCTATGCGACCTCGGCCGAGATTTCCTCGGAGCTCGGTCCGTTCCCCGGCTATGCGCCGAACCGCGACAACATGCTGCGCGTCATCCGCAACCATCGCCGCGCCGCTCATGGCGAGACCTCGGGTTATGAAGGCCTGTCGGTCGATCCGGTCGCGCTCATCCATGCCGATTGCTCCGACCCTGCCCTGATCGCCCATGCCAAGGCCGCCTGGGACAAGGCGCTGGAACTCGGCGAAAAGCACGGCTACCGCAACGCGCAGGTCTCGGTTATCGCCCCGACCGGCACCATCGGTCTGGTCATGGATTGCGACACGACCGGCATCGAGCCCGATTTCGCTCTGGTGAAGTTCAAGAAGCTCGCCGGCGGCGGCTACTTCAAGATCATCAACGCTGCCGTTCCGGAAGCGCTGCGCACGCTCGGCTACAGCGAAAGCCAGATCGCCGAGATCGACGCTTATGCCGTCGGCCATGGCAACCTGAACCAGGCTCCGGCCATCAACCCGTCGACGCTGAAGGCCAAGGGCTTCACCGACGAGAAGATCGAAGCCGTCAACGGCGCGCTGAAGGCCGCCTTCGACATCAAGTTCGTCTTCAACCAGTGGACGCTCGGCGCCGACTTCCTTAAAGCGGCCCTCAAGGTTTCCGACGAGCAGCTTTCCGACATGAGCTTCAACCTGCTTGAGCATGTCGGCTTCACGAAGAAGGAAATCGAGGCCGCGAACATCCACGTCTGCGGTGCGATGACGCTGGAAGGCGCGCCCTTCCTCAAGCCCGAGCATCTCGCCGTATTCGATTGCGCCAATCCCTGCGGCAAGATCGGCAAGCGCTACCTCTCGGTCGAAAGCCACATCCGCATGATGGCGGCCGCCCAGCCGTTCATCTCGGGTGCGATCTCCAAGACGATCAACATGCCGAACGAGGCAACGGTCGAGGATTGTGGCGCAGCCTACATGCTGTCGTGGCGTCTCGCCCTCAAGGCCAACGCGCTCTATCGCGATGGCTCCAAGCTCTCGCAGCCGCTCAACGCCGCGCTGATCGAGGACGAGGATGAAGAGGATGCACTGGAAGACCTGATCCAGCAGCCGGTTGCCGCACAGGCGGTTACCGTCACCGAAAAGATCATCGAACGGGTGATCGAGCGGGTCGTTCGCGAGCGGGAGAAGCTTCCGAACCGCCGTCAGGGCTACACCCAGAAGGCCACCGTCGGCGGCCACAAGGTTTATCTCCGCACCGGCGAATTCGGCGACGGCCGTCTCGGCGAGATCTTCATCGACATGCACAAGGAAGGCGCGGCCTTCCGTGCGATGATGAACAATTTCGCCATCGCGATTTCGCTCGGCCTGCAGTACGGCGTTCCGCTCGAGGAATATGTGGAGGCCTTCACCTTCACCAAGTTCGAGCCGGCTGGCATGGTTCAGGGCAATGACGCGATCAAGAACGCCACGTCGATCCTGGACTACGTGTTCCGCGAACTCGCCGTCTCCTATCTCGGCCGTCACGACCTCGCTCACGTCGATACGTCGGACTTCTCAAACACCGCGCTCGGCAAGGGCATCCAGGAAGGCAAGACCAACCTGATCTCCACCGGCTGGACCCGTGGCTACAAGCCGACGCTGGTTTCCAACGGCAATGTCGACCGCTCGCTGGCCGAGCCGAAGGGTGCGGCGACCGCCTCCCCCGCCAAGGCTTCCGGCGGCGCGACGGTGACGGCATTTTCCGGCAACGCGGCCCGCAAGCTGGAAGTGACCACCGCCATCTCGACCTCTGAAATCGTCGCCTTCAAGCGCGATTACGAGGAACGCGCAGCCGAACTGGCCGAGGAGATCGCCGAGGAAGTGGCTGACGAGAAGGCTCAGGACAAGACCGCGCTGTTTTCAGACAAAGCCGCAGCCGACGCCGCAGCCGCCAAGGCCGAAGCCAAGAAGCTCGAGGCCGACCGCCGCATGCGCTCGATCGCCCAGGGCTACACCGGCAACATGTGCTCCGAGTGCCAGAACTTCACCATGGTCCGCAACGGCACCTGCGAGAAGTGCGACACCTGCGGCGCGACGAGCGGGTGCAGCTGATTTAGCTGTGGATTTGAAAGATATTGATGAGAAATCGAAGCTAATTCTGGCCAAACACCCCTAAAACTGGCCATTTCCGGCCAAGAAACTGGCCAAAGCATATAATCACGGTCCCGGGCACTTTCCAGTGCCCGGGAAATGCCAGCAGGAACAAATCAGGAATAAACGGCACGGTTGGGTCTCGCGCCAATTCGTCACCGGCCAAATACGACGGACAGACTACATGCTCGAACACGAGTACACGCTTGTTTTATGGCTATTCCCGCTTCTTGTGAGAAAAGGAGGGGCCGGCTCGGGTAGCCGCCCTTGCCGGCGATG
>QFQX01000071.1 GCA_003248775.1 Shinella sp. | reverse complement strand
GCAATGCCGAAATCCTCGAGGTGTTCAACATCACCAAGGTCGGCAAGGTCGCGGGTTGCCGCGTCGTCGAAGGCAAGGTCGAGCGCGGTGCAGGCGTTCGCCTGGTGCGCGACAACGTCGTCATCCACGAAGGCAAGCTCAAGACGCTCAAGCGTTTCAAGGACGAAGTCTCGGAAGTACCGGTCGGCCAGGAATGCGGTATGGCCTTCGAGAACTACGAAGACATTCGCGCAGGCGATACGATCGAGTGCTTCCGCGTCGAGCATGTGACGCGAACCCTTTGATCGGATAGACTTGATCGATGGACGGGCGCCGGATGGAAGGTCCGGCGCCCGCATCTGTTTGGGGCGAGAAAAATGGCAACAAGACCCACATCATCAGCACCTTCGCAGCGCATGCTGCGCGTCGGCGAACAGGTTCGCGCCGCGATCACCCAGGTCCTTCAGCGCGGCGAAGTACGCGACGCGGTGATCGAGAAAACGGTGATTTCGATTTCGGAAGTGCGCATGTCGCCCGACCTGAAGATCGCGACCGCCTATGTGACGCCGCTCGGCGTCACCGATCATCAGGCGGTGATCGACGCATTGAACCACAATGCGAAATACATCCGGGGCCGTATGGGACCTCAGCTCCGGCAGATGAAATACATGCCGGAAGTGCGTTTCCGCGACGATACGAGTTTCGACAACTACAAGAAGATCGATGAGCTTTTGCGCTCCCCCGAAGTGAGCCGTGACCTCGGCCACACCGACAGCGACGACGAACAAGAATAAGAGTTGGAATGTCCAAACCCCGCAAACCCAAGGGCCGGCCGGTTTCCGGCTGGCTGATCCTCGACAAGCCTGTCGATTTCGGCTCCACCGAAGCCGTTTCCAAGATCAAGTGGCTGTTCAATGCCCAGAAGGCCGGCCATGCCGGTACGCTTGACCCACTCGCTTCCGGCATGCTGCCGATCGCGCTCGGCGATGCGACCAAGACCGTTCCCTATGTGATGGACGGTCGCAAGATCTACGAATTCACCGTCACCTGGGGTGAAGAACGCTCCACCGACGATCTCGAAGGCGAGGTCACACAATCCTCGGACACCCGTCCGACGGAAGAGGCAATCCGCGCGTTGCTGCCAAACTATACCGGCGTGATTTCGCAGGTTCCGCCGCAGTTCTCCGCGATCAAGATTGCCGGCGAACGGGCTTATGACCTTGCCCGCGAAGGCGAGACGGTAGAGATCCCCTCACGCGAAGTGGAAGTCTTCCGCCTCACATTGATCAAGTGCGAAACGGATCGCGCATGGTTCGAGGTGGAATGTGGCAAGGGCACCTATGTACGCTCGCTGGCACGCGATTTCGGCCGGGAACTCGGCTGCTTCGGCCATATTTCGGAGCTGCGTCGCAGCTTCGTAGCTCCCTTCGCCGAGGAAACCATGGTTCCACTCGCCGAACTCGTCGAATTCGAAAAGATCGAGGATCGTGACGAGCGGTTGGCAGCCCTCGATGCCTTCCTCATCGATACCGGCGAAGCCCTGTCGGGACTTCCGCATGTCGCCATCACGGAAGACCAGGCGCACCGCCTGCGCATGGGCAATCCCATCCTGCTCCGGGGCCGCAATGCGCCGGTCAGCGAGGCGGATGCCTTCGTCACCTCTGGCGGCAAGCTGGTGGCGATCGGCGAGATTGGCGAAGGCGAATTCCGCCCGCGCCGCGTTTTCACGTGAATCCGACGCGAATCAAAGAACGCTTTCAATTGCGAGCCGAATGAGCTATAGGCACGCCCAGCATGGCGGCGTGCCGCCTGCTCTTAACGGCCGATGCTGGACGACATCCCGGCATCAGGCGACCCGTTTCTTCCTATTCACAGAAAGGACATACGATGTCGATTACCGCAGAGCGCAAGGCTGCACTCATCAAGGAATACGCAACCAAGGAAGGCGACACCGGTTCGCCGGAAGTTCAGGTTGCTATCCTGACCGAGCGCATCAACAACCTCACCGAGCACTTCAAGGACCACAAGAAGGACAACCACTCCCGTCGTGGCCTCCTGACGCTCGTGTCGAGCCGCCGCTCGCTTCTTGACTACCTCAAGAAGAAGGACGAAGGCCGTTACTCCAAGCTGATCTCCAGCCTGGGTATTCGCCGCTAACAGCTTCCGGCGGACCTTCCTCGGGATGGTCCGCCGGTTTCTTTTCGGGAGAGTTCCCGATGGTTTGGCCAGGGCGAGACGCCCGGCAGGACCGAACGCATGGCGGACCGGATGGGCCGGTGCTGCCAGAACCAACCGATGACCTGTCATGGGGCAGGATTGCCGGACGCTTTCGCCAGAGGATGCTGGCGCCGCGGACGTAAAGCCGGAAGGCCTTGCGTCCCGAATGTCGGAAGCCCTCCCCCGGAGGACAGGCCGAAACGAAAGCTTCCCGTTGTCTTGCCCGTGATAAGTCACATTCTCACGGCCGCGCATGCCCTTTCGGGCAAAGGCTCCAAGCCCGCGATCCGTCGAAGAAGGACAAGACATGTTTGATATTCATAGCGTCGAAATCGAGTGGGCCGGCCGCCCGCTCAAGCTCGAAACCGGCAAGATTGCCCGCCAGGCCGACGGCGCCGTCATCGCCACCTATGGTGAAACCGTGGTTCTCGCCACCGTCGTTTCCGCCAAGGCACCGAAGCCCGGCCAGGATTTCTTCCCGCTGACCGTCAACTACCAGGAAAAGACCTATGCCGCCGGCAAGATCCCGGGTGGCTATTTCAAGCGCGAAGGCCGTCCATCGGAAAACGAAACCCTCGTTTCCCGCCTGATCGACCGCCCGATCCGCCCACTCTTCCCGGAAGGCTACAAGAACGACACCCAGGTCGTCGTCACCGTCATCCAGCATGACCTCGAAAACAACCCGGACATCCTGTCCATGGTTGCAACCTCCGCTGCTCTGACCCTTTCCGGCGTTCCCTTCATGGGTCCCGTCGGCGGTGCCCGCGTCGGCTACATCAATGGCGAATACGTCCTGAACCCGCATCTCGACGAGATGGACGAATCGGTTCTCGATCTCGTCGTCGCCGGTACGCAGGACGCTGTTCTGATGGTTGAATCCGAAGCCAAGGAGCTTCCGGAAGACGTCATGCTCGGCGCCGTCATGTTCGGTCACAAGGGCTTCCAGCCGGTCATCGACGCGATCATCAGGCTCGCCGAAGTCGCTGCCAAGGAACCGCGCGAATTCGAACCGGAAGACTATTCCGAACTTGAAGCCGAAATGCTCAAGATCGCCGAAGCCGAACTGCGCGATGCCTACAAGATCACCCAGAAGGCCGACCGCTACGCAGCCGTCGATGCCGTGAAGGCCAAGGTCAAGGCACACTTCACGCCGGCAGAAGGCGAAGAAGCCAAGTACACCGCAGAAGAAATCGGCTCCGTCTTCAAGCACCTGCAGGCGAAGATCGTTCGCTGGAACATCCTCGACACCAAGAGCCGTATCGACGGTCGCGATCTGGAAACCGTTCGCGCCATCGTGTCGGAAGTCGGCATCCTGCCGCGCACCCACGGTTCGGCCCTGTTCACCCGCGGCGAAACCCAGGCGATCGTTGTTGCGACGCTCGGCACTGGCGAAGACGAACAGTACGTCGACAGCCTGACCGGCATGTACAAGGAACGCTTCCTTCTGCACTACAACTTCCCGCCCTACTCGGTCGGTGAAACGGGCCGCATGGGCTCTCCGGGCCGCCGCGAAATCGGTCACGGCAAGCTCGCATGGCGCGCTATCCGTCCGATGCTGCCTTCGGCCGAACAGTTCCCCTACACGCTGCGCGTCGTTTCCGAGATCACCGAGTCGAACGGTTCGTCCTCGATGGCAACTGTCTGCGGCACCTCGCTCGCTCTCATGGATGCAGGCGTTCCGCTCGCCAAGCCGGTTGCCGGTATCGCCATGGGCCTGATCCTCGAAGGTGACCGTTTTGCCGTTCTCTCCGACATCCTCGGCGACGAAGACCACCTCGGCGACATGGACTTCAAGGTTGCGGGTACTGCCGACGGCATTACCTCGCTGCAGATGGACATCAAGATCGCCGGCATCACCGAAGAGATCATGAAGGTCGCGCTCAGCCAGGCACAGGGCGGTCGCAAGCACATCCTCGGCGAAATGGCGAACGCCCTTTCCGAGAGCCGCGGCCAGCTCGGCGAATTCGCACCGCGCATCGAAGTGATGAACATTCCGGTCGACAAGATCCGCGAAGTCATCGGCTCCGGCGGCAAGGTCATCCGCGAAATCGTCGAAAAGACCGGCGCGAAGATCAACATCGAGGACGACGGCACCGTCAAGATCGCATCCTCTTCGGGCAAGGAGATCGAAGCCGCCCGCAAGTGGATCCATTCGATCGTGGCCGAGCCGGAAGTCGGCGCCATCTACGAAGGCACGGTCGTCAAGACCGCCGACTTCGGCGCATTCGTCAACTTCTTCGGTTCGCGTGACGGTCTGGTTCACATCTCTCAGCTCGCTTCCGAGCGCGTTGCCAAGACGCAGGACGTCGTCAAGGAAGGCGACAAGGTCTGGGTCAAGCTGATGGGCTTCGACGAGCGCGGCAAGGTTCGCCTCTCCATGAAGGCCGTCGATCAGGCGACCGGCAAGGAAATCGTCGCCGAGAAGAAGAAGGACGAGGGTGAAGCCGCCGAATAAGCGGCCCCTCACCTCCGGAACAAGGCGCGGATACCTGTCCGCGCCTTTTTTATATGCTTGAAGGACCATTGCCATGAGCCAGGAATCGCTCAAGACCCTTTTCCATCCCTTCGCGTCCAGCGTCCTTGAACAGCCGGAGGAAGGCGCTCGCTACCTTTTTCTGGGTGCCGAGGCAGGCTTTGCCAAGCCGGCCGGCTTCTCTGCCACACTGAGCTGTGTGCAGGGCTTTCGCGGCGAATTCCTGAAGCTGCAGGCAGCTCACCTCGATCCCCAGCCACAGGCTGAGGGCGGGGATTTCGACGGCGCGCTCATCCTGTTCGGCAAGCATCGCGGCGAGAATGAAGCCCGTGTCGCTGAAGCACTTTCCCGCGTGAAACCCGGCGGCCAGATCGTCATCGGCGGCGGCAAGGAGGATGGTGTGCAGCCGATGCGCAAGCGCCTCTTCGGGCTGGGTCTGGAAGTTGAGCACATGCCGAAATATCACGGCGTGGCCCTGTGGTTTAACGCTCCCGCCGACGCGAGCGCGCTCATCGACGCGCTGAAGCCTGCGGAAGTCGTCGTAGAAGGCCGCTTCAGGACCGTGGCCGGCATCTTTTCACATGATCGCGTGGATGACGGCTCGGAGCTTCTGGCCTCTCGTCTGCCCGTCGACTTCGACGGTAACGCCGCCGATTTCGGAGCCGGCTGGGGCTATCTCTCTGTGATGCTGTCGGAGCGCTCGTCCCGGACCGCACGCATCGACCTTTTCGAGGCCGATCACACGGCACTGGAATGCGCCAAGGCGAACCTCGCTGCCATTCGCCCTAATCTCACCGCCCGCTTCTTCTGGCAGGACCTCACGCGCGAGCCGCCGAAGGAGAAATACGATCTTGTCATCATGAACCCGCCCTTCCATCAGGGTCATGCGGCGGAACCGGGCCTCGGCCAGGCGATGATCGCTACCGCCGCGCAGGCGCTGCGCACCGGCGGTACGCTGCTGATGGTCGCCAATCGCGGCCTGCCCTATGAGCAGACGCTTGCGGCCAACTTCCGCGAACATGGCGAAACCTGCCGCAACGCGCGCTTCAAAGTTCTCTGGGCCAAGCGCTAAAACGCGCCAGCCTTTCAGACGTCGAGCGATTCCAGCGGCCCGGCCGGCATTTTTGCAGGCCGGGCCGCTGTCGTTCTGCGCCGTGATGACACGCACTCGACAAACGCACTGACCTCACTTAACCTGACGCGACATTCTGTTAGCGTCAGGCGCCAATCCGTCAATGTCGAGTAAAAGTCTAACCGACGAACTGACTACGGTAGCGGGCGTCGCGTCTGCGGTCGCGAAGCATGCCATGACTTAAGGCATCGATATCGCACCCATTTGCAAGGCGCTGGAGATCGATCCGGAGAGCTTTCAGTCACTCACCAGCCGAATCAGCATCGATCGCCTGTGCAGGCTTCTGGAGGCCTGTGCGCTGCTGGCCAATGACGATGCCTTCGGGCTGACCTGCGTGCGCAATTTCGTTGCCGGCGCGAGCGGTCCTTTCGGCTATGGCTTGATGTCGGCGCCGACCGGCCGAGACTTCGTTCACTTCGTCAAGGAACACACTCAGTATGTCACGCATACGAGCTATTGCCATCTGGAGTTCGACGAGCGCGGTGCGCGGCTGACCTGGACTTTCGCGCCCGTCATCGTTAAGCGCGACCAGTACGTCGACATGGCGCTCGGCCTCTTGATGCAGAGGTCTCGCGACATCTCAAGCCAGGCGAATGAGATGATCGAGATCGATCTCGAACGTCCCAGGCCGAAACAACCGCATATTTTCAGGGAGTTGCTCGCCCGGAAGGTCAGTTTCGAGTGCCGGTTCAATTCCATCCGCTTCAGCAACACCTTCCTTGATGCGCGCAATCCCAGGGGTGACAGGCGCCTCTACGAGCTGATGGACCTGCAATGCCGCGCCATGCGGCCCGAGCCGACGCTGCTCGACAGCGATTTCATCGATCAGGTGCGCAAGTACCTGTTCCTGCATATTTCCGAGCAAAGCTTCGCGCTAGCGGAAATCGCCCCCTATTTCGGCCTCTCCGAGCGGACTTTCCAGCGCCGGCTGGCAGACCACAATACGAGCCTCAACGAATTGCGTGACGATGTTCGCCGCGACATCAGCCATAACCTTCTGACGACCAGTGACCTGCCCATTTCGGAAATCTGCTATCGTCTGGGTTACTCGGCGCCAAGCGCCTTCACCCGTTCGGTAACCCGCTGGTTCGGCCTTACCCCCAGGGATCTCAGGGATCGCGAGAGCGCATGAGCGGAGAGCCTTTCGCGGCCCTTCGATACAGCCTCTTGACAAAATCCGGATACTCGGAAGAAATAACCCCAAGAGGCGAATTCCAAGAACAGATCTTAGATTCGAGATTGACTGGCCGGTAAAATATTTGGCGGCCAGCGAGAATTACTTTTGCCAATTCTGTCAGTATACGACCCGTCAACAGAGCGGGCACGGAGCAGTATTGCCATATGCCCAAATCAAAAATTCCATTCTGGTTTTCAAGACATCATGACAAAGCTCAATACCTCCGGGAGTGAGCCCCGTGATGGGGCTATTCTCAGCAGATCCGAAATACAATGTCTGACGCTGGTCGCCGAAGGAAAGCGACTGCTGGATATCTGCAACCACCTTGTTCTGGCGGAAATCCAGGTCGAGGACTTGCTTCAGTCGGCACAGCACAAGCTCGGTGCCCGGAACCGCATGCATGCGGTCAGCCTTGCGATGCTCGCAGGCGCGATACGGCATGAAAGCCATTCGAAACCGGAGTAGGCCGGGAATTTCCCGGTTGGCGGACCCTCCGTTTTCAAGGCCTGACGCGACAGCTCGCGTCAGGCCTTTTTCTTTTGTCCCGGAGCATTTCCGGAGGCAGTCTTGTCGGAATGGCTTTATTCGCTGTCGGCGCCGCGAAGCACTTCGAGCGTCGGCAGAGACGTGATGTTGTAGCCACCGTCGACATAGTGGATCTCACCGGTCACGCCGTTCGACATGCCCGAAAGCAGGTAGAGAGCCGAACCGCCGATATCCTCGATGGTCGGCGTGCGACGCAGCGGTGCATTCTTCTGGTTCCACGAAAGAATGGCGCGCGCATCGGAGATGCCAGCGCCGGCAAGCGTGCGAACGGGGCCTGCGGAGATGGCGTTGACGCGAATGCCGCGCGGACCGTAATCACCAGCCAGATAGCGGACGGAAGCCTCGAGAGCCGCCTTGGCCACACCCATAACGTTGTAGTTCGGAATGACCCGCGTCGAGCCGCCATAGGTCAGCGTCAGCATGCTGCCGCCGTCCGTCATCAGTTCGGATGCCCGCTTGGCAATTTCGGTGAAGGAGAAACACGAGATCACCATGGTGCGCGTGAAGTTGTCGCGCGTGGTGTCGGCGTAGAGGCCCTTCAGCTCGTTCTTGTCGGAGAAGCCAATGGCGTGAACGATGAAATCGATCTTGCCCCAGCGCTCCTTCAGCTGAGCCATGGCGGCATCGACGGAAGCCAGATCCTCGACATCGCAGGGCAGGATGAAATCCGAACCGAGTTCGGCTGCAAGCGGCTTGACGCGCTTGCCGAGCGCTTCGCCCTGATAGGTGAAGGCGAGTTCCGCGCCAGCACCTGCCAACGCCTGGGCAATACCCCAGGCAATCGAATGGTTGTTCGCGACCCCCATGATGAGGCCGCGCTTACCCTGCATGATACCGCTCATCTTGTCATCCATTGTAGCGCTGGAACACCAGGGTGGCGTTGGTGCCGCCGAAACCGAAGGAGTTCGAAAGAACGGTATCGATCTTTGCGTTGTCGATACGCTTGCGGACGATCGGAACGCCGTCGAATTCCGGATCGAGTTCGGTGATGTGGGCGCTTTCACCGATGAAGCGCTCCTGCATCATCAGCAGGCCGTAGATCGACTCCTGCACGCCGGCCGCACCCAGCGAATGGCCGGTCAGCGACTTGGTCGACTGGATATGCGGGATCTTGTCGCCGAACACTTCGCGTATGGCGCCGATTTCCTTGCTGTCGCCGACCGGGGTCGAGGTGCCGTGGGTGTTGATGTAATCGACATCGCCCTTCACGGTGGACAGCGCCTGCCGCATGCAGCGGATCGCGCCTTCGCCCGACGGGGCAACCATGTCGTAACCGTCGGAGGTTGCGCCGTAGCCGGTGATTTCGGCGTAGATCTTGGCGCCGCGGGCCTTGGCATGCTCCAGCTCTTCCAGAACCAGAACGCCGGCACCACCGGCGATGACGAAACCGTCGCGCGTGGCGTCATAGGCGCGCGAGGCGGAAGCCGGCGTGTCGTTGTACTTCGAGGACATGGCGCCCATGGCGTCGAACAGGTCCGACATGGTCCAGTCGAGGTCTTCGTGACCACCGGCGAACATCATGTCCTGCTTGCCCCACTGGATCATTTCGGCGGCATTGCCGATGCAATGCGCAGACGTCGAGCAGGCCGACGAGATCGAGTAGTTCACGCCATGGAGCTTGAACCAGGTGGCAAGCGTCGCCGAGGCGGTGGACGACATGGCCTTCGGCACGGCAAACGGGCCGATGCGCTTCGGGCTGTTGTTGTTCCGGACGATGTCGGCGGCTTCGACGATGGTGCGGGTGGACGGACCGCCAGAACCCATGATGATGCCGACGCGCTCCTTCTGGGCGTAGTCGGCCTCTTCGAGACCGGCATCGGCGATTGCCTGCTTCATGGCAACGTGGTTCCAGGCGCCGCCCTGCGACAGGAAGCGCATGGCGCGACGATCGACGAGTTCGGTCGGATCGAGAGTGGGTTTGCCCCATACGTTGCACTTGAAACCGTGTTCGGCGAAATCCGGCGAAAAGGTAATGCCGGATTTTGCTGTGCGCAGCGACTCCGTGACTTCAGCAGCATCACTTCCGATGGAGGACACGATGCCAAGACCCGTTACAACTACCCGTCTCATCTCTCAGACCTTCTTGTTATCATGATTGGACAGAGCCTGCGTTCAGGCTGTCTTATCCTTCGACAGACCGACACGAAGGTCCGTTGCCTGGTAAATGGTTTCGCCATCGGCCTTCAGCCAGCCGTCGGCCGTGCCCAGCACGAGGCGGCCACGCATGACCCGCTTGAAGTCGATGCCGTATTCGAGAAGCTTGGTGTTCGGGCGAACCATGCCCTTGAACTTCACTTCGCCGGTCGAGAGCGCCATTCCGCGGCCCTCTTCGCCGAGCCAGCCAAGGAAGAAACCGGTCAGCTGCCACATACCGTCGAGACCGAGGCATCCGGGCATGATCGGATTGCCCTGGAAGTGGCAGGGGAAATACCAGTCATCCGGGCTGACGTCATAAGCCGCGCGGACAAAGCCCTTGTCGAAGGCACCACCCGTCTCGGAAATCTCGGTGATGCGATGGACCATCAGCATCGGCGGAAGGGGAAGCTGTGCATTGCCAGGGCCGAAAAGTTCGCCGCGGCCGCAGGAAAGGATTTCTTCGTAGTTATAGCTGGACTGTCTCGGTTTCATCTCTTCTTCTTCTTCCTCCCTGAGCTTCACGATGGCGGACCCTTAGAGCAAGATAGGGACAAATTGAAGTCCCACAATAGCCGCGATGCAATCGTCCGGAGTTGTCGATCACTCCTGACATGCCGGCCCCGTCCGCCGTCGCATACAGCATGACTTCCGCAACGGCCAGAGAGAAAAGCCGCAAAAGGCTGGTTTTGCGGCTGTTTCTCATGTCACAATGCCGCAGATGCTATTGAAAGGCCGAGCCTTAAAAGTTATATCCTTGACCAACGTCTAAGAATTGACAGACGGAGAACTCGGAGTTCGTCGGTAACGATGGCTGAATACGGTTTGAGTACGGAACTGAAACTGCGTCGCTCGGGCTTGCGCCCGACGCGTCAACGTATAGCACTTGCCAGCCTGCTTTTCGCCAAGGGCGACCGTCACCTGACTGTCGAGGAACTACACGAAGAAGCCATCGCCGCCAATGTGCCGGTGTCGCTCGCAACCGTCTACAATACGCTGCACCAGTTCACCGAGGCAGGCCTTATCCGCGTCCTGGCGGTGGAAAGCGCCAAGACCTATTTCGACACCAACACGTCGGATCACCATCACTTCTTCGTGGAAGGCGAGAACGAGGTTCTCGACATTCCCGTCAACAATATCACGATAGACAATCTCCCTGTTCCCCCTGAGGGTATGGAGATCGCTCATGTCGATGTGGTGATCCGTCTTCGCCCGAAGAGCAAGTAATCCCTCTGTTGTCGAACTGGATCAGGCCCGGCCGAAGGCTCGCGCCTGTGGTCGTTTATCCTTCCGGGTAACCGACTTATTTCATCACATCGTCGGGCGACCGGCCCGGACGGGAATTGGGGCGGGGCAGTGACCAGCCGAACCGCAGAGCTCCACCGCGGATGGCGAAAGCCGTCAGCGCGCCGAAAACCGATGCCGTGTGAGGGCCCAGATCGAACTCGGTCGCGGCGGTGAAGATCGTGGCACCCGCGAGCGCCGCGGTGACGTAAATCTCCGGCCGCAGCAGGACCGACGGTTCGCCTGCAATGATATCGCGCAGGATGCCGCCGCAGGCAGCCGTCAATGTGCCGGTGACGATCGCGACCGTCGGCGACCCGGTCGCCACATAGCCCTTCGCCGCCCCCATGACGCAGTAGGCCGAGAGGCCGACGGCATCCAGCCAGACCAGCAGGCGATAGCGTGATTCGACCATATGGGCGGTGAAAAACACCAGCACGCCGACAGAAGCGCAGACCAGGACGTAATCCGGATTGATGACCCAGAAGACCGGCAGGCTGCCGAGCACGACGTCGCGCATCGTGCCGCCGCCAATGCCCGTGACCAGCGCCAGGAACAGAAAGCCGATCAGGTCGAGTTCCTTGCGCGAAGCGGATAGCGCTCCTGTCGCCGCGAAGACTGCAACACCCGCATAGTCGAGAAACCCCAGCAACGACATGAAAGACCTTTCAACCCGATGTGATCAAGAATTCGCCGCAAGCGTCAGTGTCGCGCAAGCAGCCCCTGCAAGGATGGCCGCGACATTTCCATCTCGCCGGGACAAACGACGTGAAATACCTGTTGCTTGCCACATTGCAAATCGCCCTCCTGCTTGCCGCGCCTTCAGCCTCCTTCGGTCAGCAACAGCTTATCAGCGATCCTGAAATATACGAGAAGGAACACTTCAAGAAGCGGTGCGAAACCGTCGAGTACGGCCCCGGCTTCATGGACCGGATCGACATCAACAACGACACCCTCATCGATGCCGTGGTCAACGAAGGCGATATCACCTGCGACGGAACACGCGGGCCCGACTGCACGGCGGACGGCTGCCCTCACAATTTCTATCTGCAGGTCAAGGAAGGCGGCTATTTCATGATCGCCACCGCCCAGATCTACGGCTACGATTTCATCCAGCGATTCGGCAACAAGGTCTTCATTCTGAAGATGCATCCGCGCTTCTGCGACCGCACCGACAGCGAGCCCTGCCAGATGACGGTGCGGGTGCGCGGCACCAAATTCCTGACCATTTCCAAGAAATAGCCTGATAACGCCGTCACGGCGCGGGATAGAGCGTATCGATCCGGCCGGCCATGTAATAGGCGGCAAGGCCGATCCATTCACGCACGGCGGTCGATGTCTGCTGTGTGTTGAGCGTCGGCTGGGTAAAGTCCAGCGTCAGGTCGAGCTTGCCGCTGGTACGGTAGTCAACCGGCCATGGCGTCACCGCTATCCCCGCCTTGCGAAACAGGCCGACCGATCGCGGCATGTGAAAGGCTGACGTGATGAGCAGGCAATCGCTCAACCCATTGGCCTCGAGCACATTGCGGCTGAAAGTCGCATTCTCGAAGGTGGTGCGCGAATCCCTTTCGGCAATCAGCCTGTCGGCAGGAATTCCGAAAGCCGCGAGGAAACGTAGCGATGCAGCGGCATCGCCCTCATAGGCCCCGCTCAGCGAACCGTCTCCGCCGGAAACGAGGATCTTTGCCTGCGGATAAGCCACGGCAAGCCGCAAGGCCTCTACGAACCTGTCGGCGGCCTGATTGAGGTCGATACCACCCCTGCTCGTCGTCACCTCCGTCTCGAAGGCGCCGCCCAGAACGATCATGCAGGAAAGCGTGTCCGGATCCTTCTGCGGCCGCGGAAAGCGTGCCTCCAGCCCTTGCAGAGTGTATGAGCCGGCCGTGGTGAACAGCACCACGAACAGAATCACGCCCGCCGCGAGACTGAGCGCCAGTCCCGTCCGGCGAAGGCGGAGAAACTGGGCAAGAACGGCGGCGAGAATGGCGAAACAGGCGAGAGAAAGCGGCTGGGCCAGCATCCAGAAAAGCTTGGAAATAACGAACATCGGGCCTCCTCGGTGATCAACCCGACATACAGGCGATAGTCCGTTCCGACAATGCTCCGCATCGCCGCCTCAATCGAAGACAGCTTCGCTCAAGGCAATCACCCTAGGGCTCTAATATACATAGATACAAACATAAAAGACTGGATCTGGAGGCCGCATGCGCTTCGCAATCGACATTATCGACGAGGCAGGAAATAACCGGATCTACATCGGCGAGCCCCTTGGACTCGCAGGTGACAAATTGCGGGTCCAGCTTCGCGACGGCGAAGCGATGTTCGAGGTCGAGCGTATCGCAGACTGGTTTCAGATCGACCACATCGAGGGCAAGGGACGCGGAGAGTTGTTCTGCTGAGAACGACACGAATTACCCGGCGCTTCCCCGACCGAATGCAGGTGCCGCGGGCTTGCCACGCCTGAGCCAGATGACGGCGAAGGCGACCAGAGCGCCACCCGCCAGCAAGCCCAGCGACAGAAGCGGGCGATAGGCGAACCAGCCGATCGCAATCACCAGCGGACCGATGAGAACCGTCAGCACCAGAGCCACCAGCCCGGTGCCGAAGCCCACCAGCGAGCCGAAGAACGGGACGACATCGGCGATGACGCCGAGGATCGAGAAGATCAGCGAGAAGCCGATGAACAGACCGATCATGCCGCCGGCACGCACCAGCCAGGTGATGAGAGAGTTTTCCGCCTCGGCATCGGCAAACATCTGCGTCGCATCGACGTTGGCCGAAGCCGTCAGGAAGATCTCGCGGCCGTTGGTCGTTGTGTAGGGCTTCAACGAACTGCCTTCCTGCACCGCGACGAGGCTGACTTCGTCAAGATCGGCACGAGTATAGCGTATGCGAATGTCACCGATCGCAGGCGCCGAAACATTTGCTCCAACATAGAGGCCGCCGCGGTCGACATGCACCGACCGTGACAGCGCGTCGGCCGCCGCCCGGGCTTCTTTTTCCGTGACCTTCAGATCGTTTTCGGCGCCGAGATAGGCGATATTCTCGCCCGTCACGGAGAATGCACCCACGGTCGCGGTATCGACAATGAAGTTTTCGCTTTCAACGATCAATTGCGGATTCTCGTGGCCTTCCGGCTGCCGGAAGTCGGCTGAATTTTCACGTCCCTGCCGCCAAGCCTTGGCATATTTATAGGTGGTGACGGTTTCCTCGCTGCCACCGAGCTTCTTCTCCGTGGTCGATTCGCTTGATTCGACCCATTGATACATCTCGACTTCGCGACGGATAGCCAACGCTCCATCGGCGGAAACGCCGAACTCCTCATCCGAGGGCACGCCGCCAGCCTTTACCTTGCCCGAGACATGAACGAGCTCGCCTTCGTTCGAAGGCACGATTTCGTCGGCGCTTACCGAAACGACGATGCTCGCGCCCTCGCCGAGCGCGCGATAGGTCTTGATTGACCTGCCCTCATTCCAGACCAGCGCCCAGATCGACCCGATCACAAGGATGATGCCTATGAGAAAACCGATCAGCGCGTTCTTCAATCGCGCAAACCAGGATGTCCGTGTCGTTTCCGTAAAACTCATTTTTCTGCCCCGCCCCTGGATGCAATGCCCCTTGGACGGATTGATTAGCGCAATTGGGTGTGGGAACCCTTAAGGCGCGATCAGGACGGGAAACAGGGTTAAGCAAATCGTTATCGACAACGACCGCATCGTTTGCCTGGCAATAAATATCTGACTATCTAAAGAAGATTTGGTGGAGCTAAGCGGGGCCTCCACGAGCAAGACGCAAGCACTTGAAATACCTGATATGCAATGATATTCGACCGAAAAAGTTGGTCGGAGAAATTGGTCGGAATGGCACGAAAAGGCAGGAAGCGGGCGGCAAGGCATCTCGTTCTGAAGGGGCGGAAATATTGGTTCACTCGGGATATTCCCGAAGCGATCCGGTCTCATTTCGGGGGGAAAACCGCCTACCTCGTCAATCTTGAGACGGGCGACGTCACGAAAGCCATGGGGCGGCGTGACGAGATATTAGCCGAAACAAACAAGCTCTTTCGGGCCGCAAAAGAAGGTCGCCCCATCAAGGGGGCCATAGACGCCATCTTAGACCTCGCGAATGCTTGGGTAGACGAACTCCAAACCAGCCGCGCCGATCCCCACGCTTGGACAGCCACGATCTTTAACCGGGATCCCGCGCACGTGGCCGATGAGGACGTGATGACCGCCGACGACTTCACAGAGGAGCGCGCTGATGCTGTCGGGCGGGAACATGGCGACCAAGCACAGGTCCGATTTATGAACATCGTGAGCGGTCGCGTCGATGTAGATCATCACCTTGATGCCTACATGCGAGAGGTGCGGCTAGCAGAGAATACGAAGAGGGAGCGGAAAAGTCTCATTCTTCGCTTCTCAAATTGGGCAAAGGTCAAAGGATGGTCGCTGCCGCAAATTGATCGCGCCAAAGCCGGTAGGTATTTTTCCGAGGCAATTGTGCCGCTCAATGAGCGCACCGCCCGGAAGCATCACGGTAGCGTCAAGCTATATTGGGACTACCTTATCGCGCGGGGCCACGTCAGCGGGACAAACCCATGGGAGGGCCAGCGGATGCCCGATAGGGGCCGCAGAGTTGAGCGCGGAGGCAAGGCCGAAGAGCGCCCCTTCAATGAGCAGGAGATTAAAACCCTACTGTATTCAGCCTACCCACTTGGGATGCGAGAAGCGTTCAAGGCGCAAATACATGACGCCATCCGCATAGCGGCTCTATCCGGCCTCCGACTTGCAGAACTTGTCACTCTCTGGGTTGAGGAATGCCCGATTGACGAGGACGGCAATGGATATTTCGACATTCGACACGGCAAGACCGCCGCCGCAGAGAGGCGTGTGCCAATGCACCCAGACGTTATCGAAATCGTGAAGCGCAGAAAAATGGGGAAAGACCCGCAAGATTGGCTCTTTCACGAACTGGCTGATGAACGGAACGCAGGTGACGTCTTCGGCAAGCGTTTCGCCAACTACCGGGAGAAGCTTGGCGTGGATGACAAGCGGCCCGGACAGCGCCGCAGCTTGGTCAATTTCCATTCCTTCCGGCGCTGGTTCGTCACCGAAGCAGAACGGGCGGGTATCCCTGAAAGCACCATATCGTCGGTCGTGGGCCACGAGGAGGGCCGCAGGTCGATCACGCTAGGGGTCTACTCGGGTGGACCCGCTTGGCAGCAGATGAGGGCATGTGTGGAGGCAGTGAAGCTACCTAGCTCGTGAAGTCTGGCATCGAGTCCACAAGCTTACTAGGGCGCTGCTAGAAAGATC
>QFQX01000070.1 GCA_003248775.1 Shinella sp. | reverse complement strand
GCTCTCTACGCTTTAAGTCCTTGTTTCATCGCATGTCGTTGCCGCAAAACCGCTGCACACTTTTGCGCGACATGCTGTAAAAAACCCGCCGGAAATTCCGGCGGGTTTTTTGATGGTTCGCGATGACGCGAGGCTCAGCCTTCCGGCGGGCTCTCGATCATGCCAAGGGCATGCAGGTAGGTGTCGAGGATCAGGTCCTCTTCCATGCGTTCCTGCTCGTCCTTCTTGCGGAGCGCGATAACCTTCTTGAGGATCTTGGTGTCGAAGCCCATGGACTTGGCTTCGCCGTAGACGTCCTTGATGTCGTCGGCGATGGTCTTCTTTTCTTCTTCCAGACGCTCGATGCGCTCGACAAAGGCGCGGAGTTGGTCGCGGGCGACGCCGTGGGCATCAGACATTGATAATCTCCTTGATATCTCGGAATTCGTTCGTGGGGCTGACCTGCCGCGAAGCCGTGGCCGCGTCAAGACCTAAAGCGCATCTCGGTCGATGGGATTTGCTCTCAGGGCCTCTTGTCGCGGGTCTGCTTGCTCGTTGTTGCCAAGCCGTCGATCCGGGGGATTGCTCTGAGGGCTTCCGCTTACTCCTTCGGCTTGTTGCGCTCGAAATCGGCTTTCTGCGTCTCGCTTGCTTCCTTCTGGTGAAGGGCTTTCCATTCCTCGTAGGGCATGCCGTAGATGAGTTCGCGGGATTCGTCCCTGGTCAGTTCGACGCCGGCCTTGTTGGCGGCGTCGAGATACCAGTTGGACAGGCAATTGCGGCAAAATCCCGCCAGGTTCATCATGTCGATGTTCTGGACGTCGCTGCGCTCCCGCAGATGGGCAACGAGGCGGCGGAAGGCTGCGGCTTCCAGTTCGATCTGCTGCTGTTCGTCGGGCTTGCTCATGGCGTATGTCCTGTCTTTGAAACGCGTCGAGGTCCCTCGGGACCACGCTTTGCGCAATGTATTTCACTCTATCTCTTGTTGCCGCTGCAAACGTGCCGGCCGGCTCCTGTCGCATGCCTCAGGCGGGGTAGGGGCCGGTACGGGATACATGGACCTCATAGGCATGCAGCGCGGGGTCTGCATTGAGTGCTTCGAAGATCGGCGCAAGACGGGTGGCCCAGGCTTCAACGCCTTCTTCGCTGCCGATCAGATCCTGCCGAACCTCCAGAAGCGCGTGAGGCATGCCCGTCATCATGCAATGCCGGTACATGGTATCGCCTCTGAGCGCCCCGTCATAGGGTTCGTTGTCGCCGACCAGAATGTCGCCCGGCTGGCGGAGCCTGTCTATCAACTGCCCGGCGGCGCGCCTGTCACTGTCCCATAGGACGGCGGCGTGCCAGGGGCGGGGGACTTCTTTCCAGAACGGCGTGTAGGAATGGAGCGACAGCACCAGCGGCGCCTTGCCGGATGCCTTCGCCACTTCAGCGATCGTGTGGCTCACTGCCTCGTGATAGGGGCGGTGATAGGTGGCGATGCGTTCGTTCCATTCCTCTTCGGTGATCGGATGATTGCCCGGGATGATCGCGCCGTCCGAGATCTTCATGATGAGGGTCGGATCGTCCTCGCCGCGGTTCGGGTCGATCAGCAGGCGGGAGAAACAGCTCATGACCGCGGGCACGCCGAGCATGGCGGCCAGCCGGCGCGTCAGCGCCTCGATGCCGATGTCGTAAGCGATGTGTCGGGAGAAGGCGGATTCCGGAAGGCCGAGCCGGCCATATTTTTCCGGAACGTGGTTCGTCGCGTGGTCGCCGAGCAGAACCAAAGCCCTGTCATAATGGCCGGATATGATTTCAAACGGATTGAAGTCTTGCATGACGCGCTGCCGGAAAAGGAGTGACGGGCTTGATGACATGGGGGAAAGACGAGCGCAAGCTTTCGTCTCGGTCACGTTTGTGCCAAGATCCGCCCCGATGGTTCAGGCCATGATTACAATCGATTAGAGTTGCGTTGACATTCTTGGTGCATCATCGCAAGAAGGCTGTCGACGCACAAAGATGGAGTTCCGGCGGAAACCGTGCTGAAGCAAATTCAATCTCCTCTGGCCGGCAAGGCCAAGCGTCATTTGCGCCCCCTCCTGATCGCCGGGGCACTTCTCTCTCCCATGTTCGCAGCCGGTGCTGCGCATGCGGAATTCCGGGTTTGCAACGGAACCCAGAACCTTGTCGGTGTCGCGATCGGATATCGCGCCGAAGAGGGCTGGATTACCGAGGGCTGGTGGCAGGTACCGGCATCGACATGCGCGACCCTCATCGAGGGCGAACTACAGTCTCGCTACTATTATCTCTATGCTGAAGATGCCGCCCGTGGCGGCCGATGGACTGGCGATATCAACATGTGTGTCGCCGAAAACGAGTTCAAGATCGTTGGCGTGAAGGATTGCTTCGCGCGCGGCTACCAGCAGATGGGCTTCAAGGAATACGACACGGGCCGACAGGGCAGCTGGATGGTCCAGCTTTCCGATACGCCGGGCACACCACAGGAAAGCCAGAACTGATGAAGCGTAACCGCAAAGTGAAGATCCTTGCCACGCTAGGCCCGGCATCGTCCGATGAGGCGATGATCCGAAAGCTTCATGAAGCGGGCGCAGATCTTTTCCGCATCAACATGAGCCATGCGAGCCATGATGTGATGCGGGGCCTCATGGCCAAGATCCGCTCCGTTGAAGCGGCCTGTGGCCGGCCGATCGGCATTTTGTGCGACCTTCAGGGACCCAAGCTGCGCGTCGGCAAGTTTGCCGCGACGACTGTGGAACTGGTTCCCGGCCAGACGTTTACGCTCGACAACAAGGACGAGCCGGGCGACAACACCCGCGTCTACCTGCCTCATCCGGAAATCCTCGAATCCGTCAAGCCGGGCCATCGCCTGCTGATCGATGACGGCAAGCTGCATCTGCGCGCCGATAAGTGCGACGGCAAGAGTATCGTGACCACCGTCATCTCCGGCACAAAGATTTCCGACCGCAAGGGCGTGAGCCTGCCGGACACCCTGCTGGCGACCGGCGTTCTGACCGACAAGGACCGCGCCGACCTCGACGCCGTTCTGGCGACCGGCGAAGCCGACTGGGTAGCGCTTTCCTTCATCCAGCGTCCCGAAGACCTTGCCGAGGTGCGCAAGGTCGCGCGCGGCCGCGTCGGCCTGATGTCCAAGATCGAAAAGCCGCAGGCCATCGAGCGTATCGATGAGATCATTGAGCTTTCCGACGCCCTGATGGTTGCCCGCGGCGACCTCGGCGTGGAAATGCCGCTGGAAGCTGTTCCGGGCCTGCAGAAGCAGTTGATCCGCGCCTGCCGCCGCGCCGGCAAGCCCGTGGTCGTTGCCACCCAGATGCTGGAATCGATGATCTCCGCTCCGGTGCCGACACGCGCCGAAGTTTCCGACGTCGCGACCGCGGTTTTCGAAGGCGCCGACGCCATCATGCTGTCGGCGGAATCGGCTTCCGGCCAGTATCCGGTGGAAGCCGTCTCGACCATGGCGTCCATTGCCTCCACGGTCGAGCGCGAGCCACACTATCCTGGCATCATCTACGCCCAGCGCGCCCAGCCGGAAGCGACCGGCGCCGACGCCATCTCGCTGGCCGCGCGCCAGATCGCCGAGACGCTGAAGCTGCAGGCGATCGTCTGCTACACCTCCTCTGGCAATACAGGTCTGCGCGCCTCCCGCGAGCGGCCGGAAGTGCCGATTCTGGCACTGTCTCCGGTCATCCAGACCGCACGCCGCCTGTCGGTGGTCTGGGGCCTGCACTGTGTGGTCTCCGAGGAGCCGACCGATCTCGACGACATGGTGAACCGTGCCTGCCGCATCGTCGTACAGGAAGGTTTCGGTAAGCCCGGCGACCGCGTCATCATCTCCGCCGGCGTACCGCTTGGCACGCCCGGTTCCACCAACATGCTGCGCATCGCCTATATCGGCCCCGACGGCCTTTCGGGCATCTGACCGGTTCGGAAGCCTGATAATGCGAAAGCCGCCTCAGGGCGGCTTTTTCATGTCCGGTACAGGGGAAGGTGCGCGGTACTATGTGCGGCTGCCGGCAAGCTTTTCTTCAAGCTTGTTGACGAGGTTCTGGGCGTTGCGGTCGGCCGGGTAAATGTCGAGGTAGCGCTCCCAGGCTTTGAGCGCCATTTCCTCGCTGCCGCGCTCGCTGAGGATCGCGGCAAGACCCGCCAGCGCACCGAAGTGACGCGGCTCAAGCGACAGGACGTGATTGATGTCAGTAACCGATTTCCGGTAGTTGCCCATCGTGTAGTTCAGCGTGGCGCGAAGGTTCCAGGCCCCAACGAAGTCGGGTTTCAGCACAATGGCCTGATCGATGAAATCGAGAGCGGCGGGATTGCGCTTTTCGGAAATTGCGGTGTTCGCCCATTGCATCAGTAGATTGACGGTCGGGCTGCCGGAATCGTTCCATGCGCCGAGAATTTCGGCGGAGATGCGATTTGCCGCTTCGGGATCGCGCTCCCGTTTGAGGCTCGTCAGCATCTGATCTATGGTGCGCGCGGCGTCTGCCTGCTGTGGGGCGACTGCCGCCTGTTTCCCGGCTTCCTGTGAAGGAGAGGACGCTTCCTGTGCGAAGGAAGAGTCTGTCGGCACCGCAATAGATACAAGCGCCACAAGTGGCGTGACGAAAAACAGTCGATGAAAACGAAAGCGGCGCATAACGATCAGAATAGACCGCTTGCGCCAGCTTTCAAATTCAAATCTTTGCTATCAACAGTCCCCGGCGAAACCGCCGGAAACGATCCGCAAATCCGCCATCGCCCGAGGGCGATGGAAAGCCTCAGCCCTGACGAGCCTTGAAGCGCGGGTTCTGCTTGTTGATGATGTATACACGGCCCTTGCGGCGAACCAGACGGTTGTCGCGATGACGGGCCTTGAGCGCTTTCAGCGAGTTCTTGATCTTCATGTTTCTGGTCCGCAACTGTTGTCGGGGAATATCACATTCGCCCGCTATCTTTTAACAATCAAAAGCGCGCCGCGGGGCGCGCTCCTGAAGGGTTGGTGGCAAATACTCCGACCTGACCCCTCGTGTCAACCGGTTCCCCGGCTTTCCGCGCCAGATACCGGGAATTTTGGCGATTCTTCAAGGCCTGATTGGCAGTAATTGCGTAACATGCCCCATCTTTCTTCCGGGGCGGGCTTCCGTCTTTCCATAAAGGTGGACGAGTACGTCGGGCTTTGCGAGCCAGGTCGGAACGGCCTCGATGTCATCGCCGATGAGGTTGGTCATCACGCAATCGGAATGGCGGGCCGGGCTGCCGAGAGGAAGCGAAGCAATCGCACGGATGTGCTGCTCGAACTGGGAGACGACACATGCGGCTTCCGTCCAGTGTCCGGAGTTATGAACGCGCGGAGCGATCTCGTTGGCGATCAGGCTGCCATCCGTCAGCACGAAGAACTCCATGCCGACGACGCCGACATAGTCGAGTGCAGCCAGCAGGGCGCTTGCGGCTTCGCGTGCGGCATCCGCCGTCGCTGTCCCGATTCGGGCGGGCAGGGTGGAGGTATCCAGAATGCCGTTGCGATGAACGTTCTCAGCCGGATCGTAGCAGGCGATCACGCCATCCGTGCCACGCGCCGCGATGATCGAGATTTCGCGCTCGAAAGGCACGAAGCTTTCAAGGATCAGCGGAACGTTGCCAAGGTCGGCAAAGGCGCCTGCCGGGCTGTCGGCGGAAGAGCGGAACACACGCTGCCCCTTGCCGTCATATCCCATGCGGCGGGTCTTCAGGACACCTGCGCCGCCGAAATCGGCGAGAGCCGCTTCAAGCTCTTCCTGGCTGTCGACGGCATGGAAATGAGCGGTCGGGATGCCGCATCCATTGAGGAAGCGCTTTTCCGTCAGTCGGTCCTGCGCCACTTCCAGCGCTTTCGGGGGTGGGTAGACCGGCACGCTGCGGGCCAGGATCTCGGCGGCTGCGACGGGCACGTTTTCGAATTCGTAGGTGACGATCTCGCAGCTGGCCGCGAGCTCCGCGAGGGCGGTGGGGTCGTTGTACGGGGCTACGATCTGGCTGTTGGCCAGCTGTGCTGCCGGACAGTCGGCCTGCGGCTCAAGAATCACGGTGCGGAAGTTCAGGCGTGCGGCGGCCATGGCGAGCATGCGGCCGAGCTGACCGCCGCCGATGATGCCGATCGTTCTGGCGGTCATGGAGTATCGTCCAGGGGATATTCTGCAACGGAATCGGTCTGACGCTCGCGCCATTCGTCGAGCCGCTCGGCAAGATCGTCGTCGTAGAGGGCGAGAACGGAGGCGGCGAGAAGGGCAGCGTTGACCGCACCGGCCTTGCCGATGGCGAGCGTGCCGACGGGAATGCCAGCCGGCATCTGCACGATCGAAAGCAGGCTGTCCTGACCGGACAGCGCCCTCGACTGCACCGGTACGCCGAAGACCGGAAGAGGGGTCATGGCGGCGGTCATGCCCGGCAGATGTGCGGCTCCGCCGGCGCCGGCGATGATGACCTTGAAGCCTTCGTCACGGGCGCCCTTGGCGAATGCCACCAGACGGTCGGGCGTACGATGCGCTGAAATGATGCGGGCCTCATAATCGACGCCGAGGATCTCGAGCGTATCGGCGGCGTTCTTCATGGTCTCCCAGTCGGACTGGCTTCCCATGATGATGGCGACAGGCGGGCGCTCTTCAGGCATTGGGTCTCCTTGCAGGCCGTTCACGCGATGATGTCGGGGATAATCTGGTCTTCCAGTTTGGTCATCCTGTCCTTGATGACCAGCTTCTTCTTCTTCATGCGCTGGATACGCAGGGCCTCGCAACCCGTCTCGATCATCGCGTTGATAGCGGCGTCATAATCCTCATGCTCCTGCCGGAGCCGCGCCAGCGCCAGCCGGATGTCGGCCTGTTCCTGATCGGGCATTGTCCTGTCCCCACTCTCGCTCAACTTACGCCTTCGTTTGTGAGGCGCACCGAAGATTCCCGCAAGCTCCTATCATCAAATACCGGTAACGGGAAGTTATCCTTTTCCGCGTTTTTGCAGTGCCGAAATGGCGATTTCGCCTTCGACAAGCCGCATTGTTCGTGTCACATTACTTTTGCAAAGCCGGAAACTCCAGCGATAGAGGGCTGGAAGTAGGCGAAAGGAAGGACGCATCAAATGACCATACAGGCTCATCTTGAATCGCTCGAAAAGAAGCATGGAGCGCTTGAGGAGAAGCTCCATCACGCTCTTGTCTCTCCCTCCAAGAACGACAGCCATATTGCCGAGCTGAAGCGGCTCAAGTTGCGTATCAAAGACGAAATGGAACGCCTGAGAGCGTCAACGCGACATTAAATATCGAAAGGCTGCGCCGGCCGGGGATCGCCATAAAAAGCTGGTCCCGACCGATGTGAAGCGTAAGCAGCAAACTCCCAAGCGGAACCCCGGAAATCAGAGCGATTTCCGGGGTTCTTGTTTTTCGGAGGAAAACCAAAAGAGGCAAGGATGGAGAATGCCGCAGCCGTCAGGACCAGAACTGGTCGAGCCAGAGATTGAGTTTGTCGAAGCCGTGGCGGTTGACCGAGTAGATGCGTTTCGTGCCCTCGGAGGTCACGGTGACCAGCTCGCAGTCCAGGAGCGCCTTGAGATGCTGCGAGACCGCAGGACGGCTGATCGGCAGACCGTTTGCGAGATCGCTGACCGTTTTCGGGGCGCGCCGCAATTCCTCGAGCAGGTAGCGCCTGTTCGGATCGGCAATCGCTGCGAAGGGGTCCGTGGTCGACATGAAAGCAGGTTACGTCAATCGGCCGTGCACGGCAAGCGAACGTGTGCATTGCAACCTGAGGACCGGCAGATGGCCTGTCATCGCCGGGAGGAGACTAAACACGATATCGGTAACGTTTGATTCTGTTGATCCTTCTGCTAGACCCGTCTAACGGATTTGCTTGAACAAAAAAGTGGGAGGGGTTGCCGATCAAGGTCAGCCTCCCGGAACGGATCGCCCAATGACCATGCCCGAAGACCGCTGCCGCCTCGTCCTGATCGTTCCCGATATCGCCGATGCCGAGGAAAAAGCCCGGATCGTCGGCGATGCGCTGAAGGGCGGTGATGTCGCTTCCGTGATCCTGCCGCAATATGGTCTTGACGACACGGCCTTCCAGCGTCACGCCGAATTGCTCGTTCCGGTGATTCAGGACGCCGGTGCAGCTGCCTTGATCGCTGACAACAGCCGGGTCGCCGGCCGTGCCAAGGCCGATGGTCTTCACATCAGCGGCAATGCCGCGGCACTTGCGGAAGCCGTGGAAAAACACGTTCCCAAGATGATCGTCGGCGGCGGCAATGCGATGGACCGCCATCACGCGCTGGAGATCGGTGAAGTGCAGCCTGACTACGTGTTTTTCGGTCGCCTCGACGGCGATATCAAGCCGGAAGCGCATTCGAAGAACCTTGCGCTCGGTGAATGGTGGGCGTCGATGATCGATATTCCCTGCATCGTGATGGGGGGGAGTGATCCGTCCTCCGCCGTTGCTGTTGCGGCGACGGGTGTTGAATTCGTGGCGCTAAGGGATGCCGTTTTTGCCGATCCGGCGCAGGCTGCGACCGTGATTGCCCAGGTCAACGCCGAACTTGACGAAAAAGCGCCACGGTTTGAAGATTGATACGCAATATGCGCACTCGTCTTCTTCGTTCTCCAGTCCTTCTCGCCATGCTCGCCGCAGGCCCCATCAGCATGCCGTCCTTCGTTTCGGCGCAGCAGGCGGCGGCTGACCAGCCGGTCATGCGGCCGTTGACGCCATCCGACACCGGATCGCTCGACCGGGGTCCCCGGCCGTCGGCGGAGACTGACAAGGAAAAAGGCAAGGGCGGCGCGGACGACAAGGCGGAGGTCGAAGACGATCCGCAGGGGCTCAACATCTTTGCCCGCATGGGCGCGCCATTGCCGGATGCGCCGACGGAAAAGGATTTCAAGGGCAAGGTTGACGAGGCTTACGGCGCCTATCAGCGCGGCCTGTTCACGACTGCTGTCGACAAGGCCCTGCCGCGTGCGCAGCTTGGCGATCCGGCGGCGCAGACATTGCTGGCCGAATTGATGGGACGCGGTCTCGGCGTGAAAAAGGACACCAAGGGAGCTGCCTTCTGGTATGGCCAGGCGGCTCAGGGCGGCGATCCTCCGGCGATGTTCAAATATGCCCTGCTGCTGATGGAGGGCAAGGATGTTCCCCACGACAAAGCCAAGGCCGACGAATACATGCGCAGGGCGGCGGATGCAGGCAACAGTTCGGCGCAGTTCAACTGGGCGCAGATTCTCGTTTCGGACAATCCCGGCGTGAAAGGCCTGACGCTCGCTCTTCCCTACTACGAGAAGGCGGCGGAGCAGGGCGTTGCCGACGCGCAATATGCGGTCGCGCAGATTTACAGCGTATTGAAGGACCTTCCGGAAGAAAAGAAGTCGAAGGCGCGAGACTGGCTTGGCCGCGCGGCGAGGGCCGGTTTCGATACCGCCCAGCTCGACATGGGTATCTGGATGGTCAACGGCATCGGCGGGCCGCGCGATTATGAGAGAGGCTTCCGCTGGCTGTCGATTTCGGCCAAGCGGGGCAATGCCGTGGCGCAGAACAGGCTGTCGCATCTCTATATCAATGCGCTCGGCACGAGGCCCGATCCGATCGAGGCCGCGAAGTGGTATGTCCTTTCCCGACGCGCCGGCCTCAAGGATCCGGCGCTTGAAGACTTCTATCTCGGCCTGACGGACGAGGAACAGAAGAAGGCGATCGATGCGGCCAACAAGTTCCGCCGCGGATAGGCGGTCTCCATTGGGGCTGGGGAGGCAGGTTTGGATAATGTCGAGCTTTTCCAACGTCTGGGACTGGCGATCGCCATAGGCGCTGCCGTCGGCGTCGAACGACATTGGCGTGAACGCGAGGAGCCGGAAGGCGCGCGCGCCGCCGGTATCCGCACCTTCACCATGATCGGCATGACGGGTGGTGTCGCCGGCCTGCTGGAAAGCAGCGTAACTGTTGGGACAGCCTATACCGGGTTCGTCATCGTCGGTTTCCTGATCGTCGTCGCCATCGTCATGGCGATTTTCGAGTTGCGTCAGGCTATCGCCGAGCAGTCCTACAGCGTGACATCGGTTATCGCCGCTATCCTCACATTCGGGCTTGGAGCCCTTGCTGTCACCGGTGACATGGTGCTCGCGTCCGCTGGCGGTGTGTCGCTGGTCGCCATTCTCGCCAGCCGGGAATTCCTGCACAGCGCCATCCGCAAGCTCAAATGGATCGAGCTGCGATCGGCGATCATCCTGCTGACAATGACTTTCGTGCTCCTGCCGATCCTTCCCTCAACTCCGGTTGGACCTTATGGCGGTGTCGTGCCGCGCAGCGTCGTGCTGCTGGCGATCATGCTCGCCTCGATCTCCTTCGTCGGTTACATTGCTGTCCGCATGCTCGGGGCGTCGCTCGGCGATCTGGTCGGCGGGGCAGTCGGTGGTCTCGTTTCATCCACAGGTACTACCGTCGAGTTTGCCAGACGAAGCGGGGAGCTTGAGGCGGTGGATGCTTCGGATGCCGTTTCGCTGGCCGCTGGTGCTGTCGCGGCGGGTGCCGTATCGCTGCTGCGGACGATTGTTCTGGTCGGAGCGCTTGCGATCAGTCTGCTGCCGCATTTGCTGGTTCCGCTTGCACTCGGAACTGTCGTCATGGCCGGCTACGCCATGGTTCTCGCCCGCCGGCAAGCGGGGGCTGCGGGTGAGCGATCCCTCGGCAACCCCTTCGACCTGATGGCCGTCGCCAAGATGGCGGCGTTGCTGACGATCGTCGCCTTCATCGCCCGGGCGGCGACAGCGCATTTCGGCAGCGCGGGCCTCATGGCTGCATCGGCGATCTCGGCTCTCGCCGATGTGGATGCGGTGGCCGTGACCGTCGCGGGCATGCTTCGCTCCCTCGATATCGAGACGGCAGGACGGGCAGTCGGTGTTGCCGTGGTGACGAACATGTTGGCGAAGGCGGTCTATGCCTTTGCCTTCGGTCGCCGGAATTTCGCCATCCATATTCTCGTCGCTACCTTGCTTGCCGTGGGGGCGGGGCTGGTCGCGGAGCGGCTGCAGGCGATAGCGTAACGCGGTTCTTGCTGCCCGTTTAGCCCAAGCCCCTTGAATTTCGGCCGCATTTGTGGTCTTGAACCGGCCCAACTGCCGCCGCGAGCAATCGCGCGCTTCTGCCGCCGTCATCCGGCGCTACGCCTCTTTTCAAGGATATCGTTCAATGGCCCGTTCTGCTCTTCTCAATGTCATGGTTCAGGCTGCCCTGAAGGCGGGCAAATCCCTGTCGCGCGACTTCGGCGAAGTGCAGAACCTGCAGGTCTCCGTAAAGGGTCCGAGCGACTTCGTTTCCCAGGCCGACCTCAAGGCTGAAAAGCTGGTGCGCGACGAGCTGCTGAAGGCTCGCCCGACCTATGGTTTCCTCGGCGAGGAAAGCGAAGAGATCAAGGGTACCGATGGCGCTCACCGCTGGATCGTCGATCCGCTGGATGGCACCACCAACTTCCTGCACGGCATTCCGCAGTTCGCCGTTTCCATCGCGCTCGAGCGCAATGGCGAGATCGTCGCCGGTGTCATCTTCAATCCGGCGACCGACGAACTCTACACCTCTGAAAAGGGTGGCGGCGCATTCCTCAATGATCGCCGTATCCGTGTGGCCGCCCGTAAGGTCCTGTCCGACAGCGTCGTCGGATGCGGCATTCCGCATCTCGGCCGTGGTTCGCATGGCAAGTTCCTTGTCGAGCTTCGTCACGTGATGGGCGAAGTGGCCGGCGTTCGCCGCATGGGCGCGGCCGCGCTCGACCTCGCCTATGTCGCTGCCGGCCGTCTCGATGGCTTCTGGGAAACCGGCCTTTCGCCGTGGGACATGGCTGCCGGCCTGCTGATGATCCGTGAAGCCGGTGGCTTCGTCAGCGACATGCATGGCGGCACCGAGATGTTCGATACCGGTACCGTCGTTGCCGGCAACGAATACATCCGCAAGGAATTGATCGAAGTTATCGCCCGTCCGGTGCCGAAGAACTGATCTGTTCCTTCGCTGTTTCCGCGGCTTCAATTCGTCTCAATCTTCCGCTAGCTTCGCGTTGCGAGATTCCCGGAGGCTGAGGAAGACATGGCGAAAGTGAAGCTGGCGGACCTTGAGGCGGCCGAGACCGGGGGAGGGGACGACGGCCATAAGCTGTCCAGCCCGATGTCGTTCTTCAGCACCATGGTGATCTTCCTGATCATCGTCGGATTCATTGCCGCCATCCTCTACCGGCAGGCCCATGCGGCCTTCGTCACCAATCCCGGCCTGAACAGCCTCATTCTCGGCGTTCTGGCGGTTGGTATCATCCTTGTATTTACCCAGGTGCTGGCTCTTCGGCCGGAGGTGCGCTGGTTCAATTCGTTTCGCGCTGCCGGCGGCATCGAGAAGGCCGGACGCGAACCTCGGCTTCTGGCGCCCATGCGCACGCTGATCGGTGGGCGCCGTTCCGCCGCGATTTCCACAACGGCTCTGCGCTCCATTCTCGATTCGATTGCGACCCGCCTTGATGAGTCGAGGGATACCTCGCGCTACCTGATCGGCCTACTCGTCTTTCTCGGCCTGCTAGGAACCTTCTGGGGCCTGCTTGGCACCATCGGCTCGATCACCACGGTGATCCAGTCACTCGATCCGTCCGGCTCCGGTGATAGCAACGATGTGCTTCAGTCGCTAAAGAGCGGCCTGACAGCGCCGCTTTCGGGCATGGGCACGGCGTTCTCGTCCTCGCTGCTCGGTCTCTCCGGGTCACTCATTCTCGGCTTTCTCGATCTGCAGGCTGGTCGCGCGCAGAACCGTTTTTACACTGAGCTGGAGAACTGGCTCTCCTCCGTGACGGATGTCGATTCTGACCGGGTGGCTTCCTTCTCCAACGGTGGCGGGCTGCAATCGGACGAACTTTCTCGTATCGTCGAGCAACTGGCAAGGATCGCTGATCGCGAAAATATCACGGATGGCGACAAGTCGCTGACGGCGATTGCGGGCCTTGCCGAAGGCATCCAGGGGCTGGTCAAGAACATGCGTAACGAGCAGCAGATGCTGCGTGACTGGATCGAGGCGCAGCAGGACGAGTCCCGGGCCATGCGAAAGACGCTGGACAAGCTGAACGAGAAGATCGGCGGGGGCAAGTAACATGGCGCTTGCCCGCAACCGCCGTCGGGAACGTGGTGTCGACTATTGGCCGGGTTTTGTCGATGCGCTATCAACACTGTTGCTGGCAATCATGTTCCTGCTCACGGTTTTCGTGGTTGCCCAGTTCATCCTCAGCCGGGAAATCTCCGGCCGTGACGAGGTGCTCAACCGGCTGAACAGCCAGATCGCCGAACTGACCCAACTGCTGGCGCTGGAAAAGAGTGGCAAGCAGGATCTCGAGGATACCCTTGCCTCGCTGCAGACCTCCCTTTCTGCTTCCGAAACCGAACGGACCCGGCTGCAGCAGTTGCTCGATAGTGGCGCAGGCGCCTCCGATATCGCAAACCAGAAGGTTGGCCGACTGACGCAGGATCTGTTGCAGGAAAAGCAGGTCAGCGAGCGAGCCATGAGCCAGATCGAGCTTTTGAACCAGCAGATCGCGGCACTCAGGGCGCAGATCGCGGCCGTCGAGGAAGCCTTGCAGGCCTCTGAGGCGCGAGATCAGAGTTCGCAGGCCAAGATTGCGGATCTGGGGCGTCGCCTGAACGTTGCTCTCGCCCAGCGGGTCCAGGAACTCAACCGTTATCGTTCCGACTTCTTCGGCCGGTTGCGCGAAATCCTGTCTGACCGCGAGAATATCCGTATCGTCGGCGACCGATTTGTCTTCCAGTCGGAAGTCCTCTTTCCGTCGGGCAGCAACGAGCTTAATCCCGCCGGTGCAGGCGAGATGGACAAGCTTGCGACCGCGCTGCTCGATCTCGCCCGCGAGATCCCGCCGGAGATCAACTGGGTGCTGCGCGTCGACGGACATACAGATAATGTGCCGCTCACCGGCGCCGGCCGTTATGCCGACAACTGGGAGCTTTCGGCGGCGCGCGCGATCTCGGTGGTCAAGTATCTGATCTCCAAGGGCGTACCTTCCAACCGGCTGGTTGCGGCCGGTTTCGGCGAATACCAGCCGATTGCCGAAGGCGACAGCCCCGAGGCCCGTGCGCAGAATCGCCGCATCGAACTTAAGCTGACCGAGCGTTGAAGCGCGTTCCGCACCGGATGGCGTGGCGGCTGGCGGCAATGTTCTGAACTGGATGACCGCATGTAAGGCGGTCTGAATGACCGTCTATGCCTTCCGTTTGTCTGTTTCCATCCGAAATCCCCCAAAGTTCGCAGGTTGTGCAAATCTTTACGTGTTCGTAAAGGTAAGATCATTCAAGTGATCGGGGAGGGTTGCGCTGATGGACTGCGATGTACTGGTGATCGGAGCCGGCCTTTCCGGCCTCGTGGCGGCCGCGGAGGCGGCGGATCGCGGCCTCCGGGTCTGGGTGCTCGACCAGGAGGGTGAGCAGAACCTTGGCGGACAGGCCTTCTGGTCGCTTGGCGGCCTTTTCTTCATCGACAGTCCCGAGCAGCGGCGCATGGGCATTCGCGATACCGTCGATCTGGCGCGGCAGGACTGGCTGGGGTCTGCCGGTTTCGATCGCCCCGAGGATTACTGGCCGCGCCATTGGGCCGATGCCTATCTGGACTTCGCTGCTGGAGAGAAGCGCGCCTGGTTGCATCAGCAAGGCATGCGATGGTTTCCTGTGGTCGGCTGGGCCGAGCGTGGCGGATCGCGCGCGGACGGGCCCGGCAATTCGGTTCCGCGCTTTCATATTACATGGGGAACCGGACCTGCGGTTCTGGCGCCTTTCATCCGCCGTGTGCGTGAGGCGGAGCGGAAGGGGATTCTGTCCTTCCGGTTCCGGCATCAGGTGGACCAGCTTATTGTTACCAATGGCGCGGTCACCGGTGCTCGTGGCACGGTGCTCGCGGCTGACACGGCACCCCGGGGTGCCGCGACCTCGCGTTTTCCGGAGAGCCAGTTCGAGATTACCGCGGGGGCGGTCATCGTCGCTTCCGGTGGGATTGGCGGCAACCATGATCTGGTGCGCAAGAACTGGCCGGTCGAGCGTCTTGGCCCTGCGCCGAAATCCATGGTGGCGGGCGTTCCGCAATATGTCGATGGACGGATGATCGCCATCACACAGGCTGCGGGCGGCGATGTCATCAACGGGGACCGCATGTGGCACTATACAGAAGGGCTTCGCAACTTCGATCCCATCTGGCCGAACCATGGCATCCGTATCCTGCCCGGTCCATCGTCCTTCTGGTGCGACGCTGATGGCAACCGTTTCGATGCGCCTGCCATGCCCGGTTTCGATACGCTGGCGACGCTAAAGGCGATCCGGGCGAGGGGGGACGAATACAGCTGGTTCATCCTCAATAAGGCGATCATCAAGCGCGAATTCGCCCTGTCCGGTTCCGAACAGAACCCCGATCTGACGGGCAAGAACATCCGGCTGTTGCTCAAGCGTCTTGGCAGCAACCCGCCCGGGCCAGTGCAGGCCTTCATGGACAAGGGCGAGGATTTCGTCGTGCGCGATACGCTCGAGGATCTGGTTGCCGGGATGAACGAACTCAGCGGTGAACACCGGCTCGGCATTCATCATATCCGGGCGCAGATCGAGGCGCGGGATCGGCAGGTGAATAATGCGTTCGGCAAGGATGCACAGATGACGGCTATTCGTGGCGCTCGCCGCTTCCTCGGCGACCGGTTGATGCGGACAGCCAAGCCGCACCGGCTTCTTGCCTCCAGCGCCGGGCCGCTGATTGGCGTGCGTCTTCATATCCTGACGCGCAAGACGCTGGGCGGTTTGCACACGGATCTTTCGGCCCGCGTTCTCGACGCGACCAACAAGCCGGTGCCGGGGCTTTATGCTGCCGGCGAGGTGTCCGGTTTCGGTGGCGGCGGCGTACACGGCTATAACGCGTTGGAGGGCACGTTCCTCGGCGGTTGCCTGTTCTCGGGGCGAGTCGCCGGCCGTTCTGTCGGCTTGTGAAGGCTCTGGTGCTACTTGGCTGCCGCAGAGAATTCCGCTGCGCCGGTTTCGAACTGCAGTCGAGCGAGCTTGGCGTAGAGACCGCCATGCTGGATCAGACTCTGATGGGTGCCTTCCTCTACGATCCGGCCATCGTCCAGAACCAGAATGCGGTCGGCCTTAAGGATGGTTGCGAGGCGATGGGCGATGACGATGGTTGTGCGGTCGCGCATCAACCCGTCGTATGTGGAACGGCCCGCGGTGCAAGGTGCTCTTCAGTCGATTTCACCACATGGGAACGGTGCGGTCATATGTCCGGCCT
>QFQX01000112.1 GCA_003248775.1 Shinella sp. | reverse complement strand
CAGCTTCCGGATCGTCACCGTTGACGTGGAAGATCGGCGCTTCGATCATCTTGGCGACGTCGGACGGATAGGGCGACGAGCGCGAGAAGGCCGGATTGGTGGTGAAGCCGATCTGGTTGTTGATGATGAAGTGCATCGTGCCGGCGACGCGGTGGCCGCGCAGACCGGAAAGACCGAGGATTTCGGCAACGACGCCCTGGCCGGCAAAGGCCGCATCGCCGTGCAGGAGCAGCGGCAGCACCTTGGCGCGCTCACGAAGCGGAATGATGTCGCCTTCCCATACCTTGGCGAGCTGGTCCTGCTTGGCGCGGGCCTTGCCCATGACGACAGGGTTGACGATTTCCAGGTGCGACGGGTTGGCGGTCAGCGACAGGTGAACCTTGTTTCCGTCGAACTCGCGGTCGGAGGAAGCGCCGAGATGGTACTTCACGTCGCCCGAACCTTCGACCTCGTCAGGCTTGAACGAACCGCCCTTGAACTCGTGGAACACGGCGCGATGCGGCTTCGCCATGACGTTGGTCAGAACGTTCAGACGACCGCGGTGGGCCATGCCGAAAACGATTTCCTCAAGGCCTTCCTGGCCACCGCGCTTGATGATCTGCTCAAGTGCCGGAATCAGGGATTCGCCGCCGTCGAGACCGAAGCGCTTGGTGCCCTTGTACTTGACGTCGATGAACTGCTCGAAGCCTTCGGCCTCGATCAGCTTGGAAAGGATGGCCTTCTTGCCGTTAGGCGTAAAGTCGACGCCCTTGTCCGGACCTTCGATGCGTTCCTGGATCCAGGACTTTTCATCCGGATTGGACATGTGCATGAACTCGACGCCAATGGTCGAGCAATAGGTCCGCTTCAGGATATCGAGCATTTCCGGAATGGTCGCGTATTCGAGACCAAGCACGTTGTCGATGAAAATCTTGCGGCTGAAATCGGCTTCCGTGAAGCCGTAGGCGACCGGCGAAAGCTCGTTGTAGTCATCGACCGGAGCGGCGAGACCAAGCGGATCGAGATTGGCGTGCAGGTGGCCGCGCATGCGATAGGCGCGGATCATCATGATGGCCCGGACGGAATCGCGGGTCGCCTGCAGCACTTCGACCTCGCTGGCCGGCTTGCCGGTTGCAACCGCGGTTGCTTCGGCCTTGGCCTTGACCTTGGTCTCGATGGCCTTTTCGATCACGCCCCAGTTGCCGTCGAGCGCCGACACCAGTTCGCCCTGCACCGGGATCGGCCAGTTCTTGCGCTGCCAGGAGGCGCCTGCGGCAGCCTTTTTCACGTCGGCCGGGTTGTCGGCCAGCGCCTTGAAGAACGCCTGCCATTCGGCCGAAACCGAGGAAGGGTCATCCTCATAGCGCGCATAGAGCTGCTCGATATAGGCAGCATTCGATCCGTCGAGGAAGGACGTGATCAGAAATTGCTCGTTGGCTTCTTGCCTACCCATTGTGTTCTGCGAACGTCTCCGTTCGCCTCCCGACTTTAAGATGATGGCCGGACGCCCGGCCTGCCGCTTTGCATCAACCGAACGCAAATTGCATTCAGGGACTCTAAAATGCCAAATCCAGGCAAGGGGACCCCTCTGGGTCCGCCCTGCCTGGCGCATGCTTTTCAGGTCTCAGCCCTTGAGGACTTCGACCAGCGTCTTGCCGAGGCGTGCCGGCGAAGGCGAAACCTTGATACCGGCAGCTTCCATGGCTGCGATCTTCGATTCCGCATCGCCCTTGCCACCCGAAACCACGGCGCCTGCGTGACCCATCGTGCGGCCCTTCGGAGCAGTACGACCGGCGATGAAGCCAGCCATCGGCTTCTTGCGACCCTTCTTGGCTTCGTCGATGAGGAACTGTGCAGCATCCTCTTCAGCCGAACCGCCAATTTCGCCGATCATGATGATCGAGGTGGTAGCTTCGTCGGCCAGGAACATTTCCAGGACGTCGATGAACTCGGTTCCCTTGACCGGGTCGCCGCCGATACCGACAGCGGTGGTCTGGCCGAGGCCTTCATTCGAGGTCTGGAACACGGCTTCATAGGTAAGCGTGCCGGAGCGCGAAACAATACCGACCGAACCCTTGCGGAAGATGGAGCCCGGCATGATGCCGATCTTGCATTCTTCCGGCGTCAGGATACCCGGGC
>QFQX01000001.1 GCA_003248775.1 Shinella sp. | reverse complement strand
TAAAGATCGAACTTTTGCTCGGCATGATACCGCCGTTATCGGGTCACAAGTGTAGTTGCAAACGACAACAACGCTAAGGGTTATGCTCTCGCTGCCTAATGGCGGTGCGGGAAACCCAATCTAAAGCCCTCTAGGTTAGCCCCTTGAGGCGGGGTCCGAAGGCACCTGGCAACAGAAGCCTTCACCTAACTCCTTCAGTCATTCCTCCTCGCCTACCCCCTTCCGTCAAAATCATGTAGTATCTCCCGATATGACTCGTCACCGGGGGCTTTCCCGCTGTCCGGCACCATGGCATATAGCCTTGGAAAGACGTCACAGGAAAGAAAGACAGGACCATATGGCGCAGGACCATATTCGCTACGACATTCTGGCTCAGGACGCGCTGCGCGGTGTTATCCGCAAGGTTTTGACGGAGGTCGCAGCCACCGGCCGTCTGCCGGGTGACCACCATTTCTTCATTACCTTCCTGACCGGCGCGCCGGGCGTGCGAATTTCCCAGCACCTGAAGGCCAAGTATGCCGAGCAGATGACCATCGTCATCCAGCACCAGTTCTGGGACCTTAAGGTAACTGACAGCCTGTTCGAGATCGGCCTGTCCTTCTCCGATACGCCGGAAAAGCTGGTTATTCCGTTCAACGCGATTCGCGGCTTCTATGACCCCTCGGTGAACTTCGAACTCGAATTCGACGTGCCGCTGGCCGAAGAAGACGAGGAAGGTGCGGAGATCACCGCCTACCCCGTCTCCACCGCTGCCGAACAGACGGAAGAAACGGCCGAAAAGCCGGCCGAAGAGAAGAAGGAAGGTTCCGTCGTTTCTCTCGACGCATTCCGCAAGAAGCAGTGACTTGTGATCAGAGGCGCCTCAAAAGAGGTGCCCTCTTGCCCCCGCCGGAACATCAAAGATGAGCGCAGACGTCGTCAATCTCCGCCAGTTCAAGAAGACCAAGGCACGCTCCGAGAAGGAAGCGCAGGCCGAGCAGAACCGCATAACCTTCGGCCGCACCAAGGTCGAGAAGCAGTTGACTGACGCGCTCAACAAGAAAGCGGAAAAGACCTTGGACCAGGGACGGCTCGAACGCCCGAAGCCCGAGTGACTTACTACCAAAAGCGATTCCACTTCAGGCACTTCCCGACATTTGCGGAATCACTTTGTAAAAGCCTCACCATCCGAGCGAGGCAATCGTGATCCGTAAGCATTCGATCACCTTGCGAGGCCATCGCACCAGCTTCTCGCTCGAAAACCCGTTCATGGACGAACTGAGAATGATCGCCGATGAGCGCGATCTGGCGCTGGCGGCCCTGATCACCGAGATCGACGAAATCCGTGACCCGACAGCCAATCTCTCATCGGCGCTCAGGCTTTATGTTCTGAATTGGCTGAAGGCAAAGGCTCAACGAACCTGAACTATCCGCTTCCAGAACGCTCATTCGTTTCGGAGCGGCCCACAAGATGAGCAATAAACGGACGACAACACTCAACACCTTTGCGCAACAGGCTCCAGCCTCAATTGACGCCCGGCAAGTTCTCGAATTGCAGCGGCTGTGCCGGCGGAAGGCTATCGCGGGTAACCTTCTCGTCCGGCGAAACCGGCATGTCCGGAGTCGTGAACGTCCCGTCGCCAGGCTGTTGCGTCTCGGGAGTGGAAGCACCTTCGGAAGCCGCCTGCGCCGCACGCCGCGCTTCTTCTTCCGCGGCCAGCCTTTCGGCCTCCGCCGCCTTCTGCCGTGCTTCTTCCCTATAGCGATGAAGGATGACTTCACGCCTCAGGCGCTGCTTCTCCAACACGTTCGACTGCAAGGCCTCCACCCTGCGACGCTCCCGCTCAAAGGCACGCAGCGACAGGAAATTGGTGAGGTCGCCAACGTCGAGTTGCCGCGTTGGCGCGCCGATCTCGCCGGCATAGGCAAACCGAATACCCGGTTCCGCACCGGCCAGCGCATCGTCTCCGGCATTGAGCGCGACGTGGACGGTACCGTCCATGGTTCCATCGATAAGGTTGAGGCGCGCTTCTCCATCCAGCTTCGCTGACTGGCTTTCAAACGTCACGTTCTGGATGCGCATCACGCCCCCCGTGATGTTGAACGGCACTGCAACGTTCAGGAATGTACCAGGCCCGGCATCAATCAGCCCTGCCGCGATCCCCTTCACCTTATCTTCCGAGATGTCGCCCTTGATGCCATCAGCCGCCGTCAGAACCTGCGGCAGGAGCCCGAGGTTGAGCTTCGACACGGTCAGCGAACCGACCTTGAGGGAGCCCGAGCCGTTGGTGGAACCGAGAAGCTCGGAAACCGTCTTGCCGCTCCCTTCCGCGACGAGATCGAAATCGAATTGGCCGGATGCGGGAGCCTGACCATCCTCCTGCTGCTCCGGCAGAGCATCGGCGAGATCGCCTCCGGCAAGCGTGATGCGGCTTTGATATAGCCCCGTTCCGCCGGCATTCGCCATCATCAACCGCCCGGTAAGCACACCGCCAAGCCAGTTTCCGTTGATGTCGTCGAGCGTAAGCTCTCCGCCCGAACGGCGCAGCTTTGCCGACAGGCCGGTCACAGGATCAAAGACACCGGATGCGAAGCTGCCAATCTCCAGCGCAATGTCGAGATCGGCTTCGCTGACGCGCGCCGGCAGCGCCTCCTGCGAAAGACGACCCGTCGCTGGATCCGTGACCGGTCCAAGAACCGTTTCGGCAAGCCATGTCAGATCAGCATTGGCGGCCTTCAGTTGTCCCGTGATCTTCGGCTGGGCCTGCGACAGGTCGAGTGCCAGAGCACCAGCCAATGCATTTCCGTCCAGCGTGGCGTCGATCAGATCGAACGAGGCTTTACGGTCGGTCATCTTGACGTCTGCGGAAAACTGCACAGGCAACCCACCACCGACCGCCGGCATCGCGACGCCTGCCGTCATCAGGAAGGGCTCCAGATCGTCGCTTTCAACCGAAACCTTACCCGCACCAGCCAGAAAATCCGCGACATCAAGAGAAACCTGCCCGCTCGCCGTCGCTTCCGTGCCGGCAGAGGTGAACTGCAACGTAACATCCGCCGCCTCTCCGCCCTGATCGCTGACATCCAGTGCAAGTCGGCCGGCAACGCCTGTGCCGATCGGCAATGGAGCCAGCCCCGCCTGACCAAGCAGGATCTGGGTTTCCGGGTTTTCCAGCGTCGCGTTCATTTTCAGCGCCGCGGTGCCTGTGAAATCGGCGATATCATCGACGGCATAATCGACGCTGATGGTGCTGCCATTGGCCGTACCGCTCAGTTTTGCCGCAAGACCGCTGCCGCCGGCATCCCCCAGCGATACGGTTGCCTGCATATTGGCATTGGCATACCAGGGCGCGCTCTTCACCAGCCATACAAGCGCGGGATGGGGCGGAAGCTGGGCCGCAGCCATCGTCAGAAATGGCGTGGGATCGGCGGCCTGAAAGGCGATCTGCGCCTTGCCGGTGTAATCCAGCAGCGAGCCGCTTGCGGATCCGCTCGCGCGGATCGAAGCGCCGGCCACGTCGCCGATATTCAGCCTCTCGACCGAAACGTTGCCACTGTCGAGCGTGAAAATCGTATCGACCTCGTGGCTCTCGACACCGTAAGCGACAAGCTTGCCGACCTTTATGCGCGTCGCGATCCGTTGGGCGAACACCCCGTTTTCGAGATCGTCGCCGACGATAAGCGCACCAAGCGCCCGCGCCGCATCGAGATCGATTTCATTGCCGGAGAGATCGACAGACAGCGTCGCCGGTTGTCCCCTCAGAGATTCCCGTTCCAGACGACCGTTGAGATGCGCATCGCCGATGGCGAGTTCCAGCTTCTCGAAGCGCTGCATGTCGGGTGTCAGGTTGACGGCGGCAGAAAAGCCGGCCGATTTCAATTGCCGGATTGCAGGATCGACCGCACCTGATACCCAGGACGCCAATCCCGATGGCTGGGTCGACGCAACGAGCAGGTCACCGCTGAATGAAGGCGATCCGATCAACGTGAGCTTGCCCTTCGCCTCGACCTGTGTCCGGCCGGGCAGGACCGCCGCCGCGCGCTCCACCGTCCAGCCGGTACCGGCAGGGCGAATATCGATCTGGATATCGCGGAGTACGGTATCGCCGGCCACGATTGCCGGCAGTTTCAGATTAGCCCGTCCCGGAACGGTTGGTACCGGAATGTCCGCCGCCATGGCGATCAGGACATTGAGACGCTGGCGTACGGAACCCGCAGCATTGCGCCCCGTCTTGCCCTGCCCACCGTCATTCGCCAGCCTGTTGACATCGACCTGCTGACCCTCCGCAGTCAACAGGAATTCCGGCTTTGCTCCAGTATCGAGTTTCGCCTCACCGGTGATGACATAAGGATTGTCGGCCGCCGCCAGCTCAAGCCGGTACTCGGGAACGACGATGCGCTCATTGGTAAGCTCGAACTCCCCCTTGGCGCGTGGTGCGGGCGCCGGCTTGCGATCGTTGGGAACCTTATCGGCATAAGCATCCCGCCACTGTCCTTGAAAGCGCCCCTTGTAGATCGGCTTGCCTTCAACGAGCGAAAGATCGCCCTCAAGGTCCAGACTGAACGGCCTGTTATTGGGATCGAGCCGCAGCTTCAGTGGGATGGCCCCCGTTGCCGGATTGGACTGCTGGCTGGAAAGATGGAAACCACCAGGCTCGCCATCGACAACGGCCTTGCCGTCTGCCGTCCACGGGCCGGCAAGGGATGCCGCCGTCATCTCGGCGTCGAGCCCGGTCACCTTCCGCGTCCGGCCTGACTGCTCGTCGATGAATTCGATCTCGCCCCCGGTGACTTCAACCTTCTCGAGTACGACCGTGCGGGCCGGAATTTCCGCGCTGGAGCCACGCAGCCAGTCAAGCGTACCATCGGCCAATAGCCGGATGCGCGCCTTCGGCTCCTCGATGCGCATATCGAAAATGCGCGCCTCGCCGGAAAGGAAGGGAGCAAGTTCCGCATCAAGCGAGAAGCGGGAAACGGTGACGAGCGGCTCACCTTCGCTGTCGGAACCGACGGTCACATCATGCAGGGTGACCGAAGGGAAAGGCAGAAGGCGGGCATTGACCGCGCCATGCACGGTCACCTTCTTGCCGAGAATACGGCTGGCCTGATCCTCGAAATCCTTGCGGAAATCGGTCCAGTCGACGAACATCGGCCCGAGCAGCGCCGCAAACAGCGCCACGACCAATAGCCCGCCGAGGAAAACCAGTAAGCGTCCGATCACGACCTGCCCACTCCACTCACATTCGCGGCCACTTTAAAGCGTGCTACAATCCTTCGGATTCGCGCCTACGCTTCACGTCCCCACTCTACCCATGTCGTTGCGCAAAACCGCTCAATGCTTTTGCGCAACATGCTTTGGTTTCGCGGCAAGACTACCCGTATTTTGCCCTGCGGCAACTGCGGGGATTGGCTTTTACAGCCGGAAGATCTTGCCGGGATTGAAGATATTGTCCGGATCGAGGCTCTTCTTGATCGACCGCATGACCGGAAGCGCCGAGGGCAGTTCCTGCTCCAGATAACTCATCTTGCCCTGCCCCACGCCATGCTCACCGGTGCAGGTGCCACCCATGGCAAGAGCGCGAGCGTTGAGACGGGCCATGAAGGCCTCGCTGCGAGCCAGATCGTCCGGGTCCTTGTCGTTGAACAGCATCAGAACATGGAAATTACCGTCACCGGCATGCCCGACGATCGGCGCCAGAAGGCCCGTTTCGCGAATATCGGCCTGGGTCTCCGCCACGCATTCGGCAAGCCGCGAAATCGGCACGCAGACATCGGTGGAAAGGCCGTTCAGTTCCGGAGCAAGCGCCCGGCCAGCCCAGTAAGCGTTGTGCCTTGCCTTCCAGAGCTGCGCCCGTTCCTCGGCATTGGTGGTGTACTGAAATTCATCCGAACCGAATTCTGCGGCGATTTCCCGAAACTGGCCGGCCTGCATTTCGACCGTCTCTTCCGTGCCATGAAATTCCAGGAAAAGCGTGGGCTTTTCGGGATAGGAGAGCTTCGAATAGGCATTGACCGCCTTCATCTGCATTTCGTCCAGCAGTTCGATGCGGGCGACGGGAATACCCATCTGGATCGTCATGACCACGGCATCGCAGGCTGCCTTCAGGCTCGGAAAGGCGCAGACGCCACCGCTGATCTTGGCGGGAATACCCTGCAGCTTCAGCGTGATCGAGGTGATGATGCCGAGCGTGCCTTCCGCTCCGACGAAAAGCCGGGTCAGGTCGTAACCGGCGGAAGATTTCCGCGCCCGCTGCGCCGTCCTGATCTCCTCCCCATCCGCCGTGACGACGGTCAGCGCCAGGACATTCTCCTTCATCGTGCCGTAACGCACCGCGTTGGTGCCGGAAGCGCGGGTCGAGGCCATGCCGCCGAGAGAGGCGTTCGCGCCCGGATCGATCGGAAAGAAAAGCCCGGTATCGCGCAGATAGGTATTGAGATCCTCGCGGGTGACGCCGGGTTCGACCGTGCAGTCGAGGTCTTCCGGGTTCACCTCGATCACCCGGTTCATCCGGCTGAAATCGACCGAGATGCCGCCGCTCGGTGCATTCACATGGCCCTCCAGCGAGGAGCCGGTGCCGAACGGGATCATCGGAACCTTGTGGGCGGCGCAGGTCCTGACCACAGTCTTCACGTCTTCGGAATTTTCCACGAAAACGACGCCATCCGGCAGTTGCGACGGCAGATAGGTGGTGGTGTGGCTGTGCTGTTCGCGGAAGGACTGGCCGGTATGAAAGCGCTCGCCGAACTCCTGCTTCAGGATACCGAGGACCTTGGCGATCCCCTCCTCGTTGCGCACGCCGGGCACCACATCCTTCATCACCATGACTGCATCTCCTGCACATTCCACGGCCGGTTCGAAGCCGGTCTTTCGGCCGCAGCTATGGGACAGCAGCGGGGCTTTGTCCAGTGTAAGACGAGGGGGTCGATGCAGACAGGCAAAGCCCGTCATCAGTCCCCCTTGAGCGTTTCCGCAAGAAGCCCGGTCAGCCGCCGCCAATGTCGCTCCGCACCGCTTACCTGATAAACGCTATGGTCCGGCACACACCAGCCGTGCGCCATGCCAACATAGTTTTCCAGAGCGAAATCGACCTCCGCCCGACGAAAGGCATCGACGAACCGATCCGACTGTTCCGGCGGAAAGGAACCATCCACGCCAGCCGTGCCGACATAGACCCGCGCCCGGATCTTGCCGGCCAGAAGATGCGGGCTGTCAGCCGCCTCGCTTGCGAGATTGCCGCCATGGAAACTGGCCACGGCAACGATGTCGTCGGGATAGGTTCCGGCCGCGGTCAGCGCGCGACTGCCACCCATGCAATAGCCCACGGCTGCTATCGGCCCGGTCGCTCCGGCCTGCCTCAAGGCGGCAAGGAAAAAGCCGGTGTCTTCCGCGGTCATCGCCTGCGTGGTGCCGCTGATCATCGACCGCAACTGTGTTGCAGTCTCCGGCGTGCTGAAAGCCGTCGCGGCATCGAACGGCCCATAGGTTCCAAAGCGATAGAAAAGATCAGGCAAAAACACGGCATAGCCCTCACCAGCCAACCGTTCCGCCATGTCGAAAAGCGACGCCCGGGGACCGAAGGCGTCCATGTAGAGAATGACGCCGGCTTTCGCTCCGGCCGTGCCGAACAGATAGGCCTTGGCAATGCCGTCGGACGTCGCCACCTCGATTTGCCGTTGCGTCATGATAGTCTCCCTTGGCAATTTCAAAACTCTTCAAGTCCCGACAAACGCTTTCGGCACTTCAACGATCCTATCACTCCCCGGCCTCGACCGAGGCGGCAAACGCCATTTCCTGCTGCAGCCGCTCCTCTTCATGCGCGTGCGGCTTGGCGAAGCGGGCAAGCGCCAGATAGGCAACCGGCGTAACGAAAAGCGTCACCACCGTTGCAAGACCGAGACCGCCGACGATGACCCAGCCAAGTGCGATACGTGCTTCCGCACCCGCGCCATTGGCAAAGACCAGCGGCACGCCACCGAGAATGGTGGCAATCATCGTCATCATAACCGGCCGCAGGCGCATGTTGGCGGCATTCTCGATCGCCTCACGCACATCCTGCCCGCGGTCGCGCAACTGATTGGCGAATTCCACGATCAGGATGCCGTTCTTCGCCATGATGCCGACCAGCATCACCAGACCGATCTGGCTATAGACGTTGAGGCTGGTACCGGTGAACACAAGGGCGAAAACGGCACAGGCCAGCCCCAACGGCACCGTCGCCATGATGATCACCGACGACAGTACGCTTTCGAACTGTGCGGCCAGCACCAGGAAGATGATAACGATGGCAAAGCCGAAGGTGATGCCCATGCCGCCAGTGTTCTCGCTGAGGGTCGCAGCCTCCGCCAGCGGCAGGATACGCGCGCCGGGCGGCAGCAACGGTCCCGCAATGGTCTGTGCCTTTTCAAGTGCCGACCCCAGCGAAAGCCCCGGTCCGAGACCCGCGGTGATCTGAACCGCGGCAAGCTGCTGCTCCCGCTGCAGGCTCGGCGCGACGGCCTTTTCCTGCAGCTTTGCGATGACGGACATCGGCACGATCTTGCCGTCGCCAGTCTTGAGGAAGATGTTTTCGAGGTCAGTGGGATCGTCGATCGGTCGCGTGGTCGAGGCGAGCTTTACCGGATAGGATTCGCCGTCGATATAGACATCCCCGATCGAACGCCCGTCGAGCATCGATTGCAGCGCCTGGGCGAGCCCGGTGATGTTGATACCGAGGTCTGCGGCGCGCTCGCGGTCGATGCTCACGCCGAGCTGCGCCTGGCTGATGTCGTTGGTCAGGCGCGGATTGTCGAAGCTTCCATCGGCTTCAAGAGCCGCGACTACCTTGATTGCCGCCTGCGTTAGTTGCTCGTGGTTCGAACCGACAAGCGCGAACTGCAGGCCGCTGCCGCCGCCGCGAATTCTAAGGCTGTTCGGCTGCTGGGCAAAGGCGTTGACGCCGGGAATACCTGCGGTCGCCTTGTTGATGTCCCGAACGATGGTGTCCTGGCTGCGCTCCCGCTCGCCCCAGGGCGCAAGCGTAAGCACCATGAAGCCGCTATTGGTATTGCTGCCGAAGCCAGAAATCGAGAACAGGTTGGCGATTTCGCCATCGTCGCGAAGCGGCTTCAGCGCCTCCTCGATCCGGCGCATCTGGTCCTGCATGTAATCGAGGCTGACACCCTGCGGGGCAGTCACGCGCAACGTCACCGTCGAACGGTCTTCGCGGGGCGTAAGCTCGTTGGTAATAAGGGAAAAAGCACCGAATGCCGCGCCGGAAAAGATCACCGCGACCACGAACACCACCATCGGCGCGTTGAGGCATGCCCGCAGGGCTCGCCGGTAAAAGGTCGAAAAAGCATCGCCGAACCGTCCAAGCAGCCCCTTGCCATGATCGATCGCATGCGAAGTCAGCATTCGCGAGGCGAGCATGGGACAGAGCGTGAGCGCAACGATGGCTGACAGCGCCACAGAAAAGGCGAGCACGAAACCGAATTCGCGGAACAGGCCACCGACCTGCCCCGGCAGGAAGGAAAGCGGCACGAAGACAGCAGCCAGCGTCGCGGTCGTGGCGATGACAGCGAAGAACACCTCCCGCGTGCCAAGCACGGCCGCCGCCCTCGGCCCCATGCCCTGTGCTCGCCGCCGCACGATGTTTTCCAGAACCACGATGGCGTCGTCGACCACGAGACCCGTCGCCAGAACTATCGCCAGCAGCGTCAGGATATTGATCGAGAAGCCCACGAGATACACGGCCGCCAGCGTACCGATCAGCGACACCGGCATGGTGATCGCCGGAATGAGGGTCGCTCTCCAGTCGCGCAGGAAGAGATAAATGATACCGATGACGATAACGGCGGCGAGCACCAGCGCATTCACCACCTCATCGATGGATCCGCGGATGAACACCGCATCGTCGCTGGTGATGCGGATCTGGGTGCCCTCCGGCAGATCCTTCTGCATCACCTCGACAGCCTTTTTGATCCCGTTCGAAATGCTGAGTGTGTTCGATTTCGCCTGACGGATCACCCCGAGGCCGATGCCGGCCTTGCCGTTCGAACGCAGCGCGGTGCTGCGCAGGTCGGGACCGAAGGTAATGGTCGCGACGTCGCCGAGACGCACCTTGTCCTGCACGATCAGATTGGCAAAATCCTGAGGCGTCCGCAGGTCCGCGGTCGCGCGCACGACGATATCCTGCGTCGAGCTGGTGATCGAGCCGGCCGGAACGTCGAAGGCGATGTTGGAAAGCGCACTTGCCAGCGAAGCAATGGTCAGCCCGCGGCTCGCAAGTGCAGACTGATCGACATCCACCCGGAAGATTTTCTCCTGATCGCCGTAAAGCTCGATATCGGCAACACCCTCGACCGAAGCCAGCCGGTCGGAAATCTCGTTATCGACCAGAAGGGTCAGATCTTCGATGTTCATCCGGTCCGAGGTCACGGCCAGTCGCATGACCGGATTGGAATCCGAATCCGCCTTGACGATGCGCGGCTCGTCGGCATCGTCAGGCAGGCTGTAGGTCACGCGCGCGATGGCGTCCCGTACATCGCTGGCAGCGACATTGAGGTCGGTGGTATCGGTGAATTCCAGCGTCACGCGGCTATTGCCGAACGAGGATGCGGACGAAAGCGCCTTGAGGCCCGCGACACGCGCCACGGCTCCTTCGATCACGGTCGTCACCTGCTGATCGACGGTCTGCGGAGAAGCACCGTCGAAGGTGGTTCTGACTGTAATGACCGGCCGGTCGACATCCGGCAGTTCGCGCACTTCAATGCCGTAGAAAGCAGCGAGACCCGCAACGACCATCAGGGCGTTGAGAACCGCCGCAAAGATCGGCCTGCGGATGAAGAGCGCGGTAAAGCCAGCCTGTACATCCGGCGCGGCCTTGGGTTCATGCTCGTCCGCCGGCTTCCCAGCCTCGGGCGTGCCCGTCATCTCGCTCGTCGTTTCGCTCATCGGCTTGCCACCGGTTTTTCGCCGTTATCGGGTTTTACGGTTCCCGCTTCATCACCGACGACCTGTACCACACGCCCGACCCTCACGCGCTGGACGCCTTCGGTCACCACCCGGTCGCCATCGGCAAGAGCGGCTTCCACCAGCACCCCGTCGGGATTGCGCTGCACGATCCGCACGGGAACCCGCTCGGCTTTGCTGTCTGTAATGCGCCAGACGAAGGAGCCTTCGCTGTCCCACTGGACGGATAGCGGATCGACAGCGGGATAACGCTCGCCCGCAAATGTCATCGAGACGGTGAAAGCCATGCCGGCCCTGAGATCGTCATTCTCGTTGCCGATGCGGGCCCTGACCCTGAGCGTACGGCTGGCCTCGTCGATCCGGTTATCGACCGCCTCGACGCTGCCATCATAGAGATTGCCCGGCCGCGCCACCGCCGTAGCGTTCACCGGTTGCCCGACCTTGACGATCGGGGCAAAACGCTCAGGCACCCAATAATCGACCAGCAACTCGGAACGGTCGTCCACCGTCGCGATTGCGGTCGATGTAGTGACGTTGTCACCCACATTGACGGTCACGATACCCGCGATACCGTCAATCGGCGCAACGATGTCGCGTCGTTTCAACTCGAGTTCGGCCGAGGCAAGCGCAAGCTTTGCCGTTTCCAGCGCGATATCGGCGTCGAAGGCATCGATGCGCGATACGCTGGATTTGAGATTGGTGTAGAGTTGAGACTTCTCGGTGGCGCTCTTGAGCGCCACCTGTGCCTGATCGCGGGCGATACGTTGTTCCTCGTTCTCCAGCCGCGCGATGACCTGACCTTTGGTGACCTTGTCACCGGACTTCACATGGATCTCCAGAAGGGTTCCGGCCACCTGCGGCATGACGGTTACCGACTGGATAGCGTCACCGGTACCGATAGCGGAAAGCCTGTCGTTGACGAGCCCGGCCTTCACATTCTGCACGACGACGGATGGCGCGGCATTGTTGTTGCGATTACCACCCTGCCCGTTTCCGCCACCGTTGCCCTTGCTTTCCTCGGCCTTCGATGCCTCGCCGGGGCCGATCATGGCGATAACCGACTGGGGCACGCCTGCACGCGCCAATATCGCGCCGGCACCGGGCACGAGCCATATCCACCCCATGAGACAGAGCGCGATCGCCACAATACTCAGCAGCAACTGCTTCCAAAACGCCATCGGGGACTCCAGTTTTGACACCGACAGTCCGTTCTCGGCGGAACTGTCGCGAAATTGCCGCGCTTCATGGGCCAGCTTGCGCCGCAATATTTCGCCGTCGGCCCGCCTCGGCAAGTCAAGAAACGGTACATTACCAAAATGTCATCCGCGGGGCGCGTTACCTGTCCTTGACAATTGCTGCACTGCGGCAAAACTTGAGGGGGTGCCGACATTATCGGCAGCAGCAATCGCCATTGTGTAACCGGGTCTTAAAAATGCTCTCACTGGATGATTTTCTTGCCCGCATACCGAAAATGGAACTGCATCTTCACCTTGAAGGATCCATCCGTCCCCAGACAGCCGTCGACCTTGCAGCCAGGAATGGCGTGACACTGCCGCCGTTCAAAAAGGTCGAGGAACTCTATCACTACGATAACCTCAAGGATTTCCTGGCGATCTACACTGCCGTTTCCGACAGCGTGGTTTCAGCGGATGACTACCGGCGCATCACCTATGAGATGTTGGAAAGCTGCGCCGCCCACAACGCCCGCTACGTGGAGTTCTTCTTCTCCCCGCAGGTCCACTTCCCCCATGGCATCAGTTTCGACACCCAGATGGACGGTATCGTCGCCGGTATCGAGGACGCGGAACGGGATTTCGGCATCGTCAGCGTCTGCGCACCGGGCATCAACCGCGAACTCGGCCCCGAGGCAGGCGAGGAATTCCTCGACATGATCCTCGCTCGGGACGATGACAAGCTGGTTGGCATCGGCCTGGACTTCAACGAAGCCCCCTTCCCGCCAGAGCCCTATACGGCACTTTTCGACCGCGCTCGTGCCGCCGGCCTGAAGGTGACCGCCCATGCCGGGGAGACGGGACCTGCGGATTTCATCCGCAGGTCGCTCGACGCGCTCAAAGTTCGCCGCATCGACCATGGCTATCACGTGGTCAACGATCCCCAGCTTATGGCCCGCTGCCGCGACGAAGGCATTCTCTTCACCGTTTGCCCCTCGACCAGCGCCATCACCTCTCCATGGCACGACCTGACGAGCCCGGACCATGCCATCCGCCGTATGAAGGAATTTGGCCTCAAGGTCATGATCAACAGCGACGACCCGCCGATGTTCTTCACCGATCTCGGCGCGGAATACCGAAAGGCAGCCCACTTCCTCGGCTTTTCCCCGAGCGATATCCGCGCGAGCGTGATGAACGCCATCGACGGAAGCTGGCTGGACGAGTCGATACGGAAAATCTGGAAAGGCGAGTGGAGCCTCGAGATCGACGCCCTGATGGCCGATCTGGAATAGGCCGCCTCATCGACACATTTGGCGGCTGGTCACAGTGATGTCGGAATGAAAGGAGAACATCTTGACTCGCCTTTCCATCCCGAATCACTACATTGAGCCGCATGAGTAACGGTTTCGACGACATTCCCTTCTTCGATGAGGAGCCCGCGCCGCGCAAGCCGGCAGGCGGCGCACCCTCTGGTTCGGCCCCTGCAGCCGGCGGCCTCGGCATCGCCGCGCGCGCCATGGCCGCCCGCGATCAGGCTCGCAACCCGGATTATCTCGCCGGCCTCAATCCGGAGCAGCGCGAGGCCGTCGAGACCACCGATGGCCCGGTTCTGGTGCTGGCCGGCGCCGGCACGGGCAAGACCCGCGTGCTCACCACCCGCATCGCCCATATCCTTGCGACCGGCCGCGCCTTTCCCTCGCAGATCCTTGCCGTGACCTTCACCAACAAGGCTGCGCGCGAGATGAAGGAACGCATCGGCATGCTCGTCGGGGGCGCGGTCGAGGGCATGCCCTGGCTCGGCACCTTTCACTCGATCGGCGTCAAGCTGCTCCGCCGCCATGCCGAACTGGTGGGCCTCAACTCCGATTTCACCATCCTCGACACCGACGACGTGGTGCGCCTGATCAAGCAGTTGATCCAGGCGGAAGGCATCGACGACAAGCGTTGGCCGGCCAAGCAGTTCGCCGCCATGATCGACGGCTGGAAGAACAAGGCGCTCGACCCCTCGCAGATTCCCGAAGGCGACGCCCGCGCCTTCGCCAACGGCAAGGGCCGCGAACTTTACGCGGCCTACCAGAACCGCCTGAAATCACTGAACGCCTGCGATTTCGGCGACCTGCTGCTGCACCCGATCCGCATGTTCCGTATGAACCCGGATGTGCTGAAGGACTATCATCAGAAATTCCGCTACATCCTCGTCGATGAGTATCAGGATACCAACACGGCGCAATACATGTGGCTGCGCCTGCTCGCGCAGCGCCCGCAGGGCGTTCCGCAGAACGTCTGCTGCGTTGGCGACGACGACCAGTCGATCTACGGCTGGCGCGGTGCGGAGGTGGATAACATCCTGCGCTTCGAGAAGGATTTTCCCGGCGCCAAGGTCATCAAGCTGGAGCGTAATTACCGCTCGACCGAGCACATTCTGGGAGCCGCCGGCCACCTGATCGCCCACAACGAGGGCCGTCTCGGCAAGACGCTGTTCACCGACCGTCGGGAACCAGACGATGAAAAGGTCGTCGTTCATGCCGCATGGGATAGCGAAGAGGAAGCCCGAGCCGTCGGCGAGGTGATCGAACAGCTTCAGCGCGGCGATGGTGACGGCAAGAAGCACAATCTCAACGACATGGCGATCCTCGTTCGCGCTTCATTCCAGATGCGCGAGTTCGAAGACCGGTTCGTGACGCTTGGCCTGAACTACCGGGTCGTCGGTGGTCCGCGCTTCTACGAGCGCCTCGAAATCCGCGACGCCATGGCCTATTTCCGGCTCGTCTGCCAGCCTGCCGACGACCTCGCCTTCGAGCGCATCGTCAACACGCCGAAGCGCGGCCTTGGTGACACCACGATCCGCACCCTGCACGACTATGCCCGCGCCCGCGACGTCCCCATGCTCGCCGCGGCCAGTGACCTCATAGAGACGGACGAACTGAAGCCGAAGGCCCGAAAGGCGCTTTTCGACGTGATTCAGATGTTCAGGAGATGGCAGGAACTGCTTGAAACGACTCCCCATACCGAGCTTGCCGAACAGATCCTGGAAGAATCCGGCTATACCGACATGTGGAAGAACGACAAGTCGGCGGAAGCCCCCGGGCGCCTCGAAAACCTGAAGGAACTCATCCGCTCGATGGAAGCCTTCGAATCGATGCGCGGCTTCCTAGAACACGTTTCGCTGGTCATGGATGCCGAGCAGAACGAGGATATGGATGCCGTGTCGATCATGACGCTGCATTCGGCCAAGGGACTGGAATTCGACACCGTCTTCCTGCCCGGCTGGGAGGAAGGCCTCTTTCCCCACCAGCGGGCTCTGGATGAAGGTGGCCGTTCCGGCCTCGAGGAAGAACGTCGCCTCGCCTATGTCGGCATCACCCGCGCCAAGCGCCGCTGCCATATCTGGTTCGTCTCGAACCGACGCATCCACGGCCTCTGGCAGTCGACCATGCCATCGCGCTTCCTCGACGAGCTGCCGGTCACCCATGTGGAGGTCGCCCAGACCGAACAGTCCTATGGCGGCTACGGTCGCGGCGGCTATGGCCAGTCACGCTTCGACAAGGCCGAGCCTTTCCAGAACAGCTATTCCACTCCGGGCTGGAAGCGGGCACAGCAGAACAAGACCGACGCCACCCGCGACAACTGGGGCAGCCGCTCCGGCCATGCCGTCGAGCGCATCGGGTACGGTGAGAGCGGTCCCCGCGCCCGTACCATCGACGGCGAACTGGTGGCGAAATCTGTGGCTGATACGCCGTCGAAATTCTTGGTCGGCGACCGCGTGTTCCACATCAAGTTCGGCAACGGCAACGTGGCGGCGATTGAAGGCAACAAGCTGACGATCAACTTCGACCGCGCCGGCGAAAAACGCGTGCTCGACGGCTTCGTGGAAAAAGTCTGATAGGTCAGCCTTTCAGATTGCGAATACGAAAATAGCCGCGAGATGCGGCTACTTTTCTTTGAAGACATCAAGTCTGAAAAGACTACCGGCCTATCAACCGCGCGCTTCTTCACCACGATGAAGCCACATCAGTTCGGCCTGAACAGCCGCCTGGAAGTCGATGATTTCGGCACGCATTTCTTCCTCGGGGCATCCCAGGGCAAGCAGTTCGTCGCCGAGCGAGCGGCAGACGGAGCGCCAGTATTTGACCGCATGGTGGCCATTCAGCCGGTCGAGCTCCACGGCAGAGCGGCGAATCAGATCGCGGCGACCGGTCAGCGGAAAGAAGGCGATGGATGGGGCAGTCTGGCCGTTGGCGGCGAAATCACTCATACGAAGCATCCTTACGTTACGATATGTGTGTAAGGTCCATATGGTTAACGTTCGGTTTCGCCCTCAAATTTCATGGGTTCGTCAGCACTCCCCGGGCATTCGCGCCCGGGGAGAACGGCTCCTCGCTTTTTTGACAAAGTGGATCAGGGCAATGTGAAGGCCATGACATAGTCGCCCGGCTTGGTGCCGACCGATCCATGACCACCGGCGACCATTACGACATACTGCTTGCCGTCATCGAGAGCATAGGTCATTGGCGTCGCCTGCCCGCCAGCCGGAAGCCTTGCCTTCCACAGTTCGTGGCCCGTGGTCAGGTCATAGGCCCTGAGGTAGTTGTCGACCGCCGCACCAAGGAACGCGACGCCCCCCTTGGTGATCATCGGCCCGCCGATACCGGGCACGCCAACCTTGAAGGGCAGCGGCAATGGCGTCATGTCCATGACTGTGCCGTTCCTGTGCTTGTAGGCGATCTGGCCGGTGCGAAGATCGACACCCGCGACATACCCCCATGGCGGCGCCTGGCAGGGAATGCCCAGCGGAGAGAGGAACGGCCCCATATAGACGCCGTAGGGTGCACCGTCATTGCGGTTCAGCCCCTGCTCCGATCCCTTCTCGTCCTGCCCGCGCGGCGGAACTTCGGCGCGCGGCACCAGCCGCGAGGTAAAGGCGAGATAGGTCGGCATGCCGAACATCACCTGCCGTTCAGGATCGACAGCGACCGAACCCCAGTTGAAGGTGCCGAAATTGCCGGGATATACAAGTGTTCCCTGCAGGGAGGGAGGCGTGTACTGCCCTTCGTATTTCAGCTTATGGAATGCGATGCGGCACGCCATCTGGTCGATCAGCGTCACGCCCCACATGTTCTTCTCTTCCAGCTTTGGCGGCCGGAAAGTCAGGGCCGAAAGCGGCTGCGTCGGCGAGGAAAAGTCGCCTTCCACCGCCCCGCCCGGCGCCGGCTGTTCGCTGACGGGAATGATCGGCTCGCCTGTTCGCCGGTCAAGTACGTATAGGTCGCCCTGCTTGGTCGGCCCCACGAGCGCCGGCACCGGCGTGCCATCCGGCTGTGTAATGTCGAGCAGCACCGGCTGGGCTGGAACGTCCATGTCCCAGAGATCGTGGTGGACGGTCTGGCGTACCCAGCGGTCTGCTCCGGTCTTGATGTCGAGCGCCACGATGGACGAGGAGTATTTTTCCACGTTTTCGCTGCGGCCAATGCCGATCTGGTCCGGCACCTGATTGCCGAGCGGAATGTAGATGAGGCCAAGCTGTTCATCGACCGAGAAGACCGACCAGCTGTTCGGAGAATTGGCGGTATAGGTCTCCCCCGGACCGATTGGCTGGGTCTGGCCCGGATTTCCGCTGTCCCAGTTCCAGATCAGGGCACCGGTATTCACGTCATAGGCGCGGATGACGCCGGATTGCTCCTGCGTCGAATAATTGTCGTTCACCGCCCCGCCGATGATGATCTTTCCATCCGCAATCGCCGGCGGCGACGTGGAGTAGTAGTAACCGGCGGGATTGTAAGGCATGCCGGTTTCGAGGTGCAGGACACCGCCGTCGGCAAAGCTCGTGCATATCTTGCCTCTCTCGGCATCGAGCGCGATCAGACGCGCATCCGAGGTCGGCAGATAGACGCGGGTGGCGCATTCTGCTCCGGCGGTCGCAGCCGGATCGGCATAATAGGTGACACCACGGCAGGTCTGGTGCTGCCGGTCGGGGTTCAGCCCGACATTCGGATCGTATTTCCAGACCTCCTTGCCCGTGGCGGCATCGAGCGCGATTGCCCAGTTGTGCGGCGTGCAGAGATAGAGCCGGTTTCCGACCTTGAGCGGCGTCACCTGATAGGTGGTCTCTCCGACATCTCCCGGCTGCTTGACGTCGCCGGTCTGGTAGGTCCATGCGACTTTCAGGTCCTTCACGTTTTCCGTGGTGATCTGCGTCAGCGGCGAATAGCGCTGACCGAAGGGCGTGCGCCCGTACTGATGCCATTCGGCATCCGCCACCTCTCCGCCATAGGCCGGGGTCTGGACCACCGCCTCGGTTGGCAGGGCACCCTCCTTGTCCAGGGGGTCGATGGTGAGAGAATAACCTGCGACGATCAGCGCAATCAATACCGGAATGCCAACCGGCCAGAGCGAAGCATCGCCACCGTTCAACCGCCGGCGAACGGCAGGCAGGAGAAGCAGGAAGGCGAGCAGGATGACCAGCCCTCCCCGCGTCCCGAGCTGCCACCAGTCGAAGCCGACCTCCAGGATGGCCCAGCCAAGCGTGGCGAGGATGAAGAGCCCGTAGAGCCAAAGCGCCGCCTTGCGGCGCATGAGCAGCAGGATTGCGGTGAGGATGAAGACGATGCCGGCTGCGAGATAAAACGGGCTGCCGGACAAGGCGACCAGCTCGACGCCGCCGATGGCGAGTACGAGCCCGATTGCACCGAACAGGACGGCGGTGAGGACAATGATCATGTCGCTTCCAATTCGTTATGAAATGACCCGGACGCTGCGAGTGCACGCGCTCGCCACGGCGCAAACGCGACAGCCGTGTTTTTGTTCCATCCGAATTGATATTTGTCTGGTTGCCGAAAACAGGGCCGTGCTGCGCAAACACGAAAAGAGCTGTACCGCCCCTTGGTGGGGCGAACATGAGAGGTCAAATCCACTGTTCCAGGGACATGCTGCATCCAGATAAATCCAGTGACAGCAGTACTTTCGGCGTGTCGTCATCCATCACCGAAGCGAAATGTCCGGATCCGCGTCACGGAACCAGACCCACGCATCGCGAAAGACAGAGGACAACGCACCCCCGCCCTTGATCCCGCCGCCACGGCTTGCCATCTTGCGACGCATAAAGACAAGAAGGGAACGACAATGACCAAGGCTCTGCTGCTGATCGACATCCAGAACGGTTTCTGCCCCGGCGGGAACCTGCCGGTAGCGGATGGCGACAAGGTGGTGCCGGTTGCCAATGCGCTGATGGCGAGCGGCCGCTACACGCTGATCGTCGCCTCGCAGGACTGGCACCCGGCCAATCACGGCAGCTTTGCCTCGCAGCATCCCGGCAAGGCGCCCTTCGAAATGGGCGAGCTTTCCGGCCAGCCGCAGATGATGTGGCCGGACCATTGCGTGCAGGGTAGCAGCGACGCCGAATTCCACCCCGCCCTCGACACATCCGCCATCGATTACGTGCAATTGAAGGGTCAGGACCCTGCCGTCGACAGCTATTCCGCCTTTCGCGACAACGACCGCTCCGCTCTGACCGGCCTCGACACTTATCTTCGGGAGAATGGCGTCAGCGAACTCGACATCATGGGCCTCGCCACGGACTATTGCGTCAAGTTTTCCGTGCTCGACGCTCTGGAAATGCTGCCCGATGTCACCGTGCGCTTCATCGAGGACGGCTCCCGCGGCATCGATCCCGAGGGCGTGAAGGCAGCCATCGCGGAGATGAAGGCCGCCGGCGCCGAGATCGTGAACAGCGCTGATATAATCGTTTGAGAAAACGCTCCAACCGATTCCACACATTGCCTTTTCGCAGGAACGGCGCTAGTGCAGCGCGTCGCGTCAATCGGGAGGAGCCGATATGGAGACCGTCACCACTATTTCCGCCCTCCGGCAGCGGCTCGGCCCCCATCGCCGAACCTCCCGCGACATCGGCTTCGTGCCGACCATGGGCTATCTGCATCAGGGCCATATGAGCCTCGTCGAGCGATCGCGCGCCGAAAACGACGTCACCGTCGTGTCGATCTTCGTAAACCCGCTGCAATTCGGCAAAAACGAAGATCTCGCCCGTTATCCCCGAGACCTACCCCGCGACAGCATGATGCTGGAACTGGCAGGCGTCGATTTCCTGTTCGCCCCACGTGTCGAGGACATGTATCCGCGTCCGATGGAAACCGTGGTCGATGTCCCGAAACTCGGCTCCGAACTGGAAGGCGAGGCCCGCCCCGGCCATTTCGCCGGTGTCGCGACCGTAGTCACCAAACTCTTTAACATCGTTCAGCCCCATGCGGCCTATTTCGGCGAGAAGGACTACCAACAGGTGGCCGTCATCCGCCGCATGGTTGAGGACCTCGCATTGCCGGTCCGGGTCGTGCCGGTGCCGACGGTGCGGGAATTGGACGGCCTCGCCTGCTCTTCGCGCAACGTCTACCTTTCGGAACAGGAACGGGCGGCAGCCGTCATTGTGCCGAAAGCGCTTGAGGAAGCGGCGCGACTTCGCGCGCTCGGCCTCAGTGATCCCTCCGAAATGGAGCGCGCGCTCTCCGTCTTCATCGCCGCCGAGCCGCTGGCGACGCCGGAAGTAGTGGCGGTCCGTCACCCGGATACGCTGATGCCGCTTTCGACCCTCGACGGCCCCTTCCTCGTCCTTCTTTACGTCCGCGTTGGCAAGACGAAGCTGCTCGACAACCGCGTCATCGGCAAAGGTTCGGCAAAAGGTAGAGAGGCCGCCTGAAATGAGCACACCACCCCGCCAGAAGCGCCTCACGCCCGCCGACATCCTCGCCCTCAAGGGCAATCGTGCCGTCGTGTCGCTGACCGCCTACACGACACCGATGGCGCGCCTGCTTGATCCGCATTGCGACTTCCTGCTGGTCGGAGACAGTCTTGGCATGGTGCTCTACGGCATGGACACCACCGTTGGCGTCACCATGGAAATGATGATCGCCCACGGCCAGGCCGTCATGCGCGGTGTCTCCCGTGCCTGCGTCATCATCGACATGCCCTTCGGTTCCTATCAGGAATCGAAGGAACAGGCCTTCCGCTCGGCGGCCCGTATCATGAAGGAAACCGGCTGCGACGGCGTGAAGCTGGAAGGCGGCGCGGAAATGGCCGAGACGGTGGCCTTTCTTGTCGAACGGGGCATACCGGTGCTCGGCCATGTCGGGCTGATGCCGCAGCAGGTCAACACATCGGGCGGTTACCGCTCCAAGGGCCATAGCGAAAAGGAGGCGGACAAGATCCGCCGCGATGCCCGCGCCATCGATGAGGCCGGTGCCTTCGCCATCGTCATCGAAGGCACGGTCGAACCGCTTGCCCGCGAGATCAGCGGCTCGGTATCCGCCGCAACCATCGGCATCGGCGCGTCTCCGGCCTGTGACGGCCAGATCCTCGTCTCCGACGACATGCTCGGCCTCTTCAACGACTTCAAGCCGCGCTTCGTCAAGCACTATGCCGAACTTGCGCAGGTGATATCGAAGGCTGCCGAAGACTATGCCGGCGAAGTACGCACCCGCGCCTTTCCCGGCCCCGAGCACACATTCCAGCCGCGCCCGAAAAGCTGACGGCCTCGACCGTTCCGCGATTGAAAACTGTCATCCCCCGCCCCTATGGTACGCCAACGGGAATCGAAGGGACCAGCAATGCCGGAAATCGTCAGCATCACCAATGATCGCCTTACCGTCGAGGTTTCTTCGCTCGGGGCGGAAATGCAGTCGCTTGTCTCGTCCGATGGCCGCTCATGGCTGTGGAACGGCGATGATGCCTGGTGGTCTGGCCGTTCCCCCATTCTCTTTCCGATCGTCGGCAAGGCACCGGGTAATAAACTGACCGTCGATGGCCGGCAGGTCGATATGGCGCAGCATGGCTTTGCCCGTCGCAACGACTTTGCGCTTGTGGGCCAGACGCAAACGAGTTGTGCGCACCGGTTGACGGCAACGGATGCGACGCGCGCCGTTTATCCCTTCGCATTCACCCTAACACTGACCCATTCGCTCGACGGCAATGCACTCACCGTTGCCGCCGAGGTCGAAAATCATGACGAGAAACCGATGCCCTTCGGGATAGGTTTCCACTCAGCCTTCCCTTGGCCCCTGCCTCGTGCAGAAGGCAAGCTGCATACGGTGCAGCTTGCAAACCGGGCGGAACCGCCTTTGGCGCGTCTTGAGAATGGGCTTCTGCGTGCCGACCGCCTTCCTTCACCCTTCGTCGAGGGGAAGCTGGAGATATCGCCTGAAATGTTCGTCGAAGACGCGATGATCTTCCCGGAGGGAACGGGAACAGCCCTCACTTATGGCGTCGAGGGCGGAGAAGCTCTGCGCTTTCGCTTCGAAAACCTGCCCAATCTCGCGCTCTGGACCAAGCCGGGCGCACCCTTCCTCTGCATCGAACCTTGGCATGGCACGGCTGCGGCCATCGGCGCATCAGACGACATCACGGAACGGCCATTCACGACGATATTGCCGCCGGGCGAAAAGGCCCGTTTTGCCTTTACCGTCGAAATCCCCGTCTGACGCAGGTCTTCAGGAACCGACCGGGCGTTCAAGCTGGTAGATCGCATCGCCAAGGCTTTCGACCTGTCGGGAGAACAGGGCCTGTGCATCGTGCAGGCCACGATTGTAATGGAGTGCACCAAGCGTACCCGCCATGAACTCGATCAGGCTTTCTGCCTCGAAGCGTCCGAGCTTCAGGTCGTATTCCGTATCGACGTGCTTTTGCACCGCCGTCACCAGCACGGCCAGCTGCTCGGGTGAAAAATCGGACTTGGCCATGGCCGGCGTTCCTTTCATTCAAGAAATCCCCGCCGTCTTGCGCGAGGTAATGATCGCGATCAATTCCCCGAGATAAATCATCACGCGAATTGGCTTGTATATCAGTACCTATTGCGACAGTGAAAAGCCGATGACAACAGAGACGAACCATGCGTAAAGACTTTATCGAAGGCATGCGCGGCAGCATGCCGATCCTTTTTTCCACCGTACCCTTCGCGGCGCTGTTCGGGGCTATTGCCGTCGCCAATGGCCAGACGGTTGCTGAAGCGACACTGATGAGCGCCACCGTGTTTGCCGGGGCAAGCCAACTCGTGGGCATCGAACTCTTCGGCCATTCGGTGCCGATCTGGATCATCGTCTTATCGATCCTCGCCGTCAACTTCCGCCACGTCCTCTACTCGGCGGCAATCGCCCCGTTCGTCGGCCATTTTACCCTGTCCCAGAAGGCCATGAGCTTCTTCCTGCTCACCGACCCGCAATTTGCCGAGACGCTGACCCGAGGCGAGACCGGCCGACCCGTGACGTTCACCTGGTACATGGGATTTGCCATCATGATCTACGTTCCGTGGGTGGCGATGACCACTGTCGGCGGCCTGCTCGGCAGCGTGATGGGCAACCCCTCCAACTGGGGCATCGACGTGCTGTTGCCGATCTATTTCATGGGTCTCGTTCTGGGCTTCCGCAAGCGCAACAACTTCCTGCCGATCGTGATCGTCAGCGCGCTGGTCTCCGTCGTCGCTCAAAAGCTCGTCGGCTCACCCTGGCATGTCAGCATCGGTGCGCTCGCCGGCGTGGCGCTGGCCGCCCTGCTGCCGCCGACGAAGGTCGAAGATGCTGCAAAAGAAGAGACTGCCCGATGAGCACTTTCCTCACGCCCTACATGACGCTGCTCATCGCTGCGGCGGCTGTTGCCACTTTCATCACCCGCATTGGCGGTTACATTCTGGTGAAACGGCTGAAAACCATACCTCCACGGCTGGAAGCAGCGCTGAACGCAGTTCCGGCGGCTGTGTTGACCACACTCGTCGCGCCGGCCTTCTTCACTGGCGGGATCGACGTCAAGCTCGCGATGGCAGCGTCGCTCCTGATCGGGTTGCGTTTCTCGGCAATCCCGATGCTGATAGGTGGTTGGGTCGTGGTAATGGCGGCGCGCCAGTTCATCATGTAACGCGCCGTCGATATCGACAGGACGTGATCAGGCCTCGCGCCGGAACGGCTCGGTCATCCGCTCCAGCCATTCACGGATCCTGGGATCATGGATGAGCGGCATCAGCTCGGCGCGGGTCTTCTCATGATAAGCGTCGAGCCAGCGCAATTCTTCGTCGGTCAGGAGATCCGTGTCGACGAGATACTTGTCGATCGGCACATAGGTCAACGTCTCGAAGGAGAGCATCGGCTGGTCGCCGCCCTCGACGGTTTCAGCCTCGCGCACATAGAGCAGGTTCTCTATGCGGATGCCGAAATGACCCGGACGGTAATAGCCGGGTTCGTTTGACAGGATCATTCCCGGCAGCAATTCCTGCGTCGAAAGACGCGAAATGCGCTGCGGCCCCTCATGCACGGAGAGGTAGGAGCCGACGCCATGGCCGGTTCCATGGGCGAAGTCCGCCCCCGCCTTCCAGAGGGCAATACGGGCAAGCGGATCGAGATCGCAACCACGCGTACCCTTCGGAAAGCGCGCCGTGCTGATTGCGATCATGCCCTTCAGTACAAGCGTGAAGAACCGCCGCTGCTCGTCCGGCACCGGACCGATGGCGATCGTGCGGGTGATGTCCGTGGTACCGTTCACATATTGCGCGCCGGAATCGATCAGGAACATTTCGCCCGACTTCAACGGACGGTCCGTCTCCGTCGTCACCCGGTAGTGAATGATCGCAGCATGCTCGCCGGCACCGGAAATCGTGTCGAAGGAAATGTCCTTGAGTGGATTCTGCATCCGCTCGCCGACCCGCGCACGCGCCTCCTCCAGCGCCTTTGTCACGGCGATCTCGCTGACCGTACCCGGATGCTGTCCGTCCAGCCAGTGCAGGAACTCTGTAACCGCCACGCCATCCTGCAGATGTGCGGCCGCCGAGCCGTTCAGTTCCACGCTATTCTTGGTCGCCCGCGGGATCCTGACGGGGTCGGCCCCCTCGATGACATTGCCGCCATGAAGACGGATGAGCTCGACCAGCGCGAACGGCGCCAGATCCGGATCGACAAGAATGCTCGCGCCCTTCGCCGCAAGCTGCGCCAGCCTGCCGGTCAGAAGTTCCGGATCGACCTGTTCGCAGAGCTGGCCAAGATAAGCCTCGACCTCGATACCGGTCTTGCGCTTGTCGAGGAAAAGCTCGGCCTTGCCATCGGCATGGATGATGGCGCGTGCCAGAGGATGCGGCGTATGCGGTACGTCCGCGCCGCGGATGTTGAAAATCCAGGCGACGGAGGACGGATCGGTGATCAGCACCGCCGCGATCCCCTTTTCCTTCAGGTCCAGGGCGATCTTCGCAATCTTGTCCCGCGCCAGCAGGCCGGCATAGGCGATGGTCTGGATCGTCACCGCGCCGAGAGGTTCATCCGGCCGGTCGGTCCAGATGCCGTCGACGGGGTTGCGTGTCAGAAAGACAACCGCTCCATCCTTTTCCGCCAGTGCCTTTTCCAGCCGGCGCACTTCGGCAGTCGTATGCAGCCACGGATCGATGCCGAGCTGGAAGCCCGTATGGGTATGGGTTCGCACCCACTGGTGCGGCGGCTCGCCCACCAGATCACCACCGGTGAAGACCGACTGATCCACCTGCTGGACAAGCTGGGTGGTGTAGCGACCATCGACGAACACGACCGCCTGCCCGGCAGTCACCAGCACCTGTCCGGCCGAGCCGGTAAAACCGGTAAGCCATGAAAGCCTTTCTGCCGAAGCCGGTACATATTCGCCCTGATACTCGTCGGCGCGAGGCACAAGCAGCCCGTCAATGCCGAGATCTGCAAACTGCGCTCTCAACGCCTCGATGCGCTCGCGGCCATATTGCGGAGTGGAGGTGACGTCGAAGGACTGGAACATGGGAGACTACCCGCATTGAGGATTCGTGACATCGCTTATAGCAAGCCCCGCCGTCCCTGCCCATTTCCAACATCGAGAGACGGCAATGGCCAAAATGACGCGTCGCAACATCGAAAAGCCGGGCAAAATGCAAAAATGCGCAAAATATCACCACAAACACCAATGGAATGCCTAAGATTTGCGTTTAATGCATAGCACCCTTGAGGCAAAGCGCCTGCCTCTATCGCGTTGCACAATCTATATGGCGCTCATCAAACAATTCAAACGACTGAACAAGGAATACGGCAATGGCGAATGCGCTCTTGCAAAATGGATACCGCCAGATCATCGCCGCCCGCGAACGCCAGGCAGTGCGTTACGAAGCCAACGCCCTGTCCACCAGAAACGACAGCATTTTCCTGCGTCTCGACGCTCCGCGCGAACAGATTCGCCGCAAGGAACGCCAGCACGCATTCCTCTGAGATCCGGCGAGCGCGGTTGCCGCGTTCCCAACGAAAAGCACTCCCGCTTGAGCGATCCTCCCAAGGCTCGCGGGACTTGGACCGAAGAGATCGGTCCTGCAAGGCGGCATCAAAGATGCCGCCTTTTGCTTTTTCATTTTTCTGAATTCAAACTGCCCTGCCCAAGCCAAAATGCTGCCGCGCAGCATTGTGGCCGTTGCCTGCTTATCGGCGATGGCTTTCGTGCCGCAGGTGGATCGTCACCCAGCCATTGCGCCAGATGGTGCGCACATGGGCGAGGCCCGCGCCGTTATAGGCCGCCAGCACCTTCCAACGCTGAGCCGCAAGAATGCCTGATAGAATGACCGAGCCGCCGGGCGCCAAATTGGCCACGAGCTGCGGCGCCATTTTCATCAGGGGGCGGGCCAGAATGTTGGCAATGATGAGATCGAATGGGCCACGCTGACGAAACGCCGTCGAATGGAAGCCCGGAGCTACACGGAAATCAATGCCTTCGACAACACCGTTACGCCGAGCATTTTCGCGCGCGACACGGACAGCGATCGGATCGATATCGGTCGCCAGTACCGGCACCGGCAAGAGCTTGCGCACGGCGATGGCCAGAACGCCGCTGCCCGTGCCCAGATCGAGCGCATTGGCAACAGGCCTTGAACGCACGACTTCCTCGATGACCTCGAGGCAACCGGCCGTCGTTCCATGATGACCGGTGCCGAAAGCCTGCCCGGCATCGATCTCGATGGCCACGTCGTTCGGCTGCACCTTGTCCCGGTCGTGGGAACCGTGAACGAGGAAACGCCCCGCCCTGACCGGCGTCAGCCCTTCCAGCGACTTGGCGATCCAGTCGATGTCGGGGATCACCTCGCGCTCGACCGGCAGGTCAGGATATTCTTCGGAAAGCAAGGCGACGATACGCTCGTTAACCTCATCTTCCTCATCGAGCATCATGTAGACGGAAGCCTGCCAGACGTCGTTTTTCTCATCCACCTCTGTCGTGGCGATGGCGAAATCCTCTTCACCGAATGCGAAGCTCATGAGGTCGAGAATACGGTTCGCATGCTGCTCGGTGGTGGTGACGAAAAGACGGATTTCGCTCACGATCGATGATCCTGTGACGTTGGAATAGATTTCCCACGCAATTGGCGCGCGGTGCTTGCGTCTGCGCTACACCGTAGCTTTGCAGATGGCAACCTTCCAGGAGGGTGTCAGAATACAGGATCAGCCCTTGGTGAGATTTTCGAGCTTTTTCACAGCGACATCGGAATTTTCGCCATAGGCAATGGTTCCAACGAAGCGCCCCTCCGCATCCAGCAAGAATACTGAGGCCGTGTGATCCATCGTGTAATCCCCGTTCGGATCCTTTTCATCCAGGGGAACCTTGCGGGCATAGACCCGGAAGCCCTTTATGACCTCGGCCACCTTGTCCGGCGCTCCGGAAATACCGACCACTCGGTCGGTCACGTTGGAAATATAGGCGCCGAGGATTTCCGGCGTATCGCGTTCCGGGTCCACGGACACGAAATAAGCTTGCAGCTTGCTCCTGTCCGGATCGACCTTGGTAAGCCAGCTATCGAGTTCGAACAGCGTGGTCGGGCAGACTTCCGGGCAATGGGTAAAGCCGAAGAACAATGCCGTCGGCTTTCCACGGAAAGCTTGTTCGGTAATGGGCTTGCCGCTCTGATCCGTCAGCTGGAAAGGCACGCCGAACGGTCCCTCTGCCATCTTCGTCTTCGATTGCGTCACGGTAAGCGTCAGCCAGCCAAGAACGCCGGCCATGGCCAAGACACCGATCCAGAGGAAAATTCGAAACGTCTTCATTTATTCCTTCCCCACGACCCGCCGCCCGAGCGGTCATACATATTCTTCATATGCCGATACGACGACGGCGCAGTAAGTGCAAATCAACAGCCCGTTAAAAAGAGGGACCGCGCCGTTTTGTCCCGCCCGGAGATAACGACCGCGTTTCTGCCGAACCATCAGAAACAAAGTGAAAGGCCGCTCTCGGACAGCGCAAGAAAGATTGCGGCACCATGCTGAAGCCAGCCGGCAAAGGCAAGCGCTACGGCCATCAAAAGCCCCACCGCCACAACGGCAGCCACTGCAATGCGCGGAAAGACGGGAGCGATAAGGTTCATGCCATCTTTATAATATCTCACACCGATCCCCGAAAGCGCAAACTTTCCAAAACACATTCAAGAAAGTTGATGAAATGCAACGCCGTTTCTGAGACGCTTCAAAGATGATCGCTGGTAGCGACCTTATGTCTTGGGAGGGACGAATGGGAGAGCAGGCCTTGCAGACGATTCCGCAACAGAAATTGCGGATCAATCACATGAAACTCGATGACGTATGGGCGGCACTGCGCGAAGGCCTGAACGACTTCCGCCGCTATCCGCTGTTCGGACTTTTCTTCGGCGGGATCTACGCGCTCGGCGGCCTGTTTATTGTGACGGTGCTGATCCGTTACCACCTGCCCTGGATGATCATACCCGTCGCCATTGGTTTTCCGCTGATCGGACCTTTTGTCGCCGTAGGCCTCTATGAGGTCAGCCGACGACATGAAAAGGGCGAGCCGATCACCTGGAAAGCTGTGCTGACCGAAGTCTTCCGCCAGCGGGAGCGCCAGCTTTCATGGATGGCATTCGCCGTGCTGTTCGTCTTCTGGATCTGGATTTATCAGGTGCGCCTGCTGCTCGCCCTTTTCCTTGGCTTCAAGATTCCGGCAACCCTTACCGCATTCGTTGCTCTTCTCACCACGACACCGGAAGGGATCGCCTTCCTGATGGTCGGCACTGTCGTCGGAGCTCTGCTTGCCACCATCCTGTTTTCCCTGACGGTCATCTCGATGCCGCTGCTGCTCGATCACGATATCGATTTCGTCACGGCGATGATCACCAGCATCCGGGTCGTGTTCGAAAACCCGGTACCGATGTTTGCCTTTGGCCTGATCGTGGCAGCCGCAGCGATTCTCGCCCTTCTGCCGGCGTTCCTCGGATTGTTCATCGTTCTGCCCATCCTGGGGCACGCGACATGGCATCTTTATTCCAGAGCAATCGCCCAGACATGAGGCACACGGACGGCGAAACTCGAGAATCATGGGGCGCCGTCCTATAAATTTGCTGTCTGAACCGCGATATTAGCCGTTGTTTAACGCATATTCGCAATTCTTCAGTTTGCGAGATGATCGTTACAGATCATTCGGACATCACGTCCGCCGGGACGCATTCCTTTTTCCTCGGCCCTCCGCATGCATGTGAACGACATCGCTGACGCTCAGCGTCGGTGTCCGGCGGGCTTCGGGGAGGCATATGCTCAATTTCGCATCGGCAGAGATGGCCGCAAGTCGGTCAGCATCCGCTGACGCATGGCTCTGCGGCGGCATTCAGCCGGCCGTCCGGAATGTCGGGACAGCATTCGATATCTCTCGCGAACAATTCACTGGCCTAACCGGCCGATACGAGACAGGCGGCACGACCGTCGTCTCCCGCCACTTTGCGTCGGCAGGAACCGACGCATCCCAGCAACCGTCGCCCGCACGTCACCTGACCAACAGGATCGCGGAGACACCCCATTACACGGCCATCGTTTCCATCAGAAACGGAACAGCAGACAACCGGGAAGGATTCCAATCATGAGCAATGCCATCAAACAGTCCGGGGCCTACCTCGAAATTGTGTCCTTTCACCTCGGCGATCAGGAATTCTGCATCGACATCATGGCGATCCGCGAAATCCGCGGCTGGGCGCCGGTGACCCCGATGCCGCACACGCCGCCATATGTGCTTGGCCTCATCAACCTGCGTGGCGCCGTGATCCCGGTCATCGATATGGCTTGCCGCCTCGGCATGAAGATGACGGAGCCCTCCGAGCGCGCCGCCATCATCGTTACCGACATCGCCGGCAAACTGGTCGGCCTGCTGGTCGAACAGGTTTCCGACATGATGACCATCAAGGCTGAAGACCTGCAGCCGGCACCGGAGATCATTCCGGAAGAACAGCGGGCCTTCTGCCGCGGCATCGTGGCTCTGGAAAAGTCGATGGTATGCTTCCTCAACCTCGACACCGTCATCGCCGACGAACTCGCCCAGGCCGCCTGATCCGGCCCAACAAGGCTCCTCTTACGACAGAAACCCGGTTCAGCCGGGTTTCTGCGTTTTTGTATTCGGGACCAAAAGATTAAGATTTTCAACCTCGGGACAGATCATGGATCAAGCCCATCCAGTATTCGAAAGTAAATACAGAAATAACCGCCGTTTATACTGACATTTGCCATCGTTCGAAAATGCCGATGCCCGTTCTACCCGATGCCTCCTGACAAAACGGAGGAAACAACCCGCAGTCATGGCCCGCATAAGCTGCGGCGGGTTTCATGCACCGGACTTAACGACGCAGCGAACTCCCAGCACCGTGCACAAAATAAAAAAGCTGCGCTCCGGAGTGGCTACTATCCGAAACACAGCTTTTTCAACTGGAGTCCAGGAAGCGTTAGCCACCCGGTCTGGCAAGCACGAACAGTTGACGGTCGTAAATGGGGTGACACGACCGCCTGCCAATGCTGGCGGAACTTTCGCAAACTCTTCAAGTAAACGGAAGTGACCGCGCTCACAAAAAACCGGTACAATCGGTTTTTGGATCGATCATTTTTGGCACAATTATTCCGATCCCACAAAATTTTAAGGGTTATCAGGGTTTACCTTTGGTCCAGGTGACCGGCTCGTTGAACAGCGGCACCGTCGAGATCGCCATCTTGGCGGAGCCATCGACAACCTGACGGGAGTGAATGAGATAGATTAGCGTGTCATTCGTTTTGTCGTAGATCCGGTTGACGACCAGCTGCTTCCAGATGAGCGACATGCCCTCGCGAAATACCTCTTCCCCTTCTTTCGACAGGTCGATGTCGCCGATCTCGATCGGCCCCGTCTGTCGGCAGGCAATCGAGTTGTTCGAGGGATCCTCAAACCAGTTGCCCTTGGACAAACGGTCGATGATCGAACGGTCGAAATAGGTGACATGGCAGGTCACGCCCTTGATCTTGGGATCCGTGACCGCTTCCACGACGATATCGTTGCCGACCCAGTCGACGCCAACCTTGCCGACCACCTCGGCGGATGCAGGTGCGGCATTCGACAACAACAGAATTCCAGCAGCGAGGGTATTGGATCTGAGCGACATGAAGACCTCCGGTAGTGTCACGCTATTGAGATAAGCGTGGCACACGGCCTTACAAGACGGAAGCACCTTTTGCCTTGCGCCGAACGGAACAGGCTTCGTAACCTCCACGATAAAGCCGCCCCGGCGAAATGCCGAGACTTGCCGCCAATTCCGGAATTCCATCCGCCCGTTGCTGCCGGGCCATGGCGATGGCGGCAAGCGCACAGACATGAGCGTCTTCCGCCGCGTTGTGGTGGAAAAAGGACAGGCCGAGATATGCGGCCAGCACGTTCAGCTTATGCGAACCGAGCTCCGGCCATGCCCGCTGGGAAAGCTTGACGCTGCAGACATAGGAAAGTTCGGGATATGGCTGCCGATAGGCATCGAGCGCGGCGCGCCAGACGGAGAAGTCGAAGGCTGCATTATGCGCGATCATCATGGCGTCAACAAAATCATCTGCGAACTCGTCCATGACCTCGGGAAACTCCCCGGCGTCTTCGACATCCTCGGGCCGAATGCCATGAATGGCGATATTGAACGAGGAAAACCGCATCGACTTCGGCCGGATCAGCCGTTCCTCGACCCGCACCACCTTGCCATTCTCGATGAAGGCGAGGCCCACAGAACAGGCGCTGCCGCGTTCCTCATTGGCGGTCTCGAAATCGATGGCAATGGCTTTCAAGGAATGCATCTCCCGGAATCGTTGAACCCGGATGGTCATAGGCCCCGTAGGCGCCTCGCGTAAACAGGCCATTCTCCTCCAACGGCATGATTGGCTACGTTCACCACCTTCCGGTATCATCTTTCTCGCCTTTTCGCCGTCCTCCCCCTGTACATCCGCCTGTTTGCCGGATAGGAACGCGCTTAACGACGGACCGCTTCTGGCGGCCGATGGCGCATGAGCGCCCGACAAGCATCCGGCGAGATGCGCAACACCTGGTTCGAAAGACGGTTCAATGACAGAATTTGACGGCATCGCGCCGCCGATCGCAGAGGCATTGTCGAAGCGCGGCTATGCCACCCTGACACCGGTGCAGAAGGCCATGCTCGACCCCGAGCTTGCCGGCGCCGATGCCCTGGTTTCGGCCCAGACGGGTTCCGGCAAGACGGTCGCCTTCGGACTGGCTCTCGCCCCCACCCTGCTCGACGGCGAAACCCGCTTCGGTCGGGCCTCAGCACCGCTAGCACTCGCCATTGCACCGACGCGCGAACTGGCGCTGCAGGTCAAGCGCGAGCTCGAATGGCTCTATGAAATGACCGGGGCGACGATCGCATCCTGCGTCGGCGGGATGGACATTCGCACGGAACGGCGCGCACTCGAACGCGGCGCTCACATCGTCGTCGGCACCCCCGGCCGTCTGCGGGACCATATCACCCGCAACGCGCTCGACCTGTCGGACATCCGCGCCGTCGTGCTCGACGAAGCCGACGAGATGCTCGACCTCGGCTTCCGCGAGGATCTGGAGTTCATTCTCGAATCGGCGCCGGATGATCGCCGCACGCTGATGTTTTCGGCAACCGTGCCGAAGTCTATCGCCGATCTCGCCCGCAACTACCAGCGCGACGCAAAACGCATCGCCACCGCCGGTGAAAAGAAGCAGCACGTCGACATCGACTATCGTGCGCTCATGGTCGTGCCGACCGATAAGGAAAACGCGATCATCAACGTCCTGCGTTACTACGAGGCGCGCAACGCCATCGTGTTCTGCTCGACCCGCGCCGCCGTCAATCACCTGACGTCCCGCCTGCATAATCGTGGTTTTTCGGTCGTGGCGCTTTCCGGCGAACTCAGCCAGAACGAACGCACCCACGCGCTTCAGGCCATGCGCGACGGCCGCGCCCGCGTCTGCATCGCGACGGACGTCGCTGCACGCGGTATCGACCTGCCCGGCCTCGAGCTGGTCATCCACGCCGACCTGCCGAGCAACCCGGAAACCCTTCTCCATCGCAGCGGTCGTACCGGTCGCGCCGGCAACAAAGGCGTATCCGCGCTGATCGTTCCGATGAGCAATCGCCGCAAGGCCGAGCGCCTGCTGGAAAACGCCAAGATTGCTGCAAACTGGGCGAAGCCCCCGTCAGCCGATGAAGTTACCCGCCGCGACGACGAACGCCTTCTCGGCGATCCGCTGTTCCTCGACAAGGTGACTGAAGACGAAAGCGGCGCAGTCGCCGAGTTGCTCGAAAAGCACGGTGCTGAGCAGGTTGCCGCCGCTTTCGTCCGTCTCTATCGCAGCGGTCGCTCGGCACCGGAAGACCTGATCGATGTCACCGTCTCCCCGGAACGCAAGCGCCGCGAACGGGATGGCGATGACGCCCGCCCTGCTCATAGCGAACTGCGCCCGCGCGAAAACTTCGGCCCGAGCGTCTGGTTCTCCTTGTCTGTCGGACGCCGCCAGAATGCCGAGCCGCGCTGGCTGATCCCCATGCTTTGCCGTCACGGCCAGATTTCCAAGGTCGATATCGGCGCCATCAAGATGCAGCCGGAAGAAACCTTCGTCGAACTCGCGGCAGGCAGCGCCGAGCACTTCCTCGCGGCTCTCGGCCCCAACAAGACGATAGACCGCGGCATCACCGTGAACCCGCTCGACGGCGTCCCGGATTTCAACGCACCGCCAAAGGAGCGTCCCTTCCGCGAGAAGCGCGAATTCGGCGACAACAAACCCTATGGCGAAAAGCGCGGCTTTGGTGACAAGAAGCCGTATGGCGACAAGAAACCCTATGGTGACAAAAAGCCCTACGGTGACAAGCCCGCCGGCAAGCGCCGCTTCGACGACGACATGGTGAAGGCAGACGCGGAAGTCTGGGGCGATGCACCTGCCCGCAAGCCTGAAGGCGAGCGGGACTTTGGCAAGAAGCCGTTCGCGAAGAAGCCGAAGGCAGCGGGTGCCGGCGACAACCGGACCTGGGACAAGCCCGCCAAGGGCGACTGGGCCGGCAAGGAACGCGCAGGTAAGCCGGGCAAGCCCGGCGGCAAGTTCAACGACCGTGGTTTTGATAACCGCGGAGGCAGCGGCCCGGACGGCAAGCCGAAGAGGAAGGGCCGTCCCAACGGCTGAGGACAGCAACAGGGGCATCTCAGGTGAAACAAATCACCGCCGATGCCCGGCTCGCCAGCTCTTGTTCAATATGTGGATACGATGAGGTCCGCAGCCAGCCTTGCCCCAAGACATGTTAAGCCCGGCCTCTTGCGCTCGGGCTTATGCTGCCCTTCCGGCGGCAAATTTCAGATGCTCCAGCATGCGCGTTATTCCTTGACCAAGATCAATGGACGGGGTGAGCCCGTAGTCCGACTGCAATCTTGTATCGCCGCAGCGGAAGAAAACCCCTTCGGGCTTGCTGGAAAGGCCCGAAACTTTCGGCTCCCATCCGATCTGTCGAGCCACCTCCTCCGCCAGCGCAATGAACGAGGTGGCAACACCCGTCGAAAGGTTGAGACTTGCCCCCGACGGCAAAAGGTCGACGGTGCGCCAGATGAAGTCCACACAATCCGAAATATGGATGAAGTCGCGGCATTGCCAGCCCGAGCCCCAGACGTACACCTCGTCCTGTCCTCTTTCGCCCATCAGCCGCCTGCAGATCGCCGGAAAGGGATAGGCAAGGTCCTGATCCTCGCCGTAGCCGCTAAAGGGCCGGTAAGCGATGGCCCGCCCGCCATAGCGCTCGACATAGAGTTTCATCAGGAATTCACCGGTGAGCTTCGCCCAGCCATAGCTTAGATCGGGAACGCCGATATCATCGTCGAAGGAGATCATCTCCTCGCTCAGGAGCTTATGTCCTGTCGGCCCTTGCAAGCCGATGGGATAGGCAGCACTTGAACTGAAGAATACAACGCAGCCGGGTTTCGTTTCCGCCGCCCATTTCCACATCTGCGCATCGATGGAGAGATCTTCCGCCACGCAGAGCGTCTGCGTCTCCAGCATGACCCGTCCGCCAACCATGGCGGCGAGATGATAGATATAGTCGAAGCGCTTGGTGGAACGGGCGAAATATTCGCGGCAATCCTGCTGCACGAAGGTGAAGTTTCCCTTTGGTGACACAGGCCAGCGTTCAGGACGGAGCGCTCCGGTGCCGGCGACGAGCGCATCGACGCAGACAACATCGACCCCTTCCTCCAGAAGCCTGGAGCAGATGTGCCGTCCAACGAAACCGCAGCCGCCAGTCACCAGTGCCCTTGCCATGCTGCTTTCCCTCCCCACGAAACGCCACTCCCGTCGCCCGCATCAACCCACCCCATGAGCTTGCCGCAACGCTAAGGCTATTGAATCACCGGAACACCTTCCGGCAAGGGACCGAGTTCTTCTCCCTTCATGCCCAGCGACATCGGCCGTTGGTAGATATCGATGAGGCGTCGTCTCCATTCGTCGCCGGACGGCGCAATCCGTTTTCCATATTCATAGGCGCCCTCACTGAGACGGCGCACCGTCGCGACGCTGTCCATCATCGCCATCTTTTCGGCAAGCGATGCGGCATTGCCACTCTCGAAGACGAGGCCCGCGCCATTGCGCGCGACCTCCTCGGCGATCAGTGCATTGCTGCTGACGATCACCGGAATGCCGCTCATCATCGCCTCCGCCGCCACCAACCCATAGGGTTCGGGCATGCGCGATGGCATGAGGAAGAAGCGGGCTTCGGCAGCGATCCGCTGCACCTCGCTATCCTCCAGCCAGCCCGGCACGTAGCAGTGAGGCAGGACACGCTGCATTTCCTCAAGCAGCGGTCCCTGACCGATCAGCGTCGCGGTGCGGCCGGTCATGTTGAGCGCTTCGGCAAGCGTCCGTACGCCCTTCTCCCAGGTCATGCGTCCGAGAAAAAGCGTCCGGTCGTTCTGCCAGGCCTTCACCGGTTCGGCGGTCAGCGGTTTGCAGGGCGTACGCAATGTGCGGAAGTGCTTGAGGCCCGCGCTGCGAAGATAGGACTCCATGTTTTCATGAGCGAGAATGACCTCGACCCGGTTCCAGAATGCCTGTCCGGCAGAGCGCTGCGTCAACATCCGCCCGACACGCCAGAGTTTGTGCATGTAGTTGCGCTTGTCGCAGTTGCTGTAAAGACAGGCAGCCGACAGCGGATTATGGGTGCAGACATCACCCCTCCTGAAATTCAGGTAACCGCCATTCGGGCAACTGAGGAAAAAATCATGCGCAGTCACGATCACACGGGCGCGATGACGGGTAAGGGCGTGAAAGATGGAGGGTGAGAGGATCTGCGACCAACCGTGCACATGAACGACGGTCTCCTCGTCCCTCTCGGCCAGCATGTCATTCAGCGCCTCATAGGCGCGGCGATTGTAGTTCCGGTCAATCACATCACGTAAGCGAACGCCGTCTCGCAAAGGTCGCTCGCCCAGAGACGTCACTTTCACTTCAGGAAAGTTGGCGCGTACGCCATCGCCGTCGTCCCCGACAAGGACCGAACAGTCCATCCCGGCGGCTATTGCCGCCTCGATACACTGCATCGCAACCTTGGTCGCGCCCCCCAGAACAACGGATACATCGTTTACAACAACAAGTCGCATAGCGCCGCGGTCCAATCATCCAGAACCAAACGACGGAGGGTGTGAAACCCCTCAGACTCCCCAGCCGGCCCATCGTTCTCGACAACAATTGACCTATATTTCGGGGTAGTAGTTCAATTTAGCCTTTTGAGTTATTCCACTATGTTTTCCGGTTATGTCCGCAGGAAAAATGAGCCGGAGGAGACGATATTTCAGCCACCGATCAGGGTCAGCCACTCGTCCTCATCCATGACGATCACGCCAAGTTCGCGAGCCTTGTCGAGCTTGGAGCCGGCACCGGGACCGGCAACCACATAATCCGTCTTCTTGGAGACCGAACCGGCCACCTTGGCCCCTAAACCTTCGGCTCTCGCCTTGGCCTCGTCGCGGGTAAATTTTTCAAGAGAACCCGTGAAGACCACGGTTTTTCCGGCAACTGGGCTGCCGCTCGTCGTCGGCGCTTCCGCATCGAGCGGCGTAACCTCCTGAAGGAGCCGTTCCACCACCTCCATGTTGCGCGGTTCCTTGAAGAACTCGACGATCGAAGCGGCAACGACTTCGCCGATCCCGTCAATGGCATTGAGTTCGTTCCAGGCATCGCCATGCTGCAATGCGGCTGCCTTCATACCCTCGGCAAAGGCCGAATAGGATCCGTAGGAACGGGCGAGAAGCTTGGCCGTGGTCTCGCCGACATGGCGAATGCCGAGCGCGAAGATCAGCCGGTGCAGCGCGATCTGACGACGCGCATCGATGGCGTCGAACAGCTTTCGCACGCTGACGCGGCCGAAACCCTCGATATTTTCGAGCTTCATCAGTGGCGACGCCTCCTGGCGACGCTGAAGGGTGAATATATCGGGCGCGGTGCGGATCTGGATCGCAGGATCCTCACTCTCGAAGAAGAAGTCGACCTGCTTGGTTCCCAGCCCCTCGATATCGAAGGCGTTGCGCGAAACAAAATGCTTGATGTGCTCTTTGGCCTGCGCCGAACAGACGAAGCCGCCGGTGCAGCGGGTGACCGAATCGAGTTTGCCCGTCTTTTCGTTCAGTTCACGCACCGCATGGCTGCCGCAAACCGGGCAGGTCTTCGGAAACGCATAGGGAACCGACCCTTCCGGCCGCTTTTCCGGCACGATGTCGAGAACCTGCGGGATAACGTCCCCCGCGCGCTGGACGATCACGGTATCACCGATGCGGATGTCGTGATCTTCTGGACGAATGCGCTCGCCGGAATTACCGATGCCCCTGATGTAGTCCTCGTTGTGCAGTGTGGCATTGGTAACAACCACACCACCGACCGTGATCGGTTCGAGGCGAGCAACCGGCGTCAGCGCACCCGTACGCCCGACCTGGATCTCGATGTTCTCAACCGTGGTGAAGGCCTGCTCGGCGGGGAACTTGTGCGCCGTCGCCCAGCGAGGAGAGCGTGAACGGAAACCCAGCCGTTCCTGCAGGTCGAGCCGGTCGACCTTGTAGACGACGCCATCGATATCGTAATCGAGATCGGCACGCATCAGGCCGATTTCCCGGTAATGCGCCAGAACTTCCTCGGTCGAATGCAGACGCTTCATCAGCGGATTGACGGGGAATCCCCACTCGCGGAACACGTCGACCATGCCCAACTGCGTATCCGCCGGCATCGTCGACATGTCGCCCCAGGCATAGGCGAAGAACTTCAGGTTGCGGCTCGCCGTCACCTTCGGATCGAGCTGGCGAAGGGAACCGGAGGCGGTGTTGCGCGGATTGACGTAAGTCTGCTTGCCCTCCGCCTCCATCTGCGCATTGAGCGCGAGGAAATCGCTCTTGGCCATGTAGACTTCGCCGCGCACTTCGACGACATCGGGCGCGCCCGGCGGCAGCTGGCGCGGGATATCCTTGATGGTGAGGATGTTGGCGGTGACGTTTTCACCCGTGGTACCGTCGCCGCGGGTCGCGGCAGTCGTCAGCCGGCCGCCCTCGTAGCGGATCGACATGGAAAGACCGTCGATCTTCGGCTCGGCAGTGAACGCGATGGAATCGTCCGGCAGGTGACCGAGGAAGCGATAGACGGAAGCCACGAAGTCCGCGACATCCTCATCCGAAAAGGTGTTGTCGAGCGACAGCATCGGCCGGGCATGAACAATCGGGGCGAATGTGGCAAGCGGAGCCGCCCCCACCCGGCGTGAGGGGCTGTCGGCACGCACGAGTGCGGGAAAGCGAGCCTCGATGGCATCGTTACGCCGCTTCAGCGCATCGTAATCGGCGTCGGAAATCTCTGGCTGGTCCTTGCCATGATAGAGCGCGTCGTGCTTTGCAATCTCGGCAGAAAGCCGCGCAAGCTCGTTAGCGGCCTGCTCCTCGCTCAGATCAGCGACTGCGATGATATCCTCTGCCATGGCCATGCTCCGAATTTAAGAGCCTCCGGTATTAACCGAAATTGCCGGAATGGAAAGTGTGCAGTCAGCCCGTCGAGCGAAGCCCCGCCCCGAACTCCAGACGCGCCGTCAAAGGCAGATGATCGGAGGCCAGACGGGCGAGCGGCGTATCATGAACCGCAAGCTCCGCGATGAGACCGGCGCGGTTCGCCATGATCCTGTCGAGGGACAGCATCGGCAGGCGGGCGGGGAAGCTCGGGATCGGCGGCGGCAGCGGACCGAACACCGATTCGAGCCGTGTCAGCGCCGAGCCCGGCCCGAGGCGCCATTCGTTGAAATCCCCCATCAACAGGGTCGGCCGCTCTTCCCGCGCGCCCATGATGTCGAGAATGACATCCGCCTGCTGCCTGCGCGCCCAGCGCAAAAGGCCGAGATGGGCCGCGATGACCCGAAGCCCCTCGCCCCGGGCAAGATCGATTTCGGCAACCAGCGCACCGCGCGGCTCAAGGCCCGGCAGCGCCACCTGATGTACATCCCGCACCATGCCTTCCTTGAACAGCAGCACATTGCCACGCCACCCATGGGATTTCGGCTTGGCGAGCACCGGAACCGGCATGAGGCCGGTCTCCAGCCGAAGACGCGGCAGATCGAGAAGCCCGGATTTTTCCCCGAAACGCTGATCGGCCTCCTGCAACGCGATCACATCGGGATCGATCTCGGAGATCACCTCGATGATGCGTTCGGGATTGAAGCGTCCATCCGTACCAACGCATTTGTGGACATTATAGGAAGCGACCACCAGCGCACCGTCCCGCTGATCGAAAGGCCGGATCATGGACCGGTTGCGGCGATTCTTGATCGACGCCATCATTGTCCGGGCGAGGTTGCCGTTGGTCTTCGTCATCGCGTTTCCATGCCAGTTACAGAAGCATTTCCCTGAGTCGCAGCATACTGCACCGCAACAGAGATTTCATGGCGAACGCCGCCGCCGCCGATGATTTCGCGGATATCAACGGCATCCGTCATAGATAGGGCGACCCCAGCCAGAAGATACGGTTGAAAAAGCGAATGGCGAAGGGCTGCGCCTGCAGGGCGTCGAAAGACAGCGCCTCCGCATCGTCAAGTGCCGCATCGATCCGCGCATTGATCGCAGCGGCGAAATCCCTGTCGAATACCTCCATGTCGATTTCGAAGTTCAATCGCAGCGAACGGGAATCGAGATTGGATGAGCCGACGAACGACCATTGGCCATCGACAGTCAGAAGCTTCGAATGGTCGAATGGCCCCTGTGCACTGTAGATTCGGCAGCCCTCTTTCAGGATCTGCGCGAACTGCGATGTCATCGCGTGGCTGACGATGGCAAGATTATTCTGCGACGGCACCACGATCTCGACCACCACGCCGCGCCGCGCCGCCGTGAACAGGGCGGCAAGCAGGATATTGTCCGGCAGGAAATAGGGCGACATGATCCGGATCGACTTTTCCGCCACTGAAAACGCGCCCATCAGGATCTTGTGATTCGTCTCGATGTTGCTGTCGGGACCGGACACGATGGCACGGGCAAACGCCGGCCCGCCCTGCACCCCGTCATCGACCGCCATCTGCCAGGCGACGCCGGTCAGCACCTCGCCGGTCTCGAAATTCAGATCCTCCGCCGAAACCGCGAAGATATCGGCGACCACCGGCCCGGTAACCCTGAAATGCGTATCGCGCGCAGCGTGGTCGCCCTCGAATGCCGCGCGGATATTCATGCCGCCCATGAAGGCGACCTTGCCGTCGACCACCATGATCTTGCGGTGCGTGCGCAGGTTCGCATAGGGAAGCCGCATGCCGACGATAACCTTGCCATTGAAGGAAACGACGGGAACCCCACGATCCTTCAGGTAACCTATAATGCTCGGCACACTGTATCGGGCGCCGACGGCATCGACCAGAACTCGAACTTCAATGCCACGCCCGACGGCAGCGGCAAGACAATCCGCGACGCGTTTTCCCGTCGGATCCCGGTCGAAAATGTAGGTTTCGAGAATCACGCTTCGCTCGGCCGCATCGATCGCCGCGCAGATCGCCGCATAGGTCTCCGTACCGGTATGCAGCACCTCGATGCGGTTACCGGACAGAAGCGCGTGATGGCCGACAGTATCCCCCAGAGTTTTCAGCGCCGCCATTCGACTGCCGAATTCGCTGGCAATCGCCTCGCGTGGCACTCCGTATTCCGAGAGCCGTTTCCAGAGTTCCTCGAAACGTCTGCTACGCCGGGAGATCAGGGATTTGCGGCGCACACGATTGATGCCGGCGACGGCATAGATCAGGGCACCAATCAAAGGAGAGAGAACGATAATGCCGACCCAGCCGATCGCGGAGCGGACATCCCGCTTCGTCATCGCCGCATGCACGGCTGCCACCGTCCCCATCACTATGGAGAGAACGGCAAGGATTTCAGCCCAGTAGGTTGCAAAAAGGCCTGTCATCGTGCCCCGAAGGAAACAGGTTTCGCCCCTAAAAGCAATCCACGCCCCGTCAGAGAGCCGTCAGCCTTCGCCGGCCAGAAGCTTGGCGGCAGCCGCCCTCGCCTCGTCGGTGATCGAGGCACCGGCCAGCATACGGGCGATCTCTTCCCGACGTCGTTCCGGCTCCATGGTCGCGACCCTTGTGGCGATCTTGTCTCCGGCCTCGCCGGAAGGCCCCTTGGAGATCAGCAGATGGGTCGCTGCACGGGCGGCAACCTGTGGCGCATGCGTGACCGACAGAACCTGCACCTTGACCGAAAGACGCTTCAGCCGCTGGCCAATGGCATCGGCAACAGCGCCGCCGACGCCCGTATCGATTTCGTCGAATACCAGCGTCGGAGCCGAACCGCGATCTGCCAACGCAACTTTCAGCGCCAGCAGGAAACGGGAAAGCTCGCCACCGGAGGCGACCTTCATGATCGGTCCCGGCCGTGTTCCCGGGTTGGTCTGGACATGGAATTCGACGGTATCGATCCCCTCCGCCGTTGCCGTCTGGGAATCGGCAGTCACTTCCACCATGAACCGGGCACGCTCGAGCTTCAGGGCCGGCAGTTCCGCCATCACCGCATCGGACAGTGCTGAAGCAGCATTGCTTCGTTTTTCGGACAAGGAAGAGGCAAGCTGGTCGTAATGTGTCCGCGCCACCTGCACGGCCTTCTCCAGCTCGCCCAGACGCTCCTCGCCTGCATCGAGTTCGGCAAGGTCGCCCACCATCTTTTCCGCCAAGGCCGGCAGATCGGCGACGGAAACAGAAAACTTGCGACCGGCCGCCCTCAGCGCAAACAGGCGCTCTTCGACCCGCTCCAGCTCGTTGGGATCGAACTCGGTGCGCCTGAGCGCCGCCTCGACCTCCATCTGTGCATTGGAAAGGTGATCGAGCGCGGTATCGAGCAGTTGTACGGTTTCTTCCAGGAGGCCCGGAGCTTCGTGGCTCTTGCGTTCCAGCCGACGCACCATCGAGGCGATCAGCGGAACGGGCGAAGCATGGCCGTTGAGAAACTCGGAAGCTTCGGCAATGTCGCTGGCGATGCGCTCGGACTTCTGCATGACCGTGCGGCGTTCGGCGAGAGCGTCCTCCTCGCCCTCAGTGGGGGCGAGCTTTTCCAATTCTTCAACAGAAGCCCGGAGGTAATCAGCCTCCCGTGCTGCAGCCTCGACGCGCGCCCTGTGCGCCTTCAGCACACGGTCCGCCTCGCGCCAGCGGCGATAAGCGTCGCCAACGGTAACAACTTCATCCGTCAGACCGGCAAAGGCATCGAGCAGCATCCGGTGCGCGTCGGTATCGACCAGCGCACGGTCGTCATGCTGGCCATGGATTTCGACGAGCAACTGCCCCGCCTGCCGCATGAGCTGCACGGAGACCGGCTGGTCGTTGATATAGGCTCGCGTGCGTCCATCGGACGACTGGATGCGCCGGAAGATGAGGTCGCCGTCATCGTCTACGCCATTGCCACGCAATAGCGTTCGGGCTGGATGATCCCCTCCGACATCGAAGACCGCAGTGACCTGACCCTTGTCTTCGCCGTGACGGACGAGCGAGCCGTCGCCGCGTCCACCGAGGGCGAGCGAAAGGCTGTCGAGCAGGATGGACTTGCCGGCGCCGGTCTCGCCGGTCAACACCGAGAGCCCGGCCTCGAAGGCAAGATCCAGCCGCTCGATCAGAACGATATCGCGGATCGACAACTGGACGAGCATGGCTGCCTCATCTCACCTGAATGGCGGGGGTATCAGCTCCCGAGCAGGAGCTTCTTGCCGGCGCGGGAAATCCACGAACCTGCATTTTCACGCGGCTCCAGACCGTTGCTCTGCAGGAGTTTGTAAGAATCGGCGTACCACTGGCTGTCTGGATAGTTGTGACCGAGAACAGCCGCAGCAGTCTGCGCCTCCTGCACGACGCCCAATGCATAATAGGCTTCGACGAGGCGCGCCAGCGCTTCCTCGATCTGATTCGTGTTAGGATATTTCTCCACGACCGTGCGGAAACGGGAGATGGAAGCGAGATACTCCTTGCGCTCCAGATAGTAACGACCGACCTGCATCTCCTTGCCGGCGAGCTGGTCGCGCGCAAAGCGGATCTTGGCCTGGGCATCATCGACATATTCCGAATTGGGATACTGGTCGACGACCTTCTGCATGGCCTCAATGGTCTTGAACGAATTCTTCTGATCCTGGGTAACGCTCGAAATCTGCTTCCAGTAAGAAAGACCGACGAGATACTGCGCGTAGGCCGCATCGTCGGACTTGGGATAGAGATTCAGATAACGGGTACCGCTGGTGATCGCATCGGGATAGCGGCCCATACGGTATTTCACGAAAGTACCCATTACCAGAGACTTGCGCGCCGGCTCCGAGAACGGGTGCTGCGCATCGACGGCATCGAACTTGCGCGCGGCTTCGCCCATGTTGCCTGCCTTCATGTTGGCAAGGCCCTGGTTGTAGAGGGTCTCCGGCGGATCAGTGTCAACGCCGAGCTTAGTGATATCGATATCGGGATCGGACTGGCAGGCTGCGAGCATCGCGCCGGACACCGTCATCATCACAAACACGCTGGCAATACGTGCGGCTTTCTTCACAACGACCGACCTTACTTGATTCATTCGACAGATCCCGATTGCAGCGCCGTTTGAAAAGCCGTCGCTTTCAAATGGCGTTTCTAGCCACAAAAGCGGCAGGAGAGCAACGCAATGATATCGATTTAACGCATTTTTGTGGCGATCCGAAAGGAAAACCCGGAATTGGTCCCAACCTTCCGCCTGTTTAACTGGCAACCGCCATTTACGACTTGTCCCGCTCCAGGGAAGAAGCGGGACAATGGAGGCAAGCACTATGAAAAATCGAAGGAAAAGCGCCCGTCAGGCCAGACCTCAGGCAGACCAGGGAGCGAACTCCGGAACATTGACCGCGACGAATTCACGCGCCCGTGCCTGCTGGCTGCGAGCCGGAGCCTCGACAACTTCATAGGCGTCGCGATTCTCCAGAAGAGCCTTCAGCGCGTTGGCGTTGAGCTTGTGGCCGCCACGATAGGAACGGTAGCAACCGATGAACTGTGCGCCTGCAAGCGCAAGGTCGCCAACGGCATCCAGCGTCTTATGACGAACGAATTCATCGGTGTAACGAAGGCCTTCGACATTGATGACGGCGTTGTCGTCGGAGATGACTACGGAGTTTTCCAGCGACGAACCCAGAGCGAAGCCAGCAGCCCAGAGACGCTCGACATCGCGCATGAAACCGAAGGTACGGGCACGCGATAATTCTGTCTTGAATGTGGCGGCCGTCAGGTCGCCCTGCCAGCTCTGTCGCCCGATCAGCGGCGATTCGAAATCAATCTCGACCTCAAATCGCGTACCGTCATAAGGCAGAAACTCGGCCCAGGAGGCTCCAGCCTCGATGCGTACCGGCTTGGTAACCCGGATATAACGGCGCTTTACGCCGAGATTGGTGATGCCGACCTGCTCGATCGCATCGATGAAAACTTCGGAACTGCCGTCCATGATCGGCATTTCAGCCCCATCCACTTCGATCACAAGATTATCGAGACCAAGTGCATAGATGGCTGCCATGACGTGTTCGATGGTCGCCACGGAACGGGCCGGCGACGTGCCGAGCACAGTGCAGAGATCAGTATTGCCCACTTGCGAGGAAACAGCCTTGTATTCGACCTGCGTACCGTCATCAAAAGATCGTACGAAGACGATACCCGCACCCGCCTCCGCGGGCTGAAGATTGATCGTCACAGAGCGCCCGGAATGCACACCGATGCCCGTCAGGCTGAGCGGTGCTGCTATGGTCGTCTGAAATCCGAGCAATGCGATTGCCATGAATACTGCCTCTGTCTTCCGGCCGGATGCTTCCTTGGCAAACCCGACCCTGTCATTCTGCGGACAAACGGCCTCACGGCGCTCTTTGCCCTTGTCTTGATCCTTTCATACGGCGGCCCCATTCACATTCCAAATCACTGTTCGTTTCCGATTGTTACGATCCAACGACTTTGAAAACAAAAGACAATTTAGGGCAGTCTGCATTAGTTCGAAACAATGAAGGCCCGGACTTTCGCCCGGGCCTTCAAAACACTCTGTAAGGCGCGCCTTAGTTGGACTGGCGACGCAGGAAAGCCGGGATTTCCAGCTCGTCGTCACCGCCATGGGCAGAGCGAGCGGCCGGCATCTGACGGCCCTGATCATCCAGCTGTCCACGACGCGGAGCATAAAGGCTTGCCTCGGCGGAAAGCGGGCGGCGCTGGGCGGCAGGTGCTGCCGGAGCGTGTACCGGAGCTTCCGGAGCGACCTGTTCACCTTCCTGGTGACCGACCAGCGAATTGGTGATTCGCTTGAGCAGGCCCATCGGTCCGCGCTCGTCATGGGCTGCAGGCGCAGCACGCTGGTCCATCTCTGCACGGACGACCGGCGAGAAGTCATCGACCTTCGGCATGCGCACCTGCTCGACCGTCTGGCGGGCGACCGGAGCAACCGGCTCGTGACGAACCGGAGCGGCAGCCATCGGCTGCGGAGCCGGAGCGGCCATCGGAGCAACCGGACGGCTCATGGCCGGAGCAGGCATGGGTTCAGCCATGCGCGGAGCCGGTGCCGGTTCGGCAACCGGAGTTGCAAACAGGCGGCTTGCCGGACGGAATTCCGGTTCGGCAACCGGCTGCGGTACCGGAGCGGCGACAGCCTGGCGGGCAACTGCGATTTCGAGTTCACGTTCCATTTCGGCTTCAGCCGAGCGGATGGTTTCGGCGACCGGGTCAACGGTCCGGGGTGCCTGCGCCATTGCAGGCTGATATGCGGCCGGCGCCGAAGCAACGGCCGCGGAAGGACGCATAATGGGCTTCGAAAGCGGAGCTGCTTCAAAACCCTTCGAGGCCAGAGCCGCACGGTCGATGCCGGTGGCAACGACGGACACGCGGATGATGCCCTCAAGCGATTCGTCGAAGGTGGCGCCGAGGATGATGTTGGCGTCCGGATCGACTTCTTCGCGAATACGGGTAGCAGCTTCGTCGACTTCGAACAGCGTCAGGTCGCGACCGCCGGTGATGGAGATCAGGAGGCCCTGAGCGCCCTTCATCGAGGTTTCGTCCAGCAGCGGGTTGGCAATAGCAGCCTCTGCAGCCTGCATTGCACGGCCCTGGCCGGAAGCCTCGCCGGTACCCATCATTGCACGGCCCATTTCGCGCATGACCGAACGGACGTCGGCGAAGTCGAGGTTGATGAGACCTTCCTTCACCATCAGGTCGGTGATGCAGGCAACGCCGGAGTAGAGCACCTGGTCGGCCATCGCGAATGCGTCGGCGAAGGTGGTCTTGTCGTTGGCGATGCGGAAGAGGTTCTGGTTCGGAATGACGATCAGCGTGTCGACCGACTTTTGAAGCTCTTCGATACCGGATTCGGCGAGACGCATGCGGCGGCCGCCTTCGAAATGGAACGGCTTGGTGACCACGCCGACCGTCAGGATGCCCTTGTTGCGGGCTGCCTGTGCGACCACCGGTGCTGCACCGGTGCCCGTGCCGCCGCCCATGCCGGCAGTGACGAAGCACATGTGCGTGCCGTTCAGGTGATCGATGATCTCATCGATGCACTCTTCGGCAGCAGCGCGACCGACTTCCGGCTGCGAGCCGGCGCCGAGGCCTTCCGTGACGTTGACGCCGAGCTGGATGATACGCTCGGCCTTCGTCATGGTCAGCGCCTGGGCATCCGTGTTGGCGACGACGAAATCGACGCCCTGGAGACCTGCGGTGATCATGTTGTTGACGGCGTTGCCGCCGCCACCCCCGACGCCGAATACGGTGATACGGGGCTTCAGCTCCGTAATGTCTGGCTTCTGCAGCTTGATGGTCATGGTAGCAGTTCCTTCTCTTTCCGGCCGCATCGCCACGCCGGCCATGTCATTTCAACTCTTTCGCCCGTCGCCCCGCCCTTGCGGGAGCCAACGGACTGAACTCAAAAACTTTCCTTCAGCCACTGGCCCATACGGGCGATACGGCTGTTGCCGTTACCGAACGGCGAGAACAGTCCTGCCTGCCCGGCATGGGTTTCCTGGTCAGCAACTTGCGGATAAATCATCAATCCGACAGCAGTCGAAAAAGCGGGACCCTTGGCCGCGGCCGGGAGGCCGGCGACACCCATCGGGCGCCCGATTCGCACATTGCGGGCAAGGATACGGCGCGCAGCTTCGGGAAGACCCGTCAGCTGGCTTGCGCCACCTGTCAAAACGACTCGCTTACCCACAACCGGCGAGAAACCCGACTTCTGAATCCGATCGCGAAGGAGTTCAAGTGTCTCTTCGATGCGAGCGAGAATAATCCGCGTCAGGAGAGCCTTCGGCACCTGGGTCGGCTGGTCGCGATCGTCCTCGCCGATCGGCGGGATGGAGATCATGTCGCGGTCGTCAGCGCCGTTTGCGAGCGCCGAACCATGCACCACCTTGAGACGCTCGGCATCCTCGATCCGGGTCGACAGGCCGCGTGCGACGTCGGTCGTCACATGATGGCCGCCAAGCGCGATCGCATCGGTATGGATCAGCTTGCCTTCAGCGAAGACCGAGATCGTCGTCATGCCGCCGCCCATGTCGATGGCGGCGCAGCCGAGCTCGACTTCATCATCGACCAGTGCAGCAAGACCGCTGGCATAGGGCGTCGCAACGACACCCTCGACGCTCAGGTGAGCGCGGTTGATGCAAAGTTCGAGATTGCGCAGCGCCGCACGTTCTGCCGTCACCACATGCATTTCCGCACCGAGGATATCTCCATACATGCCGAGCGGATCACGGATACCGCGCTCGCCATCGAGCGAAAAACCTGTCGGCAGAGAGTGAAGAACGGCGCGGTCCGACCCCTGCGACTGCTGCCCGGCAGCTACGAGAATCTTCCGAAGATCACCTGATTCGACTTCCTGGCCACCGAGATCGATAGTCGCCGTGTAGACGTCCGAGCCGATGCGGCCGGCGGAAACATTGACGATCAGGCTGTCGACGGTAAGTCCAGCCATACGCTCGGCGGCATCGACCGCGAGACGGACGACATTCTCGACAGCATCCAGATCGGCAATCACGCCGGACTTGACGCCCCGCGAACGCTGGTGACCGATACCGATGATTTCGACGTTATGCGTACGGCCCGGCAGCACGGAGCTTTCCTTGCGCGGCGTCAGCCGGCCGATCATGCAGACGACCTTGCTGGAACCGATGTCCAGAACCGAGACAACGTGGCTTCGCTTTGAAGAAAGCGGCTTGATGCGCGGGAGACCAAAATGGGAGCTTCCGAACAGACTCATATGCTCTGCCCCGCCTTCTTGAGTGCTTTACGACGTTCTTCGACAGCCGCCAGTCGACGCTCCTGTGCCTCGGGCGTCAGCTGGATTGTGGTGCGATCGGACAAGCGAAGGTCCACGGCAGCGATATCGCGGGAAAGGAGTTGCTGATCGGCATCAAGGCTCGAAAGACGGCCAAGCGCCTCAGCGATACCATCCTCGGGAAGCTTCACGACCACGCCATTATCCAGATGAATATCCCAGCGACGACCGGCAACACGGACGTAAGCCTTAACGCGCGAAGCGATCTCAGGGAATTTGACGAACTCCGCCTCGACACCCGCAGCAGCGGTTTCGGCGTCACGTCCGACGAAGAGCGGCAGGCTCGCAAACTTGTTGTCCCGCAAGGGAGCGATCACGCTACCGGACTTCTCGATCAGAGAGAGTTCCGTGCCATGCTGCCAGATTCCGTAGGCCTTGCGCTCACGCAGAACCACCTCGACGGTCGCCGGATAGATCTTGCGAACCTCCGCCGATTCCACCCAGGGAAGATCGCTCAACGACTGACGCGCGGCCGTAATATCGAGACCGAGAAGACTGGTGGAGCCATCGAGGCCGAGAAGCTGCAGAATGTCGATTTCCGATGTCTGCTCGTTGCCGGTGACCTTTACGTCCTCGATCGCAAAACCGGCATACGAGGTCAGGGCATGAGTGACAGCAGGACCATGACCACCGACGACAATCCCGTAAACCGCAACAGCGGAATAAAACCCAACGAAGGAAACCTTGCCCGCATACGCCGGGATAGCAATGCGCCCCGAGCAGAGACTGACGATAAAGCGCACGACACGCCGCAGAGGACGCGGCAGAACCACACCCTCCGCGGAAGCCGCAGAGGCAGAGGCGCCGTACGCCGCAAATCCCTCTGTTTTGTCGCCCCTCACCGCAAACAAGACGCGTCCTCCACCATCCAACTGACAAATTCACCAAAGCCCATACCCATATGGGCAGCCATTTCAGGCACCAGCGAGGTTGGCGTCATTCCGGGCTGAGTATTGATCTCCAGCCAGATGAGCTCACCGTCTTCGGACAAACGATCATCGAAACGGAAATCCGAACGACTGACCCCTCGACACCCGATTGCTTGATGCGCCTTAACTGCCAATGATTGTATTTTTTGGTAAATTTTCGGTGAAATTTCCGCAGGAAGTACGTGCCGGGAACCGCCAGCGACATATTTTGAATCATAGTCGTAGAAGCTGTGCCCCTGCGGCACGATCTCGGTAACACCAAGCGCCTTGCCGCCCATGACGCCACACGTCAACTCGCGGCCGGCAACATAATGCTCAACCATAACCCGGTCGCCATACCGCCAATCACTCGACAGGAGCGACTGCGGCGGGTGCGCCATATCCTCACGAACGATAACGACACCGAAGCTGGAACCTTCCCGAACAGGCTTCACCACATAGGGCGGAGCGATGGGGTGTTCCGATCCTATATCGAATCGCATCATCACCTTCGCCTCGGCAACCGGGATACCGGCATTGGCCGCAACGACCTTGGCCTGCGCCTTGTCCATGGCCAGCGCAGACGCCAGCACACCCGAATGCGTGTAGGGAATCTGCAGGTATTCAAGGACGCCCTGAATGGTGCCGTCTTCACCAAAGGGACCATGCAGCGCATTGAAGGCGACGTCAGGACGGAGATCGGCGAGCACCTGCCCGATATCACGGTCGACATCAACGCGCGTCACGCGATAACCGACAGATTCAAGAGCCTCCGCACAGGCAGCCCCGGAAGAGAGGCTAACAGGCCGCTCCGAAGAGAAACCACCCATCAGGACGGCTACATGCTTGCCACTCATCAACGCCCCCGCAGGAAAAAATGAAACATACTGATCGACTTGAAGCCGAAAGCGGACTCAGTTGATGACCGCCTCGACCGTTGTCTTAGTAAAACGACATTAAGGTTAATGAAGTGTTTACTTTCGTTAACCGACGGGTCCCGAGCAGCCTCATTTTAAAGATTTCCGCCAACGGCTTCCCGCCTGCCACACAGATTTCCCGTAAGCGGTACGTGCAGCACCCCGGGAAAGCCAAATGCGGCAACCGAATCGATAACCCGCCGTTTCACAACGAAAATCGGCCTCAAATGGCAACTTTATGGCCGTGCCGGATGCAGCGACATTCCATTTCTTGCGAACTTGACGCTTTACAAGAAGGAAAATTGATTTAATGAGCATACGACCTGTCTATAGGTTCTGTTAAGAAATTCCCGAACTGGAAACCATCAATGTCAGACGCGATATCTCCCGTATCGCCGACTGCGACCACGTCTTCCGGCAACGCCGCATTGAATTCTCCCGCGCGCGTGCTGATGGCCAGTCTGGTCGGCACGACAATCGAATTCTTCGATTTTTATGTCTACGCAACGGCGGCTGTGCTGGTGTTCCCGACGCTGTTCTTCCCGAACAACGATCCGACCACCGCGCTGCTCGCCTCCTTCGCCACCTTCTCCATCGCCTTCTTTGCCCGTCCTCTCGGCGCCGTGGTCTTCGGCCACTTCGGTGATCGCGTCGGCCGCAAGACCACGCTGGTCGCGGCTCTGCTGACGATGGGTATCTCGACCGTGGTAATCGGCCTGCTGCCGAGCTACGAGCAGATCGGCGTTGTCGCCCCGCTGCTGCTGGCGCTGTGCCGCTTCGGTCAGGGCTTCGGTCTCGGTGGAGAATGGGGCGGCGCCGTGCTGCTTGCCACCGAAAACGCTCCCGAAGGCAAGCGCAACTGGTACGCCATGTTCCCGCAGCTCGGCGCTCCGGTCGGCCTCTTCCTGTCCTCCGGCACGTTCTGGCTGCTGCTGCACTTCATCTCCAATGACGCCCTGCTGGCCTGGGGCTGGCGCGTTCCCTTCCTCGCCTCCACCCTGCTCATCGTTCTGGGACTGTGGGTCCGTTTCTCTATCAGCGAAACGCCGGCATTTCAGAAGGCGATCGATACGCAGGAGCGCGTGGCCGTTCCGGCCGCGGAAGTGTTCACCAAGTATAAGCGCAGCCTGTTCCTTGGCACGTTCGTTGCTCTGGTCACCTTCGTCCTGTTCTACATCGGCACGGCCTGGCTGCTTTCGTACAATGTCAAGGTTCTCAAGATCCCGTTCCTCGACGCTCTGGAAATCCAGATCCTCGGCTCCGTGGTCTTTGGTATCTTTATCCCGCTCACCGGCAAGGTTGGCGACCGGATCGGCCGCCGCCTGTCGCTGATCCTCATCACCATCCTGATCGGTCTCTTTTCCTTCCTGCTGCCTTCGCTGTTGCAGGGTGGTGAAGGCGGCGTAGCCTTCTTTGCCGTCATCGCCATGGCGCTGATGGGCATGACCTACGCCCTAATCGGCGCAGCACTGGCCGCTCCGTTCCCGACCAACGTCCGCTACACCGGTGCATCGCTGACCTTCAACTTCGCCGGCATCGTAGGCGCTTCACTTGCGCCCTACATCGCAACCTGGCTGCAGGCCAATTACGGTATGACCGCTGTTGGCTTCTATCTCGGCCTCTCTGCCGTGATTACACTGATCTGCATTCTGGCGTCGGGTCGCGAAGAAGTCTGACGGACTGAATCAGAAACGCAAAAAAGGCCGCGAAACTTATGCTTTCGCGGCCTTTTTCTTGTTCGCTATCCAGAGCATTCCGCCTTTTCGCATTGATATCTGCCCGCTAAGATCGCCTTGAACGATTGGGGGGGCTGATGATTTCGAGACGAGCACTGCTGAACGGGCTGATGGCGTTTGGCTCCATGCAAACCTTTCTGCCGGCAGCCCGTGCCGCATCCTCCACAACCGACGTTACCTTCCTCGTTACCAATGACGTACACGCCTGCCGGATCGGTGACGGACTGAGCCCCGGCTGCGCCGAAGAAGGGAAGACGGACGAAAACCTGTTGCGCCAGATCAGGGCGCTGAATGCTATCCACGGTCAGCGCTGGCCGGACAAAATCGGCGGTCGCCCAACCTCGTTGGCCGGAGCAGGCAGCCGGATCACCACCCCGCGCGGTCTCGTCGTCTGCGGCGACGTTACAGACGATGGCGGCGGGCAAACCGCGGTGCCCCGCGAAGGCGGTCAACTCCGACAATTTTCCGAACGCTACCGCCAAGGCTCAGGTCCCGACCGCATACATTATCCGGTCTACGTCGGCCTCGGCAATCACGACCTCGATCAGGACGGCAGACCGCCGGACATCGATTGGTATCGGGACGAATTGCGCGACTACGTCCGGCTGAACCACAAGCCGAGCGTATTCTTCAAGCCGCCTTATCCGGCTGACAATTATGATGAGGCCTCCGACAGCTATTCATGGAACTGGGACCGGCTGCACCTCGTCCAGATGCAGCGCTTCGCCGGCGACACCGGCAAAGGCGCAGCCAGCGGCCTGCCCTGGCTGAAGCGGGACCTTGCCACATTCGCCGCCGATGGCCGGCCGGTGGTGTTGTTCCAGCATTACGGCTGGGACTCGTTTTCCCTGGAGAAATGGGATCCGGAGAAGAAAACCTTCGACGACGATGGCAGCGGCCCGCCCCATTGGTGGTCCGATGCCGAGCGGCAGGCCTTCCTCGATACGATCCACGGATACAACGTAGCCGCCGTCTTTCACGGCCATGAGCACGATACGCCGATGATCTATCGCAACGCCGGGCTCGACATCATCAAGCCGACGGCAGCCTACAAGGGGGGCTTCGGCATTGTCAGAATCACCGAACGCTTCATGGACGTCGTACTGGCGGAAACCGCAGACGAAAAAGGCGGCGTCACTTTCGTCGCCGCCTCCAGCAAGGTTCTGGGCTGATATGCGCCCAGCCTGATTACTCGGTCGTCACGCCCATGAAAGGCTTGATCTCGCGGCCCGGCATGAAGGTACCGAGGCGCTTGATTTCCCATTCCAGCTTGATGCCGGAATGTTCGAATACGCGCTGACGCACGGTCTCACCGAGATATTCGAGATCGTAACCGGTGGCGTGGCCGATGTTGATCATGAAATTGCAGTGCAGCGACGACATCTGCGCGCCGCCGATCATCAATCCGCGGCAACCGGCCTCGTCGATCAGTTCCCAGGCGGAATGTCCTTCCGGGTTCTTGAAGGTCGAACCGCCCGTCTTTTCCTTGATCGGCTGGACCGTCTCGCGATGATGACGCACGGCATCCATTTCAGCCCGGATCTTGGACTTCTCGTCGGGATAGCCTTCGAACACGGCACTGGTAAAGATCAGTCCTTCCGGCGCAGAAGAATGGCGATAGCTGTAGCCCATATCTGCTTTGGGCAGCACATGGATGTTGCCCTGCCTGTCGACAGCCTCGACCTCGACCAGCCGGCCAGCCGTATCGCCGCCGTTAGCGCCTGCATTCATCTTGACGGCACCGCCGATCGAACCCGGAATGCCGTAGAAGAAAGCGAAGCCGCCGATGTTGTGGTCCATCGCCATCGCAGCGATATGCTTGTCGGGGCAGATGGTACCGGCGCGGATGCGGTTCTCGCCGGCCAGTTCAACCTGACCGAAGCCCTTGGCGGATAGACGGATAACGACGCCCGGAATACCCCCGTCGCGGACAAGCAGATTGGAACCGACGCCGACCACCGTCAGCGGAACCGATTCCGGCAGCAGTTTCAGGAAGGCAACGAGGTCATCCGTGTCATGCGGCTGGAACATGAGTTCGGCCAGACCGCCGGCCTGAAACCACGTTACGCGATCCATCGGCGCATCAGGCGTCAACCGACCGCGCAAACCATCAACGCCCTTGCCGAGCGAAGCGAGAAGTTTTTCTCCGTCTACCTGTTTCATTACGACTTTCCCGAACCCGAATAAGCTTCCAATTCCTTCGGCAGCGCCGCCGCCCAATGGGTGATGCTGCCAGCACCCAACAGGACCACGAAATCGCCGGGTTGCGCAATAGCTGCGACGAGCGGCGCAAGCTGATCCGGCGACGACAGGTAACGGGCGTCACGATGTCCGCCCGATTTGATGCGCGAAACCAGCGTTTCCGTGTCGAAACCTTCGATTGGATCCTCGCCCGCCGCATAGACCGGTGCCAGAAACAGCGTGTCTGCATCGTTGAAGCAGTTGGCGAAATCCTCGAACAGGCTGGCAAGACGCGAATAACGATGCGGCTGATGGACAGCGATGATTCGGCCCTTGCAGGCTTCGCGTGCAGCCCGCAGCACGGCCTTGATCTCGACCGGGTGATGCCCGTAGTCGTCGAAGACCTGCACCCCGTTCCAGGTGCCAGTGAGTGTGAAGCGACGCTTGACGCCGCCGAAACTCGAAAGGCCTTTACGGATCGCCTCTTCAGGAATGTCGAGACGGTTGGCGACCGCGATAGCAGCGCAAGCGTTGGAAATATTGTGACGACCCGGCATCGGCAGCTTCAGGTCCTTAAAGCTGAACACGCGGCCCGTGCGACGGCGACGGATATCGACGTCGAAGGTCGAATGGGTACCTTCCAGGCGTACATTCGAGAAGCGGACGTCAGCCTGCGGGTTTTCACCATAGGTGATCACTTTTCGGTCCTCGATCTTGCCGACCAGAGCCTGCACTTCCGGATGATCGAGGCACATGACACCGAAGCCGTAGAACGGCACGTTCTCCACGAATTGGCGGAAAGCGGCGCGCGCATTGTCGAATGTACCATAATAATCGAGATGCTCGGGATCTATGTTGGTGACAATCGCCACCTCGGCCGGCAACTTCAGGAAGGTGCCGTCGGACTCGTCCGCCTCAACCACCATCCACTCGCCCTCGCCCATACGGGCATTGGTGCCATAAGCATTGATGATGCCGCCGTTGATGACGGTCGGATCAAGCCCGCCCGCTTCGAGCAGCGCTGCGACCATAGAGGTCGTCGTCGTCTTGCCATGCGTGCCGCCGATCGCGATCGCATTGCGGAAGCGCATCAGCTCGGCCAGCATTTCAGCCCGTCGCACGATCGGCAGCAGTTTTTCTCGCGCGGCAACCAGTTCCGGATTGTTCTTCTTGATCGCGGTCGAGACCACGACCACCTCGGCATCGCCGAGATTGGCCGCGTCGTGACCCACGAACACTTCGATACCCTTGGCGCGAAGACGCTGCACGTTCGCGCTGTCGGCCTGGTCCGACCCCTGCACCTTGTGCCCGAGATTGTGCAGCACTTCTGCAATCCCGCTCATTCCGATGCCGCCGATCCCGATAAAATGGACCAGCCCGATGGACTTCGGCATTTTCATCAATTGGCTCCCTTCAAGTCGGCCACGTCCTTGCCTGCGGCAATAGCCTCAACCAGATCAGCGAGCAAGCGCGCTGCATCCGGCTTGCCCGCAGTTTTCGCAGCTTCCGCCATTTTGCCAAGCTTTTCCGGGTCCTGCATGGCCTCGCTCAACAGATGCGCAAGGCGCTCGGGGCTGAGTTCCGACTGGGCGATCACCTTTGCGCCACCAGTTGCCGCAAGCGCTGCTGCATTCGCTGCCTGATCGTGGTCCAGCGCATAAGGATAGGGTACAAGGATGGACGGACGCCCGATCACCGCAAGCTCTGAGACCGTGGACGCACCCGAACGGCAGATCACCAGATGGGCTGCAGCAATCCTCGCCGCCATGTCGGTGAAGAAAGGCTGGATTTCCGCGGAGATGCCGAGCTTGCCGGAGCAGGCCGTGACGCGGTCGTGATCTTCGGGCCGCGCCTGCTGGGTGACGCTCAGCCGCTTGCGCAGATCATCGTCCAGCAGGCTGATGGCGTTGGGCACCGCAGCCGAGAAATACTGCGCCCCCTGGCTGCCCCCGAAAACCACCAGACGGAACGGCTGACCTTCGAGCGAAGGCTGATAAGGCACCGATGACGCGGCAATGACGGCAGGCCGCACAGGATTACCAGTGACGACTGTCTTCGAAGCGAATGCGCCACCATCCGGCAGGAAACCACCGGCAATCGCCTTCACTCGCGAAGCGAGCGCCTTGTTGGCACGCCCCATGACGGCGTTCTGCTCATGAATGACGGTCGGAATGCCGAGACCGGCCGCGGCAAGCAAGGGTGGCACGGTGGGATAACCGCCGAAACCGACAACGGCCAAGGGCTTCAGGCGCCGAATCAGCGCCTTGGCCTGCCGGAACCCCTTCCAGAGCGAAAGCATGGCCCTGGCGAATACCACAGGGTTCTTCGACCCGATTGTCGCCGAAGCAACCGTGTGGATCGCCTCCGCCGGAAACTTGCCGGCATAACGCTCGGCGCGGCTGTCCGTCACCAGATGAACAGAATAGCCGCGCTCGGTCAGCGTATGCGCCAGCGCTTCGGCCGGAAAGAGATGACCGCCAGTTCCACCGGCGGCGAGAAGGATAATACCCTTGGACATGTCGTCTTACTCCGCGGGGACGCCGTGAGCGACCCGGAAAAGGCTACGCTCCTGCGCCCGCTTTTCGGGCCGCCGACGCGTCAGCGCCAAAATGAACCCGGCCGTCACGCAAATCGCGATCATCGAGGAACCGCCGTAGGAAATCAGCGGCAGGGTCATACCTTTTGCGGGCAGCAGTTCGAGATTGACGCCGATGTTGATCATCGACTGGACGCCGATCTGCAGCACGAGGCCGGCGACCGCGAAACGGTTGAAGTCGTTGCGCTCTTTGAAGGCATGGCTGAGCCCGCGGATCACCAGGAAGGCGAAGATCGACACGAGCACCATGCAGAAGATGATGCCGAACTCTTCCGCCGCGACGGAGAAGATGAAGTCGGTATGGCTGTCGGGAATGATCCGCTTGACGATGCCTTCGCCCGGCCCCTGTCCGAACCAATCGCCACGGATAATCGCCTCGCGAGCGGTATCCACCTGGAAGGTATCGCCCTCGCCGGTGAGGAACCGGTCGATACGGCCGGCAACGTGCGGCAGGGTCAAATAAGCCCCGAAGATACCGGCGGCGCCGAGACCGCCGAGCAGCGAGATCCAGAACCATGGCACGCCCGCCATGAAGAACATGCCGCCCCACACCACCGAGGTCAGAATGGTCTGGCCAAGGTCAGGCTGGGCGATCAGCAGCGCCGCAACGATGCCGAACAGGATGATGGCAAACAGATTGCCAGGAATTTCCGGCTGGCGCGCATGCTCGGAGAACAGCCAGGCGCAGATGATGACGAAAGCCGGCTTCATGAATTCCGAAGGCTGGATGGAGATGCCCGCAATCGTGATCCAGCGCCGCGCACCCTTTACCTCGACCCCGAAGAAAAGCGCGAGGATCATCATCGCCAGAGACACCGCCAGCAACACCATGGCCGTTCGCCTGACCTGACGTGGACTGAGGAAGGACAGGCCGATCATCACCCCGATAGCCGGCAGCATGAAGGCTGCGTGACGCTTGACGAAGTGGAAACTGTCGAGCCCGAGCCTCTCCGCAACCGCGGGCGACGCCGCGAAGGAGAGCATGAAACCGATCCCCATCAACAGAATGAAGGTGATCATGAACAAACGGTCGATCGTCCAGAACCAGTCTGCGACGGGTCCCCTCTCCGCGCGGCTCACCATATCATTTGCCTCCTGTTGGCACGTCGACCAGCATCGTCACACCGTCGAGGGCGGCGACATGGCCGACAAAGGCATCGCCGCGCACTTCGAAGTTCTTGTACTGGTCGAAGCTTGCGCAAGCCGGGGATAACATCACGGCAACCGGACCGCCATCGGCAGCCGAATCAGCCGCGGCATGGGCGACAGCGAGATCGAGCGTGCCGGAAATTTCATAAGGAACCGTTTCACCGAGCGTGACCGCAAAGGCGGAAGCCGCCTCGCCGATCAGATAGGCCTTGGCGATGCGCGGAAAAAGAGATGCAAGGCTGGTGATGCCGCCTTCCTTGGGCAATCCACCGGCAATCCAGTAGATCCGGTCATAGCTCGACAGCGCGGGCGCTGCCGCTTCGGCATTGGTCGCCTTCGAATCATTGACGTAGACGACGTCGCCCCGACGACCGACCGGCTGCATACGATGCTTCAGGCCGGCAAAGGACTGAAGCCCCGCCCGAACCTCGTCCGCAGATACACCAGCAGCAAGGCAGGCGGCAATCGCGGCTGCCGCGTTCTGGGCATTGTGAGCGCCGCGCAATGTCTGGATGCCGTTGAGATCGGCAAGAACAGACGTCGCTCCGCCATGCGCCTCGATGATGCGATGCGCGTCATTATAGAGACCGCTCGCAAGCGGCTGGCGCTTGGAAATGCGGACAACCTTCGTTCCCGCGCGCTCGACGCGGTCGGCAATCAGTTCGCTGTAGCTGTCGTCCATGCCGACGATGGCCGTATCGCTGCCCGCGACCAGCCGCTCCTTGACATCGGCGTAATGCTGGATCGTACCATGGCGGTCGAGATGATCGGGCGTGACGTTGAGCAGAATACCGGCGGTCGGGTTGAGCGTCGGCGAAAGATCGATCTGGTAGGACGAGCACTCGACCACGAAGAACCGGCCGTCCTGCGGCGGATCGAGCGTCAGCACCGCGCGGCCGATATTGCCACCGAGCTGCGCGTCGCGACCGCTCGCGGAAAGGATATGGGCGATCAGCGCGGTGGTCGTGGACTTGCCGTTCGTGCCGGTGATCGCAATGAACGGGCAATGCGGCGCATGCGCTCGGCGCTCCCGCACGAAGATCTCGACATCGCCGATAATCTCGACGCCTTCGGCTCTGGCAAGCGCCACGGACCAATGCGGCTTCGGATGGGTGAGCGGCACCCCCGGCGAGAGCACGAAGCTCGATACCGATTTCCAGTCTATGTCGTGCAGGTCACGAGTGAAGACGCCTTCGCCGGCAGCCTTGGCGACGCTATCGGGATTGTCGTCCCAGGCGATGACATCGGCCCCGCCCGCGACAAGGGATTTGGCCGTGGCAAGGCCTGAACCGCCGAGACCGAAGAGTGCGACCTTCTTGCCCTTGAAGGTGGTGGCCGGGATCATCGCAGCCTCACCGCAGCTTCAGGGTGGAAAGGCCGAGCATGGCAAGGCCGACGGCAATGATCCAGAAGCGGACAACGACCTGACTTTCCGTCCAGCCGAGCTTTTCGAAATGGTGATGGATCGGCGCCATCAGAAACACGCGCTTGCCGGTCATCTTGAAGTATCCGACCTGGATGATGACCGACAATGTCTCCGCAACGAACAGGCCGCCGATGATCGCCATGACGATTTCGTGCTTGGTGGCGACGGCAACCGAGCCGATCAGGCCGCCAAGGGCGAGCGAACCGGTATCACCCATGAAGATGGCTGCCGGCGGCGCATTGAACCACAGGAAACCAAGCCCCGCTCCGATCACCGCTCCGAGCACCACAGCCAGTTCGCCGGTGCCGACCACGAAATTGATTTGCAGATAGTTGGCAAAAACCGCATTGCCCGCGACATAGGCGATCACGCCGAACGAGGCGGCGGCGATCATCACCGGAACGATGGCAAGTCCGTCCAGACCATCGGTCAAGTTGACGGCATTACCTGCCGCGACGATCACGAAGCCTCCGAACAGCACAAAGAAGATGCCGAGATCGATCAGGAAGTCCTTGAAGAAGGGAAAGGCGATGGAGGACCCGAAGGTGGAGCCCTGCGGCGCAGACATCAACGATGTCCTCATCATAAAATAGACGGCAATGCCGGCAATGACGAATTCGATGCCGAGACGGGCCTTGCCGGAAAAGCCCTTCTCCGTCTGCTTGGTCACCTTAAGGTAGTCGTCATAGAAACCGATGGCACCGAAACCGAGCGTTACCAGCAGCGTGCAGACCACATAGACGTTGGAAAGGTCGGCCCACAGCAGTGACGAGACCACGATGCCGGCGAGGATCATCAGGCCGCCCATGGTCGGCGTCCCGGCCTTCTTGAAATGGGTCTGCGGCCCGTCGGCGCGGATCGGCTGCCCCTTGCCCTGTCGGACGCGCAGCGATGCGATCATGGCCGGCCCGAACAGGAAGACGACAAGGGCGGAGGTGAACAGAGCAGCACCCGTGCGGAACGTGATGTACCGGAACAGGTTGAAGAATTGAAAGTGGTTCGCCAGTTCCACAAGCCAGATCAGCATTGGAGCCCTTTCCGAAAGCTCTTATTAATTTTGGCGCCCCGTGTCGGGCACGGCCGGATACTTGTCAAGAAGAGCAGCAACGATCTTGCCGAAACCAAGGCCAAGAGACGATTTCACCATCAATACGTCGCCGGGAGCGACAGATGCCGTGACGAAAGCCGCAAGTTCGGCCGTGGTCTCGAGATAGACGAGATCGACGCTTTCGGGCAGCGCATCGCGAAGCGCGACCATTTCAGGACCGGCCAGCCACACATGCTCGATACCCGCAGCAAGCAGCGGGCTTGCCAGTTCGGCATGGACCGCCTGCGAAAACTCACCCATTTCCAGCATGTCGCCGAGAATCGCGATCCGTCGTCCCTCACCTTCCGGCTGGGCAGCAGCGAGCACAGCGATGGCCGCGCGCATGGAGGCGGGATTGGCATTGTAGCTCTCATCGATCAGCGTGAAGGTCGCGCCCTCGATCATCAGCCGATGGCGAGCGCCGCGTCCCTTGACGGCGGAAAGCCCCTGCAAGGCCTCGATGGCGGCATCCATATCGGCGCCGACCAGTGATACCGCGGCAAGCACGGCAACGGCGTTTTCCGCGATATGACGTCCGGGGGCGCCAAGCGTCACCTCGCGCGTCTCACCGCCAAAACAGACCCATACGGTAGAGCTTTCGGCAGCGCCGTCGAACTCGGCAAGCCGGAACTCCGCCTTGGCATGCTGGCCAAAGGAATGAACGTTCTCAATGCCCGCAGTATGGGCCGCGTGTTCCAGAAAATCGAACTGGTTGTTATCGCGATTGAGGATTACGTCACCACCCGGCTCGAGACCATCGAAAATCTCGGCTTTTGCAGCCGCGATCTCCTCGATGCTTGCGAAATTGCCGAGATGGGCGGGGGCAATGGTCGTGACGATGGCAACGTCGGGCCGCACCATGCGGGAAAGCGGTGCGATTTCGCCGGCATGGTTCATGCCGATCTCGAAGACGCCGAAACGCGTATCGACCGGCATGCGGGCGAGCGTCAGCGGCACGCCCCAGTGATTGTTGAACGAGGCAACCGCCGCATGCACATTGCCGGACGGAGAGAGAGCGAGGCGCAACATTTCCTTGGTCGTCGTCTTGCCGACGGAACCGGTAACCGCGATCACGGTAGCGGAACTGCGATCACGAGCGGCAATCCCGAGCTTCTGCAGCGCGCCCAGCACATCCTCGACCACGATCATTGGCACGACGAGACGGCCGAGCGCCGGAAGCTTGGCTTCGCTGACGACCAGCAGCGAAGCGCCGTTGGCAATGGCGAGGCTCGCAAAATCATGACCGTCGACGCGGTCACCCTTGATCGCGAAGAAAGCTTCTCCCGGAGTAATCGTCCGGCTGTCGATCGAAATGCCGGTAATGCCCTCCGGCAGAGTGCCGAACGGACGGCCGTCCATGGCGTCGATGAGGTCGCGGGTCGTCCAAAGAAACGTCAATGTTCGAATTCCTCCAATGCCTTGCGCAGTTCGGTGTGGTCAGAGAACGGCAGCGTCACATCGCCCACCGTCTGCCCCTCCTCATGCCCCTTGCCGGCCACGACAAGCGTGTCCCCCGCCGACAGCATGGCGACGCCGGCGCGGATGGCCTGCGACCGGTCGCCGATCTCAATTCCCTTCGGTGCCGCCGCCATGATTTCCGAGCGGATGACAGCCGGAACTTCGGAACGCGGATTGTCATCGGTCACGATGACGATATCCGCCAGTCGGCAGGCGATCTCGCCCATGATCGGACGCTTGCCCTTGTCGCGATCTCCACCGCAGCCGAAGACGACGATCACCCGGCCCGTGGTGAACGGGCGCACCGAATTCAGCACATTCTCCAGCGCATCGGGCTTGTGGGCATAATCGACATAGGCCAGTGCGCCGTTCTTGCTGTTCCCGACGAGTTCCAGACGACCCGAAGCCCCGACGAGCTTTTCCAGCGCCTTCAGAGCGACCGGAACCGCGACACCGGTCGAAATGGCAAGGCCAGCGGCGACCAGCGCATTGGCGATCTGGAAATCACCTGCGAGCGGAATATGCACTTCGTGGATCTCGTCACCGGCATGGACCTCGGCAACCTGCTTGTGTCGGAAATGCTCGACCCGCTTGAGCGACAGAAAGGTGCCGTTGCGACCAACGGTGCGCACGTCGTGACCGGCCTCCGTCGCCACACGGATCGCTTCCGCCGACCACGGATCGTCAGCGAAGATCACCGCCGGAGATCCTTTCGGGAGCAACCTATCGAAGAGCCGCATCTTGGCGGCCATGTAGTCCTCGATCGTCGGATGGTAATCCATGTGATCGCGACCGAGATTGGTGAAGGCGGCCGCGGCAAGCTTCACGCCGTCGAGACGGCTCTGGTCGAGACCGTGGCTGGAGGCTTCCATCGCGGCATGGGTGACACCCTCGTCGGCGAGTTCGGCAAGAAGCTTGTGAAGACCGACAGGGTCGGGCGTGGTCAACGAACCATATTCGTTGCGAGTGGGTGACACGACGCCCGTCGTTCCGATCTGTGCCGCCGGATAGCCGGCCTCGACCCAGATTTGACGTGTAAAGGAGGCAACGGAAGTCTTGCCGGCGGTTCCCGTCACCGCAATCATGGTTTCCGGCTGCCGCCGGAAGAAGCGTGCGGCCGCAAGAGCCAGAAACCGGCGCGGGTTATCGACCACGAAGACAGGAACGGAGGCTTCCACGGCATGGCCGGCAGCAACAGCAGCTGCGCCACGCGAAACCGCATCGGCCACGTAAGCCGCACCGTCTGCCTTCGTACCGGAAAGCGCGACGAACAGCATTCCCGGCTCGACCTTGCGACTGTCTGCGGTGATACCGGAAATTGCAATTTCACCGACGGATTTTCCCGCCTTGCCGACCTGATCCTGATATTCGCCGCTCACCAGATCCCGCAAAAACATCGATACTTGTCCAATCTCAGAGGCGCTTCCCCCGAATCGCCGCATAAATTTAAGCCTGCTTAATAAGAAACGAGCAAGGAAGAACCGTCTTCCCCGAATTTCGGTTCTACACCGAGAATTGCGGCGCTTCTGCGGATGATTTCCGCAACCATGGGCGCAGCCGACGTACCGGCGAGCGCAGCACCATTGCCCTTGTCCGTCTTGGGCTCGTCGATGACGGTCAGGACGACATAGCGGGGATTGTCGATCGGAAAGGCGGAAAGGAAGGCGTTGAAGTTCTTGTCACCGACATAACGACCGTTGACGACCTTGTCCGCCGTACCGGTCTTGCCGCCCACGTTGAAACCGTCGACACGCGCATTTCGGCCGGAACCCTTGACGCCGTTCCATTCGAACAGGAAACGCATGTCCTTGCTGGTTGAAGGCTGGATAACCTGTTCGGCAATCTGATCCGCCTCTTCCTGCGTGCGCGGCAGGAAGGTCGGCGGAAGCAGCTTGCCGCCATTGACCAGCGCCACGCCGGCTACAGCCGTCTGCAGCGGTGTCGTCGAGACACCGTGACCGAACGAAATGGTGATCGAGTTGATCTTCTTCCATTCGCGCGGTTGGCTGGGCATGGCGACCTCAGGCAGTTCCGTCTTCATTCGCGTCGTCAGGCCGAGCCTCTTCAGAAACTCCTTGTGGGCATCCGTTCCCACCATGTCGGCGATCTTCGCGGTGCCGATGTTGGAGGAGTACTGGAAGATTTCCGGCACGCTCAGAACACGGTTCTTGCCGTGAAAGTCCTTGATGGTGAAGCCGCCTATGCGGATGGGATAGCGTGCATCGACCGTGGAGTTGAGCGTCACCTTCCCCTCGTCCAGTCCCATTGCCAGCGTGAAGGACTTGAAGGTCGAGCCCATTTCAAACGTGCCGTTCGACATGCGGTTGAGCCAGCCTTCCTGAGCGCTGGCAGCCGGATTGTTCGGATCGAAATCAGGCATCGAGACCATGGCCAGCACTTCGCCGGTGCGAACATCGAGAATAGCACCGCCGGCGCCCAACGCCTCGAACTTCGTGATCGCCTCGGAAACCACGTCGTGCAGGATATTCTGCACCCTGAGGTCGATCGACAGCTTCACGGGCTCGAGCGGCGTGTCGCTGGTCATGCCGAGCGCGCGCAGGTCAGCCATCCCCTGGTTGTCGATGTATTTTTCCATACCCGACATGCCGCGGTTGTCGATATTGACGTAGCCGACGATGTGGGACGCGGTAGAGCCGCCAGGATAGAAGCGACGCTTCTCAGGACGGAAACCGATGCCGGGAATGCCGAGCGCAAGGATCTGACTCTGCTGCTTCGGCGTAAGCTGGCGACGCAGCCACTGGAAATGCGATTGCGGATTGGCGAGCTTCTTGTAGGTGCCCTTGATGTCGAGGTCGGTCAGGACGGTCGCGAGCTTCTCCACCGCCTCGTCCGCATCCACGATCTTGTTGGGTTCGGCAAACAGCGACACCGTTCGGATGTCTGTCGCCAGAACCTCGCCGTTGCGATCGACGATATCGGGACGCGAAGCCATCAGACGGTCGGCCGGCAGAATGCTGGAAACAGTTTCCGGATTAGCATAACCGTACTGCACCAGCCGCCCGCCGATGATCGCATAGGCGACGGCGAAGCCTGCGATCATCAGACCGACGCGCTTGCGCGCCATTTCGGTCTTGCGCTTGCCGGTTCCCTTGAACGTCCCGTTCATCGTTGCACCGGCACGGTGAACATCGGCCGAGAAGTGAGCCTGGCTCTTCAACAGCATGATTCGCGAAAGAAAAGTCATCAGCGCTGCACCGATCCGGTTGTAATGAGATCCGATACCGGATCCGAACTCTTCTTGCCTTCGGCCACCACTGGCCGTGGCACATCGGCCTTCATCATCGGCAGTTCCACCGGCCGGACGAGTTGCTCCGGCGCAGTCGGCTGGAGCTGAAGCTCGGCGCCATAAAGCTTGATCAACCGATCGAGCCTATTCGGTTGGGTCAGCAGCGCCCAGTCGGCCTTCAGGAGTTCAATCGTGTCCTTTTCAAGCTTGATCTCGGCCTCGATCTGCCGAACTTCCTCTAGCTTGTTATCCGTGCGATGTTTGATCTGATAGGTCACGGCCGCCGCGGCAGCCATGGCACCGATCATCACGAGGTCGAAAGTCCTGAGCATGGTTTACCCTCCGATCCTGTCGAGACTGGCGAGGTCGGGCAAATCGAAAATGGCGAAATCCGGTTTCTCGGCGGGAGCCGTCGTGCGAATGCCAGCGCGAAGCTTGGCCGACCGCGCCCGGGGATTGATGTCCGCCTCTGCTTCGCTGGCGGAAACCATGCCCTTGCCGACCGGTTCGAAGATTGCGGCCTTCGCCGTCAGCATCGGCATGTGACGCGAGCCGGCAGCCTTGCCGGAACGCTCCGAGAAGAATTTCTTGACGATCCGGTCTTCCAGCGAGTGGAAGGTGACGACCACCAGCCGCCCGCCCGGCTTCAAAGCCTTTTCGGCGGCAAACAGCGCCTGGGCAAGTTCGCCGAGTTCGTCATTGACGAAGACGCGCAGCGCCTGAAACACGCGCGTCGCCGGATGGATCTTGTCCTTGGCCTTGCGAGGCGTCACGATCTCGATCAGTCCGGCGAGATCCCGCGTGGTGCGGAACGGCTCGTTCGCCCGGCGCTTTTCGATAGCGCGCGCAATGCGGCCGGCCTGTTTTTCCTCACCGAGAAAACCGAAGATGCGAATGAGATCGCCGACCTTCGCCCGATTGACGACATCGGCGGCCGATACCCCCACCCCCGACATGCGCATGTCGAGCGGTCCGTTTTTCTGGAAGGAGAAGCCGCGCTCGGCTTCATCGATCTGCATGGAGGAAACGCCGATATCGAGAACGACGCCATCGAGCCCACCAGCCGGCGCGAAATCGGCCAGTCGGGAAAACGGCGTATGATGCAGCACCAGATGGCCGCCGCGCGCGTCGACAAGGGCCTTCCCAGCAGCAATCGCCGTCGGATCGCGGTCGAGCGCGATCACGTCGGCACCAGCATCGAGAATGGCTGATGTATAGCCACCAGCCCCAAAAGTACCATCGAGAATGACTTTACCCGAACGGGGCTCGAGCGCACCAAGCACTTCACTGAGAAGAACCGGAATGTGGCGAACCGGTCCGCCTTCGGCTTCAGTTGAACCTCCGCCTGAATTCGCCACCATTCCGTTTCCCCGTCCTATGGAGCCCGCAGCCCTCGCAGTCTGCGCTCCTCTCTTGCCGCCGCCTGCACTTCCTGAAACGCCTGCGGTTGCCAAAGCTGAAAGTGATCCGAGCGCCCGACGAAACAGACTTCCGTCGTAATGCCCGTAAAGTCCCGGATGAAATCCGTGACCATCAGACGCCCTTCGGCGTCGAGTTTCATGAAGACGCCACCGCCGTGAACCAGCAGCGACATCTCGTTCCCCTCCCGGGAAAAAGGATCCTCGTTCGCGATCTGCCGCTCGTACCGCTCCAGAACATCCGGCCCACCGACACTGATGGCCGGAAACACGAAATCCTGAAAGCAGTAAAGCTCCTGAATATCGCGCTGCGCGAGCACGGAACGAAACACCGCCGGGACAGACACACGCCCCTTCGCATCGATCCTGTTTATCGCATTGGACAGGAAGCGGTTCATGATTATCGACCGCTACTCCCCTGAAGCGAGAGCCGACAGACGACCCTCCTGAACTCGAAAACCCGACCGCCACAGACACTTCAAGTCCACAAGCCAGACCCCGCTCCGCTTTCGCGGCCAGTTCGCCTTCGACCTTGAAATTCCGGACCTTCATCGGCCCCTCAACGGTATGCGAATGGGATAACATGGGACAACATGGGCGTCAATGGGACGGGGCATTTCCGATCCCTTCCGGGATTCAATTATTGATAAGCGGTTAAGCTTAACGAATGGTTAGGAGAAGCCGCCGGCGGGTGCCTTTTTGATCCCGAAGCTTGATCGAGGCTGGAGACGAAAGCCTGCCAAATGCGACATTTTTTCAGCAGGTTAAATTGCCCTCGCCACTCATGGCGGAATGGGGCGGCGGGAAATTGCCAGTTGGCCTGTAAGCCGGGTTCTGTATGGCTCCGGTCGCCCGGAACGTGGCAGCCATTCATCTGGGACAGCGTTTGCACGCTGCCTCGCGCAACCCACCCGGATGACTGGCCCGGAAACAGGCTGTAGACGCTTGCGCGCCCCGCGTCATCCCTATTCGGTCTTGCTCCCGGTGGGGTTTACCGTGCCGTCCCTGTCACCAGCGACGCGGTGGGCTCTTACCCCACCCTTTCACCCTTACCCTGCGTGCAGGGCGGTTTGCTTTCTGTGGCACTTTCCCTGAGGTCGCCCTCGCCGGACGTTATCCGGCACCGTATTTCCGTGGAGCCCGGACTTTCCTCACCTTACCGCCTTTCGGCATTGGTAAAGCGCGGCTGCCCGGCCAACTGGCACCGCGTCCTTAGACGAGCAAGCGCGCGATTGCCACCAAAAATGCGGGTACCAGCAGCAGAAAGAGGCGCTCTGCGACCGATCAGAGGAAAACCGGCGTAAAAACCGGATCATAGGCCTCATCCACGATCCGCCCGTGAAGCATCAACTCCGCGCCCAGCCGCCCGATCTCGTCGGAACTCTTGGCCGCAGCGCCACACCCACCGCTGAGCACCGCGATCCTGTCACTCGCAAAACCGATGGCGGGGTAATTGCCGGGCGTGAAGGACGTGACGCAAGCACCCATTGTCACGGGAGCATGGAGAAGACCCGGCACGAGGCCGTCGAGGACACGCTTGAGATGCCGCCGTGTCGTCTCCCGACCGCCACGACGGAACCACGCGCGGATATCGGGCTCGGTCGCAAGATGCAGGTCGTCGGGGTCACCGCCGATTTTCAGATAGGTCTTGCCGTCGGGATAGCGCACTGGCGGCAGCAGATAGATGTGGTCGAGAGGATCCTCGGGCTCATGGATCAGCGACGGCATGCCCGCATAGGCGTCAAGATCGACCTCCGCGATTTCGAAGAAGGCCACCGTGCGCCCATAAACTTTCAGATCAAGCGAACGCGGCAAGAGATTTTCCGCAATGGAAAATCCGCCGGCCGCAACCAGCACCTGCTCACCCCGGATCTCAAGGCCTCCGGCAGTCGTCACGACGACCCCTCCGGCCTCCTCCCGTACTGTAACTGCCGTATCAGCAATCAGTTGGGCTCCGGCTTTCCGGGCGAGCTTCGATTGCGCTTCGACCAGCCGGCGCGGGTTGATGTAGCCAGCATTCGCCGCCTCGTAGACCCCTTCGCAACCCGTACCGAAACTGAAATAGCCGAAGCGTTCGGACAGAGTTGCATCGCTCAGCATCTCGACGGGAACGCCGAGCGCTTCCGCCGCCCCACAGACATTGCCGACATAGGAATTGGCCCCGCCCCGCTTCGGCCCAACGATCAGGCAACCCGTCTCGTAATAGAATTCGACGCCGCTCTCCCGGGCAATCTCGCCGTAACGGCCAATCGAACGGTTAGCGAGCCTCGCCCAGACCGGATCGGGATCGATGGTTCGGGTGATCCGCGCTTCGTCGTAATGGCTCGCGAAAACACCGTCATGGCTTGCAGCATCAGCCGGTTCATCCGGTCCGATCAGGACGACGCCGTCCGTCTGCGAAGCGAGATGGCGGGCCGCTGCGGCACCCATCATGCCGCGACCGATGACGATATGCCTGTAGCTTCCAACCATGTCGCGCCCCTGCCTTAAATTGCGCAATTATCGATATTTTTCAAAATCCTGCGGCCACAGGCGGAATCACTTTCACAAAAACACCGGCCGAAGTTCTTCGGCAAAATCGCTTTCCGACAAGGCGCCATCGATAATCAACCGTGCGCCAAGCCGTCCCAACTCGTCCGAACATTTCGCGGCAACGAAATTGCCGCCGGTCAGCACCGCGACATCCGGCAAGGAGGTAAATCCAATATAGGGATAGGTGGTGCGGGTGAACGACGCAATGCAGGCCCCGCTCGTCGTCGGCGCACCCTCAAGCCCCGGCATCAGCGACACGGCGATGCGCTCGAGCTTGCGGGCTTCCTCCGCGTCTCCCTCCGACCGAAACCAGCCGCCGATGGACGGAAGGTCCTCGAAAGCCGTCTTCTCGCTGTCGCCGCCGATCTTCAGGTAAATCTTGTCGTCGGGATAGCGGACAGGAGGAAGAATATAGACAAGATCCTCATCCCGCTCCGCAAAGACGACCGAGGATGGCATAGCCGAAAATTCCGCCTGCCGCTTATCATCCAGTTCAAAGAAGACGATGGTGCGCGCGGTCGCCCGCATGTCGACCGGCTGCGGCAACAGCCCGCAAAGATTGGTAAAACCACCAGCAGCAACCAGCACCCTGGCTGCGGTGTACATCCCGCCCTCGGCCGTGCGCACCTCGACACCTGCGGCACTCTGCAAAACGGAAACTGCCGTCTCGGCAATCAGTTGCGCGCCCTGGCGCTCCGCCATCAAGGCCTGCGCACGCACCAGCGCTCTTGGGTTGACATGACCAGCATTGCGCCGCTCGAAATAACCGGAATGCCCGTCGGGGAAACACATATGCGGGAAGCGCATCGCCAGATCATCAAAAGCGATCAGCTCGACATCGAGATCCAGACGCTTCGACACCTCGACGGCCCGGGCCATATAGCCCTCCTCACCCGGCAGCGGCGTGGAAAACAGGCAGCCAGCCTCGGTGTAGAAATGGATCCCGCTCCGGCTTTCCAGTTCGTCGTAACGTTCGATGGAACGTGACGCGAGCTGACTCCACACCGGATTGTCATCGAAAGTGCGGGTAATGCGGGCTTCGTCGTAGTGGCTGGAGAAAACACCCTGATGCGCCAGCCGGTCAACAGGCTCTTCCGGGCCGATTAATGCGACCCGTTTGCCCTCCAGCGTGAGATGGCGAGCAGCCGCCGCCCCCATCATGCCTCGGCCAATGACGATAAACTCGAAATGTGTTGCCATGCACTTCCCCTCGATTCCAAGGTTCTCGATAGCATGGCAACCCTTCGCTTGCACGTCGTTGTCGCGTCGCGATCACAGGGAGCCGATCAGGGCCTGAACCTTTCCGCAGTAACGCTTGGAAACCGGATTCATGCGCTTGGCGCCGTGACCGGCATTGTACTTCAGAATGGTAGAACAGGTCCGGCCATCGCCGAGTTCATGGGCCATCGACAGATATTTCATCCCGTAGCGAATGTTGGTCTCGGGATCGTAAAGGCCCTTGCTCGAGCCCGAATACCCCATCATGCGGGCAGTTGTCGGCTTGATCTGCATGAGGCCGATCTCCCCGGCGCCGCCACGGGCCTTCGGATTGAAATTGCTCTCGATGCGCACCACGGCATGGGCGAGCGCCACCGGAACCCCGTAGGTCTTGGCGTATTTGGAAATCAGATTGGTATAAGGACTGTTGGAGAAGGAAGGCGCTGCATATCCTGCTTCGGTTGCGGTTTTCTTGAAGGGAAGCTTGAATGTCTGTTCATGTTGCTCCTTTTCAGCTGCGAATGCCGCCATGGAAGAGGACAAAAGAATAGCAAGGCATGCCGCAGCAGCAACAACTCGTCTTATCATGTGGAAGTTCAGTCTCCGAACCAGAGTGGCAAGACGGATCGTCCTTCTTGGACGCAAATCTACCCTGTTCACCTGTCCTGCCGGATCAGGCGCCGCACTTGCCCTCATCGTTGATATTTGCGATCGCAATCCGATTTTTACGGAACACAGCGCCGCTGTTCAGTGCGATCTTTAGAACGTCGAAATTGGGAATTCGTGTGGCGATGCAACAAATTGGCGTTTCGCACGTTTAAAGGCACCCGCAAAACGGGGTGCTCATACCGCCCGTTTCAGGCGTATCGCGGCAAAGTGGAAAGCAGCCTGTGCAGCGTCTCGATAGTGGACATGTCGGCGACGCCATCCACCAGCGCGGGGCGGAAATGCCGCTGGAAAGCAGCGACCACGCCTTCGGTCTTTTCCGAATATTCGCCGGTGATATCAATATCATAGCCATAAAGGGACAGCATCGACTGCAACGCCTCTATCGGCTGCCCTCTTTCTCCCTTCTGGAAGAAGCGTCCGCCGGAGACCGGCACCGGCTCGACGAAATGGCCGACACCCGCGGCATGGAGCTTGCCCCAGGGGAAATTTTCACCCGGATCGACCTTGCGAACCGGGGCCACATCGGAGTGCCCGAGCACCCGTTCAGGCCGGATATCGAGCCTCTGGCCGCAATCGAGACACAATTCGATGACCGCCGCGATCTGTTTATCCGAAAACGCGGGAAGACCGGCGGGATGACCCGCATTGGCAATCTCGATACCGATGGAACGCGAATTGATATCGGTTTCGCCGGCCCAGAAACTCTTGCCCGCGTGCCAGGCGCGACGCTCCTCGGACACGAGCTGCGCGACCCGTCCATCCTCATGCACGAAGTAGTGGCTCGACACCTGGCTCTCCGGGCTACAGAGCCAGGAGAGTGCACCCTCTTCCGAAGGCATGCCAGTATAGTGCAGGAGGATGATATCGGGACGAACACCATTGGCGCGCTCGCCATGGTTGGGCGAAGGCAGCACACAGGCGGCCCGGTAATCGGCATTGAAAAGGCTCATGCGGCGCGACGTGCTTTCTCAATCGCGGAATAGGCGGCATTGAACTTCGCCATGCGGTGATTGGCGACCGCGTGAAACTCGGTCGGAATACCCCGCGCATGCAGACGGTCGGGATGATGCTCAGCCGCCAGCGCCCGATAGCGTTTGCGGATCGTGGCGAAATCATCGGACGGATCAACGCCGAGAACGCCGTACGGATCCCCGTCGAGATAGACATGACGCTCGGTAATCGCCTCGAAACGCTCTTCCGACACACCGAAAATCTCGGCGATGCGCGACAGGAAGGCGAGTTCCTTCTCGTGCAGCATACCGTCGGCCTTGGCGATGTGGAACAGTGCGTCGACGATATCCTCAAGCACCGGGCATTGCTGATCGCAGGTCCGGCAGAGGCTCGCCAGCTTCTGCGCATAGGCCTCGTAACCGGCCACGTCCTGACGGGCGAGATTGTAGAGCCGCGCAACGTTGCGCGCTTCTTCCGGGGGAAACTCGAATATCTTGCGGAACGCGGCAACCTCGGCTTCGGAGACGATACCATCGGCCTTGGCCATCTTTGCCGAAAGCGCGATGATCGCCACGGAGAAGGAAACCTTGCGGCGCGTTTCGGGGTCGCCCTCGAAAGCGGTGCGTACTGCTTCGATCACCCCGGACAGCACACTGCCAGCCGCGTCGCCGACAGCGCCCAGCAAACGGTCCCACAACGATGCTATCTGTTCACAGGCGAAATCGAAAATCATGCTGCAGCATGACCAAATCCCGGCCGAAAAAGCAAGATGCGCAGCCCTTCCATAGCATTAAACTTTATTCACGTTCGGTTCCGAATAACTGAAGCGACGCGCTGATCTTGATCGGTGAAAGCCGGACGAAAGTCTTCCCGTCAGCCATACGCCAACTGCCCTTCGCCTTTTCCACAACACGCTTTGCGCGCATGTCCTGTTTGAAACGATTATATTCGCACTTGCGGTAGCATTCCTTTTCCGAAGCACCGAAATGCCCGGATTTCTTGATTTTTTTGCTTTACAGCTTGCCCTGACTATCGCATCCATTCGCCCGGAAAAACGTTTTATTGACGGCTCCAAGGGATGCCGAAGGAGGACTGATGGCCAAACAGAAAGTTGCAATGTTGACCGCAGGCGGCTTGGCACCCTGTCTCTCGTCCGCGGTCGGCGGACTGATCGAGCGCTACACCGACATCGCTCCCGATATCGACATCATCGCCTACAAGTCCGGCTTCCGCGGCCTTCTGATGGATTACAAGATCGAGATCACCAACGCGATGCGCGAGAAGGCTCACGTCCTGCATCGCTATGGCGGCTCGCCGATCGGCAACAGCCGCGTCAAGCTGACCAACACCGCCGACTGCGTGAAGCGCGGCCTTGTCAAGGAAGGCGAGAACCCGCTGCGCGTCGCCGCCGAGCGTCTTGCTGCCGATGGCGTTACCATTCTTCACACCATCGGTGGCGATGACACCAACACCACCGCGGCCGACCTCGCAGCCTATCTCGGCGCCAACGGCTACAACCTGACCGTCGTCGGCCTGCCGAAGACCGTCGACAACGACGTCGTGCCAATCAAGCAGTCGCTCGGCGCCTGGACGGCCGCAGATGTCGGCGCCCGTTTCTTCGACCACGTCTCCAACGAACAAAGCGCTGCGCCGCGTACACTGGTCATCCATGAAGTCATGGGCCGTCATTGCGGCTGGCTGACTGCCGCGACCGCCCGCGCCTATATCCAGCGCACCAAGGGCAACGAATACATCGAAGGCTTCATGATGAATCAGGAGCTGAAGAACATCGACGGTCTCTACCTGCCGGAAACCCACTTCGACCTTGAAGCGGAAGCAACCCGCCTGAAGGAGATCATGGACCGCACCGGCTTTGTAACGCTCTTCGTTTCGGAAGGCGCCTGTCTCGAGGAAATCGTCGCAGACCGCGAATCCGCCGGCGAGGAAGTCAAGCGCGACGCCTTCGGCCATGTGAAAATCGATACGATCAACGTCGGCTCCTGGTTCCAGAAGCATTTCGCCAAGCTGCTCGATGCCGAACGCTCCATGGTTCAGAAGTCCGGTTACTACGCCCGCTCCGCCCCGGCGAACTACGACGACCTTCGCCTGATCCAGAGCATGGTCGACCTCGCCGTCGAAAGCGGCCTGAACAAGGTGTCCGGGGTGACCGGTCACGACGAGGATCAGGGCGGCAAGCTTCGGACCATCGAATTCCCCCGCATCAAGGGTGGAAAGGCCTTCGACCTGTCTACCCCGTGGTTCGCAGAAGTGATGGACTACATGGGGCAGAAATACCGCCCTGCGCATTGACGGAGCCGGCGAAAGCTGGCTTGCTCTTTCCCTGGGAGGAAAGACTCATGTCGTTCGAACACTGGCTCGCTTTCGCCGCCGCCTCTGCCTTTCTCTTGGCAATTCCGGGGCCCACCACACTGCTCGTCGTGTCCTACGCACTGGGACACGGCAGGAAGACGGCGCTTGCGACGGTGACTGGCGTGGCACTGGGTGATTTTGTCGCAATGACGGGATCGCTGCTTGGGCTGGGCGCATTGCTCGCCGGTTCCGCGACAGCTTTCATGATCCTCAAATGGATCGGCGGCGCCTATCTGGTCTATCTCGGCATCCGGCTTTGGAGAGCCCCCGTCGGGGACAGTCCGGTGGCGGACAACGACAACCTTCCGGAAGAAAAGCCGTTTCGAATCATGGCGCATGCCTTCGCGGTTACGGCGCTAAACCCGAAGAGCATTGTCTTTTTCGTCGCATTCCTGCCGCAATTCATGACGCCGGCGCTGCCGTTTCTCGATCAGGTCGTAATATTCGAAGCGACCTTCCTCGCTCTCTCGATCGCCGTCTGTCTGAGCTATGTCATGCTGGCGGACCGCGCGCGGCGCTTCATTCGCAAGCATTCCGTCAGAAAAGCCGTCAACCGGACGGGCGGAACGCTGCTCATTGCGGCTGGAGCAGTAACTGCAGGCTACCGCAAGATAGCCGCCTGAACGTGGCAAGCTTGCCGCAATTCCGCCCATGCATTATGACACCAGAAGGTTAACGGCGGCGCATGCGCGTTAACCGGTGTTAAGTTTTACTTGGGATGTCGGCATGATCGCAAAAAGAGACCTGAGAGCAAAACTGGGTTTCGCCTCCATTCTGCTAGTCGGCCTCGCGGGTTGTACCAGCAGCATGGAAGACGCAGCCAAGCAGGAACTCAAGGCCAATCCGGTTGCCGGCACCGCTGCTCCCGGCACACAGACCGCGGCAGCCGCCACCGTCGCCAACGACCTTACACCGGTCGTTGATCCCAATGCCTCGAACGAACCGCCGCCGATCATTCCCGGCACCCAGACACCCGCCCCGATCCCGGTCATGAAGGCTACAGCGCTGGCTACTGCCGCGCAGACCATGCCGGCAGCACAAGCCATGGAACTGGTGGCGAACCAGCAGCGCGGTACGATCCAGACCGCCTCGATGCCGGAATCGCCCAACATGGTGACAAGCCTGCCGGATTCGGCGCCGGTGGCCGTGCCGACGATTCTGCCGGCTGAGGTGACCGAAGTCCAATCCATCGTACCGGCACAGAAGCCGGGCGGCGCGCTTGCTTATGCGGCCCCCTCCGGCAGCATGTCGCTTGCAGCGCTCGACAAACAGTTCGACATTTCTCCGCCCGGCCCGCCGCCAGTCATCGAAGATCCGGCGATGAAGCCCGCAACCAGCGGTCCGACAGTGATCAATGCGCTGATCAAGAAATACTCGAAATTCTACGACATGCCGGAAGCACTGATCCATCGGGTCGTCAATCGCGAAAGCACCTACAATCCCGCCGCCTACAACAATGGTCACTACGGTCTCATGCAGATCAAATACGCGACTGCTAAGTCCATGGGTTACGATGGTCCGGCCTCTGGCCTGTTCGATGCGGAAACCAATCTCAAATACGCGATCAAATACCTGAAGGGCGCATGGCTGGTCGCAGACAACAGCCATGACGGCGCGGTTCGCCTCTACTCACGCGGCTATTATTACGACGCAAAGCGCAAGGGCATGCTCGACGTCCTCGATCCCTGAGCATCGGCAAACCGATAGCGGCAAATCCTACCGAAGGCCGTCCATAACGGCCTTCACCAGTTTCTGGGGCTGATAGCCAAGTTTCGACGGCGTCAACCCGAGCCGAACCACGATGAGGCGCTCTGACGGGACGATGGTGACGGATTGCCCGTCGTGACCCAGTATCCAGTAGGCGTCATCCGGGAGGCCGAAGGTTTTGTCGTCTGCCGCTCCCGGCCCCTCCTGCCACGCCTGCCCTTCGGTGAAACGCCCCTTCGAGGCTATGGTTGGCTGCTGAATCATGGCGACATAGCCCTCGGGCAGCAGACGATTGCCGTTCCACACGCCATCCTGCAGCAGGAAGAGCCCGAAGCGCGCCCAGTCCCGGGCTGTCGCGTAGACATAGGAACTGCCGACGAAGGTGCCGGCGGCATCGGCTTCCATCACGGCGCTTGTCATACCAAGTGGCGCAAACAAAGCGGTCTTCGGATAATCAAGAGCTTCGGACGTATCGCCGATGCGGTCCATCCATATCCGTGAAAGAAGAACGCTGGAGCCGGATGCATAATTGAAGACCTCTCCCCGCCTCGCCACCAGCGGCTTGTCGGCGGCAAAGGCAGCCATATCAGGTTCAAGGTAGAGCATGCGTGTCACGTCGGCGACATCGCCGTACTCCTCGTTGAATTCCAGGCCACTCTGCATCCCCATAAGGTCGCGAACGCGAATGTTGGCTCTGTCATCGTCTTTCCACTGAGGAAAGAGCCCTCGGTCATCAAGGCCGATCTTCCCCTCCCCGACCAGCCTGCCGATAACAGCCACATTGACGGTCTTCGCCATGGACCAGCCGAGTAGAGGCGTTTCGGCCGAAAAGCCCTTGCCATAGGTCTCTCCCGCGATACGGCCATCCTTGATAACGACGATGGCGCGCATGCCGGGGCCGGCGAGCGCGGGATCCGTAAGCAGGCTGGCAATAGCAGGATTGGGGGTCCCGCCGCCCTCCCCGGCAGGCCAGGCTGCATCCGAAACGGTCGGCCTTGGACCGCGCGCAGGCGACGGATCGCTTTCCTCCAGCGTCGCCCCATCGGGTACGCTGGCGCAGCCGAGGCCATCCCGCCTGACAGCGGTACTGGGAGCGATTGCGCCGAGAAGCCGCGCGGTAACGGTTCCCGCTTCGCGGTCCACATCCACATTCACCAGCTTGAGCAGAGGATGACCGGGCGCCTGCACATCGACGGCGAGAACCTCTTCCTGGTCCCGACCTGCGAGAAAAACATTCGAGCAGACGATCTTTGCCGCGTAGCCGGTACCGACCAGCAGCAGAGCCGGAGGCGAAAACGACAGCCAAAAGATGATTGCCGTGATGAACATGACAAGGGCAAGCACCAGCCCCCGGATGATCCTGCCAAACAACCGCATGCGCTTCCTCCCGATTGCCCATCCATGCAATCAGGAAACGTTCGACGGTGAAACCCCAAAAAAGGAGAAAGAAACGGATGGCGCACGTTTTATCCGTCGTCTCGAACGAGCTTCGCGTAAGCGGCCCAAGCACCCCACAGCCAACGTCATCATACTGTTGCATCAGGGGGCTACACGCGCTCAACGTTCAATGGATGGCTAATGAACATGACCGACGTTGCACCGGATGCCGGCTTTCGCAAAAACCGGAAACTCAAGAACGCTCTCCTCCAGCACAAGGCACTGACCAAGGACGGATTGTCCGAGCGGCTGTTCGGCATGCTCTTCTCTGGTCTCGTCTATCCGCAGATCTGGGAGGATCCCGAGGTCGACATGGAGGCGATGCAACTTGCCGAAGGTCATTCCATCGTCACCATCGGCTCCGGCGGCTGCAACATGCTGGCCTATCTTTCCCGCAGCCCTTCCAGCATCGATGTCGTCGATCTCAATCCAAACCATGTCGCGCTGAACCGGTTGAAGCTTGCCGCCTTCCGGCACCTGCCTGACCACGCCGCCGTGGTGCACCATTTCGCCCAGGAAAATACCCGCTCCAACTCTCGCAGCTATGACCGCTTCATCGCGCCGAACCTCGATGCGCAGACACGGGATTACTGGAACAAGCGCGGCGTCACCGGCCGTCGCCGTATCGCGGCCTTCAACCGCAATTTCTATCGCACCGGCCTGCTCGGCCGCTTCATCGGCGCGGGCCATATCGTTGCCCGCCTCCATGGCGTCAAGCTGACCGACATCACCGAGACGCGCTCGCTGCGCGAACAGCGCCAGTTCTTCGACGATCGCATCGCCCCCCTGTTCGAAAAGCCGCTGATCCGCTGGATCACCGCCCGCAAGAGCTCCCTCTTCGGCCTCGGCATTCCGCCGCAGCAGTATGACGAGCTTGCCAGCATGTCCGAGAGCGGCACCATCGCCCCCGTGCTGCGCCACCGCCTCGAAAAGCTCGCCTGTCATTTCCCGCTGAAGGACAACTACTTCGCATGGCAGGCCTTTGCTCGCCGCTATCCGCAGCCGCATGAAGGCACGCTTCCGACCTATCTGAAGCCGGAGCTTTATCCGGCGATCCGTGCCAATGCGAACCGGGTCACCGTTCACCACGCCAGCTTCACCGAACTCCTGGCGCAGAAGGCGGCGGCAAGCATCGACCGCTACATCCTGCTCGATGCGCAGGACTGGATGAACGACCGCCAGCTCAACGACCTCTGGGGCGAAATCACCCGCACGGCCGCTCCCAGCGCCCGCGTCATCTTCCGCACGGCGGCCGAAAGGAGCGTGCTGGACGGACGGCTTTCCGATACCCTGCTGGAACAGTGGACCTACCATGCCGAAAGGTCCGCGGAGCTCAACAAGCAGGACCGGTCGGCCATCTATGGTGGTTTCCACATCTACGAGAGAAAAGCCTGATGGTCGCCGGAGCCCGGCTCGACGCCGATCACGCTGAGCGCATGGACAGCATGTATCGCTACCAGCGGCACATCTATGACCTGACGCGCAAATACTATCTGTTCGGCCGTGATCGAATGATCGCCCGGCTCGATGTCCCGCGCGAGGGCAGCCTGCTTGAAGTCGGCTGCGGCACGGGCCGCAACCTGCTTCTCGCCCATCGCCTTTACCCCACCGCCAAACTATACGGGCTTGATATCTCGGCGGAAATGCTCGTCTCCGCCCGCGCCAACTTCCGCGGCAAAACGGCCGAACCGGTCCTTGCCGTGGCCGATGCCACGACCTTCACCGCAGGCGAATTCGGCGTTTCCAGCTTCGACCGGGTGATGATTTCCTATGCCCTGTCGATGATCCCGGACTGGGAAAAGGCGATAGACGCAAGCCTCGCGGCGCTCAAGCCCGGCGGCTCCCTGCATGTGGTCGATTTCGGCCAGCAGGAAGGTCTTCCCGGCTGGTTCAAGCGTTTCCTCCAGTCCTGGCTCGACCGCTTCCACGTCACTCCGAGGGCTGACCTCAAACAGGCTCTGGAAGCACGACTTGAACGGGTCGGCGGGCGGCTGGAGTTCGGGACCGTCGGACGCGGTTACGCCTGGCATGCGATAATTCGCATCTGACACACCGTCTGACGGTTGAAAATAACGCATATTTAAGGATGATGGAGGCAAAAGGAGGTTTGCGCCTCTTTTGTATTTGCGTGTGCGCGCGCCGCAACAGGGGCATGACCTCGAATTCTATCTCACGGAATAACCATGCGGTGGCTTCTTCACGCCCTTCTGCCGGTCACGATCGCCCTCAGCGGCTGCACCTCGACCAGTTATGACTTCATGGAAACGGCCTCCATCAAGCAGCCCCGTTTCGAGGACAAGGACCCGCAGGACTTCGGCCCCAAGAATCCCCAGCAACACAAGGTGCACGGCATCGACGTGTCGAAGTGGAACGGTGACGTGGACTGGCCGAAGGTGCGGCAATCCGGCGTCTCCTTCGTTTTCATCAAGGCGACCGAAGGCAAGGACATAGTCGATCCGCGCTTCGACGAATACTGGCGCAAGGCTCGCGCCGCCGGCCTGCCGCACGCGCCCTATCACTTCTATTATTTCTGTTCCACCGCCGACGAGCAGGCCGACTGGTTCATTCGCAACGTGCCGAAGGAATCGATGCACCTTCCGCCGGTACTCGATGTGGAATGGAACAACACGTCGAAGACCTGCCAGTACCGTCCGAATGCGGAAACGGTGCGCAGCGAAATGAAGCGCTTCATGGACCGCATCGAGGCCTATTACGGCAAGCGTCCGATCATCTACACCTCGGTCGATTTCCATCGGGACAATCTCGAGGGCGCCTTCCAGGATTATCATTTCTGGGTTCGCGCGGTCGCGCAGCATCCGGAGGAAATCTATCCGGAGCGGCGCTGGGCCTTCTGGCAATATACATCGACCGGCATCATTCCAGGAATCAAGGGACAGACCGATATCAATGTCTTTGCCGGCACCGAGAAAAACTGGAGAAAGTGGGTCGCGGCCGCGTCCAAATAGGATCACGTCCTGCGATCTTCATCGCTGCGCCAATAAACTTAGCTAATCCTCTGCAATGCTGTGATTTTCCGGCTGACGATCTCGTTTTCGTCAAAATGACGGGCATGATCCCAGCCGACCCGAAAAATTCAAGGATATGGATATGAAAGCCGCTCCCCGCCTCGCCCTTGCTCTTGCAGGCCTTCTCGCCGCCACCGCTCCTTCGCTTGCCGCGGAATGCGGCGGCGACCTGCAGGCTTTCCTCGACGGCGTGAAGGCCGAGGCGATCGCAGCCGGAAGCTCGCCGGATGCAGCAACACAGGCGCTCGCAGGTGCCGTGATCGACCAGAAGGTGCTCTCCCGCGACCGCGCACAGGGCGTGTTCAAGCAGACCTTCCTCGAGTTCTCCCAGCGCACCGTCAGCCAAGGCCGTCTCGATATCGGCCGCCAGAAGATGAAGCAGTATGCCGACGTCTTCGCCCGCGCCGAACAGGAATTCGGTATCCCCTCCGGAGTCATCACTGCCTTCTGGGCTATGGAAACCGACTTCGGCGCAGTACAGGGCGATTTCAACACCCGCAACGCGCTGGTGACCCTCTCGCACGATTGCCGCCGCCCCGAACTCTTCCGTCCGCAATTGCTGGCGCTGATCAAGATGGTCGAGCACGGCGACCTTGATCCCTCGACCAACACGGGCGCATGGGCCGGTGAAATCGGTCAGGTGCAGATGCTGCCGAAAGACATCATCGCCTTCGGCGTTGACGGAGATGGCGATGGCCACATCAACGTCAAGAAGAGCTCGCCTGATGCAGTCCTGACGGCCGCCAAGTTCATCCAGAGCCTCGGCTTCCAGCGCGGTCAGCCCTGGCTGCAGGAAGTCACCGTTCCGGAAAACCTGCCGTGGGAGAAGACGGGCTTCGACAGCGGCATGAAGGCCGGCGACTGGTTCGCCCTCGGCGTAAAGCCCCGCAACGGCGACACCAGCAATGCAGGCCTTGAAGGCGAACTGCTGCTGCCGCAGGGCCGCAAGGGCCCGGCCTTCATGGCCTATCCCAACTTCAACATCTATCTCGAATGGAACCAGTCCTTCATCTACACCACCTCGGCCGCCTATTTCGCCACGCGGCTCATGGGTGCCGAACCGTACCTGAAGGGCAACCCGGAACCGGGTATCAGCGATACGGAGATGAAGGCGCTCCAGACCAAACTGCAGCAAAAGGGCTATGACGTCGGCAAGATCGACGGCATTCTCGGCGGCGGGACCCGCATGGCGATCCAGAAGGAGCAGCTTCGCCTCGGCCTTCCCGCCGATGGCTGGCCGACTCCGGCCTTCGTCGCAGCGTTCTGATCGCAGTGGAATCAAGGGTCCGGCAAAACAAAAAGCCGGATCGCAACAAACGGGTGGCGTGACGAACGCGCCATCCGTAGCTATGAAGCTCCAAGAAGAACCGGAGCTTCCGCATGAATTCCGTCTCGCAGCAGAAAATGACGACCGCTACCTGGTTGATGCTTTTGCTGCTTGGCCTGATCTGGGGCGGCTCCTTCTTCTTCGCCCGTGTTGCAATTCCCTATGTGCCGCCGTTCACGCTGGTCTTCCTTCGCCTGTCCATCGCGGCGCTCGCCCTGCACATCTATCTGCACGGCAATCTGGGCATCTATCGACACCTGGCGACGAACTGGCGGTCCTTCCTGCTGCTCGGCCTGATCAACAACGCCGTGCCCCATACGCTGATCTTTCTCGGCCAGACCCATATCGGCGCGGGGCTCGCCTCGATCCTCAACGCCACAACTCCGGTCTGGACCGTCCTCATAGCCAACCGCCTGACAGATGACGAAAAACTGACCGGGACCAAGCTCGCGGGCTGCCTGACCGGTCTTCTCGGCACGATCATCCTGATCGGCCCGAGCGCGCTTTCCACGAGTTCGATTCCGCTCTGGGCCGTCTGCCTGCCCATCCTCGCGGCCGTATCCTACGGCTTTGCCGGCATCTACGGCAAACGCTTCAAGGGCATTCCCGCGCCGGTCACGGCGACCGGTCAGTTGACGGCATCGTCGATCATTATGCTACCAGCCTCGCTCCTCATCGATCACCCATGGAACCTTGCCATGCCGCCGGTCGGTGCGCTTGCGGCCATCGTCGCACTCGCCCTCATCTCCACCGCTTTCGGCTACATCCTGTTCTTTCGCATCATGGCCCGGGCCGGCGCCACCAACACGTCACTCGTGACGCTGCTCGTTCCGCCAAGCGCCATCCTGCTCGGCGCACTCTTCCTCGATGAGCGGCTGCATGCTACGGATATCGCAGGCATGATCTTGATCGGTCTCGGCTTGGTTGTTCTGGATGGCAGACTGATCGCGCGCCGCTCAGCTGTCGACGCTCAAACCAAATGATGCGAGCTGTCACGCATCAAAACGATCCGGTTTTTGCAAATCACGTTTGTTAAGCAATATTAACAGACGCTCACATTTTACAAGATTTTGATTTTATTGATCTTTGCGAGCCGTTCGACAACTTATCCACGGTTCTGCACTGCGTTGCAGCACACAAAACGCTTTTCAACCGACACAAAACGGACATATTATCTAACGGTCAACACAAGGAGGCAGACATGGGACTGACCAATTCTCTCAATGTCCTGATCGTCGGTGCGGCGTTTGTGTTCATAGCGACAATGCTGTTCATCTGAGTTTTCATGGATGAATCAACGGCCATCATAAAGAGATCCCGAGAGGTCCGGCCAAGCCAGTGATGCTTTCCGAATTCAATAAGAAAGGCGCATGAACCGTTCCGGCATGCGCCTTTTTTAATGCCAGCGAAATCCGGCAATGCCTCTACGGCGAAGTCATGCCGCAGCGCCCGCTACAGCCTTAACGGAAGGCTTCAGCCCGACATTGACAAGCGTTGCATTCACCAGAGGCGCACGGTTCATCGTATAGAGGTGAAAATCTCCTATACCCCGGCGCACGAGATCCTCGATCTGTTCGGCAGCAACCTCGGCCGCCACTTCCGCCCTCGCCTGCGGCTGGTCGTCGAGACCCACGAAACGCTCATCCAGAAAAGACGGAACACTGGCGCCGCACATGGAAGCAAAACGCTTCAACTGAGTGAGGTTCTGGATCGGCATGATACCCGGCACGATCGGGATGGTGATCCCCGCAGCGCGTACCCGCTCCAGATAACGCTCGAAGATATCGTTATCGAAGAAGAACTGAGTGAGCGCCCTGTGAGCACCCGCATCGACCTTGCGCTTGAGCATGTCGATATCGGCCGCTTCGTCGCGGCTTTCCGGGTGCTTCTCCGGATAGGCCGACACGGAGATCTCGAATTCGCCCATGTCCCTCAAGCCGGCAACCAGTTCCGCTGCATTGGCAAAGCCGCCCGGGTGAGGCTGGTAAGCCGTTCCCATGCCGCCTTGCGGATCGCCGCGCAGGGCCACGAAATGGCGTACACCGACAGCACGGAACTCGTCCACCACATGACGCACCTCGTCCTTCGTCGCACCGACACAGGTCAGGTGGGAGGCCGTGGGCAGAGTGGTTTCAGAGATCAGGCGTCGCACCGTGGAAAGGGTCGGCGCGCGCGTCGTGCCGCCGGCTCCATAAGTCACCGAAACGAAATCCGGGTTCCAGCGCGACAGGTCATCGACCGTCGCCCAGAGCTGGCCTTCCATCTCTTCCGACTTCGGCGGAAAGAATTCGAAGGAAATACGCAACGGCGCACCAGCCTGTTCGTTGTGATCGTTTCTCGCCATTCATATGCTCCCGGTCTGAAGGGTGGATCCGATGGAAGTTTCGCCATGGGCAGGCACGCGCTGGCGGGCAAGCCAGAGAGTGACCGTCAGACCGCCGCCTTTCGGCTGTTCCGGCTTGAGGTCGACTGCACGCTCCACATCGAGATCGTATTTGGCCAGCCATTCGGCCATCGTCTGGTGCGAGAAGCCAAGCCGCACATGGGCGTGCTCGTCCCGCAGGTATTCATGATCGTGAGGCGCGAGATCCACGATGGCAAGCCGTCCACCGGGCTTCAGCATGCGGCTCGCCTCGGCCAGCGCCAACTCCGGCTGCGGAAGGAAGTGCAGCACCTGATGGATCGTCACGAGATCGTATTCGTTGCCATCGAGCGGCAAGTTCAGGATATCTCCATGGCGAACGGCCGCCTTGAGGATACCGGCCTTGTCGAGATTGGCACGGGCCACCGCCAGCATGTCACGGCTGGCATCGATACCGACCGCGCGACGGTAGCCATTGGCCAGAAGCTGAAGGATGCGCCCCGTACCGGTGCCAAGATCCAGCAACGCATCAACCGGTTCGGATCCGATCAGTTTCACCAGCGTCGTCTCGACGGCATCATCATTCACATGCAGGCGACGCAACTCGTCCCACCCGGAGGCATTGCGGCTGAAATAGTCTTGCGCACGCTCCGCCCTTGTCCGCTTGACGGCGGCAAGGCGCTCTCCGTCACGCAGCAGCACCGGATCGCTGTCGAGCGTCGCAGCAAGCAGCTGACGTGCCAGCGATGCGGCGTCACCATCCTGCTTCAGACGGAAGTAGGCCCACGCCCCCTCCTGATAACGGTCCACGAGGCCCGCTTCAGTCAGGAGTTTCAGATGGCGGGAGATTCGAGGCTGCGACTGGCCGAGAATATCGGTAAGATCGGTGACCGTGAGGTCGCCCGCAGCAAGCAGGGCAAGCAGGCGAAGTCGCGTAGGTTCGCCCGCAGCTTTCAGCAGCTCGACTAGAACGTCTACACCGAACTTCATGCGCCCTCCGCTCAAAGCCAATCAAGATATAAAGATGTCTTTATGTCATTCGCCAAGCATGCGCAAGACCTAATTGCGTGATGAGTCGATTGCCAAATGCCGAAAGGCACGGTGGTCACATCAAACAAAAACGGCCGCACAAGGCGGCCGTCTGTCTTCGATTGCCGGAAGCGGCTCAGAACTCTTCCCACTCGTCCGACTTCATGGCCACGGCGGCATTTCCATGAGAGACCGGCGCGGGCCGCGTCCTCACTGGCTCCCGTGCCGGAGCCGGTCGCGCCGAAGCAGGACGGCCGACCGGCGCGGCGACGGTGGCGCGTTGAGCGGCCTGCCCGGTCCGGAAGCGGGACAGCAGTTCGGCGAGACGTGCGCTTTCCTGTGCGAGGCTTGCACCGGCAGCATTCATCTCCTCCACCATCGCGGCATTCTGCTGCGTCGCCTGGTCCATGTGGTTGACGGCCGTATTGACCTCGCCCAGCCCCACGGATTGTTCCTGCGCGGCAGTAGCGATGGCATCCATGTGGGTATTGATCGACTGTACGAGTTCGGCAATGGAGGAAAGCCCCTCGCCCGTATCGCTGACAAGCTTGACGCCTTCGCTCACGGCAATCTCGGAATTAGCGATCAGCGCCTTGATTTCCTTTGCCGCATTGGCGGAACGCTGGGCCAGTTCGCGAACTTCCTGTGCGACGACGGCAAAACCCTTTCCGGCTTCGCCTGCGCGAGCGGCCTCGACACCGGCATTGAGTGCCAGCAGGTTGGTCTGGAACGCGATCTCGTCGATGACACCGATGATCTGGCCGATCTGCCGCGAGGACTGCTCGATCCGTTCCATTGCGGAAACCGCGTTCGCAACGACGTGACCAGAGCGGTCGGCGCGTTCGCGGGTATTGCGCACCAGATCGCGAGCCTCGCCGGTCCGCTTCGACGTGGCAGTGACGTTGGCGGTGATTTCCTCCAGCGCCGCAGCGGTTTCCTCCAGCGACGCAGCCTGCTGCTCCGTGCGCTTGGCGAGGTTATCCGATGCCTGGGAGATTTCGCCAGAGCCATTGGTGACGGAACCGGCAACCTGACCGACGCTCTGCAGCGCTTCGCGCAGCTGGCGGACGGACGTATTGAAATCGTGGCGCAGGGCCTCGAACTGCGGCGAGAACTGCTCGTTGATCTCGCAAAGCATATCGCCGGAAGCCATCCGCTGCAGACCAGACGCCAGCGCGCCCGTAGCCTTGTTCAGCCGCTCATCAGCTTCAGCCTCGGCACGCGCCTGCATCTCGACACGCTCGCGCTCTGCAGCAAGGCGGCTGGCTTCTGCGCTCGCCTCCAGTTCCGCGTTGCGAAGCGCCGCCTGGCGAAACACCTCCACCGAACGCGCCATGCCGCCGATCTCGTCGCGACGTTCCGCATAGGGAATCGTCTGTGCGGTATCGCCCTCGGCGAGAGACTTCATGCGGTCGGCAATGCCGTTGATCGAGCGCGAGAGCAGCCGGGCGATGACGATTGCCAGCCCGATCACCAGTAGGACCGCGGCAGCCAGCCCGCAGAGAAGGACGACCAGCCGCGCTTGGGCGGCGGCGGCCTTGCTGTCAATCATCTGCAGCATCTGATCGCCGGTCTCGCGGATCAGATCGGAAACATAGATCCGCCGTTCGTTGTGGGAGGCAATCCACGCCTCCAGTTCGCCTTCTGCGGCCTTATAAGGCTTATTCTCCAGCATGAGTAGCCGAATGCGCTCCATGAGCTGGCCATCCGGACGATCCCAGAACGTGTTATAGCGAGCAAGGATATCCGCCGGAACGGCTTCCGTGACGGCCTTCAGGTGCGTCTTGATCAGCGTATCGCTGCGCTGCACGGCGCCGAAGCTCGGCGCCTCCAGCGTACCCGTCCTGATATAGGCCTGCCCCAGACGGTTGATTGCCTGATAAGCATCGCTGAGCTGCATGAAAGCGTAGTAGCCGGCAGCGGCCGTGGCCAGTTCCTGCTCGTCGGCCAGAAGACCGGCCCGGCGCGTCATGTCGGAGCCACCAGCGACGATCGGCTGCATGATCTCGAGCGCCAGCAAAGGCGGCGCCGTGCCATCATCCGTCCTTGTGCGGAATTCTCCGATGCGGGAAGCCTTCTTATCGAAATTCTCCTTGATCGCCTTCAGGGCGGCATCCTGATAGCCGGCGGCCAGAACATCGTCATAGGCCCTATCCAGCGTCTCGATCGCGGCATCCGTCCGGATTCTCATCATCGGGACCTGATCCTTCGGTGCCGTGCTTTCTGTCGGAATGGCGATAGCGACAGCGACCCCGCTGCGCGCAAGCTGCGCGAGGCGCATGGCGCGCTGCAGTTCGTCGCTCTGCAGGTAGGAGAGCCAGCTCAGCCAGCCGCCGAGAACCAGAACCGCAAGCAACGGCACGGCCGCCAGGCTGGTCAGCAGCACACGAAACGGCAATTTCCCAAGAAATGACATCATCGAAAATCCCTTTGAATATGTTCAGTCGTCATAACGGCGACGAGTGACGAAAAAGAACGGGCACGCCACTTCAATACGCAGCATGCTGCGCAATTAGTTGCCAGACCGTTAGTGTGAGCGCCAATTTGTCGCATATGAACTGGTTCCAATTGAAACCAAGCCACCCAAAAGAACGATAAACTACAGAAAAATCAGTATTTTGTCAGGGATACTCAAAATCCACCTCACGACAAGACACCGTCGCCAGTGAACAGGTTCGACCTTTATAGTATTGATGACAGGCAAATTCCGGGGCGGGATCGTGGTCTGCGGGTAGCGACGTAAACGCGTCACCCCGCTCTTTGACGCATTCCAGATGCGCCACATAAACGAAAAACCCCGCGAACAGGCGAGTTCGCGGGGCGGAACGGTTGACGATACGCGGAGGCCTCAGCGCGTCAGGCGCTTGTAGGTCACCCGCTTGGGATTGACAGAATCCGCGCCGAGACGGCGGATCTTGTCCTGCTCGTAATCTTCGAAGTTACCCTCGAACCATTCGACATGGCTGTCACCCTCGAAGGCGAGGATGTGGGTCGCAAGACGGTCGAGGAACATGCGATCGTGGCTGATGATGACAGCGCAGCCGGCAAAGTTTTCCAGCGCGTCTTCGAGGGCACCCAGCGTTTCGGTGTCGAGGTCGTTGGTCGGTTCGTCGAGCAGGAGAACGTTGTAGCCGCCCTTCAGCATCTTGGCGAGGTGAACGCGGTTGCGCTGACCACCGGAGAGATTGCCGACCTTCTGCTGCTGATCGCCACCCTTGAAGTTGAAGGCACCGCAATAGGCGCGGCTGTTCATTTCATACTTGCCGAGCTTCAGCACATCGTTGCCGCCGGAGATTTCTTCCCACACGGTCTTGTTGCCGTCGAGCGTATCACGGCTCTGGTCGACATAGCCGAGTTCCACAGTTTCACCGATGGTGATCGAGCCGGAATCCGGCTTTTCCTGACCGGTAATCATGCGGAACAGCGTCGTCTTACCGGCACCGTTCGGGCCGATGACACCAACGATACCGCCGGGCGGCAGCCTGAAGGTCAGGTTTTCGATCAGAACGCGGTCGCCATACGACTTGGTAAGGCCTTCGGCCTCAATGACCGTATTGCCGAGGCGCTCGCCGACCGGAATGACGATCTGCGCATCGCCCGGACGACGTTCTGCCGCCGATTTGACCAGTTCATCATAGGCCTTGATACGAGCCTTCGACTTGGCCTGACGGGCCTTGGGGCTGGCGGAAATCCACTCCTGTTCGCGCGAAAGCGCCTTCTGGCGGGTCGCCTCTTCACGGGCTTCCTGCTGCATACGCTTGGCCTTGGCCTGAAGGTAGGCCGAGTAGTTGCCTTCGTACGGGATGCCACGGCCACGGTCGAGTTCGAGGATCCAGCCGGTAACGTTGTCGAGGAAATAGCGGTCGTGGGTGACCATCAGGATGGCGCCCGGATATTCGCGCAAGTGCTTTTCGAGCCACGCGATGGTCTCGGCGTCGAGGTGGTTGGTCGGTTCGTCGAGCAGCAGCAGGTCCGGCTGGCGCAGCAGGAGCTGGCAGAGCGCGACGCGGCGCTTCTCACCGCCGGAGAGATTGTCGATCGTCGCGTCGCCGGGCGGGCAGCGCAGCGCCTCCATGGCCATTTCGACCTGGCTTTCGAGGTCCCAGAGGTTCTGGCTGTCGATGATGTCCTGAAGCTTGGCGCCCTCTTCCGCCGTCTCGTCGGAATAGTTCATCATCAGTTCGTTGTAACGGTCGAGGATCGCCTTCTTGTCGGCCACCCCTTCCATAACGTTGCCGAACACGTTGAGGCTCTCGTCGAGCTGAGGCTCCTGCGCAAGGTAGCCGAGGGTAGCGCCATCGGCGAGCCATGCTTCACCGGTCCACTCCTTGTCGAGACCTGCCATGATTTTCAGAACGGTAGACTTACCGGCGCCGTTCGGGCCGAGGATACCGATCTTGGCGTCCGGGTAGAACGAGAGATGGATGTTCTCGAGGATCTTCTTGTTGCCATAGGCCTTGTTCAGGCCGGACATGTGATAGATGAACTGGCGTGCCATCGTTCGGTTGCTCCGCGCGTCGAATTGGGAAGTTGCCGCTATGTAGGCGAAAGCGGCAATGGGAGCAATGCGGGCGCGCCCGGTTTTTGTGATTTGCCGCGGTCACCGCAGACTAGCGCAAGGTATCGTGCTCGATACGAAACAGCCGGAATGCCGATTTGCCGGTACCAATGACTGTCATCCCCGGCCAGCCCCCGCCACCCGCAAGGGCACGGAAGAGAGGGGCGCGCTCGCCTTCGGCCGGCAGTGCGCGGCGGCACACGGCAACATAATCGAACGGCGCCAGTGCCTCGCGCCGCACACCAGTATCCTTGCTGGCCAGCGCCTCGTAGGTGCGCCGTAGACCGGGAGATGCACGATGAAAAGGAATGCCGGCGACTGAAATACCCGGTTGCATGCGCGAAGCAATTGCCATGGCGACGCCCGGCGGAGCAAGGATGCGACCTTTCGACAACAACTCCATATCGGAGAGATCCTCCCCTTCGCAGCTGTCGGCGTTCATGTAAGCGACGATATCGAGTTTTGTTGCGGCGGAGGACATAGCATTGGCCGCCCCGATTGCAGCAAGGCCAACCAACCCCGCGCCAGCCAAACCAAGTACCCTTCGTCCGGCGCGTGTTTCCTGCCACAGACGAACAGTCTCACGCACGGCAAGCGGCAGGAAAAGCGGCCCGAGCGAGGTCGCAATCGGTGTGTAGCGAAACATCGCCAGCGCAAGCGGAAGCACCGAAGCAGCAACGCCCCAGGCAATTGCTCTCCTGCCAAGATGCGCTCCGCCTTCCAGGACAAACCCGAGCCCCGCAAGCATGATGACCAGCGCCAGGAGCGCGAGACGTAACACTTCCACGCCATGACCGGCCGCCAGAATGGCGCCAATACCCCCTTCCTGTGCCAGAGTGGAGAACCAGTAACGCTGCGAGACCGGGTCGATGATGCTGTAGGGGCCGGCAAGGCATTGGCTGAACAGAACGGGCGCACAGATCGCGACCGTCACTCCTACACCGACCATGGCAAGCAGACGCATACCCTGCCCCGCTTTCGACGGAACCAACAACACCACGACGGTAGCCCCAAGCGGCGCCACAGTCAGAACGAAGGCAAACGGCGCGGAGAAACTATCGCATTGTGTCGAGAGAATTCCGCCAGTTCCGACCAGCAGACTCCCGAGCAGCGGAGTGGTCAGCGCGCAGGAAAGCAGGAAGGCGAGCGCGAACCCACGCATCTCCGCACCCCGAATGCACCAGGCAAGAACGACTGCGGCCGCACCGACTGCAACAAGCGGCAGACATTCGAGGCCAATCATCGGGGAGACGGAAATCGCCACGCCGGCAAGCACGCCACCTGCAAGGTCAGCACGCAATGCACCATGAACGAAAACCAGAAGCAGCAGGATCTGCACATTATGATGATCGATACGACCCGGTACGAATTCCGATACCGCCGGCGCACCGATCATGACCATCGCAACGAGTTGCCAGAAAGGAACACGATCCGATGCACCCGGAAGGAGGCGAAAGAGACTGGCGGTGAAAAGCAGGCTGAACCCGATGAACATAACCGGTGGCCAGACCAGAAATGCATACTTTGCCGCTACCTCCCGCCCCGAGAACGGTTCGATCACCCAGGTTAGCAGCACATAGGGCAGATCGATGAGACGAGACCACGGGGAAACGTAGGGCTCCGGCATCCTGATGACATCAAGGTTGCGATCGAACCACCTGGCATCCGCCAGCAGTTGCAGGATCTCGATGCGACGCAAGGCATCGTCAACGTCGATTCGCCCGAACCTGCCGTCCAGACCATCGAGAAACATCAGCACGAAGCCAGCGGAAACCAGGCCAAGGAAAAACAAACAGCGCGTAAGTCCCCTACGACCACCATCGCCGACTTGCAAAACCATTAAAGCCCCCGTTCAATGTTCCCCAGGGAGAGGACCACCGCGAAACTAGCCCTGCAGGATTTAACGCCGGATAAACCGGGACCTCCTTGCAGGCCACATCTCATCGAGTTTCGGGTAGAAAAAGGGGGGAACATGTTTACGGAAGCCAGACGTTTTTCCAGTCCGACAGGCGCGTTGATCGCCTATCATTACGAGGTCGCACGCGGTGAGCCCCGCGGCATACTGCTGATCTGCCATGGCCTGCTGGAACATTCCCGACGCTATCATGCCTTCGCCCGCTCGATGTCGGAAGCGGGCTTCCACGTCTATGCGCACGATCACCGCGGCCATGGCCAGACCACCTGCATCGACGCGCCGCTCGGCCGGTTCGCCGGGCGCGGCGGCGTTCATAAGGTGGTGGCCGATGTCCGCGCCATGCGCGACATGGCGGTCGCAGAATACCCGAACCTTCCCGTCGTGCTCTTCGGACATTCCATGGGTGGGCTGATCGCGCTCAACACCGCCGCCATGCACCCCGATGCCTTCCGGGCTGTGGCGATCTGGAATTCCAATTTCAATCCCGGCCTGACAGGCCGCTTCGCTCAGGGCGTACTTGCCGCCGAACGCATCCTGAAAGGCTCGGACGTTCCCAGTAGCATCTTGCCCAAGGCGACTTTCGATGCCTGGGGCCGCTCCATCAAGAACCGCCGGACGCAATTCGACTGGCTGTCGCGCGACGGGGCGGAAGTCGACAAATATGCAAGCGATCCACTCTGCCGTTTCGATGCCAGCGTTTCGATGTGGAGCGACGTTCTGGCCCTGACCTTCCGCGGACGCTCCACCGCAATGCTGAGCCGCCTGCCCCGCGACCTGCCCTTCCATCTCGTTGGCGGCAGCCATGACCCCGCCACCCGCGGTGGCCGCGATATTCTCTGGCTGGAAGAACACCTGCGTGACCGGGGCCTGACCAACATCAGTACCCGCATCTACGAAGACATGCGGCACGAAACGCTGAATGAAATAGGCAAGGAACGCGCGGTCAACGATTTCAGGAGCTGGTGCGACCAGACGATCGGCGACGCAACTCGCCCTCTTGAGGCCCTGAACTAGCCGCGACCCGCATTTCGGCGGTCAGCGACGACACCAACAGGCTCCAGCCTCTCTCACAGGCTGTTCCACGTCTGTCATCAAGCCGTCTGAAGAAGGTGGGAGTGTCGCCCGCGCCGCCACACAAAAGGCGGCTTCGCACCAATCCTGCGGCAAACCGACGCCCGGCATTGTCGAAAGGGAATAACCCCATGAGAGAAATTCAAGTGTTTGCCGGAACACTCCCCGCTATAGAAAGACCATGATGTCGTCGTCCGCTACATTGGCAGATACCGCCCCCGAAAACAGGATCATGCAGGGCCTCGGACTGATGATTCTCGCTATGCTGGTCGCCCCCTGCATCGACATCTTTTCCAAGCTTGCAACAGCCAGCACCTCGCCGACCATGATCACCGCCGGTCGCTTCCTGTTCCAGGGTTTGTTCATGCTGCCGATCGTGCTTGCCAACGGTACATGGCGTGATTTTTCCTGGCGACTGAGCGGCTATCACGCCATTCGCGCCGCCGTCATCACACTGTCGATGATCTGTTTCGTCGCGACGCTTGCCGTCATGCAGGTCGCGGATGCCGTCGCAATCTTCTTCGTCGAACCGATCATCCTGACCGTTCTCGCCAGCATCTTCCTGAAGGAAACCATCGGATGGCGTCGCTACACTGCCTGCGCCGTCGGTTTCCTCGGTGCTGTCATCGTCATCCGCCCGAGCTTCGAGGAGGTCGGATTCGTCGCGGTGCTGCCCATCGTCACCGCCTTCGGCATCGCCATCTTCGCGCTGATGACCCGAGCCCTGTCGCAGCGGGAGAACCCGTGGTCGATGCAGTTTCAGATGTCGCTGTGGGGTCTGCCGATCTGCGGCGCGCTTCTCGCCTTCGGCGGAGTCACCGGTATCGAGTTCATGGCACCTTCCATGCCTGACGGGCAAACGCTGGTCTGGTTTGTCGGCATCGGCTTTTCGGCAGCACTTTCCGGCATTCTCGCGGTCTATGCCTATCGCGTTGCCCCCGCCTCCGTCCTCGCCCCGATGCAGTATCTGGAAATCGTCTCGGCGACCCTTCTCGGCTGGCTCGTGTTCGACGCCTTTCCCGATGCGATCAAATGGCTCGGCATCGCCATCATCATCGGCTCCGGCCTCTTCATCGTCTGGCGCGAGCGCCGCTTCTCCTCGAAGCCGGTCTCCGACAGAAAACCCATTTCCCCATGACAGGATCGACCATGACTGACGCGCCTTCAAGGAAACCACCGCTTTCCGGCATCCGGGTGATCGAACTGGCCCGTGTGCTCGCCGGTCCCTGGGCCGGCCAGATGCTGGCGGACATGGGCGCAGACGTCATCAAGGTCGAGAACCCCGAAGGCGGCGACGACACCCGCGCCTGGGGACCACCCTTCGTCGAGGGTGCCGGCGGCGAAAACCTGTCAGCCGCCTACTATCATTCGACCAACCGCAACAAGCGCTCCATCGGCGTTGATTTCCGCTCCCCCGAGGGCCAGGAAATCGTCCGGCGGCTGGTCGCCACCGCCGATGTGGTGATCGAGAACTTCAAGGTCGGTGGGCTGAAGAAATACGGTCTCGACTATGAGAGCCTCAAGGCGATCAATTCGAAGCTCGTCTATTGCTCGATCACCGGCTTCGGCCAGAACGGCCCCTATGCCGAATTCGCCGGCTACGATTACATCGTGCAGGGCATGTCCGGCTTCATGTCGATCACCGGCGAGCCTGACGGCCAGCCGATGAAGGCCGGCGTCGCCATCGCCGACATCTTCACCGGCATCTATGCCGTCACGGCGATCCAGTCGGCACTGATCCACGCCATGAAGACCGGCGAAGGCCAGATGGTCGACATGGCGCTGCTCGACGTGATGTCCGCGGTGCTTGCCAACCAGAACATGAACTACCTGATTTCCGGGAAATCTCCGGTGCGCCTCGGCAACGCCCATCCGAACATCAGCCCTTACGAAGTTGTTCCGACAGCGGATGGCCACCTGATCCTCGCCGTCGGCAATGACGGCCAGTTCAAGCGCCTATGCACGATCCTCGGCATCGGAGAGGTCGCCGACGACGAGCGTTTCGCCACCAACAAGGCGCGCGTTGCCCACAAGGCGGAAGTGCGGCGCATCGTTTCGACTGAAACGGAAAAATGGGCAAAGCGCGACCTGCTGACGGCCTGCGAAAGCAATGCCGTGCCGGCCGGCCCGATCAACTCCATCGCCGAAATGTTCGACGACCCGCAGGTCAAGGCGCGCGGCCTGAAGATCGACCTGACCGATGCCGATGGCAACACCATCCCAGGCGTTCGAACACCGATCGTGCTTTCCGAAACGCCCCTGCGTTACGAACGGCCCAGCCCGCGGGTTGGCGAGCATCGGGATGAAATCCTTGCCGAACTGGAAGAGATCGAGAGAAAGGCAGCCCAATGAAAAAGACCGGTGGTCAACTGATCGTCGATGCGCTCAAGGCAAACGGCGTGAAGCGCGTTTCCTGCGTGCCGGGCGAAAGCTATCTTGCGGTGCTCGACGCGCTCTATGAAAGCGGCATCGAAACCATCGTCTGCCGGCAGGAGGGTGGCGCGGCGATGATGGCCGACACCTGGGGCCGGCTGACCGGCGAACCCGGCATCTGCATGGTCACCCGCGGCCCGGGTGCTACCAATGCGTCCGCCGGCCTGCATGTCGCCAAGCAGGACTCCATCCCGATGATCCTGTTCATCGGCCAGGTCCAGCGTGACGCCCGCGAGCGCGAGGCCTTCCAGGAAGTCGAATATCGCCGTGCCTTTACCGAATTCGCCAAATGGGTCGGCGAGATCGACGACGCCCGGCGCATTCCGGAATTCGTCACCCGCGCCTTTGCCATCGCCACCTCCGGCCGCCCCGGCCCGGTCGTGCTGACACTGCCGGAGGACATGCTGGTCGATGAGGTCGATGCACCCGAGGCAAAGCCCTACATGCCGGTCGAGGCCCATCCGGGCCTGGCGCAGATCGAGGCTTTCGGCGCTTTGCTGGCAAAGGCGAAGCGACCGATGCTCATCCTCGGCGGCACGCGCTGGGACGATGAATCCGTCGCAGGCATCCGCGTCTTCGCCGAACGCTTCAAGCTGCCGGTCGGCTGCTCCTTCCGTCGCCAGATGCTGTTCGATCACCTGCATGAAAGCTATGCCGGCGATGTCGGAATCGGCATCAACCCGGCGCTCGCGAAGGAGATCAAGGAAAGCGACCTCGTTATCCTGCTCGGCGGACGTTTCTCCGAAATGCCGTCATCGAGCTATACACTGCTCGGCATCCCCTACCCATCCCAGACGCTGGTGCACGTTCATCCCGATCCATCCGAACTCGGCCGCGTCTACCGCGCCGATCTCGCGATCTGCGCAACACCGAAGGATTTCGTCGGAGCGCTCGGCAAACTCTCTCCCGCCGCCGAGCCGGAATGGGCAACCCGCACCGCCGCAATGCATGCCTGTTACCTCGCATGGTCCACCCCACCGAAGACGGGCCCGGGCAAGCTGCACATGGGGCCGATCATGGAATGGATCGAGGCCAACACGCCGAAGGATGCGATCTTCACTAACGGCGCCGGCAACTACGCCACCTGGCTGCATCGCTTCCACCGCTTCCAGGCCTTCAATACACAGGCCGCCCCCGCCTCGGGATCGATGGGTTACGGCCTGCCCGCCGCTGTCGCCGCCAAGCAACTTTTCCCGAAGCGCGAGGTCATCTGCTTTGCGGGCGATGGCTGCTTCATGATGCATGGACAGGAATTCGCAACCGCCATCCGCTATAACCTGCCGATCATCGTGCTTCTGGTGAACAACGGTATCTACGGCACGATCCGTATGCATCAGGAACGGGAATATCCCGGCCGTGTGAGCGCCACGGATCTGACCAATCCCGATTTCGCCGCCCTCGCCCGCGCCTATGGCGGCTATGGCGAGACGGTCGAGCACACGGAACAGTTCGCCGCTGCCTTCGAACGCGCCCGCGCCTCCGGCAAGCCTGCGATCCTCGACATCAAACTCGACCCGGAAGCGATCACCCCGACGAGAACGCTGACCCAGATCCGCGAGAAGGCCTGACGATACGCGGCTCCATTGCCGGAGAACCGCACCGTTTCATCACGTTGGAAAAAACGAAAAAGGCCGGCGCATCAGCAGGATACGCCGGCCTTTCGAATCGAACTCTCAAGGATCAGAGAGCAGCGACGACGACGAACTCGACCTTGTAGTCCGGGGTCGCGAGAGCGGCCTGGCTGGTGGCGCGGGCCGGCGGGTTCTTCGGGTCGATCCATGCTTCCCAGACGGCGTTCATTTCGCCGAAGGTCGACATGTCCGAGAGGTAGATGATCGTCTGCAGGATCTTGGACTTGTCGGAACCGGCAGCGGCAAGCAGGCGATCGACTTCAGCGAGAGCCGACTTCGACTGATCGGTCACGGACACGCCGTCGCCAACCTGGCCAGCCAGATAAACGGTGTTGCCGTGAACGACTGCGCCGCTCATGCGGGCGCCCGGCTCGATACGCTTGATGGTCATGGGAAATACTCCTGTTGCTGTAAAAGGAAATCGACCGGCCTGAACGGCCGGAAGGTCAGCTCAGCCGCGAAGCTGCAGCGTCTTCTGATAGGTGTTGGTGGAACGCGCACCGGAACGGCAATAGCCGAGCATCGGACGGTCGAAATCGTCGAGCGCATCCATCATGCCGCTGATGGCTTCCTCGGTCACGCCCATGGGGCCGACCGGCACATGCTTGATCTTGATACCGAGTTCCTCGGCCCGGGCCGCGATGTCGGCAAAGGCCGGCTGTCCCGGCTCTTCGCCATCTGGCCGATGGCAAACGATCGACTTGAAACCCTGCGCCTTGATCTCGTCGAGATCGTCGACCGTGATCTGGCCGGAGACGGAATACTCTTCGTTGATCTGCCTGATATCCATCGTCATCATGCTCCTCGAATGAATGTGGCAAACACTTAAGGTGCCATGCCGGAAGCGTCAATCAGACTTCGCACCAAGTCGGGTCAAACAAACGAGAAAGTCAGGGCGTATTCGCGGCTCTCGCGCGGGGCAAGTTCGACGAGCTCCCCGCGTTTCGCAAGTTCGGTGCGCGGCTCCCAGCGATGGGAAACCGGTTCGATCCCCAGCACATGGGCAGGAGCGGCCTGATTGCGCCAGATCTGCAGAAAAGGCAGGCCATCGGTGCGGAAACGGACCCGAAGCGTCTTGCCACCAATTGCCGCGATGGGGCCGAGCCGGACTTCCGCCCAGTCGTCATCGCCGGCAGGTACGCAGAACACGCCGCCGTCGCCCTCGCCGAATGCCCAGGGAAAACCACCGTTTTCCAGCATGGCGCCTTCCAGACGCACACCATCATCGAAAAGCCGGGCGCCGATATTCATGTGATACATCAGCATGGCCGGAAACGGCTGCGCGCCTGTATTCGTGATCCGGTCGGAAAGCTGTACCTCGCCGGTCGCCCTGTCGATCCGCCAGTGACGTTCCAGCCGGGCGCTGCCGCCATCGGCTAGTTTTGCGTCGATAATCGCGCGGGCCTCCGCGTCCCCTTCTTCGAGGGAGGACGAAACCACCTCCGCCGGATGGGACGAAAACGAGCCATGCAACGGAAAGCGAACGCCGTCCTGGCCGGGAACCGGTTCCGGATGGCGGATATGTTCGGGACCGCAGGTGAAGAGAAAACCTTCGAGCGAGTGATCGATGCGTGGATCACCGTCATCGGGAATGGCCCGGCCGGGGGCAAGATTGACCCCGTCAACAATGCATGCGCCGATATCGAACACCGATCCCTCGTCAAGCGAAAGCTTCGGTCCCTTGCCACCACTGAATTCGATCACTGCCCGCCATCCTCGTCAGCCGGCGATGGCATGCGCAGATGTCCGGTCGCCATCGCATCCTCGATGCCGGACAATCCGTCATCGAGCGCTTTGAGGTACGGTAAATCCACTGCCCCTTCAAGCCAGTGCTGATAGTCGGCGGCACAGCGCTTCAGTTCGGCATAGGCCGCCTGCCCGCTGTCGGTCAGCGTCAGGATTTCAAAACGCCGGTCCACCGTGTCGCGCTGCCGGCCAAGCCAGCGGCGATCCTCAAGCGCCTTCACGGCACGGCTGACCTTGGTCTTTGTCAGGCCGGCATGCCCGGAAATTGCTTTTGCGGTTCCGTGCAACCCTTCGCCCAGTGACCACAGCACCTGCCACTCCGTCCAGGAAACCTCCCCACCGACATCGCACTGGCGCATGAAATGGCCGCTCAGCCTTTCCGCCGCGCGATTTAACCGGTAAGGCAGAAAGCTCTCGATATTGAAATGATTTCGCATCGTCCCCCCGCGACGAGATAAAAACAGCCGGCTGTCCGATCCTCACTCCCGACAAAACCGACTCTCCTCAAAAATGGATTTTAAGCCATTCTTCACCATGAATTCACCTTTTCCACATTAGTGTCAAATTTATCGCGTTTTTCCCATTGGAAACAAGGAAATCGAATCGTGAGCGACATGAAGAAAGCCGGCCTGTTACTTGCGTCTGTGGCGTTGATCCCGGCGCTCCTGTCCGCGCCCGCCTACGCGCGCGACCCTTACGGCTATCGCCCGAGCTCGACCATCCTCGTCACGCCGGAAGGCGACATTCTCGGCTACACGCCCGAACAGAACGAAGTCGTCATCAGCCGCGACCGCATGGGCCGCCGCGTTCTCTTCGATCACTATGGCAACCTGATCGCCACGGAAGTTCCGGCGGAAAGCTATTTTCCGCGCGGCGCGCAGCAGCGCGATTACCCGGAAACCGCTTACGACAATTACCCGCCGCAGCAACGCGGATGGAACGACGATCAGGTCGTTACCGGTACGATCCCCGACGCCAACACCATCGATCGTCAGCCACTCGATGAGCCGGCCCAGGACATGCCCTATGGCGGCCCGGACATGACGCCGCCAACCGAGCAGGCAACACCCCGTACGGTGACGCCCGATATACCGGTGAAGAGCAACCTCTCTCAGCTCGAAATCACCGCTCTCCAGACCTTCCTCGACCGCGAGGGCATTTCGCCCGGCGTCATCGACGGCAAGATGGGCCAGAACGTCAACAAGGCGCTGGTGGCCTACCAGAAGATGACCGGCGAGACGCTCGATCCGAACAATGCCGAAGACATTCTGGAGCGCCTGCGGCTTTCAGGTGGACTGGCGATCGTTTCATACACGATCACGCCCGGCGACGCCGCCGGACCCTATGTCGCCTCGATTCCCGAGGACTATAGCCAAAAGGCCCAGTTGCCGGCACTGTCCTTCACCTCCACCGCAGAAATGCTGGCGGAGAAGTTTCACATGGATGAGGCCTACCTCAAGGCGCTCAACCCGGGCGTCGATTTCAGCATTCCGGGCACGATCATCAAGGTCGTCGATCCCGGCAAGGTGAAGCAGGGTCAGGTCGCAAAGATCGTCGCCGACAAGGGTCTGAAGCAGGTCTTCGCCTATGCCGACGACGGCTCGCTGATTGCCGCCTATCCGGCAAGCATCGGCTCAGCCGACACGCCCTCGCCCTCCGGAACCGTTACGGTGGAACGCATCGCATTCAATCCAGGATACACCTACAACCCGAAAATCAACTTCCAGCAGGGTGCAAACGACAAGGTTCTCGCCATTCCGCCCGGCCCGAACGGCCCTGTCGGTACCATTTGGATAGCACTGTCTCGCCCGACTTATGGCATTCACGGCACGCCGGAGCCATCGAAAATCGGCCGAACCCAAAGCCACGGCTGCATTCGCCTCACCAACTGGGACGCAACCGAACTCGCCAAAATGACCAAGCCGGGCGTCACGGTCGAATTCATCGACTGAAGCGATCAGACCGACACACCCGGATAGAAAAAACGCGCATGCAAAAGAGCCGCCGGATATCAATCCAGCGGCTCTTTTCGTTGTCGCTGCTTGGGAGGAGCGAGGTATTTTAGGCCGCGCTGCGCACAACCTTGAACAGCCGGCGCGGCTGTTGCGTGCGCACGATGCGGACCGGCAGCAACTGCATCACTTCGCCGGCGAAGGCGCGGGCATTTTCGCGGGCCTTGTCGAGATTGCTGATTTTTGTTGGGTCCATGCTGTAGAGGGTGCCGCCACAGTCGAAGATTTCGCGATAGGCGGTGCGTTCGGCGATCGGCGTGTTGATGACGTTTACGCCACGAGCGGCCAGAAGCCCCTTGATGGTCAGAAGAGCGCGCGTGGTCACCATGGAGGTAACGCGGGTCAGAACGACGGAGTGGTCGATCTTCAGCTTGCCGGTCTCTTCCATCAGCTTGATGAGGTCGAGGATCTGCGCACCTCCGCGCGCATCCATCGCACAGCCCTGAACCGGGATCATTACATGATCGGACAGTCCGAGCGCCGTCGTAACAATGGCATCGCGAGCACCGGCAAGATCGATGATCGTATAATCAGCCGCGCGAGCCAGTTCGCGAATATGCCCCTGCAGGGATGCAACCGTGACTTCGGAAATGACCTCGATATTGTGCTGCGGACCAGAAAGCTCGTGCCACTGCGTGATCCAGCGCTGCGGATCAGCGTCCAGGATGCCAACACGATATCCCTGCTGGGCAAGCTCGGTGGCGAGAAGAAGGGCTGCGGTGGTCTTGCCGGCTCCGCCCTTGGCATTGGCAAACGAGATGACTGGCATGCTGGATCCCTGAAGCTGTGAACCGAGCCAATCATCAGCTCCTGCAGTCGCCTCCTGTTCATGGAGGCAGCATGCAAATTATTCGTCATCATGGTTAAAAAAGGGCAAATGAAGCCGCGAACGCCCTCCCCAAAAATGGGAGGACGTTCGTGAAACATGATGAAAAACAACAGGCATTTCAGCGCCGCACTCAACCGCGCAATGGCAGGCATGCCCCGACATCTTCCGGACGAAGGCGCCCGGCCTTGAGATCGGCAAGCCTGGGTATGCTGGCGTCAGGCCCGCCCGAGTTCTGTTCGTAAGTTGCACGATCGAGCGTGATCATCCGGCCACTGCCAAGGATGCTCACCATCTTCTTCGAATCCACATAAGCGATGCTCGCCTTGAGCTTGCAAAAAAATTTGCTGTCGCCGTTCGCCAGAATCCAACCTTGCCTGCCGGCTTTACCCTGCCCCATCTTGCCGACGATATAGCCCTTCTTCGTCAGTGACGTGAAGCTTTCGGCGGATGCGACGCAAGGAGCCAAGAGGACCGCAGCCGCCAGCACGCAAGTGAACCGTGCAGATTTTTTCATGATCGAAAACCTTGAATACAGCCGGATTACAGACCTGCAAAAATCTGCAGGCGCAAATGATAATGGCCCGACCTTCTTCAAAGTCGGGCCATTATTCAAGTTGTATATTGCAACTCTCAGAAGCAATCTTCGTAGAGCGCCCTGGTATTTTCCAGCGTCATCTTTACCGGGTTTCCGCCGGCGCTAGGATCCTCGATCGCCATGGCCGACATCTCGTCGATGCGGCTCTTGTCGAGGCCGAATGCGCCCAGGGTTTCCGGAACACCGAGTTCGGTGCGCAGCTTGAGCACCCAGTTGTAGAAGCCGTCGAAACCGCCTTCGATGCCAAGATAGGCGGCGGCGCTGGCGATCTTGCCTTCGATGGCGGCTCGGTTGAAGCGCAGCACCGCCGGCATCACCACGGCGTTGGTCATGCCGTGATGGGTGTTGTAGAGCGCGCCGATCGGGTGCGAGATCGCGTGGATCGCGCCGAGACCCTTCTGGAAGGAAACGGCACCCATGGCAGCCGCCGACATCATGTGGGTGCGCGCCTCGATATCCGTACCGTCATGGAACGCGCGCGGCAGGTATTCCTTGACGAGACGCATGCCTTCGAGCGCGATGCCCTGGCTCATCGGATGGTAGAACGGCGAGGAATAGGCCTCCAGGCAGTGGGCGAGAGCATCCATGCCCGTGCCTGCCGTGATCGACTTCGGCATGCCGACGGTCAGCTCGGGGTCGCAGATGACGACGCCCGGCAGGAACTTCGGATGGTAGATGATCTTCTTAACATGGGTCTTCGAATTGGTGATGACCGATGCGCGGCCGACTTCGGAGCCGGTGCCGGCAGTCGTCGGCACCGCAACGATCGGCGCGATGCCTTCGATGTTGGCGCGGGTCCACCAGTCGCCGATGTCCTCGAAGTCCCAGACGGGTCGCGTCTGGCCGACCATGAAGGCAACGCACTTGGCCAGATCGAGACCGGAACCGCCGCCAAAGGCGACCACGCCGTCATGACCGCCATCGCGGAATGCCTTGATGCCGGCTTCGAGGTTGATGTCGTTCGGGTTTGGATCGACATCGGCAAAAATCGCCCGACCAAGGCCACCTTCAGCCAGGATGTCGAGCGCGCCCTGCGTGATCGCCATCGAGGCAAGGCCCCGATCAGTGATCAGGAGCGGCTTCTTCATGCCGAGCGACTTGCAGGCGTCGGCGAGTTCCTTGATCCGACCGCTGCCCATCTTGATGGCGGTGGGGTAGCTCCAATTTGCGACAATGCTCATTTCGTGACTTTCTTGAGGTGGTAGGATTTCGGACGGGTAAGGTTGTGGAAGCCGAGAACCGAGAGCGAACCGCCTCGTCCGGTTTCCTTGACGCCCGTCCAGCACAGGGCCGGATCGAGATAGTCGGCACGGTTCATGAAGACGGTACCGGTTTCGATTTCGCGGCCAAGACGCCCTGCCCGTTCGGGGTCCTGCGTCCAGAGCGAGGCGGTAAGGCCGTACTGGCTGTCGTTCATCAGCGCCAGCGCTTCCTCGTCGTTCTTGACCTTCATGATGCCGACGGCCGGACCGAAGGTTTCATCGCGCATGAACGACATGGAGTGGTCGACATCGACCAGAACCTGCGGCATCAGATAGGCGTGGCCGTCATCCTGGGGGAAGAGCTTCGGATCGACCAGAGCCTTCGCGCCCTTGGCAACCGCTGCGGCGATCTGTTCGCGCACGTGGGCGGCGAAACGGCGATGCGCCATCGGCCCAAGCGTCGTTTCCGGATCGAGCGGATTACCGAGCTTGTAGTTCGAAACCCAGGCGACGGACTTCTCGACAAATGCGTCGTACAGGCTCTCATGCACGTAGATGCGCTCGATGCCGCAGCAGCACTGTCCGGAATTGTAGGTGGCGCCATCCATCAGGGTATCGACGGCGGCGTCGAGATCGGCGTCCTCCATCACATAGCCCGGATCCTTGCCGCCAAGCTCGAGGCCGAGGCCCGCGAAGGTGGAGGCAGCAGCGCGCTCGATGGAACGACCGCCTTCGACCGAACCGGTGAAGTTGATGAAGTTGAAGCTGCCAGTCGCGATCAGCGCCGAAGTGGTGGCGTGGTCGAGGAACACGTTGACGAAAACGTCATCCGGAACACCGGCCTCGACGAAAGCCCGCACAAGCCGTTCGCCGACCAGAAGCGTCTGCGTCGCATGCTTGATGACCACCGTGTTGCCGGCCATCAGCGCAGGGGCAACGGTGTTGATCGCCGTCATGTAGGGGTAGTTCCACGGGGCGATGACGAAGACGACGCCATGTGGTTCGCGCTCGATGCGGCGCTCGAAGCTGCCGCTGTTTTCGATCACGAGCGGAGCAAGCGCATCGGCCGCGATGGAAGCCACGTAATTCGAACGTTCGTTGAAGCCTTTGTATTCACCGCCATAACGGACTGGACGACCCATCATCCAGGCCAGTTCCGGCACGACTTCGTCGGACATCTCGTTCAGGCGGGCGACGCCCTTGAGGACGAGTTGCACGCGCTCTTCCAGCGGGCGACGAGCCCAAGCCTTCTGGGCTTTGCGAGCCCGGGCCACGGCAGCGTTTGCCGCCTCCAGCGACATGGCCTCGCGCTCGGCGAACACCGAGCCGTCGACCGGCGAAATGCATTTAATCATTGTCATTCCATTGCTCCTTGAAAGCCCTTCAGGCCAGTAGCCCGACACTCGACGTCATGCCATTGGCCAAGATGGCGCAGCCGCTCAACGCTGATCGATCCCGACCGCCGTAAAGCGGTGCGGGATCGCGTGTCAGGCCACGCCTGCTCCCCTGTTTCATGTCGATTCACAGAGGCATGTCTTGCAGTCTATTGCGGTTTGGCCGGCACAGAAATCTTCCCAAAGTAATATGTCGGCCGATTGTCGATGATTTCAGGCGAACATCTTTCGCCGGATGAAGAACGGCCGTCAGGCCCGTTCGAAACCGCGCGCGACCTCCCAGTCGGTGACCCGGCGATCGTATTCCTCCTGCTCCCATTCGGCAGCGCGGACATAGTGATCGATCACGTCGCTGCCGAATGCTTCCCGCAGCATGGCGGAGCCGGAAAGCGCCTCGGTCGCGGCGCGCAGGGTACGCGGGATCTCGCGAACGCCCTGTGCGCCATAGGCGTCACCGGTAAATGCCGGCTCCAGCTCCATCTTCTTCTCGATCCCGTCGATGCCGGCGGCAAGCAGGGCCGCCATGGCGAGATAGGGATTGAGGTCGGAACCGCCGACGCGGCATTCCACGCGGATCGCCTTGGTCTCCTCACCGCACATGCGATAGCCGGCCGTGCGGTTGTCTTTGGACCAGATCGCCTTGGTCGGCGCAAAGGTACCGGCCATGAAACGCTTGTAGGAATTAATGTAGGGCGCGAGGAAATAGGTGATCTCGCTTGCGTGCGAGAGAAGACCCGCCATGTAGTGCTTCATGGTGGAAGACATGCCGTGCTCGCCGTTCTCATCGAAGAACAGCGGCGTCTTGCCGTCGGAGGTCCACAGCGACTGGTGAATGTGCGACGACGAACCTGCGGCATTGTAGTGCCACTTGGCGAGGAAGGTGATTGCCTTGCCGCGCGACCAGGCGATTTCCTTGCAGGCATTCTTGATGATCGCGTGGCGGTCGGCCATCGTCAGCGCGTCGGCGTAGCGGACGTTGATTTCCTCCTGCCCGGCCGACGCCTCGCCCTTGGAGTTTTCGACCGGAATGCCCGCGGCCTGCAGGCCTTTGCGGATCGCCCGCATCACATCCTCTTCCTTGGTTGTCTGGAAGATATGGTAGTCTTCGTTATAGCCGGAGACGAGCCGCAGGTCGCGGTAACCCGACATACGAGCATCGTCATAGGTCTGATCGAACAGGAAGAACTCGAGTTCGCTGGCCATGTAGGCCTTCATGCCCATCGCCTCCAGGCGCGCGACCTGCTTCTTCAGGATCGCGCGGGGCGAATGGGGCACTTCGTCATGGGTGTGATGGTCCAGCATGTCGCACAGAACGAGCGCGGTGCCTTCAAGCCACGGAACGCGACGAAGCGTCGAAAGATCGGGCTTCATGGTGTAGTCACCATAGCCCTTTTCCCAGCTCGTGGACTTGTACCCGGATACGGTCTCCATCTCCATGTCGGTCGCAAGGAGATAATTGCAGCTGTGGGTTTCCTTGTAGGCGCTTTCAATAAAGTATTCCGCCTGGAAGCGCTTGCCCATCAGGCGGCCCTGCATGTCGACCTGGCACGCAAGCACCGTGTCGATGCGGCCGTCGGCGACGTCCTTCTTCAAATCGTCGAATGTGTAAGTCATGCTCATGAGTGAAACCCGCTTTTATCTTTGTTTCAGGCTCGCCGGCCCGTTCTCCTCTTGGGGGTGGTCTCCCCCGGCCCTTGAGGGCCGGGGAAATTGTGTGTCAGGCCTCGCCGACAGCCTTTTCGGCAGCGGCGATCTCGGCCTGACGTCTTGCGACTTCGTCACCGATCGGCGGTCCCTTGAAGCGGCGCTGTTCGAAGACGAACCAGACGATGCCGGTCACGACCAGGAAGCCGACCGTGATATAGAGCGCCCAGTCGTTTGGAGGCTGGATACCAAGCACGAAGATCAGGATCATCGCCAGCACGGACAGGATCGCGAACAACTTGAACACGGCCTCGCCGAGATTCCAGGGACCCATCTTCTCCCACTTCGAGGTTCCCCAGGCAAAGAGGCCGAGGGCGATCGGGATGGTGAAGGAGAAGAACAGGAAGATGACCGTGCACGATACGACGATGGTGTAAACCGGCGTCTCACCGATCGAAACCAGCGACGAACCCCATACGAACAGCACCGAAAGGATCGATCCGGTCCAGATCGCGGCAACCGGCGTGCGATAGGTCGGGCTGACCTTGGAGAGCGGCTTGGAAGCCGGCAGGCCACCGTCACGCGAGAAGGCGAAGATCATGCGCGAGACGGAGGTGACGGTCGCAAGGCCGCACAGCCACTGGCAAACGAAGATCGCGATATAGAGAATGTCGCGGATGACCGGATTGACCTGTTCGTTCAGCGCCCAGAAGAACACGTTCCAGCCCTGAGCGGCAGCGGCCGTCATGCCATCGACCGTGGTTCCGTCGGTGTTCGTCACGCTTGCCGGGATCATCAGCACGAACGAGCACAGCATGATGTAACCGAACAGTGCGGACCAAAGAACCGAACTGATCATGCCCTTCGGAACGGAATGCGCCGCCTTGACGGTTTCTTCGGAAGTGTGGGCGGAAGCGTCATAACCGGTAATCGTGTAGATCGGCAGCAGCAGGCCGAGCAGGAACACCCAGGTACCCGAGGTTTCCGGCCAGACATTGCCGCCCGCCTCGCCGGAATAGTTGGCGAAGGTGAAGAGACGGCCGATGTCGAAGCTGTCGGCCGCGGCGAGGCACACGACGGAAAGAGCGATCGCGGTCACGAAGATCAGGTAGCCGGAGAAGTCCGTGAGCTTGGCCGTCAGGCCGATGCCCATATGGTTCACCAGCGCCTGCAGGCCCGTGATGATCGAGAGGAACAGGATACGGGTCAGCGTGGTGTCCTCGAGGCCGAAGTACGGCGTCCCGAGCGACCCCATGAAGAAGTAGTAGGTACCGACGTTGATGGCGCCGAGAACTGTAACGAGACCCAGGAGGTTGAACCAAGCCGTCAACCAGCCGGTGAACCGGTTGCCGAGGATGGAACCCCAGTGATAAAGGCCGCCGGCCGTCGGATAGGCCGAGCTGATCTGCGCCATGGCAACGGCGAAGACGAAGGATACGAAGCAGCCGAGCGGCCAGCCGATACCGATTGCCGCCCCACCGGCGCCGGCGGTTGCCTGAGCGAGCGAGTTGATACCGCCCGACAGGATGCAGATGATCGAAAAGGAGATCGCGAAGTTCGAGAACGAACTCATGCGACGCTCTAGCTCCTGGGCGTAACCCATGGAGTGCAATATATGCATGTCATGCTTTTTGTCCTGATCGGTATAATTCGACATGACGTCCCCCAATGAACCGATCGCCCGCGGGATTGCGGGCAATTCCGTTGGTCTTGCCATCGATTTCCGCGATGGCTGGTTTGCAGATCACCTGCTCCCCGGGGTCATTTCTTATTGCTGGCAAACGCCGATTGCCGCGCGTATCAGTCCTGCCAGATAGTCGGCCACAACCCCTTGGCCGACTGCGTCTGCGATAAGGTCGTTTCGAACTTCAATCATCACGTTGAGATGCCCTTGCGGTAGCCCATGCAGCCTGAGGGTATGGGTCACGCCATCCTCGGGGCCGTAGGGTACGTTTCTTTCGGCGCGAAAAGGACCGCCTTCGGCAGCGTCGAGCATGGCGTCTGCCAGCCGGCGGTCGGTGTCGTGGAGAATGCCGATCTCGACCGCGCGCGGCTTGCCGAGATAGACCGGTGTGAAACTGTGCACCGTTACCAGTACCGTTTGCTGTCCTCGCTCCGTCCGCTCGGCAATCGTCGCAGCAACCTTGTCGTGAAAGGGCACGTAAAGGGCGGCGGTGCGTGCATAGCGTTCGGCGGGGGACAGGTCCCGGTTACCGGGAATTTCGTAGATTTCACTTACCTCCGGCATTGCGCCGGGAGCTTCCGGAGGGCGGTTGCAATCATAGACCAGCCGGGAAAACCGCTGATGAATGAGCGTCGCGTCGAGTTTGACCGAAAGCGCTTCCGCAACGGCAAGCGCACCAGGATCCCAGGCGATGTGGCTCGAAAGCGCCTCCGCATCCAGTCCGAGATCGCCGACGCTCGCGGGCAGCCTTCTGGAAGCATGTTCACAGATGAGAAGTACAGCACCGACGCCCTGTGGGTTGTCGACGCCTGCAGCTTCGCCTTCTGCTGCCGTCAGAATGTCCGACCTCAAAAGCATGCGTGTTCCCCCGGACCTTCATGGTCCTCATTATTGAGAAGAGAATTCTTCACGATCACGAGACTGTCAATCCACTCCTGAAAATTTCTCTTCACGACCCCGATTGACACACAGGTTCGAGGCAGGGATAAATTTGTCATGAGGCTGACAAAAGATTGGCCCAGGGGAAAAAGGACGATCATTGCCGAACGCTTCGAAAAGAGTCGCGGACGTTATAAGGGCGCGTTTGGAAAACCTGACACGCGCGGAACGGCAGTTGGCTGACAGCCTGCTGGACAACTATCCCGTTTCCGGTCTGGGCAGCATCACGACGGTTGCGGAAAATGCCGGCGTTTCGACGCCGACCGTTGCGCGAATGGTGCAGAAACTCGGCTATCGCGGCTACGGTGAATTTCAATCCCACCTGCATCAGGAACTCGAAGCGACACTTTCCAACCCGATCGCCAAGCACGACCGCTGGGCCTCCAATGCGCCGGGAACGCATATCCTCAACCGCTTCGCCGAGGCGGTGATGAACAATATGCGCCAGAGCCTTGGCGAGCTCGACACCGCGTCGTTCGACGAAGTTGCCGGCCTTCTCGCAGACCAGCGACGAAGCCTTTATTTCGTCGGCGGACGTATCACCGGCGCGCTGGCCGAGTATTTCTTTACCCACATGCAGGTCATCAGGCCGAAGACGACTCTGATGTCGTCGAACACCAGCGCCTGGCCGCAGCATGTGCTCAACATGAATTCCGGCGACGTTCTCGTGATCTTCGATATCCGACGCTACGAGGCGGACATGGCCACGCTGGCGCAGGTTGCCAAGACGAGCGGCGTGGAGATCGTGCTGTTCACAGACGAATGGAGTTCGCCGGTCTCGAAACATGCCCGGCACTGTTTTAAGCTGGCGGTGGAAGCCCCTTCCGCCTGGGACTCGTCGGTCGTCACATTATTCGTCGTGGAAGCTTTGATAGAAGCGGTCCAGAATTCATCATGGGCGGAAACCCGTGAACGAATGAATACATTGGAAGGATTGTTCGAACAGGCTCGCCTGTTTCGGAAACCACGCTAATTAGACCCGAAATGCAAGGGAGGAGGTCAGACGGAACAATAATTCCGAGAGCCGGCTAACGGTTCCACTGAAAATGTCACATAATTATCATGCAAGCCGAATATCTGTCCCGCATCGCTGTATAACCAACCAAGGAGAACTTCAGTGATTACGAACTTCCGTCGCATGCTGTCGCTGACGACAGCCGTTGTCGTCGCCTCGTCCGCTGTCGCCTACGCTGAACCGAGCGCAGAACTGATCGAAGCTGCCAAGAAGGAAGGCATGCTCACCACGATCGCCCTTCCCCACGACTGGTGCGGTTACGGCGCCGTAATCGACGGCTTCAAGAAGAAGTATCCGGAAATCACGGTCAACGAACTGAACCCGGACGCTGGCTCGGCTGACGAAATCGAAGCCATCAAGGCCAACAAGGACAACAAGGGCCCCCAGGCTCCTGACGTCATCGACGTCGGTCTCGCTTTCGGTCCGCAGGCAAAGGCTGAAGGCCTTCTGCAGCCTTACAAGGTCTCCACCTGGGACGAAATCCCGGATACCATCAAGGACGCAGAAGGCTACTGGTACGGCGACTACTACGGCGTCATGTCCTTCATCGTGAACAAGGACATCGTCAAGGAAACCCCGAAGGACTGGGCTGATCTGCTGAAGCCCGAATATGCCGGCCAGTTCGCTCTCGCCGGTGACCCGCGCGCTTCCAACCAGGCCATCCTCGGCGTTCTCGCCGCAGGTCTCGCTTCCGGCGCCAAGGCTGGCAAGGAAGCCGGCGAAGCCGGTCTGAAGTACTTCGGCGAAGTCAACAAGGCCGGAAACTTCGTTCCGGTCATCGGCAAGTCCGGTACCCTCGCACAGGGTTCGACGCCGATCGTCGTCGCCTGGGACTACAACGCCCTGTCCTGGAAGGACACGCTTGCCGGCAACCCGCCGGTTGACGTCGTCGTTCCGGAAAGCGGCGTTCTCGCCGGCGTCTACGTTCAGGGTATCTCGGCTTACGCTCCGCACCCGAACGCTGCCAAGCTGTGGATGGAATACCTGTACTCCGACGAAGGCCAGACCGCATGGCTCGCCGGTTACTGCCACCCGGCCCGCTTCAACGCCATGTCGAAGGCTGGCAAGATCCCGCAGACCCTGCTCGACAAGCTGCCGCCGGCTGCATCCTATGAAAAGGCCTATTTCCCGACGCTTGAGGAAGTCGATGCCAACAAGGCTGCGGTCACCGCTGGCTGGGACAGCGTCGTCGGCGCCAACGTACAGTAATTTTACACACTGAAATGCCCGCCCCGGTCTTGAGGCCGGGGCGGATTTTGCCTTTTATGGAAATACTTGAAAGCATTAAAAACAAACGCCGGGCATGACGCACGGCAGGGGACACAATCGATGGCAAACGAAAGTCCGGTCGTCGGCAAACAAGCCGGCATAGCAGATCGGCTCCCGCTGCAATGGCTGGGTGTTGCACCTTTTCTGATATTCGCGACGCTGTTCCTGCTGCTGCCGACGATGAAGATCGTCATCGGTGCATTCCAGACGCCGGATGGCGGCTTCACTCTCCAGAATATCGCAGATCTCTTTACGCCGTCGATCCTGTCGGCCTACTGGATTTCCATCAAGATAAGCTTTGCCTCTGCTCTTCTCGGCTGCCTGATCGGCTTTGCGATAGCAGCAGCCGTCGTCCTCGGCGGATTGCCGTCCGGCATCCGTGCGCCGCTGCTGACTTTTTCGGGCGTTGCCTCAAACTTCGCCGGCGTCCCGCTCGCCTTCGCCTTTCTGGCGACGCTCGGTCCGGTCGGCATCGTCACTGTTTTCCTGCGCACTCAGATCGGCATTGACCTGCGGTCCCTCGGTTTCAACATCCTGTCCTTCTGGGGCCTGACCATCACTTACCTGTTCTTCCAGATCCCGCTGATGATCCTCATCATCACTCCGGCGATCGACGGATTGAAGCGGGAATGGAAGGAAGCGGCCTCGATCCTCGGCGCCACCAACGGGCAATACTGGCGCATGGTCGCCTTCCCGATTCTCCTGCCCTCGCTGCTCGGCACCATGGCACTGTTGTTCGCCAACGCCTTCGGCGCCGTGGCCACCGCAATCGCGCTGACGGGCTCGTCGCTGAACATCGTACCGATCCTGCTCTTCGCCCAGATTCGCGGCGATGTTCTCGGCAACCCCAATCTGGGCTATGCTCTGGCCTTCGGGATGATCTTTGTCACCGGCATCGCCAACGCCCTCTACATCTGGCTGCGCGCCCGCAGCGAAAGGTGGCTGAAATGAAGAAGATCTGGGCCTGGGGGGCCTTGCTGTTCGGCCTCCTCTATTTCGCTCTGCCGCTGATCGGCATGACGAACTTCTCGCTGAAGATGCGCCGGGGCGAATATTCGTTCGACGCCTACGCCAAGGTACTGGGCGATCCGCGCTTCCAGGAAACCTTCACCTATTCGGTGACCATGGCGCTGGTGACGATCATCTTCGGCATCCTGCTGGTCGTACCGACCGCATACTGGGTGCGCCTGCGCATGCCGAGCCTGCGTCCCTTCATCGAGTTTATCACGCTGCTGCCGCTGGTCATTCCGGCCATCGTCATCGTCTTCGGCTACATCCGGCTCTACAACACGTCGAGCTGGCTGCCGCTCACCGGCTCGATCATGGGAACCAACATTCTCCTGATGTTCGGCTATGCGACACTGTCGCTGCCCTACATGTATCGCGCCGTCGATACCGGCCTGCAGTCGATCGACGTCCGCACGCTGACGGAGGCAGCCCAGAGCCTTGGTGCGAGCTGGGGACGGATCCTGTTCCGCATCATCCTGCCGAACGTGCTGATCTCTGTTCTGTCGGGTGCCTTCCTGACATTCGCCATCGTCATCGGCGAATTCACCATGGCCGCCCTGCTCAACCGTCCGGCCTTCGGTCCCTACATGCAGCTGCTCGGCGCCAACCGCGCCTACGAGCCGGCGGCCCTCGCTGTGATCGCCTTCGGCATCACCTGGGGATGCCTCGGCCTGATCCAGCTCGTGTCCCGCTTCCAAAAGACAACCCAACGTCCAGCCTGAGAACACCGCCATGTCATTTCTGACCCTGATCAATATCCAGAAATCCTTCGGGCCGGTGCAAGTCGTTCACGACTTCAACATGGCTATCGAGAAGGGCGAATTCATCTCCTTCCTCGGCCCCTCGGGCTGTGGCAAGACCACGATCCTGCGCATGGTCGCGGGCTTCGAGACGCCGACCGGCGGCTCGATCGTCATTAACGGCCGGGACCAGTCGAGCCTGAAGCCGAACCAGCGCAATATTGGCATGGTGTTCCAGGCCTACGCGCTTTTCCCCAACATGAACGTTTTCGAAAACGTCGCCTTCGGCCTGAAGATTGCCGGCGTTCCGAAGGCCGAGGTCGAGGCTCGCGTCAAGGAAATGCTCGACCTCATCCATCTCGGCCATCTCGGCGAGCGTTATCCTTACCAGATGTCCGGTGGCCAGCAGCAGCGTGTGGCGCTGGCCCGCGCACTGGCGCCGAAGCCGCAAGTTCTTCTTCTCGACGAGCCGCTGTCGGCACTCGACGCCAAGATCCGCGTTTCGCTGCGCGAGGAAATTCGCCAGATCCAGCAGAAGCTCGGCATCACCACCATCTTCGTCACCCACGACCAGGAAGAAGCTCTCTCTATCTCTGACCGCGTGGTGGTCATGAATGCAGGCCGGGCCGACCAGATCGGCACACCCTTCGAGATCTACAACAAGCCGGCGACCCGCTTCGTCGCTTCTTTCGTCGGTACACTCAACCTCATCGAGGCAACAGTGGTCGACCCGACGACAGGCAGCGTCCGCATCGGCGATACCGAATTGAAGCTCAGGAATACCGTTGCCGCAGCCGCGGGCGGCAAGGTGCAGCTCGCCATGCGTCCGGAAGCAGGATCGCTGGCCGAAGGCCGCAAGAGCGACACCACCCTTCACGGTCAGGTCGTGTCGAGCCATTTCCTCGGCTCGGTCATCCGCACCCGCATGAATGTCGGCGGCAATACCATCTCCTTCGACATGTTCAACGATCCGGGTGTCAGCCCGCCGGTTGTCGGTGACACGGTGGCGCTCAGGATCGATTCCGGCGACCTGCTGGTCCTGCAGGACTGAAGGTCGCAGCTGCTGCACTGCAATAACGGCTTGAACCGGGCCTGAAAATTTCCTCTACTCGTCCTGACCGTCACAGGGGTACGGAAAGGGCAAGCATGAGAAACGGGTGCGAACGACAGCAGATCATCATGAGGGAAGCGCTGGCATGACGGCTCCCGCAATTACCACCGTCTCCCTGCTCGAGGCCTTTTCCGAGATCGCCGCGGCGATGACGGAAAACCGCAACACGCTTTCCCGCGTAGACAGCATCGACGGCGACGGCGACCATGGCGAGACCATGACCCGCGTTTTCCGTGGGGTTGAAACCAATCTTGCCAAGCTGGAACCGTCCGATACCACGCCTTCTGAACTCTTCGATATCGTCGCCGAAAACCTGATGACCTTCGACGCGACGTCAGCCCGTCTATACGCCAGCGCCTTTCGCCGAGCAGGCACCGCCACGATGCGCAAGAAGACGCTGACGTCCGCAGATTTCGCCAAGGCGTTCAAGGAAATGGCAGCGGGTATTGCAGCCCACGGCAAGACCGGGATTGAAACAAAGAACATCGCCGATATCTGGCAGGTGGCTGCCGCCGCCTATGCGGAGGCTGCCGCAAATAACAACGATCCCGCCATCTGTCTGACTGCCGCACTGGAGGCAGCAGAAGACGGCGTGGAGACCGATGCCATGATCCGAGGCGCGGATGCCACCTTCGTCAACGGCCGGCGCCCGCCCGATGCCGGGGCGCTCTCCGCCCTGCTGATGATCCGGGCGCTGCGCGACAGCTTTCGCTGATCCCGCTCAGGCCGTCGTCGGCAGCGTCTCAAGATAGAGCGACAGAAGCTGGATCTGCGAGGATATGCCGAGTTTGCGATAGACATTGCGCCGGTGCACCTTGACGGTTCCGGTGGCGATGTTGAGCCGGAGCCCAATGGACTCGGACGAATGCCCCTGCAGCACGAGTTCGATGATCGCGGCCTCCCGTGCCGTGAGGTTGAGATCGCGCCAGATGCGCTGCGGGCCGGAATCGTCCACATGGCCGCGCTTGCGGCTGGCCCGCGCCGCATCGAAACGCTTGCCGGTTTCCGCCCAGAAATGCCGCACGATAGCCACGACCAGAGGTTCAGCCTGTTTGAGCAGCGCGAATTCGCTTGCCGAGAACACTCCCGACGCCTCCTTGCGCATCAGGGAAAGCACGATCGTGACATCGCCCGGAAGCGTGACGAAGAAACCGATCTCTTCGGCAAGGCCCGTCTGCCCGTAATAGGTCCGGTAGTATTCGCTGGAAAAGAACCGGTCGGGCGCCAGCTCCCGCATACGAAAAACCCCGGCACCGGCCGCAGTCGCATTCCAGTAGAACGGATCAAGCAGATAGGCACCGTCCTGATAGAGGCTGACGAAGAGTTCGTGCTCCTTCTCGTTGAAGGTGGCATAGAGATCGATCGGCCGCTGTTCTCCGCGATAGGCAAAGACCACGACATGGTCGAAGCGCGTGAGGCTCGCCATCAGCTGGCGGAAGCGCTCCCCCACCTCGGCATCGGCAAGCGCCTCCACGCCGACCAGCGAGGCGGCAGCCTGAAACAGGTTTCCATGGTCGATCGGCATCGCGTCGAGATCCTTTCCATGTCCGGGCCTCTCCTCCGAAGCGCGGCAGAGGTATATCTTCCACGGCACAATTTACGGCAAAATACCTCTCTCGGGGTATATACCGCGAAATGAACGCAGGACTACTCTTCCACCTAGCGACGGTGGCAAGGCAACGAAGAGTGCCGACATAAAAAACCTCTAGCCGCGGGGAACAGACGTGACGCAAACGTCAGTCAACGACATCGAATTCCGGTCCGTCACCAAGAACTATGGTGCCGTGACCGCAGTGAAGAACATTGAACTCGCAGTGCCGAAGGGTGCGTTTCTGGCGCTTCTCGGGCCATCGGGCTGCGGCAAGACCACTTGCCTCAGGATGATCGGCGGCTTCGAGCAGCCGAGCGAAGGCGAGGTGATGATCGCCGGCACTCCGATGCGCGGCGTTCCGGCCTATCGCCGCCCGGTAAACATGGTGTTCCAGCACTATGCGCTCTTCCCGCATTTCGACGTTGAGAACAACGTCGCCTATGGCCTGAGGCAGCTGCGCCCTCGCCTGCCCTCGGCTGAAATCGTGAAAAGGGTTGCTTCCGCGCTCGAAATGGTCCGGCTCGGCGGCTTCGGCAAACGCCGCATCCATGAACTCTCCGGCGGCCAGCAGCAGCGCGTGGCGCTTGCCCGGGCGCTGGTGAACCGTCCCTCGGTCCTCCTGCTCGACGAACCTCTGGCGGCGCTCGACAAGAATCTGCGCACTACCATGCAGATCGAGCTGCAGACGATCCAGCGTGAACTCGGCATCACCTTCGTGCTCGTAACCCATGACCAGGAGGAGGCACTTTCGATGAGCGACCTCGTCTGCGTCATGAATGCCGGCCGGATCGTCCAGCTCGCTCCGCCGCAGGAGGTCTACGACAACCCCGCCGACCTCTTCGTCGCCGGCTTCGTCGGCAAGACCAACAAGCTGGAAGGCGAAATCGAGGCCCGCGGCACCGATCGCTGCATGGTCCGCCTCGGCAATGGCGTGGCGATCACCGCACCGGTCAAGCGGGAGCTTTCGGCAGGCAAGGCGACACTGTCCGTGCGCCCCGAGGCAATCACACTTTCGACCGCCGCAGACGCAGTCACCGACGCTCTGCGCGGTCAGGTGACCAACCGGATTTTCCTGGGTTCCAGCGTCGAATATTGCGTGGCCGTGCCCGGCATCGGCGATGTCCTCGTCACCACGGAACGCCAGCCGGCGGAAACCGGCCTGCACGATCCCGGCACCGAGGTCGCGCTCGGTTTCGACCCGCAGGCCGTTCACATTTTTTCAGCATGACGCGCATTACAAGAAAACATCACGAAAAACAAAGGGAACAGCAACATGAGCAGGAAAGAAAAGGATAATTCGCTGATCACGCCCGAACGCTTCATGGACGAGTTCATGCGCCTGAAGCGTGGTTCCGTGAGCCGCCGTCACTTCCTCGGCGTAACCGGTCTTGGCCTTGCGGCCACCGTCATGGGCGGCGCGATGCGCCCCTTTGGTTCCATGGCGATGGCTGAGGATCTCGGCAAGCAGATGTCGATCGCCACATGGCCGAACTACCACGATCCGGCAACCTTCGAAGCCTTCACCGCCGCGACCGGCGTTGCCGTCGAGGTCAACGTCTTCGGCTCCAACGAGGAGATGCTGGCCAAGCTTCAGGCCGGCGCTTCCGGCTGGGACCTGTTCGTGCCGACCAACTACACGATCTCGACATATGTCCAGCTCGGCCTGATCGACGAACTCGACCTGACCAAGGTGCCGAACTTCAGCGCTGCGACCGAGAACCCGCGTTTTACCTCAGAAGGCAAGGTCGACGGCAAGACCTTTGCCCTTCCGAAGAACTGGGGAACCACCGGTTTTGCGGTCAACACCGACAAGGTCAAGAAGCCGATGGCAAGCTGGAAGGACTTCTTCGAAGTCGCCATGGCCGAAGCCAACGGCCGCGCCATGGTTCATGACTACCAGCTCACCACCATCGGCAACGCGCTGGTGTCGCTCGGTTACTCCTTCAACTCGATCAAGCCGGAAGAACTCGCCAAGGCCGAAGAACTGCTGCTCAAGGTAAAGCCGCATCTCTTCGCCATCAACAGCGACTACCAGCCCGCCATGCGCGCCGGCGACGCATGGCTGACCATGTGCTGGACCAATGACGGCGCCCAGCTCAACCGCGATATTCCCGACATCGCCTACATCCTTGGCAAGGACGGTGGCGAGATCTGGACCGACTATTACGCGATCCCGAAGGATGCCCCGAACAAGGCAGCCGGATATGCGCTCCTGAACTTCCTGATGGACCCGGCCGTCGCGGTGAAGGAACACATCGCCAACGGCGCTCCGGCAACCGACAGCCGCGTCATCGACCTGCTGCCGAAGGAAATCACCTCGAACAAGATCGTCTATCCGGACGAAGCTGCACTCACGCCGCTCGAATTCGGCGCAGCCGTGACGCTGACCGATCCCGGCCGCGCCGAGTTGATGGCACGGTTCAAATCGGCCTGAGCATGAACCCGGGCGGTTCATCGCCGCCCGCGTCCCATCCCCCGCCGGTACAAGGCAGACCACGGCGGGGATCTTTCGCTCAAACCGCTTCAGGACCTATTTCGACCCATGGCCAGTCTCGACACAAGGAAAAAGCTTGTGACCGCGGCGCTGATCGCGCCGGCGGCCCTATGGTTGTTCTTCTTCCTGGTGCTGCCGTTCATCGCCATGGTGGTCTTCTCCTTCGGCGAACGCGGCGCGGCCGGCGGCTATCAGCCCGGCTTCACGCTGGAGCACTACGCCAATCTCGGCGCCCGCTCGATGGCCTATGTCAACACGCTGACGCTGGCGCCGATCGGCTCCCTGCTCTGCCTGCTGATCGCCTATCCGGCTGCCTATTATCTCGCGGTCAAATCGAACCCCAACCACCGGCTCCTGCTGGTCTCACTCGTCATCATTCCCTTCTGGACGAGCCTGCTCGTGCGCACCTATGCCTGGATGTATATTCTCGGCTCGCGCGGCATTCCGAACCTGCTCGACATGAGCGGTATCGAGAATGTCCGCATGCTCAACACGCCCGGCGCGGTCCTGCTCGGCATCGTCTATGGCTATCTTCCGCTGATGATCATGCCGATCTATGTCAGCCTCGAGAAGCTCGACCGACGCCTGCTGGAAGCCTCCGCCGATCTTGGCGCCAGACCGATCTCGACCTTTATCAGCGTCACCCTGCCCCTCTCCCTGCCCGGCGTCATGACCGGCGTGGCGCTCGTCACCATCCTGCTGCTCGGCGAATATCTGATCCCGCAGCTTCTCGGCGGCGGCAAGGTCTTCTTCCTCGGAAACGCGCTGGTCGACCTCTTCCTGCAATCGCGCAACTGGCCGTTCGGCTCGGCGATTGCCGTCACCCTCGTGCTCATCGTCGTCATCGTCCTGATGATCGCCATGCGGATCGCCTGGCGGGTCTCGGGCACAAGACAAGTGGATCTCGTCTGATGCGCGCCTTCATAACCAGCGTCTACCTGTTCCTTTACGCGCCGATCGCCCTCGTCGTCCTGTTCTCGTTCAATGCCGGTCGCAACGCGTCCGAGTTCATCGGCTTCTCGACCCAGTGGTACGGCAAGGCGCTCGGCAACAGCTTCCTGATGAATGCGCTGTGGAACAGTCTCGTCATCGGCCTGACCAGCGCCCTGCTCGCCGCCCTCTTCGGCACCATGGCGGCCCTTGCGATGGAGCGCATGTCGCCGCGCATGCGGGCTATATTCGATGGCCTGTTTTCCGCGGCCATTGTCGTTCCGGGCGTCGTCATCGGCATTGCAACGCTGGTTGCACTGGTCGAGGTGTTCAATTTCATCAATCCGGCACTGACTGCGATCTGGCCGGGTGAAGTCGCGCCGAAACTGGGGCTCGGTTACGGCTCCGTGATCGCGGCCCACGGCCTGTTCAGCATGGCGCTCGTGACCATGATCGTGAAGGCGCGTATCGCCAGCCTCGGCCGGGATATAGTGGAAGCCTCGAGCGACCTCTACGCCACGCCGTTCACCACCTTCCGCTCCATCGTCCTGCCGCAGATCCTGCCATCCATCGTGGCCGGCTTCCTGCTCGCCTTCACCTTCTCGTTCGACGATTTCATCATCGCCTTCTTCGTCGCTGGCTCGAAGACCACGCTGCCGATGTATGTCTTCGCCTCGATCCGCCGAGGCATCACGCCGGAGATCAACGCCGTCGCATCCATGGTGCTCGCCGCCTCTCTGCTGATGATCGTCGGCGCACGCAGCCTGATGCGCGAGCGCAAGCCTGCGTCTTCGGAAACGGAGTAAATCCCATGATCCTCAAGGACCGCGTCGCCATCGTCACCGGCGCCGGCTCGGGCATCGGCCGCGCTTCCGCCGAGATCATCGCCCGCGAGGGTGCCCATGTCGTCGTTGCCGACCGGAACGCCGACGCGGCGCAATTCACCGTAGCGGATATCGAGGCAGCGGGAGGTTCGGCTGAGGCGCTCGTTATAGACGTCACCGACGATGCCGCCCTCAGCGATGGATTTGCCGGCGCGCTTGCCCGTCATGGCAGGATCGACATCCTGCACAACCATGCAGGAGCTCAGGTCGAGGGCGATCTGGAAACAGTCTCCACCGAAGGCTTCGACCGTTCCTGGGACCTGAACGTGCGGGCCCATTTCATGGCAGCTCGCCTCGTCATGCCGGCAATGAAGGCTGCCGGTCGCGGAGCCATCGTCAACACCTCGTCATCCTCGGGCATTCTCTACGACCGCGAGATGATCGCCTACACCACCTCCAAACACGCAGTCATCGCCATGACGAAACAGATGGCCGGTGACTATGCGAAGTTCGGCATCCGGGTAAACGCCCTTTGCCCGGGCTGGGTCGACACTCCCTTCAACGATCCCTTCATCCGCCAGATGGGCGGCAGGGAAGAGCTTGAAGCCTATATCCGGCGAAAGGTGCCGCTCGGCCGCTTCGGCAGCACCGACGAGATCGCGGAAGCCGTTCTCTTCCTCGTCTCCGACCGCTCGTCCTACATGACCGGCCAGGTCCTCGTGATCGACGGCGGCGAAACGGTATCCTGAACGGCGAAAACTACGCGACCATGCCGCTGCCTGGCCGCAAGCGTCGGCGGGTGTCGGAAGCGCTTTCCCGGAAATGGGCCCGGTAGCTGCGGGCAAAGGCCGAGGCCGAATTGAAACCGGTCAGCGCCGCGATATCGGCAAAGGCGAGCCGCGTCTCGATCACCTTGCGCCGCGCCGCATTGAGCCGAAGCGCCAGATAATGCACATGCGGCGGCGCGCCGATCGTCTCCCGAAACAGGGATTGCAGGTAACGGTCGCTGACGCCGACGCGCCGGGCGAGCCGCGCCAGCGTCAGCGGTTGCTCGATATGCTCCTCCATCAATCGCATGGCATGGCTGACCCTCGGATCGGCCAGTCGCACGCTGCCGGTCGAGGGCATGGCCGTCGCATCGCCCGGCGTCCCGCCCTGCTCGTAGATGAACTGCCGCGACACCTCCAGCGCCATGGAATAGCCGTGGCGACGACGGATCAACTCCAGCATCAGGTCGAGTGTCGGCAGGGAGCCGCCGGTGGTGATGCGCTTTCCGTCGATCACGTAGCGCTCCCGAACGGTGCGCACCTGCGGATAGGAGGAGGAAAACTCCTCGTAGTCTTCCCAGTGCGAGGTTGCCGAGAAACCGTCGAGCAGCGCCGTCTCGGCCAACAGCCATGTGCCCGATTCTATACCGGCAACGACGCTCCTGTGGCGGGCGGTCTTGGCCAGCAGTGTTTTCAGCGCCGACGTCGCATAACGCCGCCAGTTGTGGCTCGACAGCACGAACAGCGGGGTTGTCTCGTTCTCCGGCCGGAACGCTTCATCGACCGGCACCGGAATACGGCTCTTCGTCTCGATGGCCAGCCCGTCCGGGCTCATGATGCGCCAGCGGTAAAGGTCAAGACCGCTGACCCGATTGGCGACGCGCAGCGGCTCGATCACCGAAGCGACGAGGATGAGGTTGGTGTCCGGAACGACAAGAATGTCGAGCGCGGTCGTCTGGATCGGGTCTTCCGCCATGCAAGCGTCTTTTGAAAGAGCATCTGATCAATTCCGATACTGTATAGAATCGATCCGTTCATGCAAAGCACGTCCAACAAAACTGGCACGTAATGGCTCCAACAAAAGAGGGAGAACCTGACCGTGCCACTAGCCATGAATCGCGACGTCTTCATCACCTGTGCCGTCACCGGCGCCGGCGACACCACTTCCAGGTCGAAGCACGTACCGATTACCCCCCAGCAGATCGCCGAAAGCGCCATCGATGCGGCAAAGGCGGGCGCTGCCGTCGTCCACTGCCACGTCCGCGAGCCGGAGACGGGTGCAGCAAGCCGCCGCAACGAACTCTACAGGGAAGTGACCGACCGCATCCGCGCAGCCGATGTCGACGTGGTCCTGAACCTCACCGCCGGCATGGGCGGCGACCTGATTTTCGGCGATGTCGAAAGCCCCCTTCCCCTGAACCCGAAGGGCACCGACATGGCCGGTGCCACCGAGCGCGTCTCCCACGTTGCCGAGTGCCTGCCGGAAATCTGCACGCTCGACTGCGGCACGATGAACTTCAACCTCGGCGACTACGTGATGACCAACACGCCGTCCATGCTGCGCGCCATGGCGAAGCAGATGACGGACCTCGGCGTTCGCCCCGAGATCGAGGCCTTCGACACCGGTCACCTCTGGTTCGCCAAGCAGCTCGCCGAGGAAGGCCTGATCGAGGACCCGGTCCTGATCCAGCTCTGCATGGGCATTCCGTGGGGCGCGCCCGATGACCTCAACACCTTCATGGCGATGGTCAACAATGTACCGTCGCACTGGACCTTCTCCGCCTTCTCCATCGGCCGCAATGCCATGGCCTATCCGGCAGCCGCCGTGCTCGCCGGCGGCAATGTCCGCGTCGGCCTCGAGGACAATCTTTATGTCGGCAAGGGCCAGCTCGCCACCAACGCCCAGCTCGTCGAGAAGGCCGTACAGGTCATCGAAGGCATGGGCGCCCGCGTCATCGGTCCGGCCGAAGTGCGTGAAAAGCTGAAGCTGGTGAAACGATAAGCAAGACCGGCCCCTCACCCCAACCCTCTCCCCGCAAGCGGGGAGAGGGAGTCCGGGAGGCAACGGCCGCGCCACATCCCCTTCGCCCCGCCTGCGGGGAGAAGGTGGCGGCAGCCGGATGAGGGGCTCTCAACCTCGGACAAGGCAAAAGTGAAAATGACCAAGATCAACAAGGCCGCCTGTGTCGGCGGCGGCGTCATCGGCGGGGCATGGGCCGCCCGCTTCCTGCTCGCGGGCATCGACGTCTCGATGTACGACCCGCATCCGGAAGCGACCCGCATCGTCGGCGAAGTGCTGGCCAATGCCGAGCGTGCCTATGGCATGCTGACCATGGCCCCGCTGCCGCCGCGAGGCACGCTTTCCTTCGCATCAAGCATTGAGGAAGCCGTGCAAGGCGCTGACTGGATTCAGGAAAGCGTGCCCGAGCGGCTGGACCTGAAGCGGGGAGTGCTGACCCAGATCGACGCGGCTGCAAACCCGTCCGCCCTGATCGGCTCCTCCACCTCCGGCCTGATGCCGACCGATCTCCAGCGCGACATGAAGCATCCGGAACGCTTCTTCGTCGCCCATCCCTACAATCCCGTCTACCTGCTGCCGCTGGTCGAACTCGTCGGCGGCCAGAAAACCTCGAAGGAAACCATCGCGAAAGCCAAGGAACTCGCCGCCACCATCGGCATGGAAGGCGTGGTCATCGCCAAGGAAATCGAGGCTTTCGTCGGCGACCGCTTGCTCGAAGCCCTGTGGCGCGAAGCGCTCTGGCTGATTCAGGACGACATCTGCGATACCGAAACCCTCGACAACGTTATCCGCTATTCGTTCGGCATGCGCTGGGCGCAGATGGGTCTGTTCGAGACCTATCGCATCGCTGGTGGTGAGGCCGGCATGCGCCACTTCCTCGCCCAGTTCGGCCCTTGTCTCCAATGGCCCTGGACCAAGTTTACCGACGTCGTCGATCTCGATGATGCGCTGGTCGACAAGATCGGCAGCCAGTCGGATGCACAATCCGGCGCCCATGGCATCCGCGAGCTCGAACGCATCCGCGACGAGAATCTCGTCGGTATCATGCAGGCGCTGAAGGGCGGAAACGGCGGCAAGGGCTGGGGCGCCGGCAAGCTGCTCGCTGATTTTGAATCCCGCCTATGGGCCAATGCCGGCAAGCTCTCGGTCGATACCAGCGCCGCAAAGCCGCTCCGCCTTCTCGACGTCAAGGTCAACCCGTCCTGGGCCGACTACAACGGCCACATGACCGAGTTTCGCTACCTGCAGGTCTTCGGCGACACTTCGGACGCCCTGCTCCGCCTGATTGGCGTGGACGACGCCTATGTGAAGGACGGCCACAGCTACTACACGGTCGAGACCCACATTCGCCATCTCGGCGAAGCCAAGGTCAACGAAGCACTCTATTCCACCTGCCAGGTTCTCTCTGTGGACGAGAAGCGCATCCACGTCTTCCACACGATCCACCGCACTGCGGACGACGAGGCAATCGCAACCGCCGAGCAGATGCTGCTGCATGTCGACGCCAAGGCCGGCAAAGCGGCGCCTGCTCCGGAAAGCGTGCTTTCGAAGGTGAAGGCAATCGCCGAGGTCCATTCCGCCCTCCCGAAGCCGGAAGCGGCGGGACGGCATGTAGGACAGAAGCGGTAGGCAGGATCATGGTGTCAACGCTGTCCTCGCCCCTCACCCTGACCCTCTCCCCGCAAGCGGGGAGAGGGAACGGAGACGGCACCACATCGACCTTCTCCCGGCTTGCGGGGAGAAGACGGCGGCAGCCGGATGAGGGGGAGTTACGACGCACTGGAGTGAGGGAAAACGCATGAATTTCGGGCTGACCGAAGAACAAGAAATGATCGTCAAGACGGTGCGGGATTTCGTCGAGACGGAAATCTATCCGCATGAGGACGAGGTGGAGCGGACCGGCACGGTGCCGCCGGAACTCGGCCAGGAAATTGCCCGCAAATGCAGGGAAATCGGCTTCTTCGGCTGCAATTTCCCGGAGGAAGTCGGCGGCGCCGGCCTCGACCACACGACGTTCACGCTGGTCGAACGCGAACTCGGCCGCGGATCGATGGCGCTGACGGTGTTCTTCGGCCGGCCCTCCGGCATCCTGATGGCCTGCAACGACGAGCAGAAGGAAAGATATCTGCTTCCGGCCGTGCGCGGCGACAAGTTCGATGCGCTCGCCATGACCGAGCCGGATGCCGGCTCCGACGTCCGTGGCATGAAGTGTTTCGCGCGGCCTGACGGCGGCGACTGGATCGTCAACGGCACCAAGCATTTCATCAGCCACGCCAATATCGCCGATTTCGTCATCGTCTTCATCGCCACCGGCGAGGAGCAGACCCCGCGCGGCCCGAAGAAGCTCATCACCTGTTTCCTCGTCGACCGGGGAACGCCCGGCTTCGAGATCCGCGACGGCTACTCCTCGGTCTCTCATCGCGGTTACAAGAACTGCATCCTGACCTTTGACGAATGCCGCCTGCCGAAGAGCCAGATCCTCGGCGAACTGCACAAGGGCTTCGACATCGCCAACGACTGGCTCTACGCGACCCGCCTGACGGTCGCCGCGACCTCCGTCGGCCGGGCACGGCGCGCCTTCGACTACGCGCTGTCCTATGCCGCCGAGCGCAAGCAGTTCGGCAAGCCGATCGGCGCCAATCAGGGCGTATCGTTCAAGCTCGCCGACATGATCACCGAGATCGACGCCGCAGACCTCCTGACACTTTCGGCCGCATGGCGGCTCGATCAGGGACTGCCTTCCAACCGCGAAATTGCCTCGGCCAAGGTCTTCGCCACGGAAATGCTTGCCCGCGTCACCGACGAGGCAATCCAAATCTATGGCGGCATGGGTCTGATGGACGACCTGCCGCTCGCCCGCTTCTGGCGCGACGCCCGCGTCGAACGCATCTGGGACGGCACCTCGGAAATCCAGCGGCACATCATCAGCCGCGAACTGCTTCGACCGCTGGGGGCGTGAGGATGGAAGACGTACACCTTCACCCCTCATCCGCCTGCCGGCACCTTCTCCCCGCGAGCGGGGAGAAGGTGGATCTGTCGCCAGCGGTGCCGCAAGCCCCTTCTCCCCGCTCGCGGGGAGAAGGTCCCGGTAGGGGGATAAGGGGCATAGACCAAGGTGGCAAGGCATGACCATCCGTCCCCTCGACCGCCTGATCCGTCCGAAATCGATCGCCGTCTACGGCGGCAAGGAGGCACGCAGGGTCATCGAGCAGTGCGACAAGATGGGTTTCGCCGGCGAGATCTGGCCTGTTCATCCGAAACTCGACGAGATCTTCGGCCGCAAATGCTATCGCAGCACCGCCGAACTCCCCTCCCCACCCGATGCATCCTTCGTCGGTGTCAACCGGGCACTGACCATCGACATCATCCGCGAATTGTCCGCCATCGGCGCAGGTGGTGCGATCTGTTATGCCTCCGGTTTTCGTGAGGCAATGAGCGAACTGTCTGATGGTGGCGACTTGCAGGAAGCGCTCGTGGCCGCCGCCGGCGACATGCCGATCATCGGCCCCAACTGCTATGGACTGATCAACATGCTGGACGGCGCGCTTCTCTGGCCGGACCAGCACGGCATGGTCCGGGCAACGAAGGGCGTCGCCATCCTCACGCAGTCGTCCAACATCGCCTGCAACATCTCCATGCAGACCCGCGGACTGCCGCTCGCCTACCTGATGACGGCCGGCAACCAGGCGCAGACAGGCCTTTCCGGCCTGGCCTGCGCCGTACTCGAAGACCCGCGCGTGACGGCCGTCGGCCTCCACATCGAAGGCTTCGACGATATCCGCACCCTCGAACGGCTGGCGCTTCGTGCCCGTGAACTGAAGAAGCCCGTGATCGCGTTGAAGGTCGGCAAGTCGGAAGCGGCGCAGAAGGCCACCGTCTCGCATACGGCATCGCTCGCCGGCAACGACGCTGTCTCGAGCGCGGTTCTGCAGCGTCTCGGCATCGGCCTGGTTCACAGCCTGCCGGCCATGCTGGAAACGCTGAAACTGCTGCATCTTTACGGACCGCTCGCAGATACAGACATCTCCTCCATGAGCTGTTCCGGCGGCGAGGCATCGCTGATGTCGGATGCCGCAGTCGGCCGGAACATCTACTACCGCGACCTGAAGCCCGAACAGCTGGGTCCCCTGCGTGAAAGCCTGGGCGAGATGGTGACGCTCTCCAATCCGCTCGACTACCACACCTTCGTCTGGGGCAATCTGGAACGCCAGACGGCTGCCTTCACGGCGATGATGTCCGGCGGATACACGATGAACCTCGTGGTGCTGGATTTCCCGCGCGGGGACCGCTGCGATTCCTGCGACTGGATGACGACCGTCGATGCCATCGTCGCCGCAGCCCGCAAGACAGACGCGCGCGCCGGCGTCGTCGCCAGCCTCGGCGAAAACATGCCGGAGGACATCGCACTCGGCCTGATGGAAGAAAACGTGGTGCCGTTCTCCGGTATCGACGAGGCACTGACTGCCGTGGAAATTGCCGGAGCAATCGGCGCGGCCTGGGCAAAGCCGACGCCCGCCCCGCTGATCGACGCGGCCACATCCGCGGGCGAACTGGCGCTGCTCTTCGAGGATACAGCCAAGGCAGAGCTTGCGGTTTTCGGCGTTCCGGTTCCCAAAGGCAAGGTCGTCGCCACACCGGAAGAGGCAGCAAAGGCAGCGGAGGAAATCGGCTTCCCGGTTGTCCTCAAGGGTCTCGGCATCGCTCACAAGACCGAGGCCGGCGCGGTCCTCCTCAACCTTTCCGATGCTGAATCAGTACGTGAGGCAGCGGCGCTAATGGCCACTGTCGCCACGGGTTTTCTGGTCGAGAAAATGGCGCCGAAACCGGTCGCCGAAATCATCATCGGCGCCATGCGCGACCCCGTGGCAGGCCCGGTGCTGACGATCGGAGCCGGCGGAATTCTCGTTGAACTGCTGGAGGATAGTGCCATCCTGACGCTGCCGACGACACCGGAAACCATCCGCGAAACGATCGGACATCTCAAGGTTTCGAAACTTCTGGACGGTTATCGCGGCGGACCGGCAGGCGATAAGGATGCGTTGGTACAAACGGTCGCAGCCGTGGCACATTATGTCGCAGCCAATGCGTCCAAAGTCGAAGAGATCGACATTAATCCCTTATTGGTGTTGCCTGCAGGTGCGGGCGTCGTTGCCGTGGATGCCCTGATCCGGAAGAGGAGTTGATTGCATGACCGACCCCATCCGCACCAGACGCGAAGGCGGCATCCTCGAAGTCACCATCGACCGCCCCAAGGCGAACGCCATAGACCTGAAAACCAGTCGCATCATGGGCGAGGTTTTCCGTGATTTTCGAGACGACCCTGAACTGCGGGTCGCCATCGTGACGGCCGCCGGAGAGAAGTTCTTCTGCGCCGGCTGGGATCTGAAGGCCGCCGCCGACGGCGATGCTGTCGACGGCGATTATGGCATCGGCGGCTTCGGCGGCATGCAGGAACTGCGCGACCTCAACAAGCCGATCATTGCCGCCATCAACGGGATCTGTTGCGGCGGCGGTTTCGAGATCGCCCTGTCGACCGATCTCATTCTTGCGGCGGAACACGCGACCTTCGCCCTGCCCGAAATCCGCTCCGGCACCGTGGCGGATGCCGCCTCGATCAAGCTACCGAAGCGCATCCCCTATCACATCGCCATGGACATGCTGCTGACAGGCCGCTGGCTCGACGCGCAGGAGGGCCATCGCTGGGGCTTCGTCAACGAAATCCTTCCCGCCGACAAGCTGATGGAGCGAGCCTGGGAACTCGCCCGTCTGCTCGAGAGCGGTCCGCCGCTGGTTTACGCCGCCATCAAGGAAATCGTCCGCGACGCCGAAGGCAAGGATTTCCCCGCCGCGATGAACAAGATCACCAAGCGGCAATATCGCACGGTCGACGTGCTCTATTCGAGCGAGGATCAGCTCGAAGGCGCCCGCGCCTTCGCCGAGAAGCGCAATCCCGTGTGGAAAGGAAGATAGAAAGATCGAGGGAGGCCTTCGGAGACCCGGCCTGATGCCACGGCATCGAAACGGTCCCCCGCATCACGGAACAAAAACAATATGCCGGATGCGCCCAACCAACCAGAGAAGGAACAGGCTAATGAACGATTATACGAAATACCTCGCAGGTCGTGTCACATCCGCCGGCATGAACCGTCGTGAATTCATGGGGCGGGCCATGGCCGCGGGCTTGACGCTCACAGCCGCAAGCAGCCTTTTCGCAGCCAGCGCCGAAGCCCAGGAGCCCAAGAAGGGCGGCCACCTGAAGCTCGGTCTTGAAGGCGGTTCGGCCACCGACAGCAAGGACCCGGCAAAATTCCTGTCGCAGTTCATGTTCTGCGTCGGTCGTTGCTGGGGTGACATGCTGGTAGAAAGCCATCCGCTGACCGGCGCCGCCGTTCCGGCCCTTGCCGAAAGCTGGGAGCCCTCCGCGGACGCCGCCACCTGGACCTTCAAGATCCGCAAGGGTGTACAGTTCCACAATGGCAAGGAACTGACGATTGACGACGTCGTCGCCACACTCAAGCGCCACACTGACGAAAAGTCGGAATCCGGCGCTCTCGGCGTGATGAAGTCCATCAAGGAAATCAAGAAGGACGGCGACAACCTCGTCCTCGTGCTCACCGAGGGCAATGCGGACATGCCGCTGCTCCTCACCGATTACCACCTCGTCATCCAGCCGAACGGCGGCAATGATGATCCGCTGGCCTCGATCGGCACCGGTCCTTACAAGCTGACCAGCTTCGAGGCAGGCGTTCGCGCAACCCTCGAAAAGAACCCGAACGACTGGCGCTCCGACCGCGGCTACGTCGATTCGATCGAGATCATCGGCATGAACGACGCCACCGCCCGCATCGCGGCGCTGTCCTCCGGTCAGGTTCACTACATCAACCGCGTCGACCCGAAGACCGTGGCGCTCCTGAAGCGCGCACCGAATGTCGAGATCCTCAGCACCTCCGGTCGCGGCCACTACGTCTTCATCATGCATTGCAACACTGCGCCGTTCGACAACAACGACCTGCGGCTTGCGCTGAAATACGCCATGGACCGCGAAACCATGGTGGAAAAAATCCTCGGCGGTTACGGCAAGGTCGGTAACGACTTCCCGATCAACAACACCTATGCCCTCTTCCCCGAAGGCATCGAGCAGCGCGCCTACGATCCCGACAAGGCGGCCTTCCACTTCAAGAAATCGGGCCATTCAGGCTCGGTGCTGCTGCGCACCTCGGAAGTCGCCTTCCCGGGCGCCGTCGACGCAGCCGTTCTCTATCAGGAAAGCGCCAAGAAGGCCGGCATTAATATCGAAGTGAAGCGCGAACCGGGCGACGGCTACTGGTCGAACGTCTGGAACGTCCAGCCTTTCTCCACCTCCTACTGGGGCGGTCGCCCGACCCAGGACCAGATGTATTCCACCGCCTATCTTTCGACGGCGGACTGGAACGACACCCGCTTCCTGCGTCCGGACTTCGACAAGCTCCTGCTGCAGGCCCGCTCGGAACTCGACGAGACCAAGCGCAAGGAAATGTATCGCGAGATGGCGATGATGGTCCGCGACGAAGGCGGCCTGATCCTGCCGATGTTCAACGACTTCGTGAACGCCTCCAGCACCAAGCTGAAGGGCTACGTTCACGATATCGGCAACGACATGTCGAACGGCTACGTCGCAACCCGCGTCTGGCTCGAAAGTTGACGAAAATGAGGCAGGGCCGCATGATGCGTCCCTGACATTTCACAGGGATCCGCGTCCGGGCACGGTCGCGGGTCCCGCTCGATTTTCAATAAAGCCTTACCGGAGCCCATGACCCAGTTGCCTGACGCCGGTTCGCCGTCACTCAGATTCCGCGAACGATATCCGCTGGTTGCGCTGATCTTGCAGCGCTTCCTCCTCAGTCTCGGCCTGCTGATCGCCGTATCCATGTTGATCTATGGCGGTGTGGAAGCCCTGCCGGGTGACTTCGCGACGACCTATCTCGGCCAGTCCGCCACGCCGCAGGCCGTAGCCAACATCCGTTCGGAACTTGGCCTCGACCGGCCCATAGTCACCCGCTATTTCGAGTGGCTAGGCAACGCGTTGCATGGCGATTTCGGCACCTCCTGGGCAAGCCGCAATTCCGTGACGGAGCAGATCGGCAAGCGCCTCGGCAACTCGCTGGCTCTTGCGGGACTGGCGGCGATCATATCCGTGCCGCTGGCCGTCGGGCTCGGCATGCTGGCAGTGCATTTCCGCAACCGGCTGCCGGACCGCATCATCAACATCGTCTCGCTGGCGGCCATCTCGCTTCCCGAATTCTTCATCGGCTACCTGCTGATCCTCTTCTTTGCCATCAACTTCGGCATCGCGACCTTCCCCGCAACCGTGCATGACGGCATGACCATATCCGAACGTCTGCAGGCCATGGCGCTGCCCACGGCAACGCTGGTCCTCGTCGTTCTCGCCCACATGATGCGCATGACCCGCGCCGCGATCCTGTCGGTCATGTCGTCGGCCTATATGGAAACGGCGGAACTCAAGGGCCTTTCCGCCTTCCGCGCCATCGTCAAGCATGCGGCGCCCAACGCGCTCGCCCCCATCGTCAACGTCGTGGCCCTCAACCTCGCCTATCTCGTGGTCGGCGTCGTCGTGGTCGAAGTGGTCTTCGTCTATCCCGGCATGGGCCAGTATATGGTCGATGCCGTGACCGTTCGTGACATGCCCGTCGTGCAGGCCTGCGGCCTGATCTTCGCCGCCGTCTACATCTTCCTGAACATGCTGGCCGATATCATCGCGATCATCGCCAATCCGAGACTGAGGCATCCGCGATGAGGTTGAGAGATATCCCTGTTAGCGCCTGGGTCGGCATCCTCGGCATCCTCCTGGCCTTTATCTGTGCTGTCTTCGCCCCCTTCATCGCTCCCTTCGGCGAACGCGAGATCGTCGGCGGCGTCTGGGAACCGATGGGCGGCGCTTATCCGCTCGGCACCGACAATCTCGGCCGCGACCTCCTTTCGCGCATGATCTTCGGCGCCCGCACGACCCTGTTCGTGGCGCTTGCCGCCACCGTGCTGTCCTTCTCGCTCGGCATTTTCCTGAGCTTTACGGCAGCAGTGTCGCGCGGCCTGATCGACCAGACGCTGTCACGCTTCAACGACCTGATGATGTCGATCCCGACGCTGATCTTCGCTCTGGTGGTTCTTGCCGTGCTGCCGCAGAACCTGTTCGTCCTGATCCTCGTCATGGCGATCCTCGACTCGACCCGCGTCTATCGTCTCGGCCGCGCCGTGGCGCTCGATGTCGCGGTCATGGAATTCGTGGAGGCGGCAAGGCTTCGCGGCGAAGGCAAGCTCTGGATCATCTTCCGCGAAATCCTGCCCAACACGCTTTCGCCGCTTCTGGCCGAATTCGGCCTGCGCTTCGCCTTCTCCATCCTGTTCCTCTCCACCCTCTCCTTCCTCGGCCTCGGCATCCAGCCGCCGGCCGCCGACTGGGGCGGCATGGTGAAGGACAACAAGGACGGCATCATCTTCGGCATTTCCGCAGCCCTCGTTCCGGGCTCGGCCATCGCCGCCCTTGCAGTCTGCGTCAACCTGGTGGTCGACTGGCTGCTGAAACGAACCTCCAGCCTGAAGGGAGGCCGCGGCGATGCCTGAACTTCTTTCCGTCCGCAATCTCAAGATCGAAGCCACCAGCTATCCGCCGGGCGAGCCGCCGAAGAATGTCACCATCGTCGAAGGCGTCTCCTTCGATCTGCAGAAAGGCAAGGTTCTCGGCCTGATCGGCGAATCCGGCGCCGGCAAGTCCACCATCGGCCTGTCGGCGCTGGCCTATGGCCGAGGCGGCGTGCGCATCACCGGCGGCGAAGTGCTGCTGGACGGCGATAACATTCTGGCGCTCGACAAGGGCGGTATCCGCAAGGTGCGCGGCGCCCGCGTCTGTTATGTGGCGCAATCCGCCGCAGCCGCCTTCAACCCCGCCCACAAGCTGGGCGATCAGGTGATCGAGGCGACGCTCACCCACAGGCTGATGACCGTCGAGGAAGCCCGCGCCCGCGCCATCTACCTCTTCGGCGTTCTAGGACTGCCCGACCCGGCGCACTTCGGCGACCGTTATCCGCATCAGGTATCCGGCGGTCAGCTGCAGCGCGCCATGACGGCCATGGCGCTCTGCCCGAACCCCGAACTGATCGTCTTCGACGAGCCGACGACGGCCCTCGACGTCACCACCCAGATCGACGTGCTGGCAGCGATCAAGCACGCCATCGAGGAAACCCACACCGCAGCACTCTACATCACCCATGACCTCGCGGTCGTCGCGCAGATCTCCGACGACATCATGGTGCTGCGCCACGGCAAGACCATCGAATACGGCACCGCGCAGCAGATTATCGAGGAGCCACGGCAGGAGTACACCCGCGCTCTGGTGAATGTCCGTCAGGCGAAAAAGGACGAAGCCGCGGAACAGTCGAGCGCGCTGCTCAAGGTCGAGAACATCACGGCCGGTTATCCGAACGGCTTCCGGGTTCTGCACGATGTCTCGCTGCATTTGCCGAAGGGCCAGACGCTGGCCGTCGTCGGCGAAAGCGGCTCGGGCAAGTCGACGCTCGCCCGTGTCATTACCGGCCTCCTGCCCCCGCTTCAGGGCAGCATCAGCTTCGACGGACGCCAATTGCCGCCGGCGCTTGCCGGCCGCTCGCGCGATGATCTGCGCCGCATCCAGCTCATCTACCAGATGGCCGATACGGCGATGAACCCGCGCCAGACCGTGCGCGACATCATCGGACGGCCACTGACCTTCTATTACGGCCTCCACGGCGCGGCGAAGACCGCCCGGGTGAAGGAACTGCTGGAACAGATCGAAATGGGCTCCGGCTTCGTCGATCGTTTCCCGGCGGAGCTTTCAGGCGGCCAGAAGCAGCGCGTGGCGATTGCCCGGGCGCTCGCAGCGAAGCCCGAACTGCTCCTCTGCGACGAACCGACCTCGGCCCTCGATCCGCTGGTGGCAGAGGGCATCCTGAAACTCCTCATGCGCCTGCAGGAAGAAACCCAGCTTTCCTACGTCTTCATCACCCATGACATTGCCATTGTCCGCGCCATCGCCGACAGCGTGGCAGTGATGCACAAGGGGCGCCTTGTGCGCTTCGGTCCGAAGTCCAGGGTGCTCGAGCCTCCCTTCGACGACTACACCGACCTTCTCCTCAAATCCGTCCCCGAAATGGAGATCGGCTGGCTGGAAAAGGCGTTGGCGACACGAAAGATGGCAAGCGCCGGAAACTGAACATCTGCTTCATCCGGCATTTTTATACGTCAAAAGTTGAAGAGCCGCAGACCAATATAATCTGCACTTGCAGCAAACATTTGTTGCAATGCGGCAATGCATTGGAATAGTCTTAAACCATAGGTATCAGATACACATATACTCAACCATATGCTTCATCATTGAGTGCGGTTTTTTGGGAGCATCCATTTGTGATGATACGGTTTATTTCACTGGACTCCCTTCGGGGCATCGCGGCCTTGACCGTGGTTCTTCACCATATCTTTCTGATCTTCCCGCAGGCTATCTTGCCGCTGGATCTCTCCAGCCTTCCGGTCTGGCTGGACCCGGTTACCTATCTGCGCTATTCGCCGCTGCGCACCATTGTGGGCGGAAGGCCTGCCGTCATTCTTTTCTTCATTTTGAGCGGTTTCGTGCTCGCCCTGCCCTTTGCTGCCGGCCGGACGGTTCCCTATACCGGCTATCTGGTGAAGCGATTTTGCCGTATTTATATCCCCTTCGCGGTTTCCATCGCTTTTGCGGCAGTGCTTGCCTCGCTCGCACCAACGGGACCCATCCAGGGACTGAGCGAGTGGTTCAACCTGAAATCATGGACGGAACCGGTCAGCTTCCGTTTCATTCTCGTCCATCTCCTGATGCTCGGCACGCCATCCACCATGGACCTCAACAACGTCATGTGGAGCCTGGTGCATGAGATGCGGATTTCGCTGATCTTTCCCCTGATCGCGCTCTTTCTCATCCGCGCCAGACGGGTAGCGCTGCCGTCGTTCTTCATGATCTGGCTGGTTGCAACCGCAATCATCATCCTGCTTCGGCCGGATCCTCTGACGCGGTCGCTCCTCGATACCGCTGTCTATACCCTGTTCTTTGCCATCGGAGCGCAAATGGCGATCGACAGGGATCGTATCATGGAGGCCGTGTCCTATCTCAGCCGGCCAGCGCTATGGAGCGGGGTGGCGCTTGCCTTCACGTTGTTCGCCGTGCCGCCCGGTCTGCCGGGAGCCGAGCTTCTCTATGGCCTTGCGTCGATCTTGGTGATTGCCGCCGCCCTCGGCAACAACGGGTTCCGCACGGCGCTGGAGCATGATGGTTGCCAGTGGCTGGGCAGGGTCTCCTACAGCCTCTACCTGTTTCATCTTCCGATCCTGCTGTTCCTGTTTCGCTGGTACTACGGTGAGGTTCATCCCGCGCTCATCATCGTCGCGGCCCTTGCCATCATCATGCCGGTCGCCGCCCTGGCCTACAAATGCGTGGAGGTTCCCTCCATGACCCTCGGCCGGCGGCTTAGCGCAATGCTTTCACCCGAGACCGGAAAGGTCAGACACACAGGCGGCATTACCTGAAGCCGCTCAGACAGCATGAGCAAAGGAGATGCCGGCCTGATTCAATATTCCGTCGGCACCGTGAGAACGTCTGCCGACGGCCCCTCGAGAAAGGTCCTGACCGTCGGCGGCAGATGCCGTGATGAAAGCGGCTGGACACCGCAGCGCGACAGCATCTGGCGGATATCCGGTTCCCGCCCGATATAGCGCCAGATCATCCGCGATGCATAAGGCAGGTTCTCCTTTCGCCACGACACGCCCATTGTCGTGCCGCGCAGATAGACCCGCTGATGCGCTTCGAATGGCATCAGGATCGTCTGTGATAGCATCGTGTTGCGGCCGATGTTGCGCTCGGTGATGAAGATGCGGTTACGCCAGAAGGCAGCCAGCCCGACATATTTAGAAAATTGCAGGATCTCCCGCTCCGCGTCGCGAATACGCTCCACCGAGCGAACCCGGATCAGGCCCTCTTCCTCGTAAAGCCTGCTGTAGGAACAGACCACCAGCCCCGGCCACGACGGCGACAGATGATACGTCTGGTAATATCCGACATGCCGACGCAACGCTGCGATATCGCCCGGAAATCCCTGGAAGACATCGACGACGCCCTCCGCTCCCCCGAGTGAAGGCCTGCGCAGCTTCTGTCCGAAGGAACGCTCCGGCAGCTGGAAATCGGCCGGCGTCAGGCCGAAGAACGCAGCGATCCGCGCCAGATTGTGGGCAGATGGCTTTGCCTCGCCATTGATGTAGCGATTGAACTGCTGGCGGTTAATGCCGATCTCCCGGCACACCTGGGAGATCGAGCGTTGTGTCGAGCAAGCTGTCCGGAGGTTTTCGACAAGGGCATCCATTTTCGATTCCATGCGCGAATTGAACACAGGATACATAGCGTAAACCAGCTTAAAAGAGCGTCAGATAGCGAAATTGCGCGCCGCATTTGCCGCGATACGGTCAGCCCCGGATTTGAAACAAAAAGGGGAACCGACCATGTCCGACTTCACCAGAAACACCAAAAGCCTCATCCTGCCTGCGAGCGTCAGCCGCCGCGGTTTCCTCGGCGGCACGGCGGCCCTTGGCGGCCTTGCTGCCTTCGGCGGCGCCCTTCTTCCCCAGTCCGCGCGGGCACAGGAAGCCAAGCGCGGCGGCCATCTCAAGCTCGGCCTCAAGGGCGGCGCGACGAGCGACGTGCTCGACCCCGCAAGCTACAGCGCCTCCGTTCTCTTCGTGGTCGGCCGCCTCTGGGGCGACACCCTCGTCGAGTCGGATCCGAAGACCGGCGCTCCGCTACCAGCACTCGCCACCTCGTGGGAGCCTTCCGCCGACGCCTCCGTCTGGACCTTCAAGATCCGCAGCGACGTCGCCTTCCATGACGGCAGCAAGATGACCGTCTCCGACATCGTCGCCACGCTGAAGCGCCACTCCGATGCAAACTCCAAGTCCGGTGCGCTCGGCCTGCTCTCCTCCATCACCGCCATTGAAGAAAAGGCCGGCGATCTCGTCCTGACGCTCAAGGAAGGCAATGCCGACCTGCCGCTGATGCTGACCGACTACCACCTGCTCATCCAGCCCAAGGGCGGCGTCGAGAACCCGGCCGCCGCCATCGGCACCGGCCCCTATGTGCTGAAGAGCTTCGAGGCAGGCGTCCGTGCGACCTTCGAGAAGAACGCAAGCGACTGGCGCTCCGATCGCGGTTTTGTCGACAGCGTCGAGATCATCGTCATGAACGATGCGACGGCCCGCATCGCTGCTCTCTCCTCCGGTCAGGTCCACTTCATCAACACCGTCGATCCGAAGACCGTGCCGCTCCTCAAGCGCGCCCCGAAGGTCGAGATCGTGCGCAGTTCGGGCAAGGGCTTCTACAGCTTCCTGATGCATTGCGACACCGCACCGTTCGACAACAACGACCTGCGTCTTGCCCTGAAATACGCCGTCGACCGTCAGGCGATCCTCGATCAGGTTCTCGGTGGCTTCGGTACGCTCGGCAACGATTATCCGGTCAACGGCAACTATGCTCTCGCGCCAGAAAACATCGAGCAGCGTATGTATGATCCGGACAAGGCGGCCTTCCACTTCAAGAAGTCCGGCCTCGACCGCCCGGTCCTGCTTCGCACGTCCGACGCGGCCTTCCCAGGCGCTGTCGATGCCGCCATCCTCTTCCAGGAAAGCGCCAAGAAGGCCGGCATCGAGATGGAGGTGAAGCGCGAGCCGGAAGACGGCTACTGGACCAACGTCTGGAACGCCCAGCCCTTCTGCGCATCCTACTGGGGCGGCCGCCCGACACAGGATTCCCGCTATTCCACCTCCTATCTCTCGACCGCGGAATGGAATGACACCCGTTTCAAGCGCGAGGATTTCGACAAGATGCTGCTCGAAGCACGCTCCGAACTCGACGACACAAAGCGCAAGGCGCTCTACCACAGCATGGCGCTGATGGTTCGCGATGAAGGCGGCCTGATCCTGCCGGTGTTCAACGACTACATCATGGCGGCTTCGAACACGCTCAAGGGCTTTGTCGATGATATCGGTAATGACATGTCGAACGGCTATATCGGTAGCCGCGTCTGGTTCGACGCCTGAGAACGCAGGATAGGAAGTCCATCATGTCTGGCATACGCCCATTCCAAGTCATCGAGAACCAGTGGATCGTCCTGAAGGACGGCACACGTCTTGCCGCGCGCATCTGGATGCCGGACGGGGCGGAAACCGATCCCGTGCCGGCGGTTTTCGAGTTCCTGCCTTATCGCAAGCGCGACGGAACCTGCCTGCGCGACGAGTCGACCTATCCGTCTTTCGCGGAGGCCGGCATTGCCGGCGTCCGCGTCGACATCAGGGGTTCCGGAGAATCGGATGGCGTGATCGATGGCGAGTACACCCCGCTGGAACTCGCCAACGCCTGCGAACTCATCGCCTGGATCGCCGAGCAGCCGTGGTCGAACGGTTCGGTCGGCATGATGGGAATTTCCTGGGGCGGCTTCAACTGCCTGCAGGTGGCCGCGATGCGGCCGCCTGCGCTCAAAGCGGTCATCTCGATCGCCTCGACCACCGACCGCTACAACGACGATATCCACTACAAGGACGGCTGCCATCTCTCGGCCCAGCTTTCCTGGGCGGCGACCATGCAGGGCTATCAGGCCCGCTCGCCGGACCCGGCGCTCGCCGGCGACCGCTGGAAGGAAATGTGGCTGGAACGACTGGAAAACGAACCCTTCTTCATGGAGGAATGGCTTTCACACCAGCGCCGTGACGACTTCTGGAAACACGGCTCGATCTGCGAAGACTTCTCCGCCTTCCAGGTGCCTGCTCTGGTGATCGCCGGCTGGGCGGACGGCTATCGCAACACGCCGCTCAAGGCAGCGGAAGGCCTCGGCCCCAAGGCCAAGGCACTGATCGGCCCATGGGTCCACAAATATCCGCATTTCGCCTGGCCGAAGCCCCGTGCCGATTTCCTCGGCGAAGCGATCCGCTGGTGGAACCGCTGGCTGCGTGACGAAACGAACGGCATCGAGGATACGCCGCAGGTTCGCGCCTATATCATGGACGGCATCCGCCCCGCCCCACGCCGCGACTTCGACCCCGGCCGCTGGATCGCCAAGGCGGCATGGAGCGAACCGGAATATCAGTCCTTCGCAGTCGACGCCCATGGAGCACTCGTCACCGGCAATCCGGCTGGAGCAGGCGCGGGAGACATCTTCCTGAAATCGCCGCTCGATACCGGCACGGCCTCAGGCGAATGGTTCACCCTGAAGCCCGATGCGGAAATGACCATCGACCAGCGCAGCGACGACGCCGGTTCCCTCTGCTTCGAGACGGCGCCGCTCCCGCAGGATGTCGATTACCTCGGCCGTCCCGTTATGACCTTGGAAGTGGCCTGCGACGCGGACTGGGCCAACCTGATTGCCCGCGTCGTCGATGTCCATCCCGATGGCACCGCCTATCGCGTTTCGTTCGGTGTCCTCAATCTGGCGCATCGCGAAAGCAATGAAAATCCCAAGGCGATGCCGCATGGCAAGAAGGTCAAGGTAACCGTGACGCTCGACGCCTGCGGTTATCGTTTCCGAGCCGGTCACAGGATCCGCCTCGCGCTTTCGACCGCCTATTGGCCGATGGTGCTGCCGGCACCCTTCGATCCGGGGCTGACAGTCGACACGGCAAGCCTGTCGCTCGCCCTGCCCCTCCTCGGCGCCCATGACGAAATCGCGGTGAAGGAGCCGGACAATCCGGACCCGCTGCCGAAATACATCAGCCATGAACCGGGCGAGACCCAGCGGCAGGTGCTGCGCGATCTCTCCGGCAACAGCACGACCTACTATCTGCTGGAGGATACAGGCCTTTCCGAACACCCGGATACCGGCCTCTCCACCCGCCAGATCCGCGAGGAAGCCTGGTCGATCACGCCCGGTGATCCGCTGTCCATGTCGGGAACCTCGACCTGGACCTGCGATATGGTTCGTCCCGGCTGGACGGTTCGCTCGGTCGCTACCTCGACCATGACCTGCACCAAGACCGAATGGCTGATCGAGGCGCATGTGACGGCCCACGAAGACGATGCACTTGTCTTTGAGCGACATTTCGAGCGCCGTATCGCACGTGATTTCATGTGATCGACGTGCTTTGATGCCTCGCCGCCGGAATCTCGGCGGCGAGTCTGAAGGAGAGTTTCATGAAGGCGATGCTTTACGAGCGTTTTGGCGAATCCCCTGAAGTGATCGACGTTCCCGATCCGTCTCCGCCGCAAGCCGGTGTCGTCCTCAGCGTCACCGCGACAGGCCTCTGCCGCAGTGACTGGCACGGCTGGATGGGACACGACTCCGATATCAACCTGCCGCATGTCCCCGGCCACGAATTCGCCGGTGTGGTCGAGGCCGTCGGGCCGGAAGTGAAGCGCTTCAAGGTCGGCGACCGCGTGACCGTACCTTTCGTCTCCGGCTGCGGCCATTGCTACGAATGCAAATCGGGCAACAGCCAGGTCTGCGAGGGACAGTTCCAGCCCGGCTTCACCCATTGGGGCAGCTATGCCGAGCTCATGGCGCTCGATTACGCCGACCACAATCTCGTGAAACTCCCCGATGCAATCGATGACGCAACAGCGGCAAGTCTCGGCTGCCGTTTCGCAACCTCCTTCCGTGCCGTCGTCGATCAGGGACGGCTCAAGGGCGGCGAGTGGCTGGCCGTGCACGGCTGCGGCGGCGTCGGCCTTTCCGCCATCATGATCGGCAAGGCGCTCGGCGCCAACGTCGTGGCGATAGACATCTCCGAGGAAAAACTCGCTCTGGCCCGCTCGCTCGGCGCTTCCGTTACGATCAATTCGACGCGGGAGACGGACGTACCCGTTGCCGTGCGCGATGCGACCGGCGGCGGTGTTCATGTCTCCATCGATGCGCTCGGACATCCCACCACCTGCTGCAATTCGATCGTCAACCTGCGCCGGCGCGGCCGTCACGTACAGGTCGGCCTGATGCTCGCCAATCACGCGACGCCATCGCTGCCCATGGACCGCGTCATCGCCCACGAGCTGGAGATCTATGGCAGCCATGGCATGCAGTCCTGGCGTTATGACGCAATGCTCGCAATGATCGAAGCCGGCACATTGCAGCCCCAGAAACTGATCGGCAGGCACATATCGCTGACGGAAGCGGTCCCCGCCTTGATGGCCATGGACAGCTTTGCCGAAAACGGCATTACGATCATCGACCGGTTCGAATAAAAACACTGCTGCAGCGCAGCAAGGCGCTCGCTGCAGCACGCCAAATCCCGTAAAATTTAACGGATTATTTTTAGTTATTTCGCATAAACATGAGTGTTCGCAGCTCGCGTCTTTCGGAGAGTTCCCCTCATGTCCATGCTTTCGCTCGGCCTCGGTTCTGATGCCTCCCGCATCATCGAGGCATTGAACCGCTCGCTCGCCATCATCGAGTTCGATCTGGAAGGTAACATCCTCGACGCCAACGACAATTTTTGTCGTGTGATGGGCTATCAGAAGAGCGAGATCGTCGGCAGGCACCACCGCATCTTCGTCGATCCTGTGGAAGCAAACTCGCCAGCCTATCGCGAATTCTGGCGCAAGCTTGCAGCCGGCAAATACGACCAGCAACAATATAAGCGTATCGGCAAGGGCGGCAAAACTGTCTGGATCGAGGCGACCTATAACCCGGTCTTCCGCGGCGGCAAGCCTTACAAGGTAGTGAAGACCGCAACCGACATTACCGCCACGAAGCTTCAATCCCTCGACAGCTCCGGAAAGATCTCGGCGCTCTCCCGCTCGCAGGCGATCATCGAATTCACACCCAAGGGCGAAATCATCTCGGCCAACGAGAACTTTCTCGGCCTGATGGGATACAGCCTGCAGGAGATCGAGGGCAAGCATCACTCGATGTTCTGCGAAGAGGAATACGCCAGGTCCGCCGCTTACAGCGCCTTCTGGAGCAGCCTTGCCTCCGGCGAGTACCATTCCGACCAGTTCACCCGCGTAAACAGGAACGGCGAAAAGGTTCATATTCAGGCGACATACAATCCGATCCTCGATGAGACCGGCAAGGTCTGGAAGGTCGTCAAATTCGCCAATGACGTTACCGGTCGCGTCCGGGCCATGGATGAACTTGCCGCAGGCCTCCATCGACTGGCCGACTGCAACATCCGCATAACGATGGACCACCCGTTCGCATCGGAATTCGAGCCCCTGCGCCACGACTTCAACATCTCCATCGCCAAGTTCCAGGAGACGCTGGTCGAGGTTCTCGCCGAAACGGCACAGCTCAAGTCCAACAGCGCCGAAATGCGTGAGGGATCGGAGCATCTGGCCAGTCGATCCGAGCAGCAGGCATCATCTCTTGAGGAGACTTCGGCAGCACTCGAGCAGATCACCGCCACCATCCGCGAATCCACCAACCGCACGAACGACACCCGGTCTCTTGTCCGCGACGCCCACAAGGCGGCAACGGCGTCCGTGGAAGTGGTGAAATCGACGGTCGCAGCCATGGGACGCATCGAAGGCGCCTCCAAGGAGATCGCAAGCATCATCGACGTCATCGACGAGATTGCTTTCCAGACCAACCTGCTGGCCCTCAACGCCGGCGTCGAGGCGGCACGCGCCGGCGAAAGCGGCAAGGGCTTTGCCGTCGTGGCACAGGAAGTGCGCGAGCTTGCGCAACGCTCCGCCAAGGCCGCCCAGGAGATCGCGCAGCTCATTACCCATTCCTCGGACGAGGTGAAGGAAGGCGTAAGACTCGTGGCCGACACCGGCGACGCGCTGAACCGCATCGAGACCTTCGTCCACTCGATCGACCTCAACGTTGAGGCGATCGCAACCGCCGCCGTCGAGCAATCGCGCCGGCTTTCCGAGATCAGCACGGCCGTCAACGCACTCGACCAGGTGACTCAGCAGAATACCTCCATGGTCGGCAGCATGAAGGGTATCAGCATGGCTCTGGCGGAAGGCGCGGAAAAGCTCGTCATTCTGGCCAACCGTTTCAAGCTGAACCGGCGCAAGGTCATTCGCGAGACAGGTGAGTCCATACCTGCAACAGCACCATCACGCCGGGCGGCCTGATCGGAATCAGGAAAACATCCGCACCTCGTTTTGCGTTCTTCCAGCACTGAGTTCCTTGAGCAGGCGCAACGCCCTCTCGGCGTCGGCTGCCGGCACGAAGATGTGATCATGATGATAGGCCGCGACTACGTTCGCGGCTATTCCATTTCTTGCGAGTTCCCCGGAAACGGCAGCCGTAAGCCCGACCGCCTCCAGTGACGAATGGACATCGAGCGTAATCTGCCGCAATGGTGTCCCGCCGACCAATCCGTGCGAGCGCGCCTTTTCCTCCAGGAGGATCAGCGTCAGCCCTTCCGCCTCCCGAAAGCTTCCGAGCAGATCGAGCGAGGCGAAATCGAGGGCGTGGCCCGGCGGCGCGTGAACGAATACGAAGACATCGGCCGTCAACCGGGGCTCCATCTCCGCCAGAAGCTGCACCGGGTCGATGATGCCGCTACTCATCGTCAATTCCCCACGTTTTCAGGGCATTTTGCCCACACACCGCCATGAAATGTCTTGCAATACCGGACGCTTTGCCGCATTCCCGGCCCAGCGCGCCAGATGCGCTGTATTTCAGGACGCCTCGCATGACCTCCCTCCCATTGACGCAGACCAAATCCCGCCCCCTCGACGGACGCGATTACAAGACGCTTGGCCTTTCCGCACTCGGCGGTGCTCTCGAATTTTATGATTTCATCATCTTCGTCTTCTTTGCAACGGTGATCGGCAAGCTGTTCTTCCCCGAGGGCATGCCGGACTGGCTGGTTCTGATCCAGACCTTCGGCATCTTCGCCGCGGGTTATCTGGTGCGCCCGATCGGCGGCATCGTTCTCGCGCATTTCGGCGACCGTTTCGGCCGCAAGAAGGTTTTCGCCTTTTCCATCCTGCTGATGGCGCTCTCGACGCTCGGCATGGCGCTGATGCCGACCTATCACAGCATTGGTGTCGCAGCCCCCGTCCTGCTCATCGTGCTGCGCATGCTGCAGGGTGCCGCAATCGGCGGCGAGGTTCCGGGAGCATGGACCTTCGTGGCCGAGCATGTGCCCGCTCGCCGCACCGGCCTTGCCTGCGGCATCCTCACGTCAGGTCTTTCGCTTGGCATCCTTCTCGGATCGCTCATCGCCACGCTGATCAACACCGTCTTCGTTTCCGAGGAGGTGACTGACTATGCCTGGCGCATCCCCTTCCTGCTCGGCGGCATCTTCGGCCTCATCGCCGTCTATCTCCGCCGCTGGCTGGAAGAGACACCGGTCTTCGCTGAGATGAAGCGCAGCAACGCGCTTTCCGCCAGCCTGCCGCTCAAGGCCGTGCTGCGCGACCATCCGCGCGCGGTCATCATCTCCGTGCTGCTGACCTGGGTTCTTTCCGCGGCCATCGTCGTAACCACGCTGATGACGGCGACCTTCCTGCAGAAACTCTACGGTTACAGCGCCCGCGAGTCGCTGGCCGCAACCTCCTTCGGCACGCTTTTCCTGATGATCGGCGTGGTCGCCGCAGGCGCCCTGATCGATCGTATCGGCAGCGGCCGGTTCTTCACCTTCGGCAGCCTCTTCTTCGCCGCCGCGACCTTTGCCTTCTACACCTATGCGGCAACGTCGCTCGAGGTCCTCTTCGCGCTCTATGCCGTGATGGGCCTCTCTGTCGGAATGGTCGGAGCGGTTCCCTATGTGATGGTGCGCGCCTTCCCGGCCCCGGTCCGTTTCTCCGGACTGTCGTTCTCCTACAACATCTCCTATGCCGTCTTCGGCGGGCTGACGCCGATCGCGGTTACCACCCTGCTCGCCGTCAACCCCATGGCCCATGCATGGTATCTGCTGTTCGTGGCGGCACTGGCCTTCGCCATCGGCATCTACCTGCTGATCCACGGCGACAAGGTCGAGGCCCACGGCGCCGAGCAGCAAACCCCGGCCCGCACCGCGGCCTGATATCAGACCGTCCCCGCCAGCCGGGATACGGCAAGACAAAGGGCGTCGAAGCCATCTTCGGCGCCCTTGCTCATATGGCGGGCACGCAGCCATGCATGCACCATCTGCGGTTCCTCACGAAACCACACATTGACCCCATCCTCGACCAGACGCGCCGCGTAAAGACGGGCATCGTCCCTGAGCGGATCGAAATGCGCCGCAGTCACATAGGTTCGCGGCAACCCCGCAAAGTTGTCGGAGAGTAGCGGAAAGGCCACCACGTCATCCGCCGGCGCCTTGAGAACCTCGCGATAGTAGCGGACATCGGCCGTCGAAAGCCCCGGAGCCTCGCTCATTTCGACATAGGAACCGGTAATGAGGTCGCCGCCGAGGCCTGGATAGATCAGCGCCTGTCCGAGGATCTGCTCCGTCCGGCCCTCGTCCCGCGCCCGGATGGTGAGCCCTGCGACGAGATTAGCGCCGGCGCTGTCGCCGATCAGCACCAGCCTGTCGCCATCGGCGATCAATGCGTCGAGAACCGCCTGACAATCCTCATGCTGCGCCGGCCAGACATGTTCCGGCGCCAGCCGATAGTCGATCGCGGTGAGCTCCGCCCCGACATGATCCGAAATCTCGGCGCAGATGGCGTCATGGCTTTCGAGCGAGCCGACCACGAAACCGCCGCCGTGGATATAGACCAGCCTCACGGCGGTCCTCACCTTTGCCGGCCGATAGAGACGCACCGGCACGCTGGCCACCTCTCCGTCGAGCGTTACCAGCCCCTCCGGCAACGCTGGAGAGAACTGGGCGCACAAGGCGTTGTACCAGATGCGCTGCTGGGCGATCGGGGCATCGACCGCATCGGGCGGATAGAAGCTGTCGCATTTTTCGAGAAAGGCGAGAATGCCCGGTTCCGTAGGCATGGGTTTCATCGGTCCGTCTCCCTTGGCAAGATGCGGTGGATCGCATGACATTTTTCATGGTCATGCACATCCTACCGGATCATCATCCGCACCATCCGAGTGGTTGTGACTCCGATCGATCCGAAATGCTCTTCCATTTGCGTCCTTGAGAGTTCCAGACATGGCTTTTTCCATCGATATCCTCGACACCATCACCGATCCCGGCAAGGCCGGCCGCCCGAACGAGGACAGGTTCGGTTTCAACCCCGATGCCGCCTTCGTTCTGGATGGCGCGACCGGGCTTGGCGACCGGCAGTTTATGGAGGGGCATGGCAGCGATGCGGCATGGATGGCGGAATTCGCGGCAACCCGGCTCGGAGAAAGACTTGACGGTGTCGCTGACGTTGCGGAAACCGTCCGGGCGGTATCCTCCGAAGCGCGCGATACCTTTCATGCCATCGCCGGCGAGCAGCCGCGTTATGTATGGCCAAGCAGCAGCCTGACCGGCCTGCACCGGACGCCCTCTGGTTTCGAATATTTCGGACTGGGCGACAGCTGCCTCTACCTGCTCCATGACGACGGCCACGGCGATTTCGTGATCCCCATCCCCGGCGCCTATGAATGGGAACAGCTTGCCGCGCAGAAGCATATCGAGCGCACCGGTGGCATCTGCGCGTCCGGCAGCGCCGTCGGCGACCCCACGACGCTGGAAGACCTGCGAAAGGGCCGCTCGCGGCACAACACGACGGAAAGCAATGTCTGGACCTTCGGCATGGTGCCGGAAGCGGCCGACCATCTATACCGGAGACAAATCGAAATCACCGGAGGCGCAACGGCAATCCTCTGCTCGGATGGCCTCGCCGACCTCGTTGCCCTCTACAAAATCTACGATCCCGCTGGTCTGGTGCGGCGTGCCGAAACCGAGGGGCTATTGCCGCTAGTCGAGGAACTGCGCCGCTTCGAGCGGGAGATCGACCCCGATGGCCTCAGATTCCCCCGCTTCAAGCAAAGCGACGATACCACAGCTATCCTTTTGCGATTGAAGGCTTGACGCTCAACCCGAAAAAGGCTTCCCGTTCAGGGCGATAGCGCAAGAAACGGAATCGTTTTCGCAAGACTTTCAAGCGGCACAGAAGTAGCCGCCCCCAGCCGCCTGCGTCCTGCGGACCCTTCTCCCCGCGAACGGGGAGAAGGAAAATCATGGTAATTCGAGCACCCCAGTTGCCTGCGAGGCGCACCACCCGTCAGGCGGCTGCGGTTTCCACCGCCTTCGGCACATAGTTCAGGACCGGGCCGAGCCAGCGCTCGACCTCTCTGACTTCCATGCCCTTGCGAGCGGCATAGTCCTCGACCTGATCGCGCTCGACCTTGGCGACGCCGAAGTAATAGCTCTCGGGATGGCCGATATAGATGCCGGATACGGAGGAACCGGGCCACATGGCGTAGCTCTCGGTCAGCTCTACGCCCGTCGCCTTTTCCGCATCCAGAAGCCGGAACAGCGTCGTCTTCTCGGTGTGGTCGGGCTGGGCCGGATAGCCCGGAGCCGGACGGATACCGCCGTAGGCCTCGCTGACAAGCTCGTCGCTGCTGAAGCTCTCATCCGGCGCATAGCCCCAGAACTCCCTGCGAACCCGCTCGTGCATCCGCTCGGCGAAGGCTTCGGCGAAGCGGTCCGCCAGTGCCTTGACCAGAATGGACGAGTAGTCGTCATTCGCCCGCTCGAAACGCTCGGCGATGGCGATTTCCTCGAAACCGGCCGTCACCACGAAGCCGCCGACATAATCGGCAACGCCGCTGCCCTCAGGCGCAACGAAATCCGAAAGCGCCACGTTCGGCCGCCCGTCGCGCTTCGACAACTGCTGACGCAGGGTGAAGAAGGTCGCAAGCTCCTCGGCGCGCGTCTCGTCGGTGAACAGGCGGATATCGTCGCCCACCACATTCGCGGGCCAGAAGCCGATGACGGCCCGCGGCCGGAACCACTTCTCGTCGATGATCTTCTTCAGCATAGACTGGGCGTCAGAAAAGAGCTGGCGCGCGGCCTCGCCCTGCTTTTCGTCTTCCAGAATAGCCGGATAGCGTCCCTTCAGCTCCCATGTCTGGAAGAAAGGCGTCCAGTCGATGTAGCGAGCGAGTTCCGCGAGGTCGTAGTCTTCGAAAACCTTCGTACCGAGGAAGGAAGGCTTCTTCGGCTTGTAAACGGACCAGTCGAGCTTCACCGCATTTTCGCGGGCACGCGCCAGCGGCAGGCGCTGCTTCTCGGCTTCGGCCCGCGCATGGGCGTCGGCGACCTTGGCATATTCGGCGCGCAGGCCCTCGATGGTGGTCGAACGGTTGTCCGGCGACAGGAGCGACGACACCACACCGACCGCACGGCTGGCATCCGTCACATAGACCGCCTGCCCCGCCTGGTACTGCGGATGGATCTTCACCGCGGTATGCACCCGGCTGGTGGTCGCGCCGCCGATCAGCAGCGGAATGTCGAAGCCCTGCCGCTGCATCTCGCCGGCAACATGTACCATCTCGTCCAGCGACGGCGTGATGAGGCCGGAAAGCCCGATGATATCGACCTTCTCCTTGACCGCCGTTTCGAGAATCTTCGTCGCCGGCACCATGACGCCAAGGTCGATGATGTCGTAATTGTTGCAGGCGAGAACGACGCCGACGATGTTCTTGCCGATGTCGTGCACATCGCCCTTCACCGTCGCCATCAGCACCTTGCCGGCCGACTGCCTTTCGCTGCCACCGCCATTGGCCGCCTTTTCCGCTTCCATGTAAGGAAGCAACACGGCGACAGCCTGCTTCATCACACGCGCGGACTTGACCACCTGCGGCAGGAACATCTTGCCCGCGCCGAAAAGATCGCCAACCACATTCATGCCCGCCATCAGCGGTCCTTCGATGACGTGCAGCGGCCGTTCAGCCTTCTGCCGAGCTTCCTCCGTATCGGCATCAATGAACTCGGTGATGCCATTGACCAGCGCATGCTCCAGCCGCTTCTCGACCGGCCATTCGCGCCAGGCGAGATCCTGTACCTTCGCCTCACGCGCACCGGTGCCGCGGAAACGTTCCGCCACTTCCAGCAGGCGCTCGGTACCGTCACCACGGCGGTTCAGCACCACGTCCTCGCAGGCCTCGCGCAGTTCGGAATCGATGCTCTCATAGACCGCCAGCTGGCCGGCATTGACGATGCCCATGTCCATGCCCGCCTGAATGGCGTGGTAGAGGAACACGGCATGCATCGCCTCGCGCACCGGCTCATTGCCGCGGAAGGAGAAGGACAGGTTGGAAACACCGCCAGAAATATGCACCAACGGCATCTTCTCGCGGATCGTCCGTGTCGCCTCGATGAAGTCGACGCCGTAATTGTTGTGCTCCTCGATACCAGTGGCGACAGCAAAGACGTTCGGGTCGAAGATGATGTCTTCCGGCGGGAAGCCGGCCTGTTCGGTGAGGATCTTGTAGGCGCGCGAGCAGATCTCGACCTTGCGTTCATAGGTGTCGGCCTGCCCCGTCTCGTCGAAGGCCATGACCACGACGGCGGCACCATAGGAGCGCACCAGCTTGGCCTGACGGACAAAGTTTTCCTCGCCTTCCTTGAGCGAGATCGAGTTGACGATCGACTTGCCCTGCACACATTTGAGACCAGCCTCGATGATCTCGAATTTCGAAGAGTCGATCATCACCGGCACGCGCGCGATATCCGGCTCGGCGGCGATCAGGTTCAGGAACTCGACCATCGCCTTCTGACTGTCGATCAGGCCCTCGTCCATGTTGATGTCGATCACTTGCGCCCCGGCTTCGACCTGATCGCGGGCAACGGCAAGTGCCGCCGTATAATCGGCAGCCGTGATCAGCTTGCGAAACTTTGCCGAGCCGGTGACATTGGTGCGCTCACCGACATTGACGAACGGGATGTCCTTGGTGAGCGTGAAGGGTTCCAGACCCGACAGCGACATAAAGGACTTGTGTTCCGGCACCTGACGCGGCCTGTGACCGGCAACGGCCTCGGCAATCGCGCGGATATGCTCCGGCGTCGACCCGCAGCAGCCGCCGACGATGTTGACGAGACCATCGCGGGCAAAACCCTCGACCTGACGCGCCATCATCTCAGGCGTTTCGTCATACTGGCCGAATTCGTTCGGCAGGCCTGCATTCGGATAGGCGCAGATGAACGTGTCGGCCGCACCGGACAATTCCTGCAGATGCGGACGCATCGCATCGGCGCCGAGCGCACAGTTCAGACCGATGGTGAACGGGCGGGCGTGGCTGACCGAATTCCAGAAGGCGGTGGGCGTCTGGCCGGAAAGCGTGCGTCCCGAAAGGTCGGTGATGGTGCCGGAGATTATCACCGGAAGACGGATGCCCTTGGCGGCGAAACGCTCCTCGCAGGCGAAGATCGCAGCCTTGGCGTTCAGCGTATCGAAGATCGTCTCGATCAGGATGATATCGGCAAGGCCATCGATCAGGCCATCGATCTGCTCGCCGTAGGCAAGGCGCAGATCGTCGAAGGAGACGGCGCGATAACCAGGATTGTTGACATCCGGCGAAATGGAGGCCGTGCGGTTTGTCGGGCCGATGGCGCCGGCGACAAAGCGACGACGCCCGTCCTCACGCTCGGCGCGGCTCGCCGCCCGGCGGGCAACCAGCGCCCCTTCGCGGTTCAGGTCGTAGACCGCCTGCTCCATCGCGTAATCGGCCTGCGCGATACGGGTCGAGGAAAACGTGTTGGTTTCCAGGATATCCGCACCCGCCATCGCATAGCGGAAGTGGATCTCCTCGATCGCATCCGGCTGGCTGAGCGTCAGAAGGTCGTTATTGCCCTGCTGGTGACAGGCGCAGCCGATGAAACGGGAGCCGCGGAACGCATCTTCATCGAAGCCAAGCCCCTGGATCTGCGTGCCCATCGCACCGTCGAGGACAAGTATCCGCTCGCGCGCGGCAGCCGCCAGCGCCTGCATGATCTCCGCGCCGTTCCGTTCCCGAGCGTCTCCATCAAACAGCTTGTCGAACATCTGGCCAGCCTTCCTTGCAAATGACAATGAATCGAAATCACATAAAGACATCTTTATGTCAACATGCGTTTTCTCGTTTCAATTGCGACACGCAAAACACGGGAATGCTGCAACCGCGACGCCGGTTGCGCGGTGACAATCCACCGGTTTCGCTATAAGAGGTTTCAAACGATTAGAATTCGGGAGGAACGTCATGCTGGAAACAACCGCCCCCACCACACTCGCCTCCCACTGGAGCGACCGCCCCTATCATCGCAAATGGCTGCTCGATCAGGCTGACGGCCTCTTTTCCTTCTTCCAGCGAGAAGCCATCAACCCGAAGGGTGGCTTCTTCGACCTCGCTCGTGACGGCAAGCCACTCAACACCGAAAACCCGGTCCGCGGCATCCACATGGCCGCGCGCATGGTTCACTGTTACGCGATCGGTGACCTGCTCGGCCGGCCGGGCGCTGCCGACGTGGTCGATCACGGCATGAAATTCCTCTGGGAGCGCCATCGCGACACCGAGCATGGCGGCTATTTCTGGCAGGTGGATGACAATGGCGTCGCCGATGCCGGCAAGCAGGGTTATGGCCACGCCTTCGTGCTGCTCGCCGCCTCCTCGGCAAAAACGGTAGGCCATCCGCTGGCCGACGCCATGCTGGCCGATATTGCCGAAGTTCTGGAAACCCGCTTCTGGGAAGAACGCTTCGGCGCGATCGCCGAGGAGTTTTCCCGCGACTGGCAGCCGGTTCCCGGCTATCGCGGCCAGAACTCCAACATGCACCTCACGGAGGCCCTGATGGCGGCCTTCGAGGCGACGGGAGACAACAGCTATCTCGCCAAGGCTGAAAGCATCGCCGATCTCGTCATCCGCCGCCGCGCCGCCGAACAAGGCTACCGCGTGCCGGAACATTTCGACGAGGTCTGGACGCTCGACCGGATCTATTACCACGAAAACGAGATGTTCCGCCCCGCCGGCACCACGCCGGGCCATTGGCTGGAATGGGCGCGCCTGATCCTTCAGCTCTGGATTCTCGGCGGCAAGCGTCACGACTGGATGCCGGATGCCGCCCGCGGCCTGTTCTTCCAGTCCATGTCGCTCGGCTGGGACAAGGAAAAAGGCGGCTTCTTCTATACGCTCGACTGGGAAAACATTCCCGACAAGCGCTTCAAGCTGTGGTGGCCGCTATGCGAGGGTGCAGGCGCCGCCCACTTCCTCAATCAGCACAGCCCGAGCGACTTCCACGAGGAAAGCTACCGAAAGATCTGGAGCTTCATCGCCAACCACAGCCTAGATCCCGCCTTCGGCGGCTGGCACGAGGAACTGACGGAAGATCTCGTTCCGGCAAACACCCTCTTCCCAGGCAAGGGCGACATCTATCACGCCCTGCAAGCCTGCCTCATCCCGCTCTTCCCGGCGACAGGCAGCCTGACCAAGGTCATCCGGGAAACCGGCGGAGCGATCTGAGGCAGGCGTCATTCCCGCATATGCGGGAAACACTCCAGCACCCGGACGGGCCACCAGAAGGTCAGCGGTTCATCCCCGCGCATGCGGGAAACACGCGTAAACGTCGGTAACTTCCAGAATGTAGCGCGGTTCATCCCCGCGTATGCGGGAAACACAGGATGCCGAGCGAGGCGGACGAGAGCTGCACCGGCTCATCCCCGCGTATGCGGGAAACACCGGTCGATTGACAGGCAAGCGAGGCGGGCGCACGGTTCATCCCCGCGTATGCGGGAAACACGCGCCGGGGATCTTGGCGTATTCGTAGAGCGGCGGTTCATCCCCGCGTATGCGGGAAACACTGCTTGGGCAGCTTGCCCAGCTGCTCGAACACCGGTTCATCCCCGCGTATGCGGGAAACACTTCGGAGCGAGCTTGCCAGCCGAGGCGGTGACCGGTTCATCCCCGCGTATGCGGGAAACACCTCCTCGGCAACGAGCACACGGCGGTTTCGTTCGGTTCATCCCCGCGTATGCGGGAAACACAGACGCACCACAAGCCGGCGCGCGAATGCTGGCGGTTCATCCCCGCGTATGCGGGAAACACTCGCGCTGGTAATGGGGAACGATGACGGGAACCGGTTCATCCCCGCGTATGCGGGAAACACCCAGCTACTCCACCACAAAACGGGCGCTCTGGCGGTTCATCCCCGCGTATGCGGGAAACATCATTTCGGGCCGGCGAAATAGTCGGAGAGCTTCGGTTCATCCCCGCGTATGCGGGAAACACTATCTACGTATTGCCCAATCTGCCGATGTGTGCGGTTCATCCCCGCGTATGCGGGAAACACGGTTTTCAGGCAACATTGTTCTCTGGTGGCGACGGTTCATCCCCGCGTATGCGGGAAACACTGGATAGTCGAGACAGCAGACGAGCGGCAACGCGGTTCATCCCCGCGTATGCGGGAAACACGAATGTGGTTAGGTCGGGATGTTCTCGGGACAGCGGTTCATCCCCGCGTATGCGGGAAACACGGTGGCTCGCTACGCTGCCCCGGCCGCGCTTGCGGTTCATCCCCGCGTATGCGGGAAACACGGTGCCCACACTATATATCCTGCCTGCGCCCACGGTTCATCCCCGCGTATGCGGGAAACACTGAAGGAGGCTATATCCTCGGCAGTACAAAGCCGGTTCATCCCCGCGTATGCGGGAAACACGCCCGATATCGTTTCACTCTGATTTCAGAAGCCGGTTCATCCCCGCGTATGCGGGAAACACCCGGTCTCACGTTCTGAGGTAAATTCATGTCTCGGTTCATCCCCGCGTATGCGGGAAACACAAATTCTCCGTAGCTGAAATGCGCCCTCATGGCGGTTCATCCCCGCGTATGCGGGAAACACTCTTCCAGCCGTGGCCGGCAGTGATGATGCCCTGGTTCATCCCCGCGTATGCGGGAAACACGTCCCAAGTCAAAACCATTCAAGGAAGCGCTCCGGTTCATCCCCGCGTATGCGGGAAACACTCTTCCTGGAAGCCGCTGATATCGTTCACGAATTCCTTCGCGGCAAAGTCTACCGATTTTTCAGCCTTGTAAAAGCGGTATTTTCAAGCCGCAGCGACACCCGCTCGCGGCCCGAAAAACCTCAGTTTCTGACGCCCGGGGCCTCGTGGCCGGTGCGGGCGACGTATTCGGTATAGCCGCCGTCATAGCGGTGGACGCCCTCGTCCGAGAGTTCCAGCACGCGGTTGGACAGCGCTCCCAGAAAATGCCGGTCGTGGCTGACGAAGAGCATGGTGCCCTCGTAGTCGGCAAGCGCCTTGATCAGCATTTCCTTGGTGTCGAGGTCGAGGTGGTTGGTCGGCTCGTCCAGCACCAGCAGGTTCGGCGGATCGAACAGCATGATCGCCATCACCAGCCGCGCCTTCTCGCCGCCAGAAAGCACGCGGCAGCGCTTCTCGATATCGTCGCCGGAAAAGCCGAAGCAGCCGGCCAGCGCGCGCAGCGAACCCTGCCCCGCCTTGGGGAAATTATGCTCCAGCGTTTCGAAGATGGTCATGTCGCCATCGAGGATATCCATCGCGTGCTGGGCGAAGTACCCCATCTTGACGCTGGCGCCGAGGGCCACCGTGCCCTCGTCCGGCGAGGAATCGCCCGCGACCAGCTTCAGGAGCGTCGACTTGCCGGCGCCGTTGATGCCCATGATGCACCAGCGCTCCTTGCGGCGGACCATGAAATCCAGCCCCTCATAGATCACCCGGTCGCCGTAGCGCTTGTGGACGTTCTTGAGGTTGACGACATCTTCGCCCGAGCGCGGGGCCGGTTGAAACTCGAACGCCACCGTCTGGCGGCGGCGCGGCGGTTCCACGCGCTCGATCTTGTCGAGCTTCTTCACCCGGCTCTGCACCTGTGCGGCATGGCTGGCGCGCGCCTTGAAGCGTTCGATGAACTTGATTTCCTTGGCGAGCATCGCCTGCTGGCGCTCGAACTGTGCCTGCTGCTGCTTCTCATTCTGGGCGCGCTGGCCCTCGTAGAATTCGTAGTCGCCGGAATAGCTGTTGAGCGAACCGCCATCGATCTCGATGATCTTGGTGACGATGCGGTTCATGAACTCGCGGTCGTGCGAGGTCATCAGCAAGGCGCCGTCATAGGTTTTCAGGAATTCCTCGAGCCAGATCAGGCTCTCGATGTCGAGATGGTTCGACGGTTCGTCGAGCAGCATCACGTCGGGCCGCATCAAGAGAATGCGCGCCAGCGCCACGCGCATCTTCCAGCCGCCGGAGAGCGCGCCGACATCGCCGTCCATCATCGACTGGCTGAAGGAAAGCCCGGAAAGAACCTCGCGGGCGCGGCCTTCCAGCGCGTAGCCGTCCAGCTCCTCGTAGCGCGCCTGCACCTCGCCGTAGCGCTCGATGATGCTGTCCATCTCGTCCATCCGGTCGGGATCGACCATGGCTGCCTCGAGTTCACGAAGCTCCGCCGCCACTTCGCTGACCGGCCCCGCACCATTCATCACCTCGGCGACGGCGCTGTGGCCGGACATTTCTCCGACATCCTGGTTGAAGTAACCGATAGTCACACCCTTATCGACGGAAACCTGACCCTCGTCCGGGATCTCCGATCCGGTGATCATGCGGAAAAGCGTCGTCTTGCCGGCACCGTTCGGGCCGACGAGTCCGATCTTCTCGCCCTTGTTGAGCGCGGCACTCGCCTCGATGAAGAGAAGGCGGTGGCTGTTCTGCTTGCTGATATTCTCGATGCGGATCATGGAAGGGCGGAACCTGCTGGCTGGATCGTCTGGCGTTTGGGGCGTTTCGGGCGCCGTTATGCCACGGCTTTTTCCCGCTGTCGCAGTTTTTCCGCAGTGCCGCACAAGCCGGCGATTGCTGGCGCGATCCATCGCGGCTAGAACAGCGCCATGCCCTTCAGGTTCGTCCACACCGCCGACATACATCTCGACTCTCCGCTCAAGTCGCTATCTCTGCGAAACCGCGATCTCGCCGACCTCATCGGCGACGCCACCCGCAAGGCGCTGGTGCGGATCATCGACCTTTGCCTTGAGGAAAAGGTCGATGCCCTGCTGATTGCCGGCGACCTCTACGACGGCGACCAGACCTCGATGAAGACCGCCCGCTTCCTCGCCTCGCAGATGGAGCGGCTGCATGAGGCGGGCATTCGTATCTTCAAGATCCGCGGCAATCACGATGCATTGTCGAAGATCACCCAGCAGCTCGTCCTGCCGCCCTCGGTCAAGGTTTTCGGCGCGTCCGCTGAAACGGTCGAGATCGATGCTGATGGCCTGTCGGTCGCGATCCATGGCATGAGCTTCGCCAAATCCCATGCGCCAGATAGCTTATTGCCTAAATACCGAACGCCACTTGTCGGCGCGGTAAACATCGGGATGATGCATACCAGCCTTGCCGGCGCCATCGGCCACGATCCCTACGCCCCTTGCACCGTGCCCGATTTGCAGGCCTCCGGCTTCGACTACTGGGCGCTCGGACATATCCACCAGCGCGCCGTTTATCAGGGGCCGCGCACCATCGTCATGCCGGGCATACCGCAAGGGCGCGACATCAACGAGGGTGGCGAAAAATCCGTCTCGCTGGTGACGATATCAGACGACCGCAGCGTTACCGTCGAGGAGCGCCTGACGGGTATCGCCCAGTTCGAAAGGATCGGCGTCGATGTGACCGGCGTCACGGACTGGCGCGAACTCGTCAACCGGCTGGGCGACACGCTGGAAATCAGACGTGGCGACACTCGCTCGGAACACCTCATTGCCCGCCTCAATTTCACCGGCGCGACCGAACTCTCCTGGGCGATCCGCCGCGACCTTGACCTCCTGCTGGCGGAAGCCGAACAGCGCGCCGATCGCATCGGCAAGACATGGATCGACAAGATCGAGCTTGGCATCACCCCGCCAACAATCAGGACGTCTGCCGCCGCCGATCCCGTGGTCGAACTGGGAGACCTGATGCGCAGCGACGTCATGGCCGGCCACGGGTTTCGGGAGGAGGTCCGCGAAATGGTCAAGGAGCTGCTTGACGATCTGCCAGCCGAAAGCCGCGGCTTTTCCGGCCACAGCGAGGAAGCGCTGGAAAGCTTGGTCGATACCCTGATCCGCGAGGGCGGCGAAGACGTGATCGCCCGCCTGAAGAACAGCGGCGAAGGAGACGAATGATGCGGCTCCGGCGTCTCGACCTCACCCGCTACGGCAAGTTCACCGACTTCTCGCTCGATTTCGGCGCGGCTCCCGAAAGCGGCCCGGATTTTCACATCGTCTACGGCCTCAACGAGGCTGGAAAATCGACCGCCTTCAGCGCCTATCTCGACCTGCTGTTCGGCATTCCCGAACGCAGCCCCTACAACTTCCTCCACGCCTACAATCTCATGCAGGTCGGTGCCGAGCTTGAGATCGACGGCAAGCCTCATGATCTCGTGCGACTGAAGCAACGCAACAATGCGCTGATCGACAGCCGTGGCCAGGGCGTCAACGAAGCCCTGCTCTCGTCCGCGCTCGGCGGCCTCAGCCGTGACTCCTACCGCACCATGTTTTCGCTCGACGACCGGTCGCTGCGCGATGGCGGCGCGGCAATCGTCGAGAGCAAGGGTGATCTCGGCGAACTGCTGTTTTCGGCGAGCGCCGGCCTTGCCGATGCCAGCCGCACACTTGCAACAGTCGCCGAGGAAGCCCAACAGATCCACAAGAAGCGGGCGCGTAACACCCGCATCGCCGAATTGAAGCGCAGGCTTGCCGAACTCAAGGAAAAGCGCGAGGAAATCGACACCTTCGCTTCCGCCTTCGCCGGCCTCGTCGCAAGCCGCACGCAGGCGGAAAAGGCCTATGACGAAGCGCTGGCCGAGCTTTCCACAGCCCGCACCCGTCACGACGAACTGGCGGCGCTGAAACGGGCGCTGCCGCTTGCCGCCGATCTCGCCCGTCTCAACGCGGGGCTGGAACGCTTTGCCGGCCTGCCGCGCCCCCCGCAGGAATGGACGGCGATGCTGGCCGACCTGATGCGCGACGAGACCCGCCTGCAAACCCAGATCGCCGGCAGCCGCACCGCCCTGCTGAAGCTCGAGGACGAGGTGAATGAGATTGTCGTCGACGAGACCCTGCTGCCACTCGCCAGCCGCATCTCCGGTCTCGATGATCTCAAGGCACGCTTTCGCGGCGCGGAAAACGACCTGCCCAAGCGTCGGCTTGCGCTTGGTGAACAGAATGCGCTGGTCGCCACCATCCTGAAGACGCTGGGTCAGGCCAATCACGAAGACCCCTCCGCCCTGCTCCTTCCCGCCGCCCTTGTCGGCACGCTGCGCGACCTGATCGAAACGCGCTCCGGCATCGAAGCCACCCGCAAGACCGCCGAACGGGAATACGAAAACGCCGCGCGCGCGGTCGAGGAGGTCGAAGGTCGTCTGGGCGACGAGCGGCAGGCAGGCCTCGGCCCGAGCGCCCTTCGCCGCCTTGAAACCCTGCTCGACCGGCTGGAAAAAGGCGACCGGCATATTCGCCTCGCTGCCGAGGAAAAGGAGGCCCGGCGGCTGGACGGCGAATTTCGCGAGCAGTCCGCAGCACTCGCGCCATGGTCGGGCGCCATCGACGAACTTCGCCGCCTCGTGGTTCCGGACCGCCGTCGCATCGAGGCATGGCGCGCTGCTTCCGGCGAGATCGAAAAACGCATCGCCCGCCATGCCGACCAGCGTCGCGATCTCGAAACCGAACGACGTGAAGTGGCGGCAAGGATCGCAGTCCTGACCGAGACGGGCCAGCCCATCGATGACGAAAGCTCGCTTGCGGCGCGCGAAGCTCGGGAAAAGGCATGGCGAACCCATCTGACGGCCCTGAACGCGGAGACCGCCGGTCATTTCGAGACCACGCTCCGGCGCGACGATGCGCTGACGGAAGCCCGCCTTGAACGCTCCGGCGATCTGGCGGAACTGCGCCAGTTGCAGAAACAGGACAGGCTCATCCGCTCCTCGCTGGAGCGCGAGGACGAGCTTTTCCGCACCGCCATCGACGAGCGCGAGGCGCTACTGAAAGACCTCAAGGCGTCGCTTCCCGCAGAACTGACACGCTCGGAAGACGGGTCGATCGACCGCCTTCTTTCGATTGGCGAAACATGGCTCGAACGCCGCCGCGAATGCCTGTTCACCGCCGAAGCGCTGCAGGAAGTGACGGTACGCCGCGACGCCCTGCGGGACGAGCAGGCTGCCGACACGCAGGCGCTCACCGCAGTCCTGGCCGAAGCTCTGGCCGATACCGAGCGAAAACTGGACCCCGACGCCGACCTGCGCCGGCTGCTCGACATCGCAGGCGACCTCGTAGCGGAAGCCCGCACCGGCACCGTCGAACGCGGCGGCATGGAACGACGGCTGACCGAACTGCAGGCCGTGCTGAAACAGCGCCGGCAGGACATGGAAGACGCCATCAAGGCATCCGAAACCTGGACCACGAAGTGGCGGGAGAGCCTCGCTCGCACATGGTTTGCCGACGAAACGGAAATCGCTCCCGTCCGGGCCATCCTCGATGCTCTCACCGAGCTTCCCCCCGCCCTTCGCGAACGCGACCAGCTTGCCCATCGTATCGCCCAGATGGATAACGACCGGCAGGCCTTCGTCAGCGAAATCGCCGAACTTCATGACAGCCTCGGACTTTTCTTCGACGCCAGCCGCGTACTCGAAATGGCCGAAGATCTCGGTCACCGGCTTTCTGAAACCCGCAATGCCCGCGATCTCAGGGCGAGCCGCGAGCGGGAATTGCAGGAACTGCGCCACGAGGCCGAGCGCCTTGCCGACGCGCTTGCCCTCCACGAAGCTCGCAGAACCGAACTCACCGGCTTTTTCGACGTCGAGACGCTGGCCGATGTCAGCCGCCGGATGGAGGACGCAGCAGAACGGCTCCGGCAGGAACGCCGCGCCGACGAAATCCGCGAACAGATCGCAAGGGACTTGCGGGCTCCCGATTTCCAGACCGCCGAGGAAAAACTCGCCGGCATCGATGAAACCGGGATCGAACGGGAATTCTCCGAACTCACCGAACGCATCGAAAATCTCGGCGAGCGCTCCCGCGTGCTGTTTGCCGAACTGACCCGCGCCCGCGACCGGCTGGACGCCGTCGGCGGCGACGATGCCGTGGCGGCCATCGAGGCGGAACGGGCAACCGTGCTGCTCGAAATCGAGGACCTGGCACTTCGTCACCTGAAGCTCAGGACCGGCGCGCTGGCCGCCGAAAAGGCGCTGATCCTTTATCGCGAAAAACACCGCTCCTCGATGATGGCGCGCGCGTCCGAAGCCTTCCGGCTGGTGACGAAGGGCGAGTATTCCGGCCTTGCCACGCGGCCCGAAAAGGATCGCGAAATCCTGATCGGCGTTGCGAAGGACGGCGCTTCGAAGCTCTCCGACGCCATGTCGACCGGCACCCGCTACCAGCTCTATCTGGCGCTGCGTTTCGCCGGTTACGAGGAATTCGCAGCCGTGCGCCCAACCGCCACCATCCCCTTCGTCGCCGACGACATCATGGAAACCTTCGACGAGCCGCGCTCGGAAGAAGTCTTCCGCCTGTTCGGCCAGATGGCCGGGCTTGGTCAGGTGATCTACCTCACCCACCACCGCCACCTCTGCGACATCGCCCGCGACGTCGTGCCCGGAGTGCGTATTCACGAGCTTTGAGCGAAGGCTTAACCGGTCATTAACTCATTCCCACGCGTGTGGGGAACCCTTCCACCGCCGCGAGGGGCGGCAGCCATTGGTCGGTTCATCCCCACGCGTGTGGGGAACCCCCTTTTCGTCCGCTGTGATGCCACCTTCTGCCCGGTTCATCCCCACGCGTGTGGGGAACCCTTTCGCGACCGATGCAGCCGCGTCCCAATCGCCGGTTCATCCCCACGCGTGTGGGGAACCCCGGTCGCCGCCTACAATAATAATGTGTCGGCGCGGTTCATCCCCACGCGTGTGGGGAACCCTCGCCGGTTGAAACCGCGTAATTGCGGATTAGCGGTTCATCCCCACGCGTGTGGGGAACCCTCTTCCCAGAAGCCAATGAAATATAAGGAAAATTTCATCTCTGCAAATGCTACCGATTTTTTGCACAAAAAACAGCCGATTTTTCAGCCTGTCGGCGCGGTCGGAAAAGGAAGGTTTGCCCCGCTGAAAAGGAACCGGTTCAGCTCTCCAGCGGGCTGAAGGCGACGAGTTTCAGGCCGTCGAAATCCACCGGTTCACGGCGGTTGCGGCCGAAGGTTTCGAAATCGAACCCGGCATCGGTCGGGGCGGCCCAGGCTATGACGGCATCGCCGTCGTCGATCAGGCTTTCGACCTTCCCGCGGATCATTTCCCGCGTCCGGGCCGAATAGACACCGACATAGACGCCTGCCCTGACCTCCAGCAGCCAGACGGCAAGCCGGCCGCGCAGGCGCTGCGGGGCATTGTTGGTAACGACGACCATCATCCGCGCTGCCCTTCGTCGCCGGAAGGCGCCGGATCCTCGAAGGCCGGACCAACGGCATCCTCCGGGGTCTCAGGTCGTTCCAATTCGCCAGCCAGAAGCACCTCCTCGATCGACGGGATCAGGTGTGAGAGGATATTGGTACGCCGGAATGCATCGCGACAGGCGTGGCGCACAGCCATATCGACAGGCTTGTCGAGCTTGCCCTTGGCATGAAGCCCAGCAATGCGGAAAGCCTCAGGCACCACCGTTTCGAATTTGAAGAGATCGGCGATATCGTAAACGAAGGAAAGCGGCTTTCCGGCATGCAGGAAGCCGACCGCCGGCGCATATCCCGCCGCAAGGACGGCAGCCTCGGTGATCCCGTAAAGGCAGGAGGTCGCCGCCGAAAGGCATCGGTTCGGCACGTCGGAAATGTCAAAATTGCCGGGATCGTAATCGCGCCGCTTCCACGTCACCCCGAACTGCTTCGCCAGTCCCTGATAGATGGTGCGTACCCGCACACCCTCGATACCGCGCAACTGGTCCACCGAACGCCGCTCGGGCGCCGTCTCCCCGAAACGCATCTGGAACATCCGGCGCACGATCTTCAGCCTTGCATCAGGATCGAGCGCCAGCCGACATTGCCAAAGCAACCGGTCGGACCGCGCGCCGCCGGGCTGGCCGGTGGCATAGAGGCGCACACCCGCCTCACCCGTCCAGATCAACAGCGTTCCGGCCCTTGCGGCGAGAGAAACCGCGGAATGGCTTGCGCGTGTGCCGGGCTCCAGCATGATCGCCGCCAGACCGCCGACGGGGATGACCGTGCGCACGCCATTGGCATCGACCAGCACGAAGGCGCCGTCGATGACATCGAGCTGTCCCTTCTCCACGAAGACGATGGTGGAACGATCCTTGAGCGGAATGGGTCGCGGCGGCGGCGCTCCCGGCATGGAAGATGCTGGAGGCGACCGTTCGGCCATGACTATTCCACCCGCCTCAGAAGCATCAGCCCGCAACCGAACGCTTTCGCCCGGCCAAAGCCCTGTTCGACGCCCGCGACGAAAGCGACGGGATCAGTCACCGTCAGCAGGCCCCGCAGTTGGGAAATGCCGAATTGTGACGCGCCGGAGCCACCCTTTCGCCCGTGCCCTCCTGCCCGCCGCTCGAGAGCCACCGTCCGGTAGGCTACAAGGTCGGTAGCGATGGGCGAAAAGCCGTTTCGTGAACCCTGCGCCGTCAGCCATTCGGAAAGGACAGGGCGAGCGATCTGCATTCGCTGCTCCGCCCGGTCCAGCTTGTGACCAACGCTACGCTCATGCGCCTTCAGCACATCCATCACGATATCGCATCGTTGCCGGCCGTCGCGCCCCTTGGCGGGGTCCACCAGCCGGTTGACGGTCGCATTGACGGTGAGGTCGAAGGCCAGCATGTCACCAGCTTTGGGCGAGAGTTCGTAAGGCTTGGTTTCGACCGAAAGAAACGAAGAGTCCTCCCGAGGTTTCCGCCCCAGCATGTACCAGCTATTGTCGCGCTCAGCCTTGCGCCAGAGAAAGGCGGCCTTCTCCTTCTTCGCCTTGTCGGGCCTTTCGGGCTTGCCTTCCTTCTGCATTTCTTCCGGCATCAGCGTCCACAGCAACTGATGGGTAGCGTTCAGCATCCCGCTTTCGTCGGAGGGAAAGAGGCGGCTGATCAACGGCGCGATGTCGGGCGCATCTCGCCGGAGGGTGATCCGTGTGAACCAGAGTGGCGCTTCGCTCATACTTCACCTCCCCTGCCGGCGTCGGGCGTGATCGCAAACCGCCATTCCTGCCGCTGACCGAAGGTCCAGCGCTTCGACCGGTCGCGTGGGTCGTCCTGCCGCAGATGGGTGCGAGGCCGGTTCGACCGCGGGCCGTCATGGCGATCCTCGACGCTGACGGCCTTGAGCGAGAGACCTCGCCCGAAAGTCTTCGCCACCATCTCGAAATGCGTATGGAACGCCTCCACCACCGTCTCCCCCTCGATCAGGCGCGGCACCAGAGGATGAGACGGCGGGCAGGATTTGCGGCCGAGATAGAGTACGAAACGCGGCACATCGAAGGCGGTGGCGAGATCGGCAAGCGAGAAACCATCCGCCGAATCCGACAGCCGGTAAGCCGCCTGCCACACGCCGCCGGCGCGATAGTGGCGCCGGGAAATCGAGGTCGCGAGATATTCCTTCCGTTCAAGCGCCGCCGCCCGCGTCGCGGCTCCCTTGGCGCTCTGGTGAAGCGATGTATAGGTATGGAAATCCGCAAGCGGATGGCCGCGATCATAAAGGGCCGCAGCGGTAACGAGGGAACGAACAAGTCGCGCCTGCCCGGCTTCGTCGGCCCGCTCGATGCCAAGCGCCGCGCCGGCAAGACCGATCAGCGCGGAGCGCGTCGGCATATCGGCCGTGCCGCGTTCCGCATTGCCGGCATTTTCACCGAAGCTCGCAAGCGGCGCCCTGAGGCAGATGACGAGCCATTGCCGCATCAGTCACACTCCCTCGGCGGCGAAGGCGGCAACTTCATCGAGCGTCGCCGTATCGTTGTGACCGACATGCAGGACCCGTTCATCCGACGAACTTTTGCCGTAAGCCGCTTCGAACCCCTGTTTTTCCGCCTTCAACTTGCGGACGGCATCGCAGATCAGATCCGGCCCCTTGACCGGCACGGTGAAGGACCCGAACAGGTTGATCGGTTGGCCATCGCCCTTTTCCGCCAGAATGTACTTGGCGCGGGCGTGATGAGCATAGGAATTGATCTTGCCGCCCGGCACCGCCATGGAGACGGCCCTGACCAGCGCATCGAGCCCGCGCGCCGCAAGCTCGCGATCCCCTCCGAGGTTTTTCACCAGCAGCGGACGGTTCACGCAGACATAGAGATAATAGACGCCGGAGCCGAAGCCCGCCTCGCCGACGAAACCCGCACCGGAATCCTCGTTCGGCTTCTTGAGGTCATCGACGGCGGTGTAGAAATCGTCCTCGATCAGCACCCGGTTGACCGTGACCGCGTGGGCGACCTGCACGGCGGCATCCCGGTTGAGATCGGGATTGTCGGCCAGCATGCGACCGAACATGGCGATATCGACGGCGCCATCGGCCGAGCGCATGACCTGCTTGGCGAGTTCCTTCTTGTCCTTTGCGATGCTTTCGCCATCGAGCAGCTTCTTCGCCAGATCGAACGCGGCCTGCCGCTCCTCCGGCGAAATGAAGGCGAGCTGGCGGGTGCGCACCTCGTCGATGTCCTTCTTGTCCTCGACCGCGCCGAACACCGGCACGATCTCCTTGGCGATGGCGATTGCCTTGCTCTCGTCAGCGCCCAGTTCCTTCAGGTGATCGATGATCTGCTTGCCCATGCGCTGCGTACGCGAACCGACATGCCCTTCCAGCGCCTCGGTGAAGGCGGGATGGATGCGGATTGCCCGCTTGATCGCCTGACTGGAAATCCGCTGGCGCGGAACGCCGCCGATCAGCGCCGATTTCGGACGCCCGAGATCGTCCCGGTTCGGGTTCGAAACCGGATACTCGGTCAGAACGTGCAATTGCAGAAAACGGCTCATCAAACGGTCTCCTCGGTCTCTGAAGGGGCATCGCCGCCGGCGTCTTCCACCGGTTCGCGTGTGGTTCCGTAGTAATCGAAGGTCCAGCGGATACGCCGCACCTCGGTAAAATCGATAAGGTCGCGCACCAGTCCCGCGACATTGAAATCGGAATCCTTCACCAGCGTCAGCGCGCGGCGAAGGGCGGACAGCTCCTCATCTCCGTCTCCCCGGGAAAGCGTGGCCATCAGCGACTGGAACCGCAGCGGCGAAAGCGCCGGGCGCTCGCCTTCACCGACAGCACCGAGAACCTGGGCGAAAGATCTGGGGCCCGCATTGCCGTCCGGCCTTTCGCAGATCACCGCCACTGCAAGCGCAAGCCGCCGGATGCGGGCATCGCCCAGCCTTGCGACAGCCACGCCCTTTTTCTGCGCCGAATGCAGCAGGTCATGAAAAGCCGGCAGCATGACCACTTCCATAATCGTGCCCGCCCGGCGAAGCTCGGCCCGCGCCCCTGCATTGCCTCTTTGCCCGGTGGTCATGGGATAAAGCGTCCGCCACCACGCAAGCGTCGCCTTGCTCAGGATATCGGAAGGAGTTTCCTCGCTCATGCCGTGGTCCCTTTTTTCGTTCGTCCCTTGGATTTCGTCGCATCTGCCGGCGGATCGATCAGCAGACCAGCGGCGATCTTGCCCGCTTCGGACAAAGCTCCCCGCAGGCGGCGATAGGCAATTGTGATCCGCTCGGCCAGTTTGGCATCAACCGTCTCTGCCAGAAGCTCCGTCGCATGACGATCGAAAATGGCGAGCGCCGTACGCCGCAAGGTCGTGAGCCATCGCTTGCGCAGCGCCTGCCCGTCCGGCGCATCGTGTTCGAGAAACGCGTCGAGCGCGTCATGGAATGCGTCTTCGGTTTCCTCGAAAAACGCGTCCGTCGCCTCTTCGAACACACCGCTGTCGGTCGAAGTCTTGGCTCCGTCGCCGAACAAGGCGAGCTTGAGATTGGAGCGCAGCAGGCTCGCGGTCGCATCCCCGGCATCGGCGAACATTCGCGCCAGCGTGGCGACGACCTGCGCCCGCTCCTCCGTCTCCGCCAGATGAAGCGGCTGCACCGACAGCAGATAGGCGCCCGCCTCCATGTTGTTCATCGCCCAGCCGGCAGCGAGCAGGCGCGAAGCGTCGAAACCCGCCTGCCGGTAGTAGCGTCCTCGCTCATGAAGCGCTTCGGCAGGGCGGGCCGGTATAGAGGCGAAGGATTTCTCCTTGTAACTGATGACGGCACCCACCCAGTCGCGATAGCTGAACCGGGTGGATTTCGGCTTCACGGAGAAGAAAGGATCGGTTTCCTTCGCCCGGCGATAGGGTGTCAGCGGATGCCGCCACACATCGTAATTCACGCCCCAGGGTTTCTGGATGAAGCCGGTCACAAGCGGCCCCTCCTCGCCGGTAATCGGGCACCGCCCCTCGCCACCCGCGACCAGCCGGATACGTCTCGGCATGCCGAAGAATGCCTGCAGCGGATGGACACACGCATCCGCTTCGGAAAGCTTGAGCGGCGGATCGCTTTCGGAAGTCAGCGTCGGCGCCAGCCAGGGCAAGGCGCGGACGAGATCCTCATTCGGCAGGAATGGTACGTCGCCGGATGCGGGCAGATTGGCCAACAGCACCCGCCAGAGCGGCGCTGCCGCGCCCCCGTCTCCGCGCTCGGGCCAGACCAGCGTCGTCATCGGCCCGCCACCACGTAGCGACGTCCGGTTGCCGGCTCCGCCGGAGGGCGCAAACTGCTGAAGCGCATGAAGCGCTATCGCTGCCGCTTTCAATCCTAGCGCCGGAAAACGCCGGCGATGGGTGAGCAAATCGGCATTCTTCTTCTGGCCATTGACGCCGGGCGTATCGATGAACAGCGCCTCCACCGGATTTGCGTCGCCGTCGATGGGCAGATATTCCTGCAGGAAACGCGGCCCCGCGCCCTTTTCATCGCCAAGAAGATTAAAGGCGAAGGAAATCGCCTGAAGCCGCTCGTCGAGATCCCTCCCGGCCCTGCCGCTCCAGATCTCCGCCCATTCCGCATGATCCTCGGGCTGAAAGACCAGCGCCAGAACGCCGACGGCAAATTCCATAGCGGCGACATTGAGATCGGGACGCGGCCAGTCAAAGGCGACGGGATAATCTCCCTCCTCCTGCCGAAGCCCGGCAAACGACACCCAACGCTTCACGCCATCGCGCGTCACCACCGGAAAAAACGGATCCGTTATCAGATTGAAGGTCGAAGGACCGGACATCAGGGCTCCCCAGCACCCGAAACACGAAACGAATTAAAGGATACCAATCAAAAGAGGAAAAACGAACAAGAACTCAACCGAGAGGAACAGAATACACAACCAAAATGTCGCATGCTGGACGCTGGTAACAAGGAGCCAGCGCGTCCGCATGGGAACGCGCTGGTCCAACCCTGGAGGACCCCGCGTTTGCGGAGAACACACGTCCGCCCCGCGCAAACGGTAGATTGCCTGCGGGCTATCCCCACGGGTGTGGGGACCGTTGATGCCATTTCGGAGCAATCCGAGGTCTCGACGGATCATTCCCGCGCTTGCGGGAAGCGTTGCTTCAAGCGGCTGTCGGCCGCCCTGTCAATGCACTGGCGGGCCTCCCACGCGCGGAACGCAGCAAACCGTTGAATTCACGGCCATGGTCAGACGATGCGATTGCCCTTGTCGTCCAGCACCTTTTCGCCATCTTCCTTGGCGAAAGCGCCCTTATGGGTCTCGGGCAGGATATCGAGCACCAGTTCCGAGGGGCGAGCGAGCCGCGTGCCGAGTGGCGAGGCGACGAAGGGCCGGTTGATCAGGATCGGATGTTCGAGCATCGCATCGAGAAGCTGGTCGTCACTCAGGCCGGCATCGCCGAGACCGAGTTCCACATAAGGCGTTCCCTTTTCGCGGATCGCCTGCCGCACCGACAACCCGGCATCGGCAATCATCTTCACGAGTTCCGCCCGCGAAGGCGGCGTTTTCAGATACTCAATCACTTTCGGCTCGATTCCTGCATTGCGGATCATCGCCAGCGCGTTGCGGGACGTGCCGCAGGCGGGGTTGTGATAGATGATGACGTCCATGTTCATTCGGCTCCTTGGGCCGCAGCTGATGAAATTCGACTTTCCCCGCCTGAGAGCAACCATCCGGCGAATACGGCCGCAATGAGCGCACCGGCTATCTCCGCGGCGACGAAGCCCGGCAGGTCCAGCGGCCGGATGCCGGAAAACGTATCCGTCAGGCTTCTTGCCATCGCGACCGCCGGATTGGCAAACGAGGTCGAAGCGGTAAACCAGTAGGCGGCTGTTATATACAGTCCGACAAGCCATGCGACGGCATCGGGGCGGAACCGCAGGCCACACAGAATGGTCAGAACCAGACCGAAGGTCGCCACCACCTCGGCAATCCACTGGCCGCCACCCGTTCGCACGGTACCCGAGACCTGCAGGATCTGCAGATCGAACATCGCATGGGCGATCATCATTCCCGCGACACCGCCCGCGATCTGCGCGAGGATATAAGAAAGGGCGGTGGACGGCCCCATTTCCCTCCGCGCCGCAAACACCATCGTAACAACCGGATTGAAATGCGCTCCCGAAATCGGCCCGAATATCGAGATCAGCACAACCAGAATGGCTCCGGTGGGAATGGTGTTGCCGAGCAGCGAAACGGCAGCGTCTTCGGATAATCGGTCCGCCATGATGCCCGAGCCGATCACGGTGGCGACAAGGATTGCAGAACCAAGGATTTCCGCGGCAAGCCGACGTGGCAGATCGAAGATCATGGCGTCCATCCTCCGGCGTGAAAGCGCAGCCGAGGGCCAAGACCGGCGAAGACCGCCCGTGCGCTTGCCACTGGTTCGGATTTCAACCGGCAAGACATACCCCGGCAAAGCATCACGACGCCCCCTTTTCCGGCCCGCAGCACTGCGCCACCGCAAAGGCGGAGGCACAGATATCCGGCTGCCCACCGCAGCAATCCTCCATCAGGAAGCGGAGCAGGTCCCCGAGCATTTCGTTATTCGCGCGATATACGATCGATCGCGACTCGCGCTGGGGCGTAACAAGGCCCGCTCGTTCAAGTTCCTTCAAATGGAAGGACATATTGGATGGAGAAACCTCCACTCTTTCCGCCAATACCCCCGCCGACATCCCTGCCTGTCCGGCAACGACGAGCATCCGCACGATCCGCAGGCGCGTCTCCTGGGATAGGGCGGCAAAAATGGCTAGAGCCTCATCCTGCATCATATTTCAATATTCCTATAATTATTGAAATAACGATTAGGGCAATCATCAGGATAACGCAATCCTCATGAATGCGGAGTGTCGTTATAGTCCACGTCTTTTCGGTTCATCCCCGCGTGTGCGGGAAACACGTCGGCCGCCCGCCCTGCGATCCCGAACCGGACGGTTCATCCCCGCGTGTGCGGGAAACACGGGTCGCGCCGCTGCGAACATCGGGAGGAACCCGGTTCATCCCCGCGTGTGCGGGAAACACTGGCCATCATTACCCCGCTGTTCGGCCCAAAGCGGTTCATCCCCGCGTGTGCGGGAAACACATCGGCGCGCTTCACGGAATGCTCCACCGGACCGGTTCATCCCCGCGTGTGCGGGAAACACTCTTCCTGAAAACCACTGAAATTATTCAGGAATCCAGACGGCCTGACAAGTACCGATTTTCGGAAGGGTTTTCACGACCGTGAAAAGGGCTCGGGATGACCGGCAAAAATGGTCATTGCGGCCTCCGAGGGCGGCTCGAAACACCCCCCGGGCAATGTGCTCGCTTCAGTCTGAAACGCCTTGCGCAATCCGTTTTTGCAGCCCGCCTGCGCCATCATAGAAAAGGCTCAGGTCCTGTGCGGTCGCAAGAGAACCGTCGGGATCGATTTCATAAAGAGCGATTGCCTGTTCCCATTCCGGCCACAGGCCGCGCGCCGCGTCCCGCGCCGCCGGATCGCGCGGAGCCGGCAGGCCGCTGCTGTCGAGCGCCGTGGCTCCGGCCAGCAGCCAGCGCTTGCGGACGGACACCTCACTCAGCGCCCAGTCGAGCGCCATGCCCGCCCCATGGCGCTTGACCGCGGGCAGCAGCAGGTTGCCGGAACGGCGCGCAAGGCGAAGCGTTACCGTTTCCTCACCGAGCCGGGTGCCGATCTCTTCATCGAGGGAAACCCGGCGGACATCCCCATAGCCACGCCCCGGATCGATGGTATTGTTGCGCGCGATACTCACGGCCGCATAATCATTGCCTAAAGAAGCATTGTGCCCGGCAGCGAGCGCATCCGGAAGGTCTTCGGGGTCCAGCCGGTAGGCGGCCTCGATCAGCGTTCTGAGATCGCCAGGTGTTTCCAGCCTGCCTTTCCGAAAAAGGTCCCTTGCGCTGCGCCAGAGCACACCCGGCAGCCGATAGGTATAGGCGGCCGGTCCCAGCGCATCACCCAGCCAGTCGATATCGTTTGCATCTGCAGGGTCCGGCGAGATAATGCCCATGACCGGTTCTGCGAGCGACCGTCCTTCCCGCCTGTGACGCCAGAGCCGGCCTGCCCTCTGGATCAGCAGGTCCACAGGGGCAAGATCCGAAATCATCAGGTCGAAATCCAGATCAAGGCTCTGCTCAACCACCTGGGTCGCGACAAGAATCTGACCGGCGCGATCGCTGCTTTTGCTCTCCGGCCCGAACAATCGCAGGACCTTCTCCTCGATCTCCATCCGGTCTCTCATGGCGAAACGGGCATGGAACAACGTCAACCGTTCCGGCGGATGACCTGCGTCGAGTAATGCCGCATGCATCGCGATGGCGCTATCGACCGCGTTGCAGACCATTGCCACCGCGGCCCCCTCGCCGGCTGTGGCGAGCGTTTCGGCAAGCGCCTCCCGCCGGTTACAAAAGCGGCGAATACCGACCGAACGGACAAGCCCCGGTGCGGTGTCCGCCGTCTGTTCCTTGATCCCGCCGGCGGTATAGCGTGTCATCAGCGGATAGGCTTCGGAAAGCGGCGCGGCAAACAGGGACTGCATCTGCCTCTGCTTCACGCCTCTCCCACCGGCAAAGGCGGCAATCAGGTCCTGCCGCTGACGCTGACCAAGCGTTGCGGACAGTATGATGACGGAGCCGCCAAGCCGCGCCTGCTGCCGGACCAGCGTTTTCAGTTCCTCCCCCATATAAGCGTCGCAGGCATGCGCCTCATCGACAACGAGAATACGGCCGGCGAGAGCATATTGCCGCAACGCCAGGTGCTTCTTCGGCAGAATGGAAAGAAAGGCCTGATCGATCGTGCCGGCTCCGGCGTCGGCGAAGAAGGCCGTCTTGCGGCTGTCGCCGATCCAGGCGTTGAAACGGGAGGCAACACTTTCCTCCCGCCCCTGCCCACCGTCATGTCGAGCCGAGAGGGCATCGAGTTCGCGCGCCAGCCTCGATCGACCATGGGCGAGCACGAGCGAGGCCATACGTTCGCCGGCCTCATTGAAAAGACCTGGCATCGCCGCTTCCAGACGCCCATGCATGGCATTGGCCGTCGCCATTGTCGGCAGCGCCACATAAAGCCCCTCGCCAAGCCCGGCGGCCATCATCCGCGCCGCGATCAGCAGCGCGGCCTCCGTCTTGCCGGAGCCCGTTCCATCCTCGATCACCACGATCTGTGGCATTGCATCGAACTGAAGGCCATCGGCAAGGCGCTGCATCGGACGCGGCGTATCCCCGGCACGCGGCGAAAGATCGGAAAGCCGCACCGACGGATGATGCTGCATCGGCAGCAGTCCCTTGGCGACAAGCGCCCTGTCCGCCCTTTCAAGCGCCAGAGGATAATAGTCCGCAAGCGCCGCATCGGGATCTTCGAACGGAAAGGCGTCCATGTCGGAACCCACCCAGTCCGCAAGCGTGATGAGGCCGTTCAGACTGAAGGAAAAAGCCTCCACCTGGGGTGGATCGCCGTCTTCCAATCCTTGCGGTAGAAGCAGCGGCAGAAGCTCCGCAACAAGCGAACGGGCGACACTGATGCAATCTTCACCGACGACCGGTCGCAGAAGGGCAAGCTCGCCGATATTGCCGAAACGGCCCCAGTTTGGTGCCAAACCGTGGTGCCCCGCAACAGCGGCGATGATCTGGCTGTCACTGACGAAAGCCGGAAGCGACATCTCGAGCCGGCGCTGGATTTCCCTGTCCTGCAACAGCACGGCCGTAGCTTCCCAATGGCTGAGCCGTCGATCATTAGGGGGAGCGGTACCCAGGAGCACCGCCGGCCAGAATTCCGGGACCTGCGACTGGAAAGGCCGCGAGATCTTGCCAAGGTCGTGAAGCCCGGAGAGCGCCGCGCAAAGTTGGACATGCTCCGCAGCGCCCAGCCCGCTCAACCGCCTCTCACGCTCCAGCCGCGCCGGATTGCGGGCAAGATAACGCTCCGCCACAGCCGCCACGTCGAGGAGATGATGCCCGACCGGCTTGTAACCGCCACCTTCACCGGATGCGGTCTTCGCCCAGAACAGGGAATGCATGGTTGTTTCAGCTGCTTCCGTCATGGGTTCCCGCGTGGCGCATCGTACGACACCCCGCATTCTGCACGGAAAACGAGTGAAACCAACGACCTTGTCCGGGACAATGTCACGGCGGTCGGCTAAAGATGCTGTAAAACCAACAGCCCCTTACCGAAAGCATCCCATGGACAACGAAGAAAGCATGACCATCGAAAACCGGGCGGACTTCGCCCAGTGGGCCATCGAGCGAGCTCGCGCCATCGTCGCGGATCAGGGCGGAAACCTGGCCGTCGCCGCACGCGACGGCGCGGACGAAAAGATCGCCGAGACCGCCAATGCGCTGGGACAGGCGATTGTCGATGCGATGCTCGAAGTCTTCGACGGGCTGATGTCCGACGAGTAACCCGACCGGGATACGGAGGCCTGTTAGAGCAGGCTCTCACGCAGCTTGTAATACCACATGCCGGCGGCAATCGCCTGCTGGCCGACCCATGCGCCGAACGGCAGCCGGATGTGATCGACACCGGCGAACACGTCGAATTCTTCCATCGTGCCGGTGATCGCCTTGGCCACGATCTCGGCAACGATATGGGGCGTCGCGATGCCATGCCCGGAATAGCCCTCGGCATAGAAGATGTTCGGCGCGATCCGGCCGAGATGCTGGCTGAGGTTGATGATGATGCCGGCCATGCCGGACCATTGATAGGCGATCTTCACACCTTTCAGACGCGGATTGGTCTTCTCGATCGAAGGCGGCAGTTCGGCGGCGATGTCCTTACTGTTGCGGCCGGAATAGTTGGTGGCGCCGCCGAAGATCAGCCGGCGATCGGCCGACAGGCGATGATAGTCAAGCACGAAGCGGTTGTCGTAGACCGCGAGATCCTGCGGATTGATCGCCTTGGCAGTCTCCTCGGACAATGGTTCGGTCGCCACCACGCCGAGCGAAGCGGGAAACAGCGCGCCGCGCATCTTGCCCCGTGCCAGCCAATGATAGGTATTGCCCGCCATTAGCACCGTCGTCGCGGTCACATCGCCGCTTGCCGTGCCAACCACAGGCAGGGAACCATCCTTGACCTCGATGACCTTGGCGTCTTCGAAAATGCGAACGCCGATCGAGGCCGCCTGACGAAGACGTCGGCGCCCCAGATATCGACGCCGATGGACCACATCGGCATGCGGATGCAGGATTTCGGGATCTTGTCGAGCGAGACGGCTTCCACGCGCTTGCCACGGAAACATCCGTTGAGGCCGCAGGTTACCGCCAGAACATAGCCAGCCTTTTCCGCCCCCGGGGTCAGCGGGGCGCAGGCGCGCACGGCGCTGCAGTCACGAGTGATGAACAGGTAGCATCCTTCTGCAGGCGGACGAGCAGGCGAAGCACCTCGTCGGCAATCAGCGGAATGATGACGCGCGGCAGAACCTCGCGGAACATCACCCACCATGTGCTTGCACCACCAGGCCGCGCCATATCGACGAAATCACGCACCGCGATATCGGCCCCGAGCGAACGGCTCAGGCGGAACACATGCATGCGGGAAAGAGTAACAGCGACGTGCCGAAAATGCTGATCGCAAGCAGCGCCAGGATCAACGGCGGCAGCGGCATGAACAGATCGACGAGACGGCTGATCGCCTGATCCGCAAGACCACCAAGAGAAACGGCGTCAAGGCGCAGCGACACGCCGATGACAAAGGCAATTCCGGTGATCGCCAGCGACAGGCCGATGGAGGTACGGGCACCATGGATGATGCGCGACAGAATATCCCGGCCGATCTGGATAAGTTCCGAGCGGATGGGCGAGATCCGGGCTCTGCCATGGCAGCCTGACAAGATCGGTTGCGCTATAGGGCGCCACCCATTCCGCACCAAGGGCGCAGACGATGAAGAGCGGGCAGAAGGCTGCGGAGCCCAACTGCAATGCCATTCCTGCGGTCAGAGCGATTCTGCGGCGCGATTGCGTCGCGGAGCATTGCGTCCCGGATCTGCGCTTTTGAGACAAAACTGGCGTAGTTGAGAAGGGAGGATTTAGGCTCATCACAGCCCCTTTCAAAGGAAGCGAAGACGAGACAGCTTTCCGCATCGCCACGGATGAAGGCAACGGGCTCGCGCAGCGCTTCCGCATCCTCTATACTTTCAATAAGGCATCCCGTGCTCGGCGCGGGAAACCGGTAACCCTATCGGTGACACGACCGGAACCGGCTCCTGGGGAACATCCGATGCCGACCTCTATCGTCATCGACCGTAGGGGCATCGCGCGCTTCGCCGATAGGTGCCCAAGCCGGCTTGTCCGCACGGAACCGGATGTGATCATCGAGGTCGTACCCAACATATATCTGAACGCAGCCGCCTGAGATTTCCGATAAAGCAGACTGGAACAGACCCTTGAGCGAACACGATGATAGACATCACCACCACAATCACGACCATGCGCATGACCACCATCACGACCGCTGGAAGCATGACGGTATCCGTGTCATCAAGGGTGACCAACTGGACGCCAACACCGCCCAGACGCCGGGCATGTTCCGTCAGGCCGCGATCAACCATGCCCGCGTCGGCGCGCAGAAGATCTGGGCCGGCACGGTCGCGATCGAGCCCAATGCAAAGACGGGCGTGCATCATCACGGCGCATTGGAAAGCGTGATCTACGTCATTCGCGGCAAGGCGCGCATGCGCTGGGGCGACCGTCTGGAATATGTGGCGGAAGCAGGTCCGGGCGATTTCATCTTCGTGCCGCCCTATGTGCCGCATCAGGAAATCAATGCCGATCCGGAAAACGTGCTGGAATGCGTGCTGGTTCGCTCCGACAACGAGGCAGTCGTCGTCAACATCACTGATGTCGATCCGGTTGAAACACCGGAGGCCGTCTACTGGATCGATCCGATCCATAGCAAGCCGGAGTAAGGGATCGCCACTGTTATTGTGCTCATCGAGAAATGGGCACACTAACCTGCATGGACCAAACCATCCGACCCAAACAAGCGCGGGACGAACCTGCACGAATGCGCCAATGGCTGCCGGCGCAAGCTTGCCTATTTGCAAACGACCCGCGCCGGACCTGTAATATCCCAGCGGATAAAACGGGCGCCAAGAACGACCGTCATATCCTGTGGGCTGTCCCTGTGCTCAATCGCATCGAACAGTAAGCTTGAACGCCCGCCTTCGAGCTTACTGTTCGAGCGCGTAGGTTATGTTGACGGTGACGTTGTAGCTGTTTTCGCCGCTGGCCACCGGTACCGCATCGGCTGCCATTTCTTTGGCCATGGCGACGCGATACATCGGCTGAGGCATGGGGCGGGCGAAGTTTTCGCTGATCTCGATGACGCGTCCGAGACGTACACCGGCGGCTTCCGTGAGAACCTTCGCCTTTTCGGCAGCTTCGGCCACCGCTTTCTTGCGCGCTTCCGTCACGGCATTCTTCGGATCGTCATTGCCGAAGATGATGTTGCCGCCCTGGTTGACCCCGAGCTTGACGCTCGCATCGATCAGGCCACCGAGTTTCGAGAGATCCCGCACCTTCACCGCAAGGGAGTTGGTGGCGAGATAGCCGTCGATTTCCGGCGCCTGATAGCTGCCGTCGGTGGTCTTGTCCTGACGGTATTGCGGCTGCACGGAGAAATCCGATGTCTGCAGGTCGCGTTCCGCAATGCCCTTTTCCTTGAGGTCGGCGAGAATCTTCGCCATGGCCTCGTTATTGGCTTTCATCGCTTCCTCAGCCGTCTTCGCCTGACGCACGACACTCAGCGTCATCGTGGCCATGTCAGGCGCAAGCGTGGTCTCACCTTCGCCGGAGACGATAATCGTGGCTTCGCGCTTCTCCTGCTCGGCGCTCCACGCCATCTGAGGCGCAATCAGAGTGGTGGTGATCATTGCGGCGAGGGCAAGGCCCCCGATCTTGCTGCTGGTCATCGTGATTCCCTTTGATGAAACGTCCCTATCCCCTGCCTTGTTGACCTCTGATTGTGAAGCCAATGCGGCAAAGGCTTGTGGGTATGTAAGAATTGCGTTAGAGCGAACCGACCGTCGCGGGTGCCATTGCCCGCACGACCGCCCGTGACCCGGGCCGGGCCTGTAGCTCAATGGTTAGAGCCGGCGGCTCATAACCGCTTGGTTGGGGGTTCGAGTCCCTCCGGGCCCACCATTTCGTTTAAAATCAATGACTTAGGTATCGGTTTTTCTTGGGGAGACATCCAAGGGGAACATTGGTTTGTTCAATCCGACCTATCTCGTGAAGTCGCGATGCGGCGTTTTCTACCTGCGTTGGCCCATGCCGAAGCAGCTACATCCACAGAAAAAAGCATCAACGCTCAAGGTTTCGCTACGGACCCGCGAACCACGAAAAGCATTGCGCTTGTCCCGTTCCCTGAGCCAGATAGGCGAACAGTTGAATGAACATGGAATTGCATACGGGATGCGGCACGAGGAACTGAGAAGCGTACTGACTGAGCATTTTCGCCAGTTATTGGACGAAGCGAAGACCGAGATGAACGATACCGGCCCATTGAGCGAGTTGGATAGGCAGACTTACGAGACCAGCAGGCGTGTCGCCAAGCAGGCAAGAAAAACAGATACTCCGCTCTCCCTCGTCAAATCCGACGACGATCTTCTTGACCGCTTTATCGAGAAATACGGGCTGGGTATCAGCAAGGGCAGCGCCGAATACGTCTGGCTCGAACGGGAAATGAAACTGTCGTTCCATGGCTTTGTGAAGGCGGTCCTTGCCTACGACAAGTCTTTGCATCGTTATGATTTCAAAAGCAGCCCAGTCTCACCTACTGGTGACATGACCCAGATCGTTAGAATGGTGGGAATGAGCATCAGCGACGTTGCCGCCACCTACAGCAAGGAAAGGCAGCGCGGGAACGCATGGGCGGCCAAGACGATTATCGAAAAGGCAGACCATATCAAACTACTGGAAGAAATCCTTGGCAGCGATACGGACGTACGGACGTTGACGGCCATGGAAGCAAAACGGGTTAAGGACATTCTGCTTGTCTATCCGCGCAACCGTTCCAAAAATCCGCTGACACGAGGTAAGCCGCTGGCCGATGTTCTCAATCTTCCGGGCATCGAGACCGTACAGGTGGCAACTATCAACAAGTATCTGCAAACCTACAATGAGCTATTCGAGTGGGCGAAGCAAAACCATCATATCAGCGAAAACTTCTTCTCCGGTCTCACCGTCAGACAGGCCAAGAAGAACCGGGAAGGCGACCGGGGGGCGTATACGGATGAACAAATCCGGTTGATATTGGCAACGGTCCTGCACAATGAGCAGGGGTTGGTTACGAAGCCATACCAGAAGTGGGCCACGCTCATCGGCATCTATACCGGTGCTCGCCTTGGTGAGATCGCACAGTTGCACCTCAAGGACATTCGACAACAGGATGGCGTATGGGTGTTCGACATGAACGAGGAAGGCGACCGCAAGAGCCTGAAGACATCTGCCGCCCGCCGTCTGGTACCTATACACAGCAAGCTTATTGAGGCTGGTCTCCTCGCCTACGTGCAGACCATGACCGACAAGAGAGCAACCAAGCTTTTCCCCGACTTCACCTACGACCCGAAAAACGGATGGGGACGCCAGCAAAGCCGCTGGTTCAACGACAGGCTTCTTGTGCAGCTTGGGCTAAAATCCAAGACGCTTGTCTTCCATAGCCTTCGGCACACCGTCAACACGCGACTACTACAAGCTGGCGTGGCTGACCCACTGGTAAAATCGATCATCGGCCATGAGCAGGATGGCATGACGCATAAGCAGTATTTCAAGGAAGGTTTCACGTTGCAGCAGCGTAACGGCGCTATGCAGAAGCTGGACTACAGCCTGCCAGAGCAGAAACTTGATGCTACCATTCAGGATTGACACGGATTCCTGAATACGAGAAACATCCCTTTGAGCCGTACGTGCGGCTCAGGGGCTTAGTAACCCCTACAGCTAGGTATGCGTGCTGCCAAATCAGCACCACTCTTCGACCTTATATGGTCGGGGAGCCTGCGGCGTATGTCCAGGTTCTCCGAACTAAAGGCCGTGGGGCCGTCGCTGTACGGTTACTAACTCCCCGATCACCAGAGATCGAAGGGCAACTCGCGGGGACGTACCGCGCCTACCGCCCTTCTATACGGGGGCTGCATCTTGGAAATCATCGTTGTCGCTATCATCGCTGGTTGCGTCTACTGGCTCTATAAAAACCGGACGCCTACACCAACCCGGCAAAACGACTGGGTTAGAAAGTTCTCCGTCTACTACGCGAACAACGCACTATGCCTCTATAGTTCTGGCACCGGGGACATACCGGAGGAACTTGTTGGCCTTATGGAACCACGCATTGCCGGAGGCGTGGAACAATCTTTCGTTGCCAGTTTAGGGAACTACCTGCGGGACGAATGCGGACGCAACATGCAGCGTGGCGATTATCCCAAGGCCCTTGCCGACATCCGCAAATTGCTTTCCGCGAACGTCCAGTGGGCGAACAGCCACGCATCATTGGGGCCGTTCATCCGTGCCATGCATAAGGAAGATACAGGCAGCGACATCAGTGACGAGGAACTAGCCGCTTATCGTAACGAAATCGTAGAGCAGGTAAAAACAGACGAAGAAGCAGCCGTAATGATGATGGGCCAAATCTTTCGCTTCAACATCGAGACACTGTTCAAGGAAATGTTCGGCGTTAGTTACGGCAGTTACCTGCAAGCAAAATATCCCAAGGATGCGCCGCTGTCTGCATCCGCAGCGATACAAGCCTGAGACATCCACGTTATCTAAATCCGATTAGTTCAACCGATACGGCCTGCCTGTATTCAGTACAGGGAGGGAGAGCATTTTCATGGCCAAGCTCGTGCAATTCAAGCCACGCTACAGTAAGCAACCCGTGAACACTGGCTCGTTTTCCAAGCTCGTTGCCCTTGCTATGCTTGGTAGCTTTGCGATAGGCGCGGCTACGTCTCAGTTGATCAGCAACGACAATACAGCCGTCGAACAAGCTCCCATGCCGAGCAGTCATATCGTAGCGAGCTATGGCGAAAGCCCACAAGCGACAAAGCAAGTCGCTTTCACAGCCACGAAACAGACGGTCATCTACAGGCGTTGCGCTGGAAGCGTCCGCGTCAACTGCATCGTGGATGGTGACACGCTTTGGAGCAACGGCGTCAAAATTCGCGTTGCCGACATAGACACACCAGAAGTTAGCGAGCCCCAATGTGCCGCCGAAAAGGCGCTAGGGGATCGTGCAACCGCTCGCTTCATGGAACTGGTCAATGCCGGCCCCTTCCAGATGCAGGCATGGCCGGGACGAGACGAAGACAAGTACGGGCGCAAACTGCGGGTTCTGGTACGGGATGGCCGATCCCTTGGCGATATTCTCGTATCGGAAGGCTTGGCCCGGACATGGACCGGCAGAAGACAGCCATGGTGCTGACAGCCGTTTCGTGCAGCGAGTGTAACAGGCGTTCAAAACAGGGCAGCGTTACAAGGAGGAGTACAAGAATATGAAACTGCATCAATGGCTTGATTGAATTTTAGCGGTTTCCGAAATTCCTATATTTGCCCACAGGCGAGCGTTTTCCGCCTCGACGCCTCATTGCCTATCTCAAGCCCCATTTGCGCGTTGACGGCCCGCTGTGGCCGAAAGAAAGGCTATCGGAAAGAAAATCGTGCCAGAAGGATCAACTGTCGAGTTTGTTTCGGAGAAAAATATGATTAAACCTCATTCTATAATCGTATTTCTGGCCTGTACCGCAACCTTGTAGCGGAAATATGTTTGATATTATTGCTAATTAACCGAGCATACGGCGGCTGTAATTCCCGCCATTCAAATCTCTATTGCTGATGAATAGCACTTCAACAGAAACGACACTATCAATGGAGAGACTATAGATTATTCCTGTAGAGTTCCATACTAAGGAGCCGGACAGAAGGCTGGTTGAATTGGCCGGTATGGTCTGATGTTGAAATCAGCATGAGCGCATACAGAACACTGGTATATGAAGCTATATCTGCCAAGAGCCTTTACGGAAATAATTAATAACCGTATTGTAAACCTACATATAACAACTGTTTATAATTCTGTATTATTATACTGATTATTGTTATAGATATTATATATGCTATTATAGCCTGTATATAACTTATATTATAGATAGTTATAATAACTGTATTATAATCTATATATTAATCTGGTACATATACTGGTATATATTTCCATCTACGATGGTTATCTACTGACAGATACCGGACACCGGAAAACCGGCATTCTCACCTGCACAAACCATCCGGCAGTCAAGCCTTCGGTTCTCCTATTAAAGTCCGGAAGCCGAGCAGCCTTCTTATTCCTTAAAGGGACCACAATCAACGGACGTGGGAGACCGGCAATGCGCAACCCGAACATGAAGGGTTGGCAACCGGTTTTAACCCGTGGTTCCCGGCTGATACGCCACCGGCACCGCCTGCTTATTCCTAGTAGGGTCAGGAAGCTGAACCTGCCCCGGCTCCATTCTCACAAGCCCCACTTCGCCAAGGCCGTTTCCGCCCCAGCCTGATCGCCTTTGATCCTGAGCACGGTCTGTCTGGTTAATCCGGTTGCCTTGGAAATCTCGGAAGCGCCATTGCCGATAGCCAGCATGTCCACCACCTGCCGGAATGTCTTCCGGTCATAGCTTGGCTTCTTGCCCCGGTAGCGCTCGGCGTCACCCTTGCTTGCCTCTATTCCGGCCCGCTGAGCGGCTTTCGTCGCTTCCGCCTGAGCTTGTGCCGTCGCGGCCATGAACGCAATCAGCGCGTCCCTAACGGCCTGCTGTATCGGGTCCGCTGTCGCCCCATCGAACGTCATGCCGTTGATGACGGTTTTGACGATTACCCCTTGTCGCATGAAATGCCGAATGGCGTCCGTCACGTCCTCGTAGTTCCGGCCAAGCCTATCGACCCAACGAACAACCAGCACGTCACCATGCCGCAGCTTGTCGTACAGCCTCTTGCCTTCCGACCTGTCCGCAAGTCTGGTGCTGACGCCCGATACGCCATGGTCGGCTATCACCTCGTCAATGACGAAGCCTGCTTGCTCGGCTTGTGTCCGCTGGTGGTCAAGCGTCTGGTCTATGGTCGATACGCGGGCATAGAGCACCGTCTTGGACATGGTCATTCCTTTATCCGTTAAGGTCATGTCCGTTAAAATGCATGTACGTTGAAGCAGGTCAATCCTTACGTACGCTCTTTCGTACACCATTCCAGATGTACGTTACGGTATACCCCTACGGACAATACCCCATACCCCGCCTTATGTCCTTCCGGCCACGGCGAAGGCTGACAAAGAAAGATCGTATGATTGCCGGGTGAGAATTTTGGCACGCCAGACCAGCCGAAGCCCATGGGGGAAGTGGCCATATTATGGGGTTTGAATACCCTCTCGTAAAAATTTCTGGTTTTGTTACGGGAATTTTACAATCGGCCGCATACGAATTGAACGACCCATCCATCCACAATCAACGTTAGAATATTTCACAGCTAGTCAAGATGTCTGAACACTTTGGAAAATCGGTTAGAATACACCTAGTCGAAGGCAATCCGCAGGGGATTCTAACCGCAGAGATTATCAACTGGACCGGGCATGTGATAACTGCCCCGCGCTCCAAGCTGGCGGCATTACTTGCGAGAGAAGAGACCGCGAAATCAGGTGTCTACTTCCTGCTTGGAATTGACCCAGAAACGGACGGTAGGCCCCTGATATACATTGGCCAGAGCGAGAACATCCGCCGACGATTAACGCAGCACAGCAAGGATGAACGGAAGTCTTTCTGGGAAAAGACATGCATTGTCACGAGCAAAGACCACAATCTCACCAGCGGCCACATCAAGTACCTAGAGAGCCGCTTAATCGCAGTCGCCCAAGCATCTGGGATGATTGGCTTGACCAACGACACAGCCCCTGAGCCATCCAGCCTCCCGGAAGCGGATAGAGCTGATATGGAGTACTTTGTTGCTCAGCTACGCCTCATTCTGCCACTTCTAGATTATGCATTCTTGCGAGAAGTTGCTACGCTTAAGCAGGCACCTGCGGCACCGATCGCGAACGCTGTCACCCCTCAACTGTCGCCCGTATTCGAACTCACAAGCAAGATGCACGGAATATCGGCGCAAGCTCAAGAAATCGAAGGTGAATTTACAGTTAAAGAAGGATCATTGTGCCGTTCGGCGTGGGAAGGTACGCCCACGCATCCCTATCGCAACTTGTGGGAGACACTGGCTCATCAAGGGAAGATAGGGGCGGACAGCGGAGGCGCATGGCGTTTCAAGGAGGACGTCCAATTCTCTAGTCCTAGCGCCGCCGCTGCGATCATCTACGGCAGAGCCGCCAACGGTCGAACGGCATGGAAAGTGCGAGGAAGCGGGGAAAGCTATGATCAGTGGCAGAATCGATCGCTGCCGCAAGTGGTCGATACAGTAGAACAATAACGAAATAAATGTTTAATTACAGGCATTAGGGTGATTCATGACCGCGCTATTATCTTGGAATGAGATCAAAGCAAGAGCGAATGTCTTCGCTAAACGCTGGAAGAATGAAAGCCGCGAGCGGGCCGAGGCGCAGGCCTTTTGGATTGAGTTCTTCAATATATTTGGAATTGATAGAAAGCGTTTTGTTTCTTTCGAGCAACGCGTTGATCGCCTGAATAATGCAAGCGGCAAAGGGATAATTGACGCATTTTGGCCTGGACAGATACTTATTGAACACAAAAGTAAAGATAAAAACCTCAATAATGCGACGAAGCAGGCTTTAGACTATTTGGACGGCCTGAAAGAAAGAGAAATTCCGAAGGTAATACTTGTTTGCGATTTTGAACGTTTTCGTTTTCAGGACCTCCGTTGCGGCGGAAAGGAAGTCGCATTCAATCTGGAAGAATTGCCCGACTATATCCAGCTGTTTGGCTTCCTCGCCGGGTATGAAAAGCAGGAGTCAACGGAAGAGGAGCCGGTAAACCGGAAGGCAGCCCACCTTATGGGAGCGATCCATAACGCTCTTGAAGGTGCTGGATACAGAGGCCACCAGTTGGAGATACTACTGGTTCGCCTCATGTTTTGCCTGTTTGCTGAAGACACTGGTATCTTCGAAAAAGAGCTATTCCACGATTTCATCGACTTGCGAACCAAAGAAGACGGGTCGGATCTGGGTGCGCTTCTCAACCATCTGTTTCAGACATTGGATACACCGACTGCCGATCGGCAGTCCGCACTGGATGATCTGCTTGGGAAGCTCCCGTATGTGAACGGCAAGCTATTTACCGAGCAGTTGCGTATCGCTTCAATGAATGCTGATATTCGAGAGCAGATACTAGAGGCGTCAGCACGGTTTAACTGGGCAGAGATTAGCCCGGCTGTTTTCGGTAGTATGTTCCAATCGATAATGAACTCCGAAGAACGCCGAGATGCTGGCGCTCACTATACCTCTGAGGCCGACATTCTAAAGGTTATTAAGCCTTTATTCATGGACGAACTACGGAGGGAGTTCAATGCCCTCAAGGCGAGACGCGACACGAGAAAAGGTGTCTTGCTTGACGGATTTCACGACCGCCTTGCAAAGCTGCGTGTCCTCGATCCGGCGTGTGGTTGTGGCAACTTTTTGGTTATCGCTTATCGGGAGCTTCGTGCGCTCGAGTTTGAAGTCATTAAGGAAATACAAACCTTCCGTGGGGTCAAACAGCTAGAGTTTGACGCACTGACGCATCTTGTAAAAGTTAACGTGCATCAGTTCGGCGGGATAGAGTACAGCGAGTGGCCAGCCCGCATTGCAGAAACAGCATTGTGGTTAATGGATCACCAGATGAACCTGCAGCTACTAGAGCTGGGAATGGTTTTCACACGACTGCCGCTACGGTCTGCGCCAACCATCGTCGTTGGTAACGCGCTTCGTATCGACTGGGAAACAGTTATACCCCGCGCAGAGCTATCTTACATTCTTGGCAACCCACCGTTTCGCGGGAAGCAATATCAAAGCGCTGAGCAAAAACAGGATATGGCAGCTGTGTTCGGCAATGCAGCCGGTCGGGGAGTCTTGGACTATGTCTCAGCATGGTATCTGAAAGCAGCACGCTTTATCGAAGGTACGACCATTGAGGTTGCATTCGTATCGACCAACTCAATTACGCAAGGCGAGCAGGTCGAACCACTTTGGAAAGCACTGAGAGCTTTCAATCTGAACATTAATTTCGCTCACCGCACATTTAGGTGGGACTCTGAGGGAAAAGGCAAAGCGGCCGTATACGTTATAATCGTCGGCTTCTCCCAAGTTGATCGCGCCAACAAGTTCGTAGTTGAATATCATGAGAACACAGGCAGCGGGCATGCCATTGCATGTACGCAAATCAACCCATATCTCGTGCCGGATGGAGCGAACGTCCTGATAAAGTCTCGTAGGTCCGCATTGGATCCTACGGCACCAGCTATAACGTATGGCAGCATGGCGAATGACGGTGGTCATCTGATATTTGCTGATCGGGGCGAGAAGGATGGCTTTCTCTCGGCGGAGCCAGCCGCCAAAGATTTCGTAAAGAAGTTTGTTGGCAGTGACGAGTTTATTAGCGGCGTCCCACGCTATTGCTTGTGGCTCTTAGGTGCAACGCCCTCACAGATCAAAGGAATGCCTCTTGTGCTTGCGAGAGTTGAGGCTGTGCGTACTCGTCGCCTAGCGAGCAGTCGTCCTGCAACAAAAGAACTTGCGAAGAAACCACATGCTTTCGCAGAAATTCGCCAACCGGAACATAGATATCTATTCATACCGGGGGTTTCATCTGAGTTTCGAAACTACATTCCTATGGGGTTTCAACCTCGAAACACTATTTGCAATGACCTAGGTAGAGCTGTTGACGGCGCAGAATTATTTGATTTTGGAGTTCTAACGTCCACCATGCATATGGCGTGGGTGAAGGCTGTCGCTGGTCGCCTAAAGGGTGATTTTCGCTATTCAAACGGCCTTGTCTACAATACGTTTCCTTGGCCAAAACTAGCCAATGCGACGAAGCGTAAGGCCGTAGAAGACGCAGCACGAAAAGTTTTAGATGTTCGAAAAGGGCACAAGGGGCAGGCCTTGGATGTCCTTTACAATAGAACTCTCATGCCTGCCAATCTTGTCGATGCACATCGTCAGCTAGATCGTGCCGTTGACCGCTGCTATCGTCGTGCAGGATTTCATACTGACGTCGAGAGGCAACGGTTTCTCTTTGATGAATATGTCACGCTTATCAACAATCGGCCGTGACGCTTCAGTCGACGTGGCAGATAGGTCGAAGATGGAAGGACGCTGAGGCAAGCGGCTACCCGTGTTGCGGACCTCCTCAACTTGTGCGATCCAGAGACACAAAAGGGGGACATTGTGTCCCCCTAGCCATCCCTGAAAGCCCGGTTTCTAAGGCTTTTAAGCGATGGTGGGCGCTCCCTCCGGGCCCACCATTTCTCCATAAAAAATTGATTTTTAAGAAGAAAATTTCAGAAAACCAAGAGGCTGCTCAACCGGCGTTCTACAGCATGTCGCGCAAAAGTGTGCAGCGGTTTTGCGGCAACGACATGCGATGGAACAAGGACTTGAAGCGTAGAAAGCGAATCTGAAAGATCGCGGCACGCTTTAATGACGAAATTAATTTCCTGAAACCGTCGGGAACATTCCGATGGCGCGCGCACCCTAAGCTCCTACCCAAAGCTGGAGGTTCGGTATGCGCGATCCTCAAAACGCCACCACGAATCAAAGGTTATCTTCGTCACCTCGTCCAGCGCATATGACGGCGAGCGTAGCGCTTGAAACAACCACTCACAGCCCGCCGCCGGTAATTCATTCACTTAGTAACGGATGATCGGGCAGCCGCGCACGTTGGCGAAGACCATGCGGTCGAAATCGCCGTGCCGGACGCCTCCCACGACCACGCGGCGCGGGGTTACGTCGTGAACGCGGGCGCGATGCAGGCCATTCCAGCGAGCCTTTTCGACAGCCTCGCCCGGGAAGCAGCCGCCGCGTGGGCGCTGATGGCGACGCTCGTAGCCATTGTATCCGCCGCGACCATAGTCCATGCCATAGGTGGGGCCATCGTAGCGGAAGCGCCAGCCATCGGCGGCGGCCGTGGAAACCGTGGCAAACGTCGCGCCCAGCGCGATCAAGGCTGCAAGGCCGGTCTTTGCAAAAACACCCATCATTGTCTGTCTCCTCATCTGGGAACTTCGTTGGTCATTCCCGCCTGCTTCAGCGATTGAGGAAAGACTATGCGGCACTGCCTGAATGCGGCCCGAACCGACCGTTCAGTCTTCATTCATGCCCGAATACACAGTGAAGCGGCGGTAGATCCTGGGCAGCATTCTCGCGTAGTTCGAAAAGAAGTGAGCAGCATGGATTGAAAAAAATCATTTTAAAACAAATAGATAAAAGTCTGAAACGATCCAGCTTTCAGCCGAAATGCATCGCAACGCGCAATACAGCACCACCTCGCGGCGATGCGGTCGGTCACGATGTTCGAAGAGGTAGCTTCCTTGCTATGTCCCGAGGAGCAGGCATCCTTGGCTGAAGGGAATACCGATGAAAACCTGCGTAAGGGTCGCCTTGATATGGGCCGGCATGTCATCCCGCCCCCGTTCCTGTGGGTGATCCTATGCATTGACGCATCGTCGGAAGGCGGCACGAGGCGGGTGAAAAACGTCTTGAGGTCGCATTGCACCGACCGGTCGGCATTTTCCTGAATAACGAAAGAACGGGCGGCATGACGGCCGAACATGGTCATCAGCCCTTCTCGCGCCGCTGAAACACCGAGAAAGCCCTCCAGGGGATCAGTGAACTCGTAAAGCCCCTGCCCGCTCGTCGCGATATTGATCATCCCCAGCGCCAAGACTTCATTTACTCTCGTCAGTCAAACGGACACGATCCAGTAAAAAATTGATAGACATCAATTGAAAAACAGAACCTCCAAATATGTAAAACAAACGTCAATCAACAAGAATGAAAAAAATTTAGAAAAAACTAAATAATGAAAAAATAGCAATAAAATTCATCAACAAATGCTGGACCAAACGGGATGAAAATCTATACTACGATATAGTTTTATATTTTTATTATATCTGTCGAGAATTTTATGCAGGATGCGACACAAAATCTCCAGGATATGAATCGACTGAAGGAGCTCGGAACTTATCGTATCTACGGTACGCCCTCCGAAAGCGAGTATGACCATATCGTACGCCTGACCGCCGAACTGTTCGAGGCTCCGGTCGCCCTGATCAATATGATTGGCCGCGATGAGGTCTGGGTGAAGGCCAGGGTCGGCATAGATGCGCAGACCGTGCCTTGCGAGCTCGCATTCTGCAGTCACGCGATCCTCGAAAAGACACAGATGGTCGTGCCGGATCTCGCCTCGGACAAGCGTTTTTCCGAAAATCCGCTGGTTGCAGCGGAAAATGGTTTCCGCTTCTACGCCGGCGCACCGCTGATTTCGTCGGAAGGTTATGGGATCGGGACGCTTTGCATTCTCGATATGGCGCCACGCCCTCCCCTGGACAAGCTTCAGGCCCGCCGGCTGCAGGATCTGGCCCAACTCGTCATGGACAAGCTGGAACAGCGCAGGCTGTCACGGCTGGAGGTGATCGCCTCGAAGCTCATGGCGGCGACATCGGATGCGGTGATCGTCACCGACGAACATCGCAACATAGCTGCATGGAACCCCGCAGCCGAGGCAATATTCGGCTACAATGCAGAGGAAGCGGTTGCCCGCCCGCTGCCGGAGATCGTCGCCGGCATATCGGGGAGTGCCGAGCTTCAGGCAATGCTGGACAGCGTCTCGGCTGAAGGCCACAACCATTCCGGATCCGTGGAATTCACGGCCCGCCACCGGCACGGTCAGGAAATCACCATTTCCGTATCCGTCGCCGCCTGGCGCGACGAAAAACTGGGCCTTTCCGGCTTCGGCGCCATCATTCGCGACGTGACCCAGCAGCGGATGGCAGACCGGCGCATTTCCTTCCTTGCCCATCATGACGAACTCACCGGCCTTGCCAACCGCCACAGCTTGCACCAGCAACTCGAAAACCTGCTCCACAGCGCACACCGGGCAAGAACCTCCATCGCGCTCTTCCGCATCGATCTCGATCGCTTCAAGATCATCAACGAGACTCTCGGACACCGGGTCGGGGATGCATTGTTGAAGCAGGTCGCCCATCGGCTCGGCATGATCGCCGAACAAGGCGACATCGTTGCGCGTCTTGACGGCGACGAATTCGCGATCGTCCGTCGCGCACCCGGACACCGGAAAAACATGCGGCTTTTCGCCGAGGCGATCCTCTCCGCGCTCGTCGAACCATTCGAAGTGAATGGCCATCTGGTATCCGCCAGCGCCAGCCTCGGCATCGCAGTCTACCCTGATCAGGCCGCCGACTGCGACACGCTGCTCAACAATGCCGACCTTGCAATGTACCGGACCAAGGTCGAGGGACGTAACGGCTTCCACTTTTTCGAGCCCGGCATGGATGGCCAGACGCTCGCCAAACGCGGACTTGAGAGAGATCTTCGCGGCGCACTACAACGCGGCGAATTCGAAGTCCATTATCAGCCGCAGATCGATCTTCTGAGCGGCCGGATGATCGGCGCAGAGGCGCTTCTGCGCTGGCGCCACCCGGTTCAGGGACTCGTCAACCCCGCCGACTTCATTCCCGTTGCGGAATCGACCGGTCTCATCTTGCCGATCGGTCGATGGGTCATGGAAACGGCCTGCCGCGATTTTGCCGCCCACATGTCAGGCCTGCAACTGGCGGTCAATCTTTCCGCCGTACAGTTTCTCCGTGGAGACGTGGTGACGCTCGTCAGGGAGGCGCTACGCGCCTCCGGCCTGTCCGGAAGCCGTCTGGAGATAGAGATTACCGAATCACTGCTTCTGGAAAAGGATGCGGACACTCTCGACGCCCTGAAAGCGCTCAAGGAAATGGGCGTCGGCATTGCGCTCGACGACTTCGGCACCGGCTATTCCTCGCTGAGCTACCTCCGCAGCTTCCCCTTCGATACGATCAAGATCGACAGGAGCTTCGTGAAGGATGCCGACACCAACTCCGATTGCGCTGCAATTCTGGAAGCGATCTCCGCTCTCAGCGCCGCTCTCGACCTGACGACCGTCGCGGAGGGCATCGAGACCGAAGGCCAGCTCGCCTACATGAAGAACCTCGGCTACCAGTACGGTCAGGGTTACCTGTTCGGCAAGCCGATGCCGCTCGAAGACCTCGTCCATATGACGGCCGGGCTGGGCATTCCGGCATGACGGCACGAAGGACGCCCTAACATCTTGAATCTACGCGTCGGGCCCTCCGAAAATCCATTCCGATTTTCGGGTCGATGCGCTAGTCTCCGCTCCATCTGAGAGAGGAGACACCATGACCGCCGACAAGACTGATCTGCTCGCCATCATCGATGCCCAGGAGGCAAAGCTGGTTTTCCCCGCATTCGACGAGGAAACGGCAATCGAAATCGGGAAACGGCTCCTGAAACGTGCGAGACACGACAAGGCCCCGGTGGTCATCAACATTCGCACACCCGACCGGATACTCTTCCATGCCGCCCTGCCCGGTTCCTCGCCGGATAACGACCACTGGGCACGCCGCAAGAGCAACGTCACCCTGCGCTTTCACAAGGCATCCATGCGGGTTGGCGAAAGCTATCGCCAGAAGGGCCGCACCATCGGCCCGGACTACGGACTCGATCCGCTCGATTATGCCGTCCATGGCGGAAGTTTTCCGGTGAGCGTCGCCGGCACCGGCGTTGTCGCTGCCATCACGGTTTCGGGTCTGGCCTCCGAAGAAGACCACGCGATGATCGTCGATGTTCTGGAAGATTATCTCAAGTGAAGCACATCGGCGCTCAGGGCGTCGTTGAGAGATAAAGGCTGAGGCGGGAGAAGCGCTCGCCTTCTCTTTCAAATACCATGACGCAGGGAAGCGACGTCGCCTCGCCGCCTGAGACTTTCATCGTGCCATCGACCGCGCCGCGAAAGCCACCTTCATCGACCATCACCACGCTGTTGGCAAAGCGGGCATCGTGACGCAGCAGATAGGCGGCAAGCGTATCGCGCATCGATCCGATGCCGATGACGCGCGTACCATCGGGCATGTCCAACGCCGCATCGTCGTCGAAGAAGCCCGCAAGCGAGGCCAGATCGCGCCGGTTCAGGGCATCCAGCACCCCGGATATCTGCTGCTTCAGGGACATTCGCCGTTCCTCCTTATTCCTCGGACAAGAGCAATTAGGGCCGGATATCTCCCCGGCAAGGGACAGGATCACGGATGATCCTGCACCAGCAGACGGCGGGCGGTGGCGAGCACCGCTTCCGTCAAGACCTTCAGCGCCGGCCCCGCCGACCGACTCCAGTGCCAATAGAGGGGAATATCGAGAGGGCGATCCGGCAGGAGCGTTGATAGCCTGCCGCCGGCGATCTCATTCCTAACGAGTATTTCCGGGTTCATTCCCCAACCGACACCGGCAAGCGTCGCATCTACAAAGCCGTGCGACGACGGAAGCCAATGGGTCGGCGGCGAAATATCCATTGGAAAAGCCAAAGCCAGCCAGCGGGATTGCAGTGTATCCTTGGTATTGAAGGTCATGGTCGGCGCAACGGCCAGCCGTTCCGCCGTCACGCCATCCGGAAACCAGCGGGCCATGAAAGCGGGACTGGCGGTTGCGAAATAGCGCAGGCGACCGAGATAACGGCAATCGCAGCCCTGCACTGGCTGCGAAGAACCGGTAACGGCCGCCCGTACCTCACCGCGCCGCAACCATTCGGCGCTGTGATCCTGATCGTCCAGCACCAGATCGTAAAGAAAGGTATCGACCGCGGCCATGGCCGGCACGAACCATGTGGCGAGGCTGTCGGCATTGACCGCAAGCCGCAGGCTAGGCGTCTTCGCCATTCCCGAGAATTCGCCCAGATCGCGCCCAAGCCCCGCCTCGAGCAGGGCGACCTCCTCCGCGTGTCGGAAAAGCCTCTGCCCTGCCGGTGTCGGCTGACATGGCTGTCCGCGCACCACCAGCACCGCGCCTACCCGCTCTTCCAGCGCCTTGATCCGCTGGGAAATCGCAGATGGGGTCAGCCCAATCTGTCGGGCTGCCTTCTCGAAAGAACCCGTACGAAGAATGGCAGACAGCGCCGCAAGGTGATCGTAATCCAGCATGAGATTAATTTTCCTAATCATATGTAATGATATTTAATTTTTCTAATTTTGAGCGACAAGCTAGTCAATCCCGACCCATTTTACAGCCCAACCGGGATCTCCATGACCTTCTCAGTCTCTACCGCTCTCGCGGGCTTTCTGCTCGGCCTCAGCCTCATCATTGCCATCGGCGCGCAAAACGCCTTCGTGCTGCGTCAGGGGTTGCAGGGCCGCCATGTCCTCGCCGTCTGCCTTACCTGCGCTGGCTCCGACGCGCTGCTGATCGGTGCCGGCGTCGGCGGGTTCTCCACAATGATTGCCAGCATCGGCTGGCTCGATCCCCTGCTTCGCTATGGTGGCGCTGCGTTTCTGGCCTTCTACGGCCTGCGCAGCCTACGCTCCGCGATCAGTGGCCACAGCATGCTGGCGGTCCGGGGCGATGCAGAGCAGAGCCTTGTGGCGGCTCTTCTCACCTGCCTGGCGCTGACATGGCTGAACCCGCATGTCTACCTCGACACCGTCGTCCTGATCGGCTCGATCTCCAGGCATTATCCCGGCGAGGAAGCGGCCTTTGCCGTCGGCGCGACAGGAGCTTCCTTCCTTTTCTTCTTCTCGCTCGGTTATGGCGCCCGCCTGCTACGTCCCATCTTCGCCCGCCGCAGCGCATGGCAGATCCTCGACGGCTTGATCGCGCTGGTCATGGGAAGCATCGCCTTCAGTCTGGTGTCGAACGGCTGAAGCACGAGACCTGTGCGATAGGCACCTGAGGCAAAGCAGTGTAGATCTGTCGCCAGCATAGTGTGTCAGAGCAAGCCATGTTCCTCACCAATCACGATCTGGTCGATCTGATCGACCTTCGCCGCGACCTTCATCGTCATCCCGAAATCTCCGGCGAAGAGCAATGGACGGCCGCGCGCATTGTCTCGTTTCTTACGCCCCTGAAGCCTGTGAAAATCCTCACCGGCCTCGGCGGCCACGGCGTTGCGGCGGTCTTCGAGGGAGCGGCATCAGGCCCGACACTGCTTTTTCGCTGCGAGCTGGACGCTCTTCCGATCGAGGAGAAATCTACCGCCGCATACCGCTCGACCATTCCGGGCAAGGGCCATCTCTGCGGTCATGACGGCCATTCGACCATCATGACGGCGCTCGCCCTCGGCCTCTCGCGCCAGTTGCCGAAACGCGGCCGCGTCGTGCTGCTGTTCCAGCCGGCGGAGGAAACCGGAGCGGGCGCGGCAGCCGTCATCGCCGATCCGAAATTCGGCGGGATCACGCCGGACCTCGCCTTCTCCCTGCACAATCTGCCGGGTCTTCCGCTTGGCCACGTCTCGATCAAGGCCGGACCGGTGAACTGCGCCTCGCGCGGTATCCGCATCACCCTCTCCGGCAAGACGGCCCATGCCTCGCAGCCGGAAACCGGCATTTCGCCCATGTCCGCCATCGCAGCCCTGATGCCGGCACTGACAGGTCTGTCGCGCGGCGCTCCGCCTGCTCTCGACTTCCGGCTGGCAACGGTCACCCATGCTTCGCTCGGCGAAAAAGCCTTCGGCATTGCGCCCGGCGATGGAGAGATCTGGGTGACGCTTCGCACCCTGACTGACGACGGCATGGACGAACTGTGCAACGAAGCGGAGGCGCTGGCCCGTTCCGCCGCAAAAGATGGAAATCTCGGCCTCGACATCTCCTATGACGACATCTTCCTTCATTGCGAAAACGCGCCGGAAGCCGTCGATCACCTGATCCGTGCCCTCGATGCCGAAGGCGTTTCTCATGACGAACGCAATCTGCCGATGCGAGGCTCCGAAGATTTCGGCCGCTTCCGCGCCATCGCCCCTTCAGCCATGTTCTTCCTCGGCTCCGGCGAAACCCATCCTGCCCTTCACAATCCCGACTACGACTTTCCCGAGGACCTGATCGCCATCGGCGCAAGGATCTTCATGCGGGTCGTGCGGGATATATTGGAATAGCCGCAGCTAGGCCGGCGGTCGCTTATTGGTAGCGATCAAATCCGCGCTTCGTCCATTCACTGCGCGGCACACGCGTCCCAACAGCAAAACTGAAGTCGATGATCCGCGTTGCGTCATCGTCAACAGTGCAACGTATGGCGAGATTATACCATTCACCATTCCAGTCGCCAAAAGCTAACTCCGGAACGTTGACGACGTTGCCAGACCTCAACTTCATACTGGGGGTCCATTTTACATCGTAAGAAGGAGAAGACCGTAAAAGCTGGGCTTTCAACTCCGTTCCGCAGAGCCTGTGAATTCGCTCCCCACGGCTTTCCCCGGCCATAGCTGACATAGTAACCAAATCATCGGCCACCGACGCTGAATAAATGCGCTTTACCGGTTTCGGGACCAACTGAACCTTCACCTCCGCCGTGCTGTCCGCTTTTGTCGGTTTGGCCGGTTTCGGCGGCGGCGGCGCGGCAAGCGCTAGCGCCTGATCAGTCGGGAACTCTGTCTCGCCCTCCTCGGTCATACCTCCATCGGCAGATTGGTCGACACTTTCGGCTGAATCTTTGGGCTCGACTTCGGCCGGCGCCTCGTCAGCCTTCGCCGCTTCAGGCTCCTGCGCCTTCTCCACCGGCCTATCGGCTTCCTTCTCCTCCGCATTGCCGCGAAGATCGCCAAGCATACCGCTGTCTTTCTCGCCAAACTGCGTAGCAGGATTAAAAACGGGAATTGTCGGGGGAGGTTCCTCCGCCTTTTTCTCCTCGACCGCCGGTGGCGGAGGCGGTTCAGCCGCCTGTTCCTCTTCCTGCTTGGGCTCCTCGGCCGGCTTCTCTTCCTCGGGCGGCGGCACCAGTTCTACCGCGACGCTCTCTTCCTCCTGCGGCACTTCCGGCAAAGCCGGGAGCTTCATCAGGAACACGACAAGGATGATGAGATGCAGGGCAACGGAGAGCACGAGCCCTCTGCCCCATCTGTCCAGAAATTTTCTTGTCGGTTTCTCTTGCATGAGGCGAAGGAAGTCCACTCACTTTACCGGAGATGTGGTCCCAAACCGCCACGTCATCAAGTGACAAATTCACAAGCCGCCGTGAAATGCGCGATCACAGCGAAACGGCAGACATCTTGAAATTCGTCAACTTCCCCTTCGAAACACCTTCCCAGCTGGAAAAGGTGTGCGAGGAACGAGACCGGACACCTGGATTTGTATTGCCGATAACAGTTGAAGTTGAGAATTTTCGACCCGGATACCCGGCGCGATCAGCATGGCTTTCGCCGACGAGACGCGGAAAACCTGTAATTATCCCACCCAACACTGGATCAACAGGAGAACCATCATGAGCCTGCGCATCAACCAGACCGCGCCCGATTTCACGGCTGAAACCACCCAAGGCACCATCCAGTTTCACGATTGGATCGGCGACAACTGGGCCGTTCTCTTCTCTCATCCGAAGAACTTCACGCCGGTCTGCACCACCGAACTCGGCACCATGGCCGGCCTCGAAGGCGAATTCCGCAAGCGCGGCGTCAAGATCATCGGCATCTCCGTCGATCCCGTCGAAAGCCATGGAAAGTGGAAGCAGGACATCCGGGTCGCGACCGGCTTCGACGTCGAATATCCGCTGATCGGCGACAAGGACCTCAAGGTCGCCAAGCTCTATGACATGCTGCCCGAGGAAGCCGGTACCAGCTCGGAAGGCCGCACGCCCGCCGACAACGCCACCGTTCGCTCAGTCTACGTCATCGGCCCGGACAAGAAGATCAAACTGATCCTCACCTATCCGATGACCACCGGCCGTAACTTCGATGAGATCCTGCGCGCGATCGACTCGATCCAGCTGACCGCCAAGCACCAGGTGGCAACGCCCGCCAACTGGAAGCAGGGCGACGACGTCATCATCACCGCCGCCGTTTCCAACGAAGACGCCATCACCCGTTTCGGCTCCTTCGACACCGTCCTGCCTTACCTGCGCAAGACCAAGCAGCCGGCGGCCTGAGGCCTTACCGACCCGAGAAAGCCCGCGACAACGCAGGCTTTCTCTTTGCCCTCTTTCATCAGGGCAGCTCTTCCAGCCCTTGCTCGATCCACTGCAACGCGTGCCTCAACGGCCCTCTGATCCCCTTGTCCGGCTCATCCTGCCTGTCGCCGAGCACCAGAGGATTTCGAGAGAGGCGTTCCAGCGCCTTCTTCGCCCGCAGCAGCCCCTCACGCGATATCTGCGGCTTGGCGTTATCCCGCACGCTCGAAATCACCATGAAATGAAGTGCGCTGGTCAAGGTCCAGACCGTGTTCAGGCGGACACCTGCAAGACCGGGGTCGGAGCCAAGCCGTTCAAGGCAACTGACCAGCGGATCGAACATCTGGAGGGGGCGCCGGTCGCGCAGAGCAACAGCGGCAAAGAAGATCTCTTCCGCCGTCGCCTTTTCTCCGAGAAAGGCCTCGATCGTCTTGAAATCGGAAATACCGCGAGCCGCCGATTTTATCGCATCTCGCGCCGCCTTGAGCTTCGGTACCGGTGCCTGCCCGTCTATCCCGTTCAGGATGTCCGCATAATTCTGCCGGCTGAGTTCCAGCTCGTTTTCCAGTGAACGGATCTCGCTGCGGCTCTCAGCCAGTTCCTGCTTGATCTGGTTGAGTTCCAGAACGAGATTACCAACGGTTATCTTGGAAATCCGTTGCAGGAAATCGGGTCTTTTGTAGAGAAAGATCAAGACGACAAGCGCCACGAGCGGCCAGCTTATCAGCGTATCGGCAAAGAGCTTCACACAATCATATGTTGTACCGGTAACGACCATCGCCATCTCATCCCCCCAGGCATATGGAGGTGAGAATACGGAATATCCGGCAATAAAAAACCCGGCCAAATGCCGGGTTTCCTTAAATTTCGAATGCGAGCTGGATCAGCTATCCAGAAACGAGCGCAGCTTGCGCGAGCGGCTCGGGTGCTTGAGCTTGCGCAGGGCCTTGGCCTCGATCTGGCGGATACGTTCGCGGGTAACCGAGAACTGTTGACCGACTTCTTCAAGCGTGTGGTCCGTATTCATGCCGATGCCGAAGCGCATGCGGAGCACACGTTCCTCACGCGGCGTCAGCGAGGCCAGAACGCGGGTCGTGGTCTCGCGCAGGTTCGCCTGGATGGCCGCATCGATCGGCAGCAGCGCGTTCTTGTCCTCGATGAAATCGCCGAGGTGTGAATCTTCTTCGTCGCCCACCGGGGTTTCGAGGGAGATCGGCTCCTTGGCGATCTTGAGGACCTTGCGGACCTTTTCGAGCGGCATGGCGAGCTTTTCGGCCAGTTCTTCCGGCGTCGGCTCGCGACCGATCTCGTGCAGCATCTGGCGCGAGGTACGGACGATCTTGTTGATCGTCTCGATCATGTGCACCGGAATACGGATCGTGCGGGCCTGGTCGGCAATCGAGCGGGTGATCGCCTGCCTGATCCACCATGTCGCATAGGTCGAAAACTTGTAACCGCGGCGGTATTCGAACTTGTCGACCGCCTTCATCAGGCCGATATTTCCTTCCTGAATGAGGTCGAGGAACTGTAGGCCGCGGTTCGTGTACTTCTTGGCGATCGAGATAACCAGACGGAGGTTGGCTTCCACCATCTCCTTCTTGGCGATACGGGCTTCGCGTTCACCCTTCTGGACCATAGATACGATACGGCGGAACTCGGTGATCGAAATGCCGGTTTCGGTGGCCAGATTCTGGATCTCGCCGCGAATGTCGCGGATCGTCTGGTTCTCTTCCTTGGCGAATTCCTTCCAGCCCCGGCCGGCAAGGTTGCCGATGGACTTCATCCAGTTCGGATCGAGTTCGGCACCCTGATACTGCTCAAGGAAAGCTTCGCGCTTGACGCCATAGCTTTCGGCGAGGCGCAGCAGACGCCCCTCGTTCTGCATCAGACGCTTGGAGATGTCATAGAGCTGCTCGACGAGGCTGTCGACACGGTTCTGGTTAAGGGACAGCGACTTCACCGCGGTGATCAGCTGGTCCTTCAGTTCCTTGTAACGCCGCTCCTGACCGGAAGACAGCGTGCCGGCACAGGCCAGACGGGCTTCCACCTGCTGGTCCTGCAGCTTGCGCAGCTTCTTGTATGTGTCGGCGATGGTGTCGAGGGTCTCCATGACCTGCGGACGCAGTTCCGCTTCCATGGCGGCGAGAGACAGGTTCGACTCGTCCTCGTCCTCTTCCTCTTCTTCCGGCGGCATGTCGCCGCCGATGGCCGTGATGTCGTCATCCTCGGAACCGGCAGCCTGCGGACGGCGCTTGGCGCGCTCCTTTTCCTTCTCTTCGGCCGCCTTGCGGTCAGCCTCGATCTTTTCAGGGCTCTGGAACTGCGGAGCAGCCTTGGCTTCCGGGCCGGAATAGGTGGTTTCGAGATCGATGATCTCGCGCAGAAGCGTGGTGCCTTCGTTGAGTTCGTCGCGCCAGATAATCAGCGCCTGGAAGGTCAGCGGGCTCTCACAGAGACCGGAGATCATCGTCTCGCGACCGGCCTCGATGCGCTTGGCGATAGCGATCTCGCCCTCGCGCGACAGAAGCTCGACCGAGCCCATCTCGCGCAGGTACATGCGCACCGGATCGTCGGTACGATCGGTGGGTTCTTTCTTCTTCGCAGTCGCAAGCGCCGTGCCGGCGGTCGGGGCGAGTTCGCCGCCCTCGCTGTCGCCGTCATCGCTGTCGTCGCCGTCTTCGGAGGCCGCAGCTTCTTCGGCTTCTTCGTCCTCGATGACGTTGATGCCCATATCCGACAGCATGGCCATGGTGTCTTCGATCTGCTCGGAGGTGACTTCCTCCGACGGCAGAACCGAGTTCAGCTCATCCATGGTGACGTAGCCGCGCTTTTTGGCGGCTTTGATCATCTTTTTGACCGCGTCATCCGAAAGGTCGAGAAGCGGACCATCCGTTGCGCCATCGCGTTCGTTGTCTGCTTCTTCGTTTTCTTTGACTTTGGATGCCATCTAATTCGTCGCTTTCCCTGACGTCTGATCTTGCCGCGCGCTGCAAGGCGGATAGGCTGCCCCCGCGGCCCCTGCCCGCTGCAATACAGTCAATGACCTAACGGAATGTTGCTTAATTCCCGATTAACTATGGGCGTCGAGACCATTGGGCCGAGCCCCGTTTTTTCTGCATGACCGGTCATGGTACGAGAGTTCCGCATGAACCTACTTCACCCTTGTATGCCTGAAATGGTGATTCCCACAATTTTCTCTGGCGTCAAGCTCTTCCGACATCAAAACCCAAAGAAAAGCGGGGAAATCCAGCCGTTCCGCATAATAGTGGCCGATTGGCCCTGATGTAGGTCAGTTGCCGCAGGAAACAAGGGGCAAGCGCCGTTTGCACAAGCCCCCTTCGAGAACGATGCCCCGGCTCCCGCAACGCGCTGCGAACCCATGACGCACGGCACTTCCCCCAACTTCCGTATCAAACCGGCACCGGAAGACGAATCGCTCGTTCGCATATGCACCGAGTGGGCCCTTACGCGCCGTGACCGGTGGCCGCCCCCTTCACTCGTCCTGACATGACACCGAATCCATCGATGATCGCTTCCTGGTTTTCCATCCGGGTCACCTCCTGCTGCACCTGATGCAGCGCACCGATCAGCTGGCCGATACGGTCGCCATCCTCGACTTCGGTCGCTTCCGCCACTTCCCGCTCCAGCTCCATCCGCTGACGCCTTAGCGCCTTGGCTCGCTTGTGCAGGGAATGCGCTTGACGATAGGCCTCGCGCGCATCCTCAGGCGCGGCGATCTCGGTCGCAACCCAGAGGCGGGCATTGCGGATCTGCTGGTCGAGGCTTTTGATCACCGCCCCATGCCCCTGCTCTTCCAGCCGAGCAATCAGCTTTTCCCGCGTCAGTTCAGAGGCCGCGCCAGCGGCGGCCGTCAGCAGCGAAGACCAGAGTTTCTGCAATTCGCGATTTTCGTAATCGATGGAAGCAATCTCGTCATACTCGTCCTGCAGAAGCTGCGGATGATTGACGATGGTGAGCGCCAGAACGCTCTCGCGAAGAGCCGGCTGCTCCTGATGGCCCTTGACGAGACCGGAACGCACCAGACGGTCTGAAATCCCGCCGCCGATCGCGGAGTAACCGCCGGGAGGCCGACTGCCCCGGCCATTGTCACGCCCGCGCCCGCCGCGATTGCCATCGAATCCGCCACGCCTTTCGCCGCGATTGTTCGACGTCCCCTGAAAGAACGCGTTCAGCCGGTCTCGTACATCCTGCTGGTAGTGCCGCCTGACATTCTCGTCGGCGATCACGGAAATCACCTGCTTCATCCGCGCCTCAAGCTCGGCACGCTTTTCCGGCGTGTCGTATTGCCCGGCGCCTGACTCGCGCAGCCAAACCATTTCGGCGAGCGGCCGCGCTTCCGAAAGCACCTTGTCGAAGGGCGTGCGGCCGTCCTGCTTCACGAGATCGTCTGGATCCTTGCCGTCCGGCAGCATGGCGAAACGCACGGATTTTCCGGGCTTGAGATGTGGAAGCGCAAGATCAACCGCGCGGAACGCAGCGCGCTGGCCGGCCCCATCGCCGTCGAAGCAGAGCATCGGCACCGGCGTCAGCTTCCACATCAGATCGAGCTGGTTCTCCGTCAGCGCTGTACCCAGCGGGGCAACAGCGTTTTCGACACCCGCCTGATGCAGCGCGATCACGTCCATATAGCCTTCCACGGCAATGATCGTGTCGGCTCCGCCCGCTCCTTGAAGAGAACGGCGCGCGCGGGAAAAATTGAAGAGCACGTTGCCCTTGTGGAAGAGCTCGGTTTCCGGCGAGTTCATGTATTTCGCCATAGCGTCCTGCGCCATGGCGCGGCCACCGAAGGCGATTACCCTGTCGCGGGAGGACAGGATCGGAAACATGATACGGTCGCGGAAATAATCGTAGGAGACGGGGATGTCGGGTCCGTGTCGAACCAGTCCGCAAGCCTCGATCTGTTCCTTCGGCACGCCCTTGGAAGCGAGGTATTCCTTGAGCGCGTTGCGGCTCTCCGGGGCAAAGCCCAGCCGGAAGGTCTCGATCGTACGCCCGGACAGTCCGCGCTCCCGCAGATAGGCGCGCGCCCTCGCACCGTTTGCGGTCTGGAGCTGATCCTGAAAGAATTGCGTAGCAAGCTCCATCACGTCGAGCAGGGTCGTGCGCTCACGTTCGCGCTGCTGCGCCTGTATGTCTGGCTTGGGCATGGCAACACCCGCCATCTCCGCCACCTGCTCCACGGCCTCGGGAAAGCTCAGTCCCTCGAGATCGGTGAGAAAGCGGAAATGGTCTCCGGTCACGCCGCAACCGAAGCAGTGATAACGGCCCTTGCGGTCTTCGCAATGGAAGCTCGGACTCTTCTCGCCATGGAACGGGCAGCAAGCCCAATAGTCGCCACGCGGGACATTGGTCTTCTTGCGATCCCAGGTCACGCGACGACCGATCACGGCCGAAATCGGCACGCGGTCGCGGATCTCGTCAAGAAACTCGTTGGAAAAGCGCATCATGTCCTCGGGCTAGCCATTTTCATATAGGCCGGCATTTCGCGAAACGCCACCAGCGTCTGCGGCCATACCCGCTATTCACAGGCTGGATTGCGATCCGGACGTCCAAAACAAAAGGCTCCGCCCGAAGGCGGAGCCCATGTCTTCTCGGTAGATAAAGAGCCGTTTACTTCAGAAGGTCCTTCACCACGCCGGAAGCCTTGGCGAAATCCATCTGGCCCGGATAGCGGTCCTTGAGCAGCGCGATGCACTTGCCCATGTCCCGAAGGCCCTGGGCGCCGACTTCCTGAATGGCGGCGGCGGCGGCCTCCTTCACCTTCTCGTCGGAAAGCTGTTCCGGCATGAAGGTCTTGATGATGGCGATTTCCTCGCGCTCCTGCTCGGCAAGTTCGGGCCGCGCATTGTCGGAGTAGATCTTTGCCGACTCCTCGCGCTGCTTGATCATCTTGGTCAGGATCTGCATGATATCGTCGTCGCTGACGGGGTCCTTGCCCGCGCCGCGATTGGCGATATCGCGATCCTTGATTGCAGCCTGAATCAGCCGCACGGTGGACGTACGGCGCGTATCCTTGGCCTTGAGGGATTCCTTCAGGGAATCGGCGAGTCTGTCGCGCATCATCTTCCTTCTCCACGGAAAAGCCGGCTTGCAGGCTTCACCAATTGTGGCTTTTCCTTGTCATTTTCGCCGAAGCAATAGCCAGTCCCGGGGGCTCGCGCAAATCAATTACACAACCCATTGAAATACATGGGAGTTAATCCAGCGTAGAGAATTGACCGTCGGGATCGATCCGTCTATTTTCCGGCACCTGCACGAAAATTGTCATCAGGGCCGAACGCGCGTATTCGCGCGTCCTCGATCTGCGACATAAATGGCCATCGGCTCCCGTTCCGTCAAGGACCGGCGGCTTACGGCCGGACAAGGAACGAACATGACCTCGACAGCCCCATGGAGCACCCGCAAGCCGACCGCCCTCCTCGTCCTCGCCGACGGCACGGTCATCGAAGGACAGGGTATAGGCGCAACCGGCAAGGTCCAGGCAGAAGTCTGCTTCAACACCGCGCTCACCGGATATGAGGAAATCCTCACCGACCCCTCCTATCTCGGCCAGATCGTCACCTTTACCTTCCCGCATATCGGCAATGTCGGCACCAACGAGGAAGACATCGAGGATCTGACGCCCGCCGCCCGGCGTGGCGCGGTCGGCGTCATCTTCAAGGCCGACATCACCGATCCGTCCAACTATCGCGCCGCCAAGCATCTCGACGCCTGGCTGAAAGCCCGCGGCATCATCGGCCTGAGCGGCATCGACACCCGCGCGCTGACCGCCTGGATCCGCGAGCACGGTGCGCCGAACGCTGTGATCGCCCATGACCCGAACGGCGTTTTCGACGTCGATGCGCTGAAGGCGGAAGCCAAGGCCTGGAGCGGTCTCGTCGGTCTCGACCTCGCAATCGAGGCAACCTCCGGACAGTCTTCCGAATGGAAGGAAAAGCCATGGGCCTGGAACGAGGGCTACAGCGAGCTTGCCGCCGCCGACGTGAAGTATCACGTTGTCTGCCTCGACTACGGCGTGAAGCGCAACATCCTGCGCCTCTTCACCGGCCTGAACTGCCGGGTGACGGTCGTTCCAGCCAAGACTTCGGCCGAGGACATCCTGGCCCTCAACCCCGATGGCATCTTCCTGTCGAACGGCCCGGGCGACCCGGCCGCCACCGGCGAATATGCCGTACCGGTTATCCGCAAGCTGGTGGAAAGCGGCCTGCCGGTCTTCGGCATCTGCCTCGGTCACCAGATGCTGGCGCTCGCGCTCGGCGGCACCACCGTCAAGATGCACCAGGGCCATCACGGCGCGAACCATCCGGTCAAGGACTACACCACCAACAAGGTGGAAATCGTCTCGATGAACCACGGCTTCGCGGTCGACAAGAACAGCCTGCCGGAAGGCGTTGAGGAGACTCACGTTTCCCTGTTCGACGGTTCCAATTGCGGCCTGCGCCTTGCCGGCAAGCCGGTCTTCTCGGTGCAGCACCACCCCGAGGCCTCGCCCGGCCCGCAAGACAGCCACTACCTCTTCCGCCGCTTCATCAACATGGTGCGCGAGAAAAAGGGTGAGCCGGCTCTGGCAGAGCATTGATCAGACTCAGAGATTAGAGACAGCGATGCGGCCCGGTTAACCCCGGGCCGTTTTCATTTCCAGGCGTACCTTGTGGAAAAACCGCAGGCACAGCATCACCGAAGCGGTGAAGAGACCGATCAGGAAGCCGATCCAGATACCGATGCCGCCATAGCCCATCGGGAAGGCAATGAACCAGGCCAGGAAGAAGCCGATGGGCCAGTAGGCAATCAACGCCAGCACCATCGGAATCCTCGCATCCTTCAGTCCACGCAACAGGCCGGAGGCGATGGCCTGCAAGCCATCGACCAACTGGAATATGCCGGCGATCACAACCAGTGGCCCGGCAAAATCGAGCACGGCGGCAGCGTCCGGGGTATGGGCGTTTATGAAGGCACCGCTCAGCACTTTCGGCATGGAATAGAACAGAATTCCACCCGAAAGGGACATCAGGCTGGCAATCCCAAGCACGGCGATAGCCGCCCGCATGAGATCCGGATAATTGCCGCGTCCGTGCGCAAGACCGATCCGGACCGTCGCCGCCTGCGAAAGGCCGAGCGGGAACATGAAGGCGATCGATGCGAGCTGGAGCGCGATGCCATGGGCGGCAAGCTCGACCGTGCCGATCCGCCCCATCAACAGAGACGCCGCAGCGAACAGGCTGACCTCCGCCAGAACTGTCACGCTGATCGGCAGGCCAAGATGCACAACGTCCCAGAGGGCATGCCAGTCCGGCCGCCAGAAGCGAACGAAAAGCTCGTAGCGACGCGTTTCCTCCCGCGTCTCGATATAGGCGACCATGAACAGGAAACTCGCCCATTGCACCATGACGGCAACGATGGCAGCACCCGTCATGCCAAGAGCCGGCAGACCGAAATGGCCGAGTACCAGCGCATAGGCCAGCAACGCATTCATCACCAGAACAGCCAGAGTCACGTAGAGGATGATGCCCGCCCTGCCCGTTGCGCTGACAAGCGCACGCAGCACGGCGAAAAGCAGGGCCGGCAGCAGGCCGAACTGCACGATCATCACATAATCGGCGGCAAGGGCTGCTACCTCGGGCTTCTGCCCGAGCGCCAGCAAAATCGTCTCCGCATTGAAGAACAAAGGAGCGGTCATCAGCGTATAGGCGATCGACACCCACATGCCCATGCGTATCGAGCGGCGAACGGATACGGCGTCTCCACGTCCGTAAGCCTGCGCAACCATTGGAACAACGGCAATTGAAAAGCCGGAGCCGAAAATGAAGATAGTGAAAAAGAACTGCCCCGCCAGCACCATGGCGGCAAGCGACTGCGCACCGAGCTGGCCAACGATCACCACATCCGTGGTGTGAATGCCAAGCTGCGCAAGCTGAGCGCCAATCAAGGGAATACCGAGTTGCAGGGTCGCGATTATATGCGACCACCAGCTTGCTGCTTCGGGCTTTCCGGCTGAAATAGAGGCATGCGTATTCATAATGGCACCCACGACGAAAAAAGCCGCTTCCAGAGATGACTGGCGAGCGGCGCGTAACCTTTGCATAGGGGAAACGTCCGTGGGGAGCAAGGAAAGCCTGTCACCGAGAAATAAATTTCACGGAAGATTCACATTAACTTATAGGTTACAGGCAACCCTATTTTCCTACCATCGGTCGTCTCACGAAATCCACGAAGGCCTTTCAACCGGGCCGATGCGTAGCCATGACTGGGGCACAGGGCGTCGATATTGCGCGGATCATCGGCGCCAGAAGCCTCAATGCCTCAGCGTAGAGAATGCATCTCGACAGCGAGAAGTGAACTTCAAAGATGAAAGACGGCCCGGTTTTCACGGGGCCGTCTTTCATTTCATTCTATCGTGGCGTCTATAACCGGATCGGATCAGACCGGCCCGGAAAAGGTGTCGCAAGCCTCCATCTTTCCGCTATCGAAGCCGCGCTTGAACCACTTCATCCGCTGGGCGGACGTACCATGGTTGAAGCTATCCGGCACGACGTAGCCCTGACTGCGCTTCTGTAGCGTATCGTCGCCGATCTGCTTGGCCGCATTCAGCGCTTCCTCGAGGTCCCCCGCTTCAAGCAAGCCCTTCTGCTGCGTGTACTTGCCCCAGATGCCGGCAAAGCAATCTGCCTGGAGTTCGACGCGCACCGACATCTGGTTGGATTCGACCTCGCTCATCGACTGCCGCATCTGGTTGAACTTCGGCAGGATGCCGGTGAGATTTTGAACATGATGGCCGACCTCATGTGCGACGACATAAGCTTCGGCAAAGTCGCCGGAAGCGCCGAAACGGTCACTGAGTTCCCGGAAGAAGTCCGTATCGAGATAGACCTTCCGGTCTCCCGGGCAATAGAACGGCCCGGTAGCGGAAGAAGCAGTCCCGCAGGCGGAAGCCGTGCGGCCGGCAAACAGCACCAGCGTCGGCTCCTGATAAGTCTCGCCGGCTGCCTTGAAGATGCCGTTCCAGGTATCTTCGGTCTCGGCAAGGACGGTGCGAACGAAAGCCGTCATCTCGTCGCTGGCTGGCTGGGATGGCTTCTCGCCAATGGATTGTTCATAACCCGATCCCTGCTGCTGCATCGAGCCATCGCCCAACAGCTGAAGCATGTCGATGCCCATCATCTTCAGGACGAGATAGAGAATGACCAGAAAGATGATCGTGCCGATGCTCATGCCGCCGCCGCGCCGACCTCCTGTCGGAAGCTGCATTCCCGATCGTCCGAACGGATCGCGCCCCATGCCGCCGCGTCCGGTCGAGGTGCCGCGCCGGTCTTCAATATTGTCCGATTGACGTCGGCCCTTCCATTCCATGGTATTCATCCTCTCCAGCGCGCACTTCGCGCCTTTGGAAACAATCTATAGTGCAAACTGTTCCCTGCGGCCATTCTAAAGCATGTCGCGCAAAAGTGTGCAGCGGTTTTGCGGCAACGATATGCGATGAAACAAGGACTTAAAGCGTAGAGAGCGAATCTGAAAGATCGCGATACGCTTTAATCGATAGCACGCGCGGCGCCGTCGGATATTCAGACAGGCTCGAAAACGAGCAGTTCCTCGAAATGGTTCATGTCCTCGAAGGCGCAGAAAGCCGGCGGCTTCAGCGCGATCACCGGCGAACGGTCGCGGATTTCTTTCACCACCTCGCCGAGGAATGGAACCCAGGCTGCAATCGTCTCGTCGTCAAAGCGTTCCTTCGGATAGGCAAATGTAATGTGAAAAGAGTAATCGTCGTGATCGGGATGCCGGTAGCCGAGAAGATCGGCGAAACGATCCCGCCAGGATTTCAATCGGGCCCTGTCATCCGCCGTCACCCCGTCCAGCGCCAGACCCGCTGGCGTTGCCTCGGTCACCTCCATCTCGAACGGACCGTCGGGCGCAAAAGCCGCCAGCCGGTCCATGTAGATCGCCGTCATGTCGTCGATCGGCGTATCCAGCGGCACATCGGCCGGCCAGAACGGCAGCTTGCGGCGATATTCGATGATTCCCTGAAACAGCGTCATGTGCAGGCTGGAAACCGGCGTAAATGCGAGTTGGTCCGCCCCCGGCATGGCGAGGTAGCGAGCCCGGGCATCGACAACCACCCGCTCGCTCTCGGTTTCCGGCAACAGATGACAAACGACGGTGTTTCCCGGCTCGGGGAGAAACTGCCCGAAAGAATCGTATCGCGTTCCGAAATGTGGAAGAGCTTGCGGCGTCAGCGTCCGGGAAAAGAGATGCAGATTGGGAGGGAGAGTATCAGGAGTGATCGGTTCGCCGGCCATGGAACTACCTTTGCAGAGGGAAGCGCTGGTCTATCCGCCCCACAACAAACCAGTATGACAACCGAATGAATTCGCGCTGCAAAAAACCGTTGTTTGCCGCTCCCCAACTTTCCTGCATTTGACTTCATTTAAGGGGTTGGTTTGCACGAGAGTTTTCCCTATAAGCCCCTTCTAGCCTGAAAAGACCCTCGTTTGTGCCCCGGCCGGTGAAAGTTCACCCTGGCCGGTTTTTCGCGCAACCTGAAAATGGAAATAAGCCCATGCCGAAGTGCCAAGATATCAAGTCCATCCTCATCATCGGCGCTGGACCGATCGTCATCGGCCAGGCATGCGAATTCGACTATTCCGGCACGCAGGCCTGCAAGGCGCTGAAGGAAGAAGGTTACCGGGTCATTCTGGTAAACTCCAACCCGGCGACGATCATGACCGATCCGAACCTTGCCGACGCCACCTATGTCGAGCCGATCACGCCTGAAGTCGTCGCCAAGATCATCGCCAAGGAGCGCCCGGACGCGCTGCTGCCCACCATGGGCGGCCAGACCGCGCTCAACACCGCGCTGTCCCTCAAGCGCATGGGCGTTCTCGACCGCTACAATGTCGAGATGATCGGCGCAAAGCCGGAAGCCATCGACAAGGCCGAAGACCGCGCCCTCTTCCGCGAAGCCATGGCAAAGATCGGCCTTGAAACGCCGCGCTCGATGCTGGCCAACGCCACCGAGATCAAGGACGCCGACCGCAAGAAGCACGAAGCTGCCCGCAACGAGGTGAAGGCCAAGCTTTCCGGCGCAGAACTCGACAATGCGCTCGACGAACTGGAAAACCAGTGGAACCTCGGCGAGACGGACCGCAAACAGCGCTATATCAGCCACGCCATGGCGATCGCAGCCCAGGCCCTCGACACCGTTGGCCTGCCGGCCATCATCCGCCCCTCCTTCACCATGGGCGGCACCGGCGGCGGCATTGCCTACAACCGTTCGGAATTCTTCGAGATCGTCGGCTACGGCCTCGACGCCTCGCCGACCACGGAAGTCCTCGTCGAGGAAAGCGTTCTCGGCTGGAAAGAATATGAAATGGAAGTGGTCCGCGACAAGGCGGACAACTGCATCATCATCTGCTCCATCGAAAACATCGATCCGATGGGCGTCCACACCGGCGATTCCATCACTGTCGCGCCAGCCCTGACGCTGACGGACAAGGAATACCAGATCATGCGTAACGCCTCGATCGCGGTTCTGCGCGAAATCGGCGTCGAGACCGGCGGTTCGAACGTGCAGTTCGCCGTCAACCCGAAGGACGGCCGCCTCGTCGTCATCGAAATGAACCCGCGCGTATCGCGTTCGTCCGCTCTGGCCTCCAAGGCGACCGGCTTCCCGATTGCCAAGATCGCCGCCAAGCTCGCCATCGGCTACACGCTCGATGAGCTGGAGAACGACATCACCGGCGGCGCGACCCCGGCATCGTTCGAACCGTCCATCGACTACGTCGTCACCAAGATCCCGCGTTTCGCCTTCGAAAAGTTCCCCGGTGCCTCGCCGGTCCTGACCACCGCCATGAAGTCGGTCGGTGAAGTCATGGCCATCGGCCGCACTTTCGCGGAATCGCTGCAGAAGGCTCTTCGCGGCCTCGAAACCGGGCTGACCGGCCTCGACGAAATCGAGATCCCCGGCCTTGGCGAAGGTGACGACCACAATGCCATCCGCGCCGCCATCGGCACGCCGACGCCGGATCGCCTGCGTCAGGTCGCCCAAGCCCTGCGCCTCGGCATGTCCGAGACGGAAGTGCATGAGAGCTGCAAGATCGATCCATGGTTCATCGCCCAGTTCAAGGCCATCGTCGATACCGAGGCCCGCATCCGCGAGCACGGCCTGCCTGAAGACGCCGAGAACCTGCGCATGCTGAAGTCCATGGGCTTCTCCGACGCACGCCTCGCCAGCCTGACGCACAAGCGTCCGAAGGAAGTGGCGGAACTGCGCAACGCACTCAATGTGCGTCCGGTCTACAAGCGCATCGACACTTGCGCCGCCGAATTCGCCTCGCCGACCGCCTACATGTATTCGACCTATGAGACGCCTTTCGTCGGCACTGCCCGCTCGGAAGCCCAGATTTCCGACCGCAAGAAGGTCGTCATCCTCGGCGGCGGTCCGAACCGTATCGGCCAGGGCATCGAGTTCGACTACTGCTGCTGCCACGCCGCGTTCGCGCTGAAGGATGCCGGCTATGAAGCCATCATGGTCAACTGCAACCCTGAAACGGTTTCCACCGACTACGACACCTCCGACCGCCTCTATTTCGAACCGCTGACGGCCGAAGACGTGATCGAGATCATGCGCGCCGAACAGGAAAAGGGCGAACTGGTCGGCGTTATCGTCCAGTTCGGCGGCCAGACGCCGCTGAAGCTCGCCGAAGCGCTGGAAAAGAACGGCATCCCGATCCTCGGCACCGCGCCCGACATGATCGACCTCGCCGAAGACCGCGACCGCTTCCAGAAGCTCCTGATGAAGCTCGACCTGAACCAGCCGAACAACGGCATCGCCTATTCGGTGGAGCAGGCCCGCCTCGTCGCCTCGGAAATCGGCTTCCCGCTGGTCGTGCGCCCGTCCTACGTTCTCGGCGGCCGCGCCATGCAGATCATCCACAATGAGAGCATGCTGCAGACCTACCTGCTCGACACCGTTCCGGAACTCGTTCCGGAAGATATCAAGCAGCGCTACCCGAACGACAAAACAGGCCAGATCAACACCCTGCTCGGCAAGAACCCGCTCCTGTTCGACAGCTACCTGACCAACGCCATCGAAGTGGACGTCGATGCGCTCTGCGACGGCAAGGACGTCTTTGTCAGCGGCATCATGGAGCACATTGAAGAAGCCGGCATCCATTCCGGCGACTCGGCCTGCTCCCTGCCGGTCCACTCGCTGTCGGACGAGATCGTAGACGCCCTGGAACGCCAGACCGTGGCGCTGGCAAAGGCGCTCAACGTCGGCGGCCTGATGAACGTGCAGTACGCCATCAAGGACGGCGTGATCTACATCCTCGAAGTCAACCCGCGCGCATCGCGCACGGTGCCCTTTGTCGCCAAGACCGTCGGTGCACCAATTGCCAAGATCGCAGCCCGCGTCATGGCTGGAGAAAAGCTGGATGCGGCTATCTCCGCCTATGGCAAGAAGCCCGATCCGCGCAAGCTGAAGCATATCGCCGTCAAGGAAGCCGTCTTCCCCTTCGCCCGCTTCCCGGGCGTGGACACGCTGCTCGGCCCGGAAATGCGCTCGACCGGCGAAGTCATCGGCCTCGACACCGATTATGCCCTGGCCTTCGCCAAGGCGCAGCTCGGCGCTGGCGTCGAACTTCCGCGCGACGGAACGGTCTTCGTGTCGGTGCGCGACGAGGACAAGGAACGCGTGCTTCCGGCCATCACCCTGCTTTCGAGCATCGGCTTCAAGGTTCTGGCCACCGGAGGTACCGCCCGTTTCCTCGCGGAGAAGGGCATCACGGCGGAAAAGATCAACAAGGTTCTGGAGGGACGTCCGCATATCGAGGATGCCATCCGCAACCGTCAGGTCCAGCTCGTCTTCAACACCACGGATGGCAACAAGGCGGTCTCCGACAGCAAATCGCTGCGCCGCGCCGCCCTGATGCAGAAGGTGCCCTACTACACCACGATGGCCGGCGCACTCGCCGCCGCACAGGCCATCGAGGCCCTGAAGAAGGGCCAGCTCGAAGTTCGCCCGCTGCAGAGCTACTTCTGAAATCCGATGGGTCGGGTGAAAAAATCATCCGACCCATCATCATTTGACATTTGTCTATCAGACCGGAGAAGACGATCATCCGCGACTCAAGTCGAGGAGGACTTCTCATGAAAGACGGAACTGGAAACGGCGCGGTAGCGGGACGGCGCGAATGGATCGGGCTCTATATCCTTTCCATTGCCTGCCTGATCTATTCCATGGACCTGTCCGTGCTGTTCCTGGCAATGCCGGCGATCACCACCGATCTCGACCCCTCGGCTGCCGAACTTCTCTGGATCAACGATATCTACGGCTTCATGGTCGCCGGCTTCCTCGTCACCATGGGTACACTTGGCGACCGCATCGGCCGACGCAAGGTTCTACTGATCGGTGCAGCCGCCTTTGGCGTGGCCTCCGTCTTCGCGGCCTTTTCGACATCGGCCCAGATGCTCATTATCGCCCGGGCCTGTCTCGGTATCGCCGGTGCGACCATCGCCCCGTCAACGCTGTCGCTGGTGGTCAACCTCTTCTCGGATGAGAAGGAACGTAATCGGGCGATTGGTGTTTGGGGTACAGCCTTCGCCCTTGGCGGCCTGATCGGGCCATTGATCGGCGGCGTCCTGCTCCAGTATTTCCACTGGGGCTCCGTCTTCCTCATCAATGTCCCCGTCATGCTGGCGCTCATCATCGCCGCCCCCTTCCTTCTGCCGGAATATCGCGGCGACGGCACCGGGCGTCTGGACCTGCCGAGCGTCGGGCTGTCGCCTCGCCACCGTCCTGCCGATCATCTACGGCTTCAAGAAGATCGCGACCGATGGGATGAATCCCGTCTATCTCGTTCCCGTCGCTGCCGGGCTGGTTTTCGGTGTTCTGTTTATCCGGCGTCAGCGCAGCCTTGCCGATCCGCTGATCGATCTTTCCCTGTTCAGGATACCGGCCTTCCTGGCATCATTGCTGGTCAACCTGTCCGGTGTCTTTTTCGTCTTTGGCATCTTCCTGTTCCAGAACCAGTACCTGCAACTGGTCATTGGCCTATCGCCACTCCATGCCGCGCTCTGGTCCGGCCTACCCGGCCTCGTCTTCACCTTCATGTCCCTGCAGGCCTATCGCATCACCAACCGCCTGGGCCCGGTGAGGACGGTGCTGATCGGCCTGCTGGTCAACGCCGTTGGAGCCGCCGTCATGGCCGTCGCCGCATACTACGAGAGCCTGTTCGGCGTGCTCGGCGCGAGCGCCCTGATTGCGCTGGGCTTCGTCCCGGTCATTCTCACGACAACCGGCCTGATCGTCGGCTCCGCGCCGCCGGAACGCGCGGGTGCCGCCTCGGCCATCTCGGAGACCAGTGCCGAGTTCGGAGGAGCGCTCGGCGTCGCCCTGCTCGGCAGCCTCGGCAGCGTCATCTACCGCATCGCCATGAATGGCGCCGACTTCGATGGTCTGCCGGCCGACATGGTGGAGGCGAGCCGTTCGACGCTCGCGGCCGCGGTCGATGCCGCTCGCACTCTCGGTGGACCGGCTCCATGGCTGGATCTTGCTCGCAGCAGCTTCTCCATCGGCTTTGCCGCATCCTGTGCGGCCGCGACAGTAGCGCTTATCCTGCTCGCCATCGTCGCCCGCCGCGTCTACAGCCTCAACCCCGTGACGGAGAGCGCGCCCGTGCATTGAGATGGAAGACGAACACTCTCGACAACTGAAAATTGCAGCGCAAAGCCAAGTCTGTTATCGTCCCGGCAAAGCGGTGGGGAGCGCGCGGCATGGGCAAGAACATCGTTCTTCTCTTCGACGGCACATCGAACGAGATCGCGGCGGACCGCACCAATATCCTGCGCCTATTCGGAACCCTCAGGCGAACCGACCAGCAGCTCGTCTACTACGATCCCGGTGTAGGAACCTTCGGCGCCGATGAATCCTGGTCGCAGGTGTGGCGCAAGGCGGTAGAAGTCTGGGGGCTTGCCACTGGCTGGGGTATGGATTCCAACATCAAGCAGGCCTATCGCTTCATCATCGAGAACTACGAGGCAGCACCTTGTGACAGTGACGGCAAGAAGATCGGCGAGGACGACCGCATCTACATTTTCGGCTTCAGCCGGGGCGCCTATACCGCTCGCGTGCTCGCGGGCTTCATCCACGCGCTTGGCCTGATCCGCCGTGAACACCTCAATCTCGTCGACTACGCCTATCGCACCTACAAGGGCATACCCGATCACCAGAGGCGTGCCCCCGCAACGCCCGCGCCGGAGGACAGCCCCGCGCCGTCAGCGTTTGCTGCCATGCGCCTCTACGAACGGACGCTGAAAGGCATTCGTCCCACGATAGAACTGCTGGGGCTTTTCGACACCGTCGCCTCCGTGATCGAGCCCGGCAAGGTCGGCATCCAGTTCAAGACGCACCCTTTCACCAACCGTAACCCGAGTGTGCGCCATGTCCGCCACGCGGTCGCCATCGATGAACGGCGCACGATGTTCCGGCCGGAATTGTGGCCTTCCGACCAGCCCTTCTGGGGCGGTCCTTTCCGGCCGCCGGCAGATCGCCCCGTGGAACAGCAGGACGTCAAGGAGGTCTGGTTCACCGGCGTCCATGGGGACATCGGCGGCGGCTATCCCGAAAAACAGAGCGCACTCATCAAGCTGCCGCTTGCCTGGATGATCCGGGAAACAAAGGCGATGGGCCTCGACTATTCCACCCGCACGGTCAACGACGTGGTGCTCGGCAAGAACCCCGAAAAGGATTACGTCGCTCCCGACCCGATGGCGGAGCCACACGACTCGATGAACCTCGCCTGGCGTTTCGTCGAATTCATTCCGCGTAAGGTGCCGCCCTCGTCCTGGAGGCATGACGGCAAGGGCGGCGGTATCTATCTCCCGAAATCCGATCTGCGCTTCATCCCCGAAGATGCGCTTGTCCACATATCGGTGGAGGAACGCTTGAACGGCTCACCGGCCGGCAGCCCTTACACGCCCCGGAACCTGCCGCTTCGCTATCGCATCGAACCCTGAAGGCCTTGCGTTGCAAGCTATGGGAAACATGGGCATGGCGCCGTCAAGTCCTGCCCTCCGACATAAAGCTCTGGAACTTTCCGTCTTCTATCTGTTATAGTCTGGTTTAACGTTGATTTGAGACATGGTTCCGCAGCTTTGCTGCGGAGCCTGTTTTTCTTTTGTGTCCGCCCTTGCGGACATGGAAAGCTGAGGAAGACGAAATGGTTGAAAAGGTCCCGATGACGCAGAACGGTTACGCCAAGCTGCAGGAGGAGCTGCGCTGGCGTCAACAGGAGGAGCGCCCGCGCATCATCGACGCGATTGCAGAAGCTCGCGCCCATGGCGACCTTTCCGAAAACGCCGAATATCACGCCGCCAAGGAAGCCCAGAGCCATAACGAGGGCCGCGTCAGCGAGCTTGAAGATCTGATTGCCCGCGCCGAGGTCATCGACCTTTCCAAGATGTCCGGCTCCAAGATCAAGTTCGGTGCGACAGTCAAGCTGGTCGACGAGGATACAGAGGAAGAAAAGACCTACCAGATCGTCGGCGATCAGGAAGCCGACGTGAAGGCTGGCCGCATTTCGATCTCCTCGCCGATCGCCCGCGCGCTCATCGGCAAGGAAGCTGGCGACAACATCGAAGTTGTCGCTCCCGGCGGTTCCAAAGCCTACGAAATCCTCTCCGTCGCCTGGGGCTGACGCAGAACCGGAAGGCCTCCCTTGCTTTCACTTGCCGACATCACGGTGATCGCGCCGCATTTCAAGCGGCGCCTCTCCGGTGTAACCTCGACCGTGATCCAGCTCGTGCCGGCGCAACGCCGCCACGGACGCGGCATCATTACCCTCGGGCCCGGCCTTCCCGATCATCTTCCCAAGATGCACTGGCGGCAATTGTCTGCCCTCTGGCGCGCGCCGAAAGGCGCGCCCTTTCGTATCTGGCATGCCCGGCGCAACAACGAGATGCTGTTCGGCATCTTCCTGCGCGATGTCCTGCGCATGCCTCTGAAGCTGCTCTTCACCTCCGCTGCGCAACGCCGTCACACCGGCTACACCCGCTGGCTGATCTCGAAGATGGATGCCGTCGTCGCGACCAGCGCCCGCTCCGGCTCCTTCCTCAAGGTGCCACATACCGTCACCCTCCATGGCGTCGATACCGAGCTTTTCCATCCGGGCGAAGAGACATCTGATACCATCGCCCCAACCGAACTGCCGGGACGCCATCTCGTCGGTTGCTTCGGCCGTGTTCGTCACCAGAAGGGCACGGACCTTTTCGTCCGCGCGATGATCGAACTCCTGCCGGAATTTCCCGACTGGACCGCAGTCATCAGCGGTCGTATCACCTCCGAGCATCAGGGCTTCGCCAACAAGCTGAAGGCGGATGTCGCCGCCGCCGGCCTTTCGTCGCGCATCGTCTTTCTCGGCGAAGTCGACGACATCAAGCCCTGGTATCGCCGGCTTTCGCTTTACGTAGCCCCTTCCCGCAACGAAGGCTTCGGCCTGACACCTCTCGAATCCATGGCATCCGGCACCGCAGCCGTGACCAGCGACGCCGGCGCCTATGCGGAAATGATCGTCGAGAACGTCACCGGCAAGGTGGTGCCAGCCGGAAACTACGAGGCGTTGCGCGACGCGATCCGCGTTTATCTCTCCTCGCCCGCTGCGACCGAGGAAGCGGGCCGCGTCAGCCGCCAGCACATCCTCGACAATTTCGCCCTCGAAAACGAGGTGGGCGGACTGGAGAAGGTTTACGACCGCCTTCTCGGGCACGACAAGGCGACCGCATGACCAAGGTAAAGTTCATCGGTCACAGCAAGCATCTCAACGGCATCCGCAAGGCTTCCGACGGCAGCCTTGAACTTGTTCCGTTGAAACTTGTCGACACGATCCGCGAACTCGTGCGCCGCAAGGGGTTCGGCGGCCTTCTGGCAACCATTGCCGGTCGCGACGAATTTGTCGATCTCAGGCCTGTTGTCGAGCGTAACCTGATCCGCCGGCGCATCCGCTTCGGCTGGTTCTATTCCAACCCGCTGGTCGCCGCCATCTACCGGGCCATGGTCCTGCCTCGCGCCCGCATCCCTGCCGCGCTGCTCAAGCTCTGTTTCGACGAACACCCGGAAGCCCGGGCGCTGGTCTTCAACGGCTTCCTGATGCCAGATGCGTTGACGCTCGAGGTCGGCAAGGCGCTTGGCCGCGAACGGTTGGTCATGGAACTCGGCTTCTTCCCGAAGATGCTGCAGTATGACCGCAAGGGCATCAACTACGACAGCACCCTTCCCCGCGATCCCGCCTTCTACAGCATGGTGGACAACCGGGTCGGCAAGGAAATGCCGGCGGACCTCGTGCGCCGCCAGAGCAAGCAGAAGGGTTCCGAGACCGCCTCCCTGCCGTCATCCTATGTCTTCGTACCCTTCCAGGTGCCGAGCGACATGCAGGTGCTCGCCCATTCTCCCTGGATCAGGGACATGGTGCATTTCTACGAGGTGATTGCCCGCCTCGCTGACCGCCAGCCGGATGTGCAATTTGTCATCAAGGAACATCCGAGCTTTCCGCTGTCGATCCGCGGCCACGTCAAGCCGCACAGCCGCATCCATTTCGCCAATCACAACGAGACACGCGGCCTGATCGAAGGCGCCGACGCCGTCATCGTGATGAATTCGACCGTCGGCCTCGAGAGCCTGTTCCTCGGCAAGAAGGTCATCACCATCGGCAACGCGCCCTACAATATCGACGGCCTCGTGCTGCATGCCGGCAATGATGATGAACTGGCCGCCGCTTTTCAGGCGCTGAAAAACTGGGAACCCGACGCCGACCTTCGCACGACCGTCATAAGGTACATCTACAACGTCTTCCTGCTCAGGGGCGATCGCAACAATGCGGACGCGGCCATGATGGAGGCTCTTCGCCAGCGGGCGGAGGGAACCGACCAGCACAGCCTTTTCCTGAAAGAATTTGCCGAACGTTCGGGTCATGAAGACCGAACGGAGAGACAATCGGTCAGGGAAGGCCCGTAGCGACGATGAATATGCAAACCACGCTCACCCCTCCGGTCAATGTGGTTTGCATGAAATGGGGAACCCTCTACGGCCCCGAATACGTCAACAACCTGAAACGCGGCGTCGCCCGCCACCTTCGCCGTTCCCATCGTTTCGTCTGTTTCACCGACGATGTCACCGGGCTTGAAACCGGCATCGAGACATTCCCCCTGCCGGAACTGGATCTGCCTGCCGGCCATGGCGACCGGCGCTGGCGCAAGCTCGCCCTCTTCCGCCGCGATCTCGCCGACCTTCAGGGCACCACGCTTTTTCTCGACCTCGATCTGGTCATCATGACCGATCTCGAGCCGTTCTTCACGCATCCCGGGACATTCCTCATCATCCGGGACGACGATCTCTTCCGCGCCAAGCCGCTTCGCCGCATCAACCCGGCCCGCGACAGCTTCCTGCATTCGGTCGGCAACAGCTCCGTCTTCCGCTACGAGATCGGCGCGCACAGCTACATCCTCGACGCCTATCTGGCCGATCCTGCCAAGGCCATGGCGAATTACGAGATTTCCCAGCAGTTCCAGAGCGCACAGCTCGCCGCCCACGGCCATCTGCAATACTGGCCGCGCGAATGGTGTGTGAGCTTCAAGAACGCCTGCGTTCCGCGCAATCTGGCCAGCTACATCTGGGACCCGGCTCCACCGGAAAGCGCTAAAATGGTGGTTTTCGCTGGCCAGCCGAAGATGGGCGAAGTCCTCGCCGGTGGCGGGCACAAATGGTATCGCCGGATCGGCAAGGTCGATTGGCTGCACGATGCCTGGTACGGCAACGGCCAGACGGTTTCAGATCTCCAGAAGGGGAACCTTCTTGACCTGACGGATCGTCAGCATGGTCCGCACGGTATGGACGTGCTCGTTGGCGGTTAGCACCTCGATCACGAAGTCCTGAAAGCGGGTCAGGTTTTCCGCAACACAGTGCAGCAGGAAATCGCTGTCACCATTGACCATCCAGGCCTGACGCACCATCGACCATCCCTCGGTGGCGGCGGCAAATGCCTTGAGATTGGCCTCAGACTGGTGTTTCAGGCCGATCATGCAGAAGGCGACGAGGTCGAAACCGAGCTTCGGCGCGCTCAACATCGCGTGATAGCCCTCGATGATGCCGCTCTCCTCGAGCTTGCGCACGCGCCGGAGACAGGGCGGCGCAGAAATGCCGACCCTCTCGGAAAGCTCCACATTGGTCATTCTCCCGTCCCGTTGCAGTTCGCGCAGGATTCGAAGATCGATTGCGTCCAACTCGGCTCTCAGCACGGGGATGGCCTTTCATGATTTGCAGATGGGCATTTTCTAGCCGAACCCGTGGAATACGCAAGAATCTGGCTGCATTGAGAACAAAAATTACCATGCGACGCATTGCCTTGTTGGTATTGCAAGGCTGACCTTGAATAAATGCATGGATCAATCATAAATGAGCCTACAAAGAAGTGGCACGCGAGCTTATATCGCACCCTCCCCCTGGCCGCTTTGAAAGGAATTACCAATGACCGCCCGCCATACAAAGGTGTTGATCATCGGCTCAGGCCCAGCCGGATACACGGCTGCGATCTATGCCGCCCGCGCCATGCTGAAGCCGGTTCTCATCGCCGGCATGGAACAGGGCGGTCAGTTGATGATAACGACCGACGTGGAAAACTATCCCGGCTTTGGCGACCCGATCCAGGGTCCGTGGCTGATGGAACAGATGCTGAAACAGGCAACCCATGTCGGCGCCGAGATCGTCAACGATCTGGTGACCGAGGTCGACGTTTCCCGCCGCCCCTTCACCGCCCGCACCGATTCGGGCGCTGTATGGACCGCGGACACGCTCATCATCGCTACCGGCGCCAAGGCCAAGTGGCTCGGCATCGAGAGCGAGCAGCATTTCCAGGGCTTCGGCGTTTCGGCTTGCGCCACCTGTGACGGCTTCTTCTACCGCAACAAGGACGTCATCGTGGTCGGCGGCGGCAATTCGGCCGTGGAAGAGGCACTTTACCTCTCCCACATCGCCAGGTCCGTGACCGTGGTGCACCGCCGCGACAGCTTCCGTTCGGAAAAGATCCTGCAGGAGCGCCTGTTCGCCAAGGATAATATCCGCGTTCTCTGGAACACCGAGATTGCCGAAATCACCGGCGCTCCCGCCAAGCCGCCGATGCCGCCGTCTGTCAGCGGCGTAAAGCTGCGCGACACGCTGACGGGCGCGGTCACCGAAACGCCGATCGACGGCGTCTTCGTCGCCATCGGCCATGCGCCTGCGGTCGAACTGTTCAAGGGTAAATTGAAGCTCAAGCCGAACGGCTATCTCTGGACCGCCCCCGACAGCACGGCCACCGACGTGTCAGGTGTCTTTGCGGCTGGCGATGTGACTGACGACATCTACCGGCAGGCGATCACCGCTGCCGGCATGGGCTGCATGGCGGCGCTTGAAGCCGAGCGCTTCCTGGGCGCCCAGCCGGTACAGGCCGAAGCCGCGGAGTAATGGTCATGAGAGGAGGTGGCATGCCGTTGGATTGGGACAAGTTGCGCATTTTTCATTCGGCCGCAGAAGCTGGGTCTTTTACCCATGCGGCCGACAAGCTGCATCTTTCCCAGTCAGCGATCAGCCGCCAGGTCAGCGCGCTGGAACAGGATATCGGCGTCAAGCTATTCCACCGCCACGCGCGCGGCCTTATCCTCACCGAACAGGGCGAATTGCTCTACCGCACCGCCCATGACGTGCTGCTGAAGCTCGAAACGGTGAAGATGCAGCTCACCGAGACGACGGAGAAGCCGAGCGGCAAGCTCCGCGTGACGACGACCGTCGGCCTCGGACAGGGCTGGCTGACGGACAAGGTGCAGGAATTCCTGCAGCTTTACCCGGATATGTCCATCCAGCTTATCCTCGACAACGAGGAACTGGACGTGAACATGCGTCATGCCGACTGCGCCATCCGCCTGCGCCAGCCGCAGCAATCCGACCTGATCCAGCGCAAGCTCTTCACCGTGCACATGCACGTTTATGCGGCACCGTCCTACATCAACCGCTATGGCGAGCCGCAGTCGATCGAGGATCTAGACAACCACCGCATCATCACGTTCGGCGAACCGGCTCCCGGCTACCTTCTGGACGTGAACTGGCTGGAAGTCGCCGGGCGTTCATCCGACAACCCGCGAATGCCGCATCTCCAGATCAACAGCCAGACCTCGATCAAGCGGGCCTGCCTTCTGGGAATCGGTCTCGCCTGCCTTCCGGATTACATCGTCGGTCGCGATCCAGGACTGATTCAGCTGTCACTCAGCGCCGACGTCCCCTCGTTCGACACTTATTTCTGCTATCCGGACGAAATGAAAAATGCTGCGAAGTTGAAAGTCTTTAGAGACTTTATCGTTGCAAAGGCCAGAAATTGGAACTTTTAGGCCGTTTTTGCAGCAAAACGAGCAGGCCTGCACATCACGCATGCCTGACATGCATAAAAAAGCATTGTTCACTGCACAAAAAACCACCATATCGCTCACAGCTGATGCACATGGTGGCTTTCCTCCCAGTTCCACCGCAGCAGCTGTTCCCCTCTGGAGGTTTTTGACCTTCACACTTCAAAGGGCCCTGGAGCAATCCGGTGGCCCTCTTTTTTTTCTCGCACATCCTCACTTATCGCAGCAATGATGAACGGAAGCTCGCCGATTCTGAAAGTTTCAGGAACTGTCCCTAAAATGAGCCAACCTGAGGAATGGGTTTACCGTTACCTAAGTTGACGCCTCATTTCGCCGCCATATTTGAATTGCTTCCACTTCGATACGGAATCACCACCATATGAATCTTGACGAGACCCTCAAAGCGCTTGCACATCCCGCAAGGATCGAAATGCTCGTGTGGCTCAAACAACCCGAGATCCATTTCCCTGATCGCCCCCATCCGATGGAAATGGGCGTCAGCGCAGGACAGTTCGAACGCTGCGGCCTTTCGCAGTCCACGGTATCCGCCCATCTCACCACGCTGCAGCGCGCCGGCCTTGTGCTGTCCACCCGCGTTGGCCAGTGGGTGCTGTATCGCCGCAACGAGGAAGCGATCGGTAAATTCCTCGCCGCCTTGAACACGGCGCTCTGAGACACCAGATCTGAATTTCCAAGATAATCCACCATCCTGGATCGGATAATTTGGAAATTTAGAGAGGTTTCATGTCCAGCCTTTTCGATCCCATAAATCTTGGCCGCGCCACGCTCGCTAATCGCATTGCCATGGCCCCGCTGACCCGCAACCGCTCGCCGGGGGCCGTACCGAACGATCTCAACGTCACCTATTACGAACAGCGCGCATCGGCAGGCCTGATCATCACCGAAGGTACGCCGATCACCCAGCAGGGCCAGGGTTATGCGCAGGTTCCCGGCCTCTACCTTCCCGAAGCGGTCGAAGGCTGGAAGCGCGTCACCTCCGCCGTGCACTCGGCCGGCGGCAAGATCGCCGTCCAGCTCTGGCATGTCGGCCGCATTTCCCATACCTCCCTGCAGCCCGGCGGCGCGGCTCCGGTCGCCCCTTCCGCCATCCGCGCCAAGTCCAAGACCTACATCATCAACGATGACGGCACCGGCGCGTTCGCCGACACGTCCGAGCCCCGCGCCCTCGACATCGCCGAAATCCCTGGCATTCTTGAGGATTACCGCCGCGCTGCACGTGCAGCTGTCGAAGCTGGCTTCGATGCCGTCGAGATCCACGCAGCCAACGGCTACCTGATCGACCAGTTCCTGCGCGCCGACACCAACCACCGCACGGACGCCTATGGCGGCTCGATCGAAAACCGCATCCGCTTCGCCATCGAAGTGGTCGAGGCAATCGTCAACGAGATCGGCGCCGACCGCACCGGCATCCGCATTTCTCCGGTCACCCCGGCAAACGACGCCTCCGACCCGGACCCGCAGCCCCTTTTCAATGCACTCGTGGAAAAGCTCGCCGCCTATGACCTCGCCTTCATCCATGTGATCGAAGGCGCGACCGGCGGCCCGCGCGACAACCTTCCCTTCGACTGGGCCGGCCTGAAGGCAGCCTACCGCGCCAAGGGCGGCAAGGCCGTTTGGATGGTCAACAATGGCTATGATCGCGATATGGCCATCGAAGCCGTCGAATCCGGCCGCGCCGATATGGTGTCCTTCGGCAAGCTTTTCATCTCCAACCCGGACCTCGTCCAGCGCTTGAAGGAAAATGCTCCCCTCAACGAGGCGGACCGCAATACCTTCTACGGCGGTGGTGCGGAGGGTTACACCAACTACCCGACACTGGCGCTTTCCGCCTGAGCATCACGGCAAAAACACGAATGCCCCGCTTCCGTGGGGCATTTTTCTTTTGAGCGTTCCTACCTATCTCAGACTGCGGAAGGCTAAGCGAACCGATATCCCGAACATCAGCGCACCGTTCGTCGGATGCAACGCCGCCACCAGCGGCATGTCGACCTCCCGCCCCACCACGACCACGGCGATCTGCAGGAGATAGCTTGTCGCCAGCACCGCCGTCAGTTCACGAACGGCGATCAGCCGAGGCGACATGAATGCCTGCGTCAGCATCCCGAGGATCGGCAGGATGATGACGCCGCCGACGATGCCGTGCACGCCCCAGTCAACCCCGTCCCCGAAGACCGCCATGCCTGCAAGGTAGAACTGGCTGCCGATGCCCGCGCTGGTCAGGATCGCCATCCCCGTGAAGACGAGGCTCGCGGGAGCCGGCTTTACGTCTATCCGCACACTCATGCCGCTCTCCCGGCCGAGGGAGCCGATATCGAACCCGGCTGGATATTCGTCCGGGATGCCCCGCCTGCCCGTTCAGGTAGGCAACCTAGGCTTGCCAGCGTGGTCGAGACAGCCTCGTCGACGGGTGTCCGCGGCTCCTCCCCGAGAAACTCGACGAGGTTCCGATTGTCCATAATCACCTCTCTGGTCCAGAGATAACGCATTTCGAGAAGTTCCCGAAAGAGTGGCACGAAAGGCGATGCAAGCATGACCAGCAGCCACGGGAAGCGCTTCAGCTTGAGATCCCGTCGTCCCGTAACCCGGCGGATGGAAGCCGCCAGTTCGGCACCGTCCCGATCCCGGAAGCCCGCCATGTGGAAGCGCGCGAAGGTTGGCAACCGGTCGGCATGCTCCAGCAGCTGTACCATGGTTTCAGCGACATCCGGCAGATAGGCCCACTGGTGCCCGACACCGTGCGACGACGGGTTGGTGATCGCGGCAACGGGCGCGCCGGGCTTGATGACACCTTGAGCGAACCAGTTATTGCCGGCAGCGGGACCGAAGAAATCACCGGCCCGGACAATCAGCACCGGCACACCGTCTGCGGCCGCAGCTTCCAGCCGGCGTTCGAGTTCGACCCGGATCCGCCCCTTGCGGGTCGCCGGATGCTGCGGACTATCCTCGCGAACCAGCGGAAAACTGTCCGGCCCGAAATTATAGACCGTCCCCGGCATCAGGATGCGCGCGCCGTGATGCTTTGCGGCAGCGATCGTGCTGTCGATCATCGGCAGCACCAGCTTGCCCCAGTTGCGATAGCCGGGCGGGTTGACGCCATGGACGATGAGGCTCGCGTCCCGGGTCGCATCCATCACATCGGCACCGTTCATCGCATCGCCCTGTACCCACTGGTACTGCGGCATCCGCACCTGCATTTCGGATGCGCGGCGATGCATTGCCCGGACGCGATATCCTCGTTCCGAGAGCTTTACGGCGACCGCGCCGCCGATACCGCCGGTGGCGCCGAGAACCAGTGCGACGGGGGGAAGAATGACTGCAGCTGTCTCTGTCATGGCCTGAACTCCTTCGTTTCGATGCAAGGAGTATCCAACGCGTCAACGATATACGGAATTGCCAGAATTTATTTAGTTGCTATACATTAATGCATGAACACTGAACTGACCTGGGATTATTACCGCACCTTCCTCGCAGTTCTGCGCGAGGGATCGCTTTCGGCCGCTGCGCGCGAACTCGGCCTGACGCAGCCGACCGTCGGCCGCCATATCGACGCGCTGGAACAGGCTGGCGGCGAACCGCTCTTCCTGCGCACGCCGAAAGGCCTGCTGCCAACGGAAACCGCCAGGCAGATGCGCCCCCACGCCGAAGCCATGGCGGCAACGGCGGCAGCATTGGAGCGAGCCGCCTCCGGGCGATCCGACACGGCGACAGGAACCGTGCGCATCAGCGCCAGCGAAGTGATCGGCATAGAGGTGCTGCCGCCGATCCTTGCGGAGCTGCAGGAAGCTCATCCCGGCCTGGATATCGAACTCTCCGCATCCGATGAGGTGGAAGACCTGCTGAATCAGGCGGCAGACATCGCCATACGCATGGTCCAACCCGCACAGGATGCCCTGCTCTCCCGCCGCATCGGGCGCATTCCGCTCGGCTTCTATGCCCATCGTGGTTATCTCTCCCGCCATGGCATGCCACAATCTCTGGCCGAGCTTGCAGAACATCGCCTCATCGGCTTCGACCGGCACCTCGCCTATATCCGCAGCATTCTTGCCGGAAGGCCCGATCTCGCGGACACCCATTTCTCCTTCCGCACGGACAGCAACCTCGCGCAATTCGCGGCAATTCGGGGCGGCGTGGGTATCGGCATGTGTCAGGACGGGCTTGCAAAGCGCTTTCCGGATCTCGTACCAGTCCTGCCGGGCGCATTGGGGCTCTCGCTCGACACATATGTCGTGATGCATGAAAGCCTGAAAACCGCCCCCCGCTGCCGCGTTGCTTTCGATGCGCTGGTCAGGGGATTGCTGGACTATATCGACCAATAGGAATGCAGGTATGAGCGAACTGACACGCACCGAACGGGACGCATCGACGGGAACCGGCAGCCTGCCGACCGGGGGATTTGCGCCCCTAGTCCCCGAACTCGATGTCACCAGCATCGAGGCAAGCCTCGACTTCTGGTGCAATGGCCTCGGCTTTCGCATCGCCTATGACCGCCAAGCCGCGAAATTCGCCTATCTCGAGCGGCAGGGCGCGCAGCTGATGCTCTGCCAGATCAACGGCAACTGGAAGACAGGCGCGCTGGAAAAACCCTTCGGACGAGGCATCAACTTCCAGATCGTCACGGACGATCTCGAACCGATACTTGCATCCTTGCGCGAGCTGGATTGGCCGCTCTTCGAAACGGTGAGCGAAAGCTGGTATCGCATTGGGGAGAATCAGGAAAACGGTTCGCGGGAATTCCTCGTGCAGGACCCTGACGGTTACCTGATCCGCTTTTCCCAATCGATTGGAACGCGCTCTGTCGGCTGACAGCTGGTTTGCTAGATCGCTGAACGGCTGACGGTGACGGCGGGCGATCAAGCGTACCGGGCAGATCCGAAAAGATAGCGGCGCACGCTAGAGGGAAGAATTAGCCTGATGAGGATCGTCGATCTCGACCTCAGGGCGATCGCCGCCGTCGGAATATTCCTCCCGCCACTTGCCCTTTTCATCCTGGTAGCTGATTTCGACCGGCTCATCGCCGACCTGCTGTTCCTGCATGACGATGCGGGCCGCTTCCAGCGCTTCATCGTGGCTGCTGAACGTCTCGGAAAACACGTTTCCGAGCTTGTAGGCCCAGCCGCCATCGTGAGGAACAATCTCGTAAACGATCTTGGTCATTCTTTCCTCCTTCCAAGCCGGGGCATTATCACACCAAGTGGCGCAAACATCAAACGAAGCGGAAAAATGCAATCCCGGCGGGACGTTGCAACGCAAAAGACTGGACACGATACGTTTTTAGGCAGTTGTGAGATGATCCCTCCCACCGTCAAGGCAGCGTATCCGTGCATAGTCTCAGTCAGGAAAAGACACTTGTCTTCCCGCTTATTGTCGCAGTCGCCGGCCTCGCGCTGGAGCACGAGATCCTCGCCCTGGGACCGGTCGTCTCGGTGGTGGCAGCGATCGTCCTGATCGGCGCCATCGTCGTCGCCTCGCTGCGCATCGCCCACCATGCGGAAGTTCTCGCCGTGAAGGTCGGAGACCCCTACGGCACGATGATCCTGACGCTTTCCGCCGTCATGGTGGAAGTCCTGATCCTCGCGATCATGATGAGCGGCGAGAGCTCGCCGACGCTGGTGCGCGACACGATCTATTCGGCGGTCATGCTGGATATCAACGGCATCCTCGGCCTTGCCGCGCTGCTGGGCGGCCTGAAACACGGCGAACAGCCCTACAACGACGATTCCGGCAAGACCTATGGCGTGATGATCCTGACCGCCATGGGCATTTCCATGGTCGTCCCGGAATTCATCCCGGCAGCGAAATGGCAATATTATTCGTTCTTCACCATCTTCGCGATGATCGCCCTTTACGGCCTCTTCCTGCGCATGCAGGTCGGCACGCACAGCTACTTCTTCAGCTACAGCTACCCGCGAACCCAACAGCGCAGGCAGGAAGAGCACGAACCGGAAGGGGAAAACGAACCGGCCACGCTCTCGATCGCTGTCATCATCGCCGGCGTGGTGCTGATCGGCATTCTCGCTGAAATGATGTCCGCCTTCCTGAATGTCGGCCTGAAGGATGTCGGAGCGCCGGTCGCTCTCACCGCCATTCTGGTGGCTTCCCTCTCCGCCGGCCCGGAAATCCTGACCGCATTGCGGGCCGCCCTCGCCGACCGCATGCAGGCCACGGTGAACATCGCCATGGGCGCATCGCTATCGACCGTGATTCTTACGGTGCCCGTCATGGAGGCCATCGCCCTCTACACCGGTCAACCTTTTGTGATGGCGATGTCGCCGGTGCAGACCGTCATGATCGCCATCACGCTGATTGCGGCCGCGATCAACCTGAATGACGGCGAAACCAATGCGATAGAGGGCATGACGCACTTCATCCTGTTCGCCACCTTCATCATGCTCTCCTTCCTCGGCCTTTGACACCGGGATCAAACAGGTAGCTTACGGCACTTTTGTCGGGAACCTTTGACCCCAGATGCCGTTCCGGCCAGAGGCGATCCACATCAACTTTCCCGGTTCGCCCCATTGTCAACAAGATGCGAGGCAAAAACGCCCCCGTCACCGGGGGGCAAGCTCGGGAGCCGAACCTTTGAAAAGATTGGACGTCATCGATGGCATGCGAGGCTACTTCCTCGTCTTCATGCTGATCAACCATCTGGTCTTCGCCGGCGGGCTATGGCTCGTTCAAATCAATCACCGCAATCTTGCATTCGTGGAAGATGCTCAGGGATTCGTCTTTCTCTCCGGCCTGCTGACCGGCATGGTCTATGCGCGCAAGATGATGAAGGACGGCTATGCCGTCGGCCGCGACCGCATATGGGCCCGCGCGCTTGAGCTTTATCGCTATGCCATGTGCATCGTGGTTGCCGTGCTCGTCCTGCAGCTCGTGCTGCCCGGCGCCGCCGGCATCTGGCAGAACTGGCTCGGCGGCTCGCGCCTTCATGATGGCGAACGGCTTGCAGCCATCGGAACCTTCCTGTTCCAGCCGACCTTCATGGACATCCTGCCGCAATACATCATCTACATGGCCTTCGCGCCCATGGTGATCTGGCTCTGCATCACCGAACGCTGGGCGGCCGTTGCCATCGCCTCGCTGCTGCTGTGGCTTGCCGGCCAGCTCGGCCTGCAGCGCCTCATCACCTATCCGCTCAACGAATGGCTGGCCGGAGCCCCGGACAAGGAAGGCCTGCGCGCAAGCTTCAACCTGCTCGGCTGGCAGGTCGTCTTCTTTGCAGGCGTGATCGCCGGCAGCCTCACCTCGATGAAACGCATCGAGTGGAAGCGGGTCTTCAACCCCGAGGACACCTTCCTCGCAAGGATGGCGCTGGCCATATGCCTGTTCTTCCTTCCGCTACGCATCATGACCGCACATGAACTGATGCCGGGCATGGTGCTGGAAAAATTCGGCATGATGGAAGTGCGCGCCGATTTCGGCCTCGTCTATCTCGTGAATTTCGCAGCGGTTGCCTACGGCCTTGCGTGGCTGCTGATCGCCGGCCCGCGCCATCAGAGCCCGGTCATTCGCAAGATCGCCGCCGGACTGACGAGCCTTTTCTCGCTGAGCTTCCTGCAACTCCTCGGCCGTCATTCGCTGCAGATCTACGTCTGGCACGTGCTGATCGTCTATATCGTCTTCTACATCGATGGCCGCGTCGGAGAACTTTCCCAGCTGACAAAGACCATCGTCGCCATCGGCTCGCTGGCGATCCTCAGCCTGCCCGCCATCTACCGCGAACGCGAAAAGCTGTTCGGTCAGCCGGCAACCCAGCCAGCCCGATAAAAACCAGTCGAAAGCACAAAGAGAAAGGGCGGGACCTGAGAGTCCCGCCCTTTCTGCATGATGTGACTGCCGAAACGCTTACTTGCAGGCGCCGCAGAAGCGCTGGATGCGCTTGCAGGCTTCCTCAAGCAGTTCTTCCGAGGTCGCATAGGAAATGCGGAAGTTCGGGCCGAGACCGAAAGCCGAACCATGCACGACGGCGACGCCTTCGGATTCCAGCAGTTCGGACACGAAGTCTTCGTCCGTCTCGATGACCTTGCCCGACGGCGCGGTCTTGCCGATCAGGCCGGCGCAGGACGGGTAGACGTAGAAGGCGCCTTCCGGCTTCGGGCATACGATGCCGGTCGCCTGGTTGAGCATCGACACGACCAGATCGCGACGACCTTCGAAGATCGCCTTGTTCTTCGCGACGAAGTCCTGCGGGCCGTTCAGGGCTTCCACGGCAGCCCACTGGGCGATCGAGGACGCACCCGAGGTCTGCTGCCCCTGGATCATGTCCATGGCCTTGATGAGCTGCAGCGGGCCAGCCGCATAACCGATACGCCAACCGGTCATCGCATAGGCCTTGGAGACGCCGTTCATCGTCAGCGTGCGATCGTAGAGCTTCGGCTCGACTTCGACCGGGGTGGCGAACTTGAAGTCACCGAAGGTCAGGTGCTCATACATGTCGTCCGTCAGGATCCACACATGCGGATGCTTGAGGAGGACGTCGGTCAACGCCTTGAGTTCGTCAGCGCTGTAGGCAGCACCGGTCGGGTTCGACGGCGAGTTGAAGATGAACCACTTGGTCTTCGGCGTGATGACGCTTTCGAGTTCGGCGGCCGTCAGCTTGAAGTTGTTTTCCTGCTTGGTCGAAACAAAGACCGGGGTACCGCCGCACAGCGCCACCATTTCCGGATAGGAAACCCAGTAGGGAGCAGGGATCACGACTTCATCACCCGGATTAAGGGTTGCCATGAAGGCATTGAAAAGAATCTGCTTGCCGCCGGTGCCGACGATGGTCTGCTGCCAGTCGTAGTCCAGGCCGTTCTCGCGCTTGAACTTGGCGGCAATAGCCTTGCGCAGTTCCGGAATGCCGGAAACCGGCGTGTACTTCGTTTCGCCGCGGTTGATGGCGTCGATGGCAGCCTTCTTCACATTGTCGGGCGTATCAAAGTCCGGCTCACCTGCACCGAGGCCGATGACGTCACGTCCCTTTGCCTTCAGGTCGCGCGCTTTCTGCGAGACTGCGATAGTTGCGGAAGGCTTTACACGGGAAAGAGCGTCGGCGAGAAATGCCATTGTGATTGTCCTGAAGCTGTTGAACGAAGGAACCTCGATCGGCCAAGGCCCCAGGTTCAAGTTCTATGGCGAAAGAGCCGACAGGTTTCAAGCGGAAAGCGGCTTCCACCGCGCAAACCTCGACGTTTTCGCTTTTTAAGAATCCTTTAATATTCGGGTAAGTCTCGCGCGTTAGGATGCCTGGCGACCAATGGGTGAAAAAGCACGGAAAGGCAGGATGAACCAGCACAGCATCTATAGCCGTCTTGTGCACATGGCGGGCGCCTGGTCGACCGCCTATGGCCCCTTCGTGCTGCGCTCCGCGCTGCAGCCGATCTTCCGGCGCATTTCCGATGACGTGCTCGATGTCTACGCCTTCCAGGGCCTCGTGCGCGCCGAGCGCAACGAAGAGCCCTATCCGCCGTCGCAGTTCTTCCCGCTGGTCGAGCCGCAGGACCTTCCATCGGTCGACAGCCTGCTCAGAAGCATCCACATCCTCAATGTCGGCAGCCTCAATCGTGCCCGCTCCGGCGTCTTCGTCAGTTTTCAGCCGCAACTCTACACCGATCCGGCAGCGATGCGCCTTGAACTGGACCGTATCCGCCTTGCCGGTCATGAAGTGGCCATGCAGCCCGACAGGATCGTCTGCGACATCAATGCCAACGCGGGGGATGGCAGGCTGATCGCCAACACCATTCGGCAATTGCGACAGGCCGGCTTCCGCATATCCATTTCCAATTACGAGGCGAGCGAAACCAGTATCGAGGTCGTGCGCTTGCACAAGCCCGATTTCGTCCGCTTTGACGGCGACTGGGTGCGTGACTACATGCACAACTCCGCGGGTTTCGCCCTGCTGCGGGTTATCGTACGCCAACTCAGGGATGACGGTATCGAGCCGATCTTCGAACGGCTGGAGGAAAACTGGCAGGTCGAGCTTTGCGCCGATCTCGGCGTGACGCTGCTTCAGGGCTACGCGCTGGCTCGCCCCCAACTCGCACCGACAGATTTCAACGAGATGTTTCCGGAAGCATCGTTTGCGCCGGCCGGCGATGAAGCGGCCTCCCCGGCAAGCCGCACCCAGCCAAGACGCACGTTCACCGAAGCGCCGATAACCATGCCGCAGCCGACCCGCCCATCACGCGTCTTCGGAAAGCGCGGCAGCAGTTCGTAGTCCGCCAAGCCAGGCAAGCCCCTCTCGCCTGACGAAAAAATCACGATATCGCCACGATAAAACAATGGCCTGCCGCAATTCGGTCTCGGGAAGGTCCACAACCAGGTCTTTCATTCCCCTCATGCAACAACGTCACTTCAGAGGGACCGTCATGTTTGTGGACGAAGACAAGATCGTCGCACCCACCTTGCTCCAGCGTATCCTTGACCGCACGCTGATGAAGTTCGCGGCCCTTCTTGCCTGCGCAGCACTTCTGATCGGTCTTGCCGTCACCGCCTGAAGCAGGCGCGGGCTCTCTCCGCTCTCGTCTGTTCACATTTGCGCCGGAGAATAATCCGACGAAGTGAAACGAGGATCGATAAGATTATGCTTCAAAAAGAAAATCTTAGAGCGCTGATCTGATTCCATCAGATCGCAACGCGCTCCCGCAAGAGCCGCCTCGATACTTTCTCCGGACAAAAAACCGGGAAGCAAGGTTGTTTCGGCAGAAGCCGTCTCCAAATTAGCAGGCGGAGTTCAGCGGAGACTGACACATGCCCTTCGACAGCCGCCCCGGATCATCGACCTTCGCAGGCGCAGCGTTCCTCCTGACCACGCTTCTTGCGACAGCACCTTCTTCGGTAGCGGCAGCGGACCGTTACCCGACCCGGCGCCTCGAAGTCGAGGTTACCGAAATCGCCGCTGGCCTCGAGCACCCGTGGGCTGTCGAAGTGCTGCCGGATGGCGCCTACATTGTCACCGAGCGCCCCGGACGTCTCAGGATCATCCGTGCCGGAGACGTGGGCAAGCCGATCGAGGGACTGCCGAAACTCTTTGTCGGCGGCCAGGGCGGCCTTCTCGACGTCGCGCTGTCACCGGACTTCTCGACCAGCCGCAAACTCTATTTCACTGCTTCCATTCCCGGTCCCGGCGGTCAGGGCACGGCTCTGTTTTCAGCAAATTTGGACAAGGACGAACGGAAGCTTGAAAATCTGACGCAGCTCTTCGCGATGAACCGCTTCACCGGCACCGGCCAGCATTTTGGTTCGCGCATCGCCATTGCCAGTGACGGCAACCTCTTCTTCGGCATCGGAGAACGCGGCAAGAGGGACCGCGCGCAGGATCCCAACGATCACGCGGGTTCCATCCTCCATATCACGCCGGATGGTCGCCCCGCCCCCGGCAATCCCTTTGCCGACAATGGCAGAGGCCTCCCCGAGATCTGGTCGAAGGGCCATCGTAATCCGCAGGGCATCGTCCTCGATGCGAAGGACGGCACGCTCTACACCGTCGAACACGGTGCCCGCGGCGGCGACGAGATCAACGCGCCGAAGGCCGGACATAACTACGGCTGGCCGGTCATCTCCTACGGCAAACATTATTCCGGTGCCGAAATCGGCGTAGGCCAGGCCGCAGAAGGGTATGACCAGCCTGTCTATTATTGGGACCCCTCCATCGCCCCCGGCGCGATCGACATCTATCACGGCACGATGTTTCCGGAGTGGGAAGGCAATTTCCTCATCGCGGCACTCAAATACGAACTGCTCGCCCGCATCGAACATACCGACGACGGCACCGTCGAAAATGAGGAACGGCTCTTTCAGGGGGAATATGGTCGCATGCGGGATGTGAAGGTCGCGCCCGATGGCTCTATTCTTCTCCTGACAGACGAGGGCGACGGTAAGCTGTTGCGCGTCACGCGCGTTCCCTGATCTCGTCCGAACCGCGAGCATTCAACCCCGGCTTGCCGAACTCGGGCGCAGCTGTTAACCGTCGCCGCTATCGCCAGGCCATCATCAGTGCCCCGCCCGTCGAACTGCAAGCCGGAAATCTCGCATGTCCCGCATCCAGGCCAACCTCGTCTTGCTGCTCGCCGCAGCCATCTGGGGCGGAGGTTTCATCGCCCAGTCGCAAGCCATGGAGTGGCTGGGGCCGAACTGGTTCAATGCGCTTCGCTTCGGACTTGCCGCACTCGCCGTCCTGCCTTTTGCCCTCCGGGAAGCCGCGAAATCCCGGCAGTCCCTCTCCCGCCGCGACTGGATGTGGTTCATTCTCGTCGGTCTCTCGCTGCTTGCGGCACAGACCACCCAGCAGATGGGCATCCAGCACACGACCGTCACCAATGCCAGCTTCCTTACCGGGCTCTATGTCGTGCTCGTTCCGCTGATCGCCGTCTTCGTGCTCTCCCGTCGTCCACACTGGATCGTATGGCCGGCTGCGGGCCTGACCCTATTCGGCATTCTTCTTTTGAGCGGCGGCTCCCTTTCCGCTCTCAATTCCGGCGATACGCTGATCATCCTGTGCGCCGTCTTCATCGCGATCCAGATCACATTGACGCCGATTGCCGTCGGCAATAGCGATCGGCCCCTGGCGCTCGCGGTCACCCAGTTTGCCGTCTGTGCCGCGGGTGCCGGCATGGGAGCCGTCGCGTTCGAACCAATCGACATCCCTTCAATCACTTCGGCGCTTCCGGAAATTCTTTATGGCGGGCTTCTGTCTTCCGGCCTTGCTTTCTCGCTGCAAATCATCGGCCAGCGCTACACCACTGCCTCGCAGGCCGCGATATTCCTCTCCGCGGAAGCCCTGTTCGGGGCTCTTCTCGGCGCGATTATCCTGTCAGAAACGCTGCCAACTATCGGATATCTCGGCTGTGCGCTGATCTTCGCAGCGATCCTGATGGTCGAACTTGTGCCGGAACTGGTACGCCGCCGCCCAGTGGCAAGCTAATTTCACTCATCATGTGAAAAAAATTCAATGCCGCGTCTTTGGGCAATTTGGGGAAGCTTTTTCGTCAAATTGCATCGCACACGATGCAATTTGTGCCTGTGATAGGCAGAAACCGCACCACCGCGCCCGAAGTGCCTAAAGATTCCCTTTACAGAATCTTTATCGGAGGCAGAAGGTTAGAAAACTTTCGCTTGCCAATTCTTAATAAACCAAGCAATCTTCGCGCGTTCGGGCATTTTTGCGAGCATGGGAAGAGCAAAATAATAAACGCGTGCGGGGCGCAAAAAACCCCGGCAGTGAGATCCGAAGGCGAAGGGACAACAGCCAGGGGATCGGTTGCTGCGGCAATATATGGCCGCTTTCCCCACATTTGAAGAAATGCCGGGCCAACACCCTGATGGGGAAATATTGTAATGCTGCCCCGCCGATACCGGGCAGACAGAAAAGGACCTGACGCATGGCCGAGACTGGCACTGTAAAATTCTTCAATACCGACAAGGGCTTCGGTTTCATCAAGCCCGATAATGGCGGCGCTGATATCTTCGTACACATTTCCGCTGTTCAGGCTTCCGGGCTTTCGGGTCTCTCCGAAAACCAGAAGGTAAGCTTTGATACGGAACCGGACCGCCGCGGCAAGGGTCCGAAGGCCGTGAACCTGCAGATCGCAGGCTGACGCTTCGGAATTGCTTTGGCACTCGCGTTGCGGCCCGGCATAATTGCCGGGTTTTTTCGTTCAGGTCCGGTTCAGCCACTGGCCTCTATCCTGCCTTCATCGTTTGTTAGCAAACAACGATAAGTGAATTCGGGCCACGGAAGGCAACGCCATGATGAAGTTCGCAAAATACACTCTGCTTTCGGCAGCGATCGCAGTCGCACCGTTTGTTGCTTCGACGTCGGCCAACGCAGACGATTTCTATCGCCGGCACCACCGCAACAACGGTGATGCAATTGCGCTTGGCGCCCTTGGGCTTGCCACCGGCGTGATAGTAGGATCTGCCATCGCCAGCCAGCCGCGCGGCGTGTATGCCGAGCCGGAACCGGTCTATGTCGAACCCGAGCCGGTTTATGTTCGTCCCGCTCCGGTTTACGTCCGGCCGGCCCCCGCTTATGTTCGTCCGGCTCCGGCCTATGTCGATGACTATCCGCCGGCACCGCAGCCCGTCTATGGCGCAGGCGTCGAGCCTTGGACGCCGGAATGGTTCGACTATTGCTCGGCCCGTTACCGCAGCTTCAACTCCCGTACCGGCACCTATGTCGGTTACGACGGCCGCTCGCACTTCTGCACGTCGGGCTGAGCTTTGGGAAACTGAATTGTCAGATGCGCCGGCCATCACCGGCGCATTTTGCGTTTCAGTCCCACCATCCTATTCTTCAAGCCCGGTGCGCCGGCGTCAGATCCCGCGCAGGAAAGGATTGTTGCGGCGCTCCTCGCCGATCCGCCCACCCGGACCGTGACCGCAGATGAACCCGACATCGTCGCCAAGCGGCAGGACCTTGTCCCTGATCGAGTTCAGCAATGTCTGGTGATCGCCGCCCGGCAGGTCGGTGCGGCCGATAGAACCGTTGAACAGCACATCGCCGACATGGGCGAAATTCTGCGCCCGGTTGAAATAGATCACATGTCCCGGCGCATGACCCGGGCAGTGAAACACCTCGAACTCGTGCTCGCCGAAGGACACGTGATCCCCCTCTTCCAGCCAGCGATCCGGCATGACGTTGCGCACTGTCATCGGCACATTGAACATCTTCGCCTGTTGCTCGATGTTCTGCAGCAGTTGCAGATCATCCTTGTGCGGCCCGACAATCGACAGGCCCAGTGCCTCCTTCAGCTCCTCGGCCCCGCCGGCATGATCGATATGCCCATGGGTCAGCCAGATTTCCTTGAGCGTGATATCGTTTTCGCGGAGCGTCTGAAGGATGACATCGACGTCACCGCCGGGGTCGACAACCACGCCCTCCCTTGTCTCCGTATCGAAGAGGATCGTGCAGTTTTGCTGGAAGGGCGTCACCGGAATGATGCCGGCCTGCAATTGTCCCATGGTCTCTCGATCTCCATATGCGGTGTGGTGCAGGCGGCGGAATACCATGTCTCGCGGTCAAACGGAAACCCGGGCGCAGCGTCAGAAGGCAGAACCTGCCACCGCTGACCTGCGGAAACTGTGTGATCCCTGTAATTTCGTTGGAGTTTTTCGTCGTCTGCGCATAGTTTTGCGACAAAATCGGTGCCTGACTTCAAAAGGCACCGCCGAAACAAGAAAAATGAATTGCCTGACGCCGAAGCAGACACTTGCCGGTTTCCGGGCCGCATGAAAGGAAACACACGCGTGGCACGACAGTCTGTGGGTAGGGCTGCCAGGAAGGAACTTCCCGAAATGCCGGTCGTCGATGACAAGACGATCGATTTCGAAACCATTGAGCTTCTGTTCTTCGCCTATCGCGATTTCGTCTCCGACCCGGACGCGATTCTCGCCAAGATCGGTTATGGCCGCGCTCATCACCGCGTCGTCTATTTCGTCAGCCGCCGCCCCGGCATGACGGTCGCCGACCTCCTCGGCATATTGCAGATCACCAAGCAGAGCCTCGCCCGCGTCCTCAAGGAACTCATCGATTCCGGCTATATTCGCCAGATGGCCGGCCCCGCCGACCGCCGCCAGCGGCGACTTTATCCGACGCTTGCCGGCCGCGAGCTGGCGCTTGCGCTTTCGGAGCCGCAGTCCCAGCGGATCGCCCGGGCGCTGGAAGGTTTCACCCCGGAGATGAAGGAAGGCGTTCACAAGTTCTTAGAAGGCATGAGCCGCTCCGGCAAGGACGAGCAGGCGGCAACCGACGGAGCCGGATGACATGGCCAGGAAGATCTTCATTCCCGACGACGCCCCCCATCTGCTCGTCGTCGATGACGACACCCGCATCCGCGACCTGCTCCAACGTTACCTGAGCGAGCAGGGTTTCCGCATCACGGTTGCAGCCGATGCCGGCGAGGCAAGGCGTAAGCTCGAGGGACTGCATTTCGATCTTCTCGTACTCGATGTTATGATGCCCGGCGAATCCGGCCTGTCGCTGACCCGTAGCCTCGCCGAGCAGAAACATGTCCCTGTCATCCTGCTGACCGCCCGTTCCGAGGCAGAATCCCGCATTGCCGGCCTTGAAGCCGGCGCCGACGACTATCTCGCCAAGCCCTTCGACCCGCGCGAACTGGTGTTGCGCATCAACAATATCCTGAAACGCAACCTTTCGGCTGACACGCCGAAGATCGAGCAGGTCATGTTCGGTCCCTACACCTTCTCGATCCTTCGCAAGGAATTGAAAAAGGGCGCGGACGTCATAAGGTTGACCGATCGCGAACAGGAAATCATGCTGCTGTTCTCGACGCGGGCCGGAGAAACCATCCCCCGCCACGAACTGATCGGCAACGACACCGAAGTCGGCGAACGCACGATCGATGTGCAGATCAACAGGTTGCGCCGCAAGATCGAGGACGATCCGGCAAACCCGGTCTGGCTGCAGACCGTGCGCGGCATCGGCTATCGGCTGAGCATGGACTGACCGGCGATTGACGTCGCCGAACAAGGATCCGACGGAAGCGAAGGACAAATGACGCTCTTTGAAAGCATCCGCGGAGAGGATCGCGCCCCGGGCGGTGGCGTGAAAAGTGTCATCCGCTGGCTGCGCCGCAGGGTGCCGACCGGTCTCTACGCCCGCGCGCTGCTGATCATCATCCTGCCCATGCTGATCCTGCAGACGGTTCTCGCCTTCGTCTTCATGGAGCGCCATTGGCAGATGGTGACGCAACGCCTGTCCGGTGCCGTGACTCGTGACATTGCAGCCATCATCTCGATGATCGATACCTATCCGGGGCCGGAAAACTTCCAGAACATCGTCAGGATCGCGCGCGACAATCTCGACATGACGATCTCGCTGGACGAAGGCCGGGAGTTGCCGGCTCCGCGGCCGAAGCCCTTCTTCTCGATCCTCGACCAGACCCTGAGCGACCAGATCGAAAACCAGATCAAACGCCCCTTCTGGATCGACACGATCGGCGACTCCCGCCTCGTCGAGATCCGCATCGCACTCGATGACGGTGTGCTTCGCATCTTTGCCCGGCGCAATTCGGCCTACGCCTCGAACACTCACATCTTCCTGCTGTGGATGGTCGGAACGTCGCTGGTGCTGATCGTCATCTCCACCCTCTTCCTGCGCGGCCAGATCCGCCCGATCCTGACGCTCGCCAAGGCCGCCGAAAGCTTCGGCAAGGGCCAGCGTGCACCGGAGGAATTCAGCCCGCGAGGCGCCGACGAAGTGCGACGCGCCGGCCTCGCCTTCATCCTGATGCGCGAGCGCATCGAACGGCAGATGGAGCAGCGTACGGCCATGCTGACCGGCGTCAGCCACGACCTGCGCACCATCCTTACCCGCTTCAAGCTGCAACTCGCACTTGCCGGCGATAATTCCGAACTCGACAGCCTCAACCAGGATGTCGAGGACATGCAGACCATGCTCGAGGGCTACATGGCCTTTGCCCGCGGAGAAGCGGAAGAGGACGTCGGTGAACTCAAGCTCAGCGAACTCTTCGAGAAGATCGAGGGTGACTTCGCCCTTCACGGCAAGCAGTTCTCCAGCAAGATCGAGGGTGAGGACGAGATTGCGGTCCGCCCGGCCGCCTTCACCCGCCTTGTCACCAATCTCGCTTCCAACAGTCGCCGCTATGCCAACCGGCTGGCGATCGAAGCACGCCACAGCGCCAAATGGCTGACCATCACCTTCGACGACGACGGCCCCGGCATTCCACGTGACATGCGCGACGAGGTGTTCAAACCTTTCTTCCGGCTCGATGAGGCCCGCAACCTCGACGATTCCGGCACGGGCCTCGGACTGGCGATCGCCCGCGACATCGCCCGCAGCCATGGCGGCAACGTGACGCTCAGCGACAGCCCGCTTGGCGGCCTGCGCGCCACCATCCGCGTTCCCGCGTAATAGATAAAAAAGGACAGATACCGTGACCGCAGGAAACTGGGACGGCATGAACTGGCTCAACCCTCCGCCGGTGCTGGAGATCACTTCGGGCGCGCTCCATATCGCGACCGGCGAAAAGACAGATTTCTGGCAGCGGACCTATTACGGCTTCCGGCACGACAACGGCCATTTCCTGCACCGCCGCCGCGATGGCGAATTCACCATGGAAACCGCCTTCACCGGCCTCTACCAAAGCCTCTACGATCAGGCCGGGCTCATGCTTCGCCATGACGAGAGCAACTGGATGAAATGCGGGATCGAATTCACCGACGGCCATCGCCATTTCAGCACCGTCGTAACGGTTGCCGGGCACTCGGACTGGTCGGCCTTCGCACTGCCGGATACCGACGGTCCTGTCGAAGCCCGCGTCACACGGCTGGCGGATGCACTTTTCGTGCAATACCGGATCACCGAACTGGACGACTGGAAGATGGCGAGGCTCGGTTACTTCCCACCGGAACTCGCATCACTCGATGTCGGGATCACGGCCTGTTCGCCTCAGAGGGCGGGCTTTGAAGTAACGTTCCACCGTTTCACCCTCACGGATCCGCTCAGCCGCGAAATCCATTGAAGACGAACAGAAAGGCCCGAAAATCAAAATCGATCTTCGAACCTTTTTCACACTTCAGGCAATTGAAGCGCTCTTCACGCGTCTCAATTGAGACATGGCGTTCCAAGCGCCTCACATCATCTTCATACCGTTCGGCACGCCCTGCTCGACCGCCGCCAACACGATGGCACCGTCCTTGTCGGCAAAGCCAAGCGTCAGCACTTCCGAGCGGAAAGGCCCGATCTGGCGCGGCGGGAAATTGACCACGCCGAGCACCTGACGTCCCACGAGGCTTTCCAGGGTATAGTGAACCGTGATCTGGGCTGAGGATTTGCGGATACCGATCTCAGGCCCGAAATCGATCTTCAGCTTGAACGCCGGCTTGCGTGCCTCGGGAAAAGGCTCGGCCTCGACGATCGTACCGACGCGGATATCGACCTTCTCGAAATCGGCATAGGTGATTTCGGGCGAAGCAGTGGAAGAAACAGGCGTACTCATCCGGCCAGTTCCTCGGCGCGGCTGCGGGCAGCCTCGATCGCCTTGTCGAACAGCGGCTGCATCCCCTCTTCCGCCATCAGCACGGCAAGGGCTGCCGCGGTGGTGCCGCCGGGAGACGTCACGTTCTGGCGCAAGCGCGCGGCGTCGTCGGGGGACTGATGAAGCAGTTCACCAGCCCCCGCGACAGTTTCCCGTGCGAGGCGCATGGCAAGGTCCGCCTGCAGGCCGGCCTTGCGGCCAGCCTCAGCCATGCACTCGACGAGATAAAACACATAGGCCGGACCGCTGCCCGAAAGCGCGGTCACCGCATTGATCGCATCTTCACTATCCAGCCACTCGACGGGGCCGGAAACCTTCAGCAGACGGTTGACCGTTTCACGCTGCTGTGCCGTCACAGCTGCATTCGCGTATGCACCGGTTACGCCGCGTCCGATCATTGCAGGCGTATTCGGCATGGCGCGAACCATAGCCCCGACACCGAGATGGCTTTCCATGAAGGCAAGCGTCTTGCCGGCAGCAACGGAAACCGCGACGGTATCGGGTCCTATAAGCTCCTTAAGTGGCGGAAGAACCTTGTCCATGACCTGCGGCTTGACCGCGAGAAAGAGGATATCAGCCTTGAGATCAGCAGGCGCTTCCTTGGCGTAGGTCGCGCCGGCTTCGGAAATCTGCGCCAGCATCGTCTGCGAGGGACCCGGATCGATGACGGTAACGGAAGAGCCCGGAACCCCGCTCTTCAACCATCCGGTCAACATGGCGCCGCCCATATTACCAGCGCCGACGAGTACCAATTGTCCCATAGCAGAATAACTCACTTTTACGCCTTCCCGGCTCAGGCTTCCCCGGCCGTTTCGAACAGCACGGCCTCCATGGCCGTCTTCGCATCCACTCCAGACCAGACCACAAACTGGAAGGCTTGGAAATAGGCTTCGCAAGCCTCGACCGCACTCGACAGCAGCACTTCGACCTGACGATTGGTCGGCTCGGCCCCGCCGGCGAGCAGCAGCGACTGGCGGAAGATCACGACGTCTTCCTGGCGCCAGAGGTCGAAGTGGCCCATCAGCACCTGGCCGTTGATATGCGACAGGAGACGGATCACCTCGTTGACGCGATTTTCGGGAATCTTGAGATCGAAGGCAGAGGCGACATGCAGCGCCTCGAACTCTTCCATCCACGAGAAGGAAACATGGTAGTCGGCCCAACGGCCCTGAACAGTCATGGCGATCTCGTCCTCGCCGGACCGTTCGAACGACCAGTCATTGGTCGCAGCGACGAACTCGATCATATCGACCGGGTTGGACTGGCGTTCGAATTCCATTTCCATAAGGCTCATGCATCACCTTCTTGCCGGAACGAATGCGGATATCGAGCGAAAAGCAGCGAATACACACACGACTTTACCGGGAACAACACTAGAAATGATTCCCTCTGGACCCCAGGATATTGCACTCACCCTGTCCGAAACTTGTGAAGGTCCGCTTCGAATCATCATTTAAAATCAGTGTATAATGGCCCCGACCAAGAACCAGCCCCCGTCAGGCGATTTGGCCGACGGGCCTGTGGAAAGCGATTGTGGCGACTGGGGCGAAAGGTGTCATAAACGACTCTGGCCATTGGCTTTTTTCCACCTTCCCACATGTGGATAAAAAACTGTTAACGGCGCAATCCGGCATGCCCTCAGGCCGGGCATAACAGCAGGAACTGAAATAGAAAACGGCCTGCCGCGATGTTTCGCGACAGGCCGTCCAACCTTGGAAAGTCAGCCGGAGTCCGGGAGGACCAGACCGACAGCGGCTTATATTACTTCGCCTTCTCGGCAAGCTGAGCTTCGAGCGCCTCGATTCTCTTCAGCAGCGCATCGTTCTCGTCGCGCGCCTTGATCGCCATTTCGCGGACGACCTCGAATTCCTCGCGCTTGACCAGATCCATGCTGTTCATCCAGCGTTCCGCCTGAGCGTGGAACGCGGTTTCCACTTCCTTGCGCACGCCCTGGGCCGCGCCTGCGGCATCCGTCATGAGCTTGGCGAATTCGTCCATAATGCGGTTAGGCCCGGTCGACATGGCTTTGGCTCCTCTAGCGCCTGATCCCTTGGCCGGCATCGTTTCGCGGCCAAGAGTGAGGTAGGCATTTGGCGATGCCGTTGCAAGAAAATTCGCGCGGGCATGAAGAGGGGCCAGCCACGTCCTCGCCAAGATTCCATCTTGACCGTGCCACGATCGGACGCCATTTTCCAGCGACATCACCATAAGGGGCAACCTTGTCGCCAGCCGCAGAACTCCTCTCCATCCTGACCTTTCCGGCCATTGATCCGATTGCCTTTTCCATCGGCCCGCTGGCGATCCACTGGTATGGCCTCGCCTATGTCTGCGGTATCATGCTCGGCTGGGCGGTTGCCCGCAGTCTGGTGCGCAACGAAAAGCTCTGGCCCGGCAATACCTCTCCCTGCACGGTCGCCCATCTCGACGATTTTCTCGTCTGGGTAGCGATCGGCATCGTTGTCGGCGGCCGGCTCGGCTATATCTTCTTTTATGACATGCCGTCCGTCATTGCCGATCCCATCCGGGCGATCGAAGTGTGGAACGGCGGCATGTCCTTCCACGGCGGCTTTGCCGGCGCCACCCTTGCGATGATCCTGTTTGCCCGCCGCCACACGATCCCGATCTGGAGCCTGTTCGACATCGTCGCCAGCGTCGCACCGATCGGCATTTGCTTCGGCCGGGTCGCGAACTTCGTGAACGGCGAACTCTGGGGCCGCCCCTCGAATGTGCCGTGGGCGATGGCCTTCCCGACAGGCGGACCGTTCCCGCGCCATCCGAGCCAACTCTACGAGGCCCTGCTCGAGGGACTGCTGATGTTCGTCCTCTTGCAGATCATCGGCCGTACCGGCGGTTTCCGCATGCGCGGGCTGGTCACCGGCTGCTTTGTCAGCCTCTATGCCGTGGCGCGCATCACCATCGAATTCTTCCGTGAACCCGATCCGCAACTCGGCTATCTTGCCGGCGGCTGGCTGACCATGGGAATGGTTCTGTCGCTGCCGATGCTTGCCGTCGGCCTGTGGGCTCTGTGGCGCGCGCGCCGCGCGGCCCGCTGAAGCGTGAATGGAGGAGGAACACCAATGACGACCGCACTCGCGGACAAGATCAAGTCCCTGATCCTTGCAGGCGGCCCGATCAGCGTCACGGACTATTTCGCCCTCTGCCTTGCCGATCCGGAGCATGGCTACTACCGCACGCGCAATCCCTTCGGACGCGCCGGCGATTTCATAACGGCCCCGGAGATCAGCCAGCTTTTCGGCGAGATGATCGGCGTCTTCATGGTGCTCGCATGGCAGCATCACGGTGAACCCGCCGACGTCCGCCTGGTGGAAGTCGGACCGGGCCGAGGCACGATGATGTCCGATATGCTGCGGGTCGTCTCCCGCCTCGCCCCGCGCCTCTACGAACAGTCGACCGTTCACCTCGTCGAAACCAGCCCTCGCCTGCAGGATGTACAGCGCCAGACGCTCGTCAGCCATGGCGACAAGGTTCACTGGCACGAGAGCTTCGACGAACTGCCTGATGGCTTCACCCTGCTTGCGGCAAACGAACTCTTCGACGCCATCCCGATCCGCCAGTTCGTGAAGACGCCTTCAGGCTTCCGTGAGCGCATGGTGGGCCTCGATGCCGACGACAATCTCGCCTTCACGCTCGGAGTGGCCACTCTCGACCCTGCCATGCTGCCGCCACGCGACGGCTCGCCGACTGACGGTACGATTTTCGAGATCTCCCCGGCCCGGGAGGCTGTGGCGATAACCGTCTGCGAGCGGCTGAAGCGAAATCACGGCACGGCGCTCATCATCGACTACGGACATATGGTCACCGGCTTCGGAGACACATTGCAGGCGGTTCGCGATCACAAGTTCGATCCGCCGCTCGCCAGCCCCGGCCTCGCCGACCTGACGAGCCATGTCGACTTCGAACACCTGGCCCGTTGCGCGCTCGCAGCCGGGGTCCATGTCAACGGCTGCCTGCATCAGGGCGACTTCCTCGTGGCGCTCGGCATCGAGGAGCGCGCCTCCTCGCTCGGTCGCGACAAGGACGCCAAGACCCAGAGCGACATCGTCGAGGCCGTCCAGCGCCTTGCCGGTTCCGGCGAGGGAATGATGGGCGAACTGTTCAAGGTGCTCGCCCTGTCCAGCCCCGCCGTTTCAGTTCTGCCCTTCAAATCCGGGAATTGACATCGCCCGCGGCGATGGCCAACATCACGCCGATCGCCGCGCCGAAAGACCAGAAATTCCGCTTGTATTTCAATGCGGGAAAAGGCGGACCGAATCCAGGACCGCCGCGACGGAGACCCTCATGCCGATGAATGCCGCACCAGAGCCGATTGAAAGCCCCCTGCTCGCCGAAGGTGTTGGCAGCGGCATACGGCATGGTTATTTCACCCGGCAGGGCGGCGTTTCCGATGGCATCTATGCCGGCCTCAATGTCGGGCTCGGTTCTCGCGACGATCAGGACAAGGTGCGGGAAAATCGCCGCCGCGTCGCCGAGTGGTTCGCTCAGCCCGCCCGGAAGCTCGCAACCGTTCATCAGGTACATTCGCCCGATGTGATGGTGGTCGATGCGACCTATGACGGCGAGCGGCCGGAAGCCGACGCCCTGGTGACGGCCACGCCCGGCATCGTCCTCGGTGTCCTGACGGCCGATTGCGGACCGGTACTGTTCATGGACCCGGAAAGCGGCGTGATTGGCGCTGCCCACGCCGGATGGAAGGGCGCGCTCGGCGGCGTTCTGGAAAACACCATCGACGCCATGGTGAGCCTCGGCGCTCGCCGCGAGAGCATTCGCGCCTGCCTCGGCCCCTCGATCAGCGTCCGCAATTACGAGGTCGGCCCCGAATTCGTCGAACGCTTTCTCGCTCAGGATCCCACCTTCGACGCGTTCTTCTCGCCGTCGCAGCGCGCCGGACATGCCATGTTCGACCTGCCCGGCCTGACGGTCCGCCGCCTCGCCAATGCCGGCGTCAGAGCCGAGAGCCTTGACGTGTGCACCTACGCCGACCCGCAGGCCTTCTATTCCTATCGCCGCACCACCCATGCCGGCGAGCCGGATTATGGAAGGCAGATATCTGCGATCGCCATCCTGGAGAAATGACATGGCCCTGCAGTTCGAACTGACCGAGTATGCGGATCGTCTTTCTCGCCTGACCGCTGCCATGGCCGAGCAGAAGCTGGACGCCGTGCTCCTGTTCGCCCAGGAAAGCATGTACTGGCTGACCGGCTACGACACGTTCGGCTACTGCTTTTTCCAGACCCTCGTCGTCAAGGCGGACGGCTCCATGACGCTACTGACGCGTTCTGCCGACCTGCGTCAGGCCAAGCATACCTCGACCATCGAAAACATCGTGGTCTGGGTGGACCGGACGAACGCCGATCCGAGCGTCGACCTGCGCAACCTCCTGAGCGAAATGGATCTGCTCGGCGCCCGCATCGGCATCGAATACGACACCCACGGCATGACCGGACGTGTCGCCCGCCTGCTGGACCACCAGCTCACCAATTTCTGCGAGATCGTCGAGGCCTCCTATCTCATCAGCGAACTGCGCCTCATCAAGAGCCCGGCGGAAATTGCCTATGTCGAGCGTGCGGCCGCCCTTGCCGACGATGCGCTCGATGCGGCGTTGCCGCTGATCAAGGCCGGCGGCGACGAAGCCGCGATCCTGGCAGCCATGCAGAGCGCCATCCTTGCCGGCGGCGGCGACTACCCCGCCAATGAATTCATCATCGGTTCGGGCGCCGACGCCCTGCTCTGCCGCTACAAGGCGGGACGCAGAACTCTTTCCGAAAACGACCAGTTGACACTCGAATGGGCGGGCACGGCAGCGCATTACCATGCCGCCATGATGCGCACGATCATCATCGGCGAACCGACACCCCGCCATCGGGAGCTTTATTCCGCCTGCCACGAAGCCATCAAGGCGATCGAAGGGGTGCTGAGGCCGGGATATACCTTCGGCGACGTCTTCGACACCCACGCCCGCATCATGGACGAGCGCGGCCTTGCGCGTCACCGGCTGAATGCCTGCGGATATTCGCTCGGCGCGCGTTTCGCACCCTCGTGGATGGAGCATCAGATGTTCCACACCGGCAACACCCAGCAGATCGTTCCGGACATGTCGCTCTTCGTCCACATGATCATCATGGATAGCGAACGCGAGACGGCAATGACGCTTGGGCACACCTACCTCACCACGACGACCGCGCCCCGGCCGCTTTCCCGCCATTCGCTGGAACTCATCACCCGCTGAACCCACTCAGCCGGACTGTCCACAGCCCTCATCACGCCGCCATAAGGATTTGCTAGGATTTTATCCGTATTCTCCTCAATTGCACGGAGGTGACTTGAGGACGGTTGCGTAAGATGAAACTTCCACGGAAGGCCATGACAGGAATTATGGCGGCGGCCATGCTAACGGCGTGCAACACGTCGGAAGTCCTGACACCACCGATGGAAGTCGGCGACGGCGGCCAGCCTGTTACCGACAACAACCTCTCGCTCGCAAGCCAGTCCGGCGGCTCCTACAATTCCTCGACGGCATCCTATCCCGTCGAAAGCAGCTCCCTTTCCGCAAGCAGCTATATGCCAGGCCCGCAGAACACGCTGGAAGCCCAGGCAGCTGCCTTGCAGTACGGTCATAATCCCGTTGCTTCGGCTCCCCTGAATGGCGATCCCGGAAGCTATCCCGAAGCTCCATCCGCTTCCTACCAGCAGCCCATGCCGCAGCAACAACCAATGCCGCAGCAGCAAGCGATGCAACCGCAGCCCGCGGCGGTCCAGCAGCCCATGCCGCCTGCCGCTCCGTCAAACGTCGCAGCCCTTCCACCGGCGGCGGCGGCCGGCACCATCCGTTTCCTGCCGATCATCGGCGCTCCGGTTCAGGCAGTGACACCGCTGTCGCGCCAGCTCGGCGCCGAAGCCCGCGCCCGTGGCCTCACCATCAAGCCCTCCTCCGATCCCGCCAGTGAACATATCCTGAAAGGCTATTTCTCGGCCTTCGGCGATGGCGGCAAAGTGACCATCGTCTACGTGTGGGACGTTCTCGATGGGAATGGCGGCCGGCTTCACCGTATCCAGGGACAGGAAACCCTGAAGTCCGCCTCGAAGGATCCATGGGAAGCCGTACCCGCATCGCTCATGCAGCAGATCGCCACGAAAACCATCGGCGAATACGTGAATTGGCGCGATAGCCAGCGCGGTTGATGCAACGAGGTCACATAGTTTTCACGAAAATAGTTCTCATTGTCGTCTAGCCTATTGCATTCGAGCTTGAGGGCGGTAAAAAGCGCCCATTCTCAGCAGGGCAATAGGCGGGCCAAAATGAAGGTATTCGCAGGTAACTCGAACCGGCAACTTGCCGAGGCAATCTGCAATTATCTCAACGTACCACTCGGGAAGGCCAGCGTAAGACGCTTTGCGGACCAGGAAATTTTCGTAGAGATTCAAGAAAACGTACGCGGCGAAGACGTTTTCGTCGTGCAGTCAACGGCTTTTCCGGCCAATGACCACCTGATGGAACTGCTGATCATGATCGACGCCTTCCGTCGATCCTCTGCACGGCGCATCACGGCGGTCCTTCCCTACTTCGGCTACGCCCGTCAGGATCGCAAGCCCGGCCCGCGCACGCCAATCTCCGCAAAGCTCGTCGCCAACCTGATTACCGAAGCCGGCGCGGACCGTGTCCTGACGCTCGACCTGCATGCAGGCCAGATCCAGGGCTTCTTCGATATCCCGACCGACAATCTCTATGCCATTCCGATCCTCGCCCGAGACGTCAAGGAACACTACGACCTGAAGAACGTCATGGTCGTCTCCCCCGACGTCGGCGGCGTGGTGCGCGCCCGCTCTCTGGCAAAGCGCCTCGACTGTCTGCTTGCTATCGTAGACAAGCGCCGCGATCGTCCGGGTGAATCCGAAGTCATGAACGTCATCGGTGACGTCACCGGCAAGGACTGCATCCTCATCGACGACATTGTGGACTCCGGGGGCACGCTCTGCAACGCCGCCGAAGCGCTCCTGAAGCACGGCGCGACCAGCGTTACCGCCTACATCACCCACGGCGTCCTGTCCGGCGGCGCCGTTACCCGTGTCGCGTCTTCGAAGCTGCGCGAACTGGTCATCACGGACTCGATCCAGCCAACGACCGCCGTCCAGTCGGCTCACAATATCCGCGTGCTGACCACGGCCAACCTGCTCGGCGAAGCCATCAACCGCACGGCCGCCGAAGAGTCCGTTTCCAGCCTCTTCGACTGATCGTTTCAATACTCGCATTCAACGGAAAGCCCGCGTCTCGAATGAGAGCGCGGGCTTTCTGCTTTTCGAGGATATTGCCGGCACTCAGTTATTGATCGTCGGCACGGCGCAGGCCTCGCCACCGGAAAACAGCCGGGAGCGCGTCAGGAAACGCCGCTCGCGGCCATTGTCGAGCGAGAACATGCCTCCCCGCCCCTCGACGACATCGATGATGAGCTGCGTATGCTTCCACACCTCGAACTGGCTGCCGCTGATATAGAACGGCACGCCGCCGATCTCTCCAAGCTTCACGTCGGTTTCGCCGACACGATATTCGCTCGCCGGATAACACATCGGCGAGGAACCATCGCAACACCCTCCCGACTGGTGGAAGAGAATGTCGGGATGGTCCGCCTTGATTTCATCGAGGAAGGCCAGTGCTGCATCCGTTGCGAGGACGCGCGGCTGGGAAATGTCTGTCTGATCGATCATCCGTTTTCTCCGCCGTGGCACGTCGCGCAAGGCGGTGAAACGGCTTGCAACGACACGCGGCAAAACACGATTTCGGAACACAAACGCAGGCTTTGAAGACTGCACCGCGCTTCAAACGAGGAACCCTCCCCCCGGTTCGGGCGGGGAGAGGGTGAAAGAAGAACGAAGGTGGGAAGAGACCCGTTCTTCTTCGGGGCAGGACACGGATATCAGAAGAAACCAAGAGCCTTCGAGCTGTAGCTGACGAGCATGTTCTTGGTCTGCTGATAATGATCGAGCATCATCTTGTGGGTCTCGCGGCCGATACCGGACTGCTTGTAGCCGCCAAAGGCCGCATGGGCCGGATAGGCGTGGTAGCAATTGGTCCAGACACGGCCGGCCTGGATGTTGCGACCGAAGTGGTAGCAGGTGTTGGCATTACGGCTCCACACGCCGGCACCGAGGCCGTACAGCGTGTCGTTGGCGATTTCGAGCGCTTCCGCCTCATCCTTGAAGGTGGTGACGGAAACAACCGGTCCAAAAATCTCTTCCTGGAAGATCCGCATCTTGTTGTTGCCTTCGAACACCGTCGGCTTGACGTAGTAGCCACCGGCCAGATCGCCGGAAAGCTCGTTGCGGTAACCGCCGGTCAGTACCTTCGCGCCTTCCTGCTTGCCGATATCGATGTAGGACAGGATCTTCTGCAGCTGTTCGCTGGAAGCCTGTGCGCCGATCATCGTCGACATGTCCAGCGGGTCGCCCTGCCGAACGGCCTCGACGCGCTTGACGGCCTTTTCCATGAAGCGGTCGTAGATCTTCTCATGCACCAGCGCACGGCTCGGGCATGTGCACACCTCGCCCTGGTTGAGGGCGAACATGGCGAAGCCTTCCAGAGCCTTGTCGAGGAAGTCGTCGTCTTCCGCCATGACGTCGGCAAAGAAGATGTTCGGCGACTTGCCACCGAGTTCCAGCGTCACCGGGATCAGGTTCTGGCTGGCATACTGCATGATCAGGCGACCGGTCGAGGTTTCCCCGGTAAACGCGATCTTGGCAATCCGCGGGCTGGTCGCAAGCGGCTTGCCGGCTTCAAGACCGAAACCGTTGACGATGTTGAGAACGCCCGGCGGCAGAAGGTCGCCGATCAGGTCGGCCAGCACGAGGATCGAGGCAGGCGTCTGTTCAGCCGGTTTCAGCACCACGCAATTGCCAGCGGCAAGCGCCGGAGCAACCTTCCAGGCAGCCATCAGGATCGGGAAGTTCCACGGGATGATCTGGCCGACGACGCCGAGCGGCTCATGGAAGTGATAGGCGACGGTGT